>CAJTWF010000027.1 GCA_910579965.1 uncultured Oscillospiraceae bacterium
CAAATCGTGAACACTCTTTTTGAGCAAGGAAACGCTTAGTTTTGTTACCCCCCCCCGCCGAAAAACTACAAAATTTCTTCGGCGTTTTCTTACAATTTCAAATTGGCGTTGACAGTCATTCGTGCCACCAGCGAGAAGCTGCAAATTGAGTGGAAAATCTGACGGCGGGCATACCGTCAGGCTATTATCATTTTATGCCCTTGTCCAGTGTAGTTCTTTGATCTTTCCGGAAGAAAAAGAAGGGCTGCTCAATAAAACAGGCGCAAAGTTCCATAATATTGTCGAGATTGCGGGTTGAAAAGCGGGCATAATTGTAATACAATAGGCAAGCTGAATTTTTTACCTGTGAAAAGAGGCTCTTATATGAGGAACGAAAAGCTGCGCAACGTGGCCATCATCGCCCACGTGGACCACGGCAAGACCACCCTGGTGGACGAGATGCTCAAGCAGGGCGGCGCGTACCGGGAGAACCAGGAGGTGGTGGACCGGGTGATGGACTCCGGCGACCTGGAGCGGGAGCGGGGCATCACCATCCTGGCCAAAAACACCGCCATCCAGTACGGCGGCACCAAGATCAACATCGTGGACACCCCGGGCCACGCCGACTTCGGCGGCGAGGTGGAGCGGATTCTGAAGATGGTCAACGGCGTCATCCTTCTGGTGGACGCCGCCGAGGGCCCCATGCCCCAGACCCGGTTCGTGCTCTCCAAGGCCCTGGAGCTGGGCCACCGGGTCATCGTGGTGGTCAACAAGATCGACCGGCCCGACCAGCGCGTCCACGAGGTCATCGACGAGTGTCTGGAGCTCCTCATGGACCTGGACGCCACGGACGAGCAGCTGGACAGCCCCATGCTCTTCTGCTCCGCCCGCAGGGGCGTCTGCGCCTACCACCCCGAGGATCCCCCGGGGGACCTCAAGCCCCTCTTTGACACCATCCTCAACTATATCCCCGCCCCGGAGGCGGACACGGAGGCACCCTTCCAGATGCTGGTCAGCTCCATTGACTACAACGAGTTCGTGGGCCGCATCGCCGTGGGCCGCATTGAGCGGGGCGTGATCCGCCAGAACCAGGAGATTGCCGTGTGCAACTACCACGACCCCGGCGCGGCCCCCAAGAAGGCCAAGGCCGTGAACATCTACGAGTTTGACGGGCTCACCAAGAAGCCGGTGCCCGCGTCCTCCGCCGGGAATATCATCGCCATGAGCGGCATCGGGGACATCACCATCGGGGACACCATCTGCGCCGCCGGGAGTCCGGAGCCCCTGCCCTTTGTGCAGATCTCCGCCCCCACCATGGAGATGACCTTCTCCATCAACGACTCCCCCTATGCGGGCCGGGAGGGCAAGTTCGTCACCTCCCGCCAGATCCGGGACCGGCTCTTCCGGGAGACCCTGAAGGACGTGTCCCTGCGGGTGACGGAGATTGAGGGGGCCATGGACGCCTTCAACGTGGCGGGCCGGGGGGAGATGCACCTGAGCATCCTCATTGAGACCATGCGCCGGGAGGGCTATGAGTTCCAGGTCTCCCCGCCCCGCGTCCTCTACCGGGAGATTGACGGGGTGAAGTGCGAGCCCATCGAGCGGCTGGTGGCGGACGTGCCGTCGGACAGCGTGGGCGCGGTGATCGAGAAGCTGGGCTCCCGGAAGGGCGATCTGGCGGAGATGACCCCGGTGGGAGACCGGATGAAGCTGGAGTTCCTGGTGCCGGCCCGGGGCCTGTTCGGCTACCGCAACGAGTTTTTGACCGACACCCGGGGCGAGGGCATCATGGCCTCGGTCTTTGACAGCTACGCCCCCTACAAGGGGGATCTGAGCCGCCGGAGCACGGGCAGCCTCATCGCCTTCGAGACCGGCGAGTCCATCACCTACGGCCTGTACAACGCCCAGGAGCGGGGGGCCCTGTTCATCGGCGCGGGCGTGCCCGTGTACGCGGGCATGGTGGTGGGCGTGAGCCCCAAGCAGGAGGACATCACGGTCAACGTGTGCAAGAAGAAGCAGCTGACCAACATGCGGGCCAGCGGGTCCGACGAGGCCCTGCGGCTGGTGCCCTGCCGCCAGCTGAGCCTGGAGCAGTGCCTGGAGTTCCTGGCGGACGACGAGCTTCTGGAGGTGACCCCCAAGAGCCTGCGCATCCGCAAGCGGATTCTGGACCACGAGAAGCGGATGAAGGCCCTCAAGGGCGGCAAGAAATAGCGGAGAATCAGGAAATCCCTTACCGGCGGCAAGGCCGGTAAGGGATTTTTGCTGTATGTCAGGTCCCAGTAAAGCCGCCCTAGGACTTCTTCTTCCTGCCCTTCCACACGGAGGCCAGAATATCCTTCAGGACCAAAAACGCGTCCAGCTCGCTGTACCCGTATTCGGCCCGCAGCTCCCCGATCATGGCCTCCAGCCGGACGGCGTAGTTCTCCACGTTCACATCCCGGGTGTAGGTAAGCAGGATCGGGTATTTCTTCCCCCAGGCCTTGGTCCAGTCGATCTTCTCCTCCAGGGCGGGGGTGGTCCGTTCAATGGCCTGCTCCACCTCCCTGACGTCCAGATCAAAGTCGATCAGCTCGTCCAGGGACACTCCGTAGACCAGCCGCTTGGACTGGCGGATGTCCGGCAGGGTCTCGTCGGTCTCCCACTTGGAGATGGTCTGCCGGCTCACCCCCAGCTTCTCCGCCGCCGCCTCCTGGGAGAGGCCCCGCTTCTTCCGCGCCTGAAACAGATGGTTTCCCAAATTCATCCGTAACACCTCTTTCCTTTGGAATATGCTCTCAGTATAGAGGATCCACGGCGAATTCTCCACCAACAGCGCCTTGCAGTTCCGCCCGTATTCTTAACAGCGCCTATACCGGCAGCCCCAGCAGGGACCGGCGGATGAGGTCAAAGGCGTTGCTGGCGGCGGCGGAGCGGACCCGGTCCCGCCCGCGGCCCCTGCCGCAGGCCAGCTTCTTGCAGATGGTTCTCTCCCGGGCGGCCAGGGCGATGTACACCGTGCCCACCTCCGTACCCCGGTCATCGGCGTCCGGCCCGGCCACGCCGGTGACGGATACCGCCAGATCGCTGCCGCAGACCCGCCGGCAGCCCTCGGCCATGGCCCGGGCGGTCTCCTCGCTCACCGCGCCGTAACGCTCCAGCAGATCCCCGTCCACCCCCAGCACGCCGGCCTTTACGCCGTTGGTGTAGCTGACCACGCCGCCCCGGAACACCTTGGACGCGCCGGGCAGATCGGTCATGCGCTTGGCGATGAGCCCGCCGGTGCAGCTCTCGGCGGCGGACAGGGTGAGGCCCCGGTCCAGGAGCAGGCCGGAGACCACCGCCTCCAGGCTGTCCACGTCCACGCCGTAGACCACATCCCCCAGGGTGTCCAGCACCTGGGCCATCAGGGGCCTCAGCATGTCCTCCGCCGCCTCCCGGGTCTCCGCCTTGGCGGTGGCCCGGACCATGCACTCGTTGAGCTTGGCGTAGGGGGCCAGGGTGGGGTTGGCGAGGGTGGTCATGGGGACCCGCAGGGCCTCCTCCACGCTGCTCTCCCCCATGCCGAAAATTTTGATCTCGTGGCTGACGATCACGCCGTCGGTGAGCTTCTCCAGGTACCGGGCCGCCCGGTTCTCAAACATGTACCGGCACTCGAAGGGGGGGCCGGGGAGCATGAGCACGTGGACCCCGTTCTCCTCAAAGGCGCAGCCCGGGGCGGTGCCCACGGGGTTGTCGAACACCGTGCAGTTCACCGGCAGCAGGGCCTGCTGGACGTTGTTCTCCGGCATGGTCTTGCCCATCTTGGTCTGAAACCAGGCGCGGATCTCCTCCAGAATGTCCTCGTGGAGCTCCAGCTCCCGGCCAAAGACCTGACAGATGGTCTGCTTGGTGAGATCGTCATAGGTGGGCCCCAGGCCGCCGGTGGTGATGATGATGTCCGCCCGGTCCCGGGCGGTCTCCAGGGCCTGGGCCAGACGCTGGGGGTTGTCGCCCACCACGGTGTGGTGGAGGACCGTGATACCCATGGCGCTCAGACGCTGGGAGATCATCTGGGCGTCTGTGTTGGCGATGCTGCCCAGCAGCAGCTCCGTGCCGACGGCGATCAGTTCCGCAATCATGGGATTCCTCCTTTTGGTTGTTGCCGCGCCTTTACGGTGCGGCGGTTTGCTCAATCCGGCGGTATACCCTCCGCAGCTCCTCCTCCACGGTCAATCCCCCATGGAGACCGTCCGCCGCTCCGCGCCCTCCAGGGCCCGGGCTGTCAGGCCCTCAATATCCAGGGCCTTCTCGTACGCCGCCACCTCGTCCAGGTGGGGGTGGGTCTTGGGGTGGCGGGGGGTGAAGACGGTGCAGCAGTCCTCGTAGGGGAGGATGGAGGTGTCAAAGGTGCCGATCCTCCGGGCAATGGCGATGATCTCCGTCTTGTCCATGCCGATGACCGGCCGGAGCACAGGGAGGGAGCACACCGCGTCGGACACGGCCAGCGCGTCCATGGTCTGGCTGGCCACCTGCCCCAGGCTCTCGCCGGTGACCAGGGCCTTCGCCCCGGTCCGGGCCGCCACGGCCTGGGCCAGACGCATCATGAACCGGCGCATGATGAGGGTGAAGTGGTCCTCCGGGCAGCCCGCCCGGATGGCCTCCTGTATCTCCGTAAAGGGGATGATGTGCAGGGTCATCCGGCCGCACCAGGGGGTCAGCTCCCGGGCCAGACGGAGGACCTTGTCCAGGGCCTGGGGGGAGGTGTAGGGGGGGGAGTAGAAGTGGACCAGCTCCAGCTTCACCCCCCGCTTGGCAATCATATAGGAGGCCGCCGGGCTGTCGATGCCGCCGGAGAGGAGGCTGACGGCGGTGCCGCCCATGCCGATGGGCAGGCCGCCGGCCCCGCTCTCGCTGGGGCCGTGGACGTAGGCCGCCTTCTCCCGGACCTCCACATGGACGCACAGCTCCGGCGCGTGGACGTCCACCTTCAGGTGGGGATACTCGTCGTGGAGCAGGCCGCCCACGTACTGGCTGATCTCCATGCTGTTCATGGGGAATTTCTTGTCCGCCCGCTTGGTCTCCACCTTGAAGGTCCGGGCCGCCTGGAGCTGGGCGCCCAGGTAGTTTCTGGCGCAGTGGAAGATGGCGTCCTTGTCCTTGGGGCAGGAGCGGGCCCGGGTGGCGGCCACAATGCCGAACACCTGCCGGCAGGCGGCGTAGGCCCCGTCCAGATCGCAGTCCTCCTCCTGGGGCTCCACGTAGATGGTGCTCTGCTTGGAGTAGACCCGGAAGCTGCCGTAGTGGGTCAGGCGGCGGCGGACGTTGCTGGTCAGCTTGTCCTCAAAGGAGCGGCGGTTGAGGCCCTTGAGGACCACCTCGCCCAGCTTCAGCAGAATAATCTCATTCATGGCGGTTCCTTTCTGTCGGAAAAAGAATCTGAATAAACGGGGCGCGGTTCTGTACGTCAGCCCCGGGGCCTGCGCGGCCCCGGACTCGCGGGTACTTTTTGTCCAGACAAAAAGTACCCAAAAAGCTGCTGGACCTGCGGTCCAGACCCCCTTATTTATGACGGGGGTTATTTTTTACGCTGCGAGCTGTCAGGCGAAGCCTCTGACCGATTGCCCTGGGCCGTTGGGCTGCCCTGCCTTTGAAGGACACCTTCTCAGCAGAGATTGCCGTGGGCGAAGCAGTATCTTACCTTGCTTGCTTGACATTCCGTCTGACTATTGCTGTTACTGCCCGGCTCAGATAGTTCTCCGCTGGACGCAGAGGTCCTCCACGTCCAGATCAATCCTATCGCAGAGTCCAGGTAACGGACGGAGGCGATAGGTAACGAGGAGAAGAGTGACAAAAGCGGAGATTCGCCTGCGGGAATGTAGGTTCAGAAAGGGTCCTTCAAAGGCGCCGCAGCCCAACGGCCCAGGGCATATGGTCAGAGGCTTCGCCTGACAACTCGTAGCGAAAACAAAAAGGCGGGGGGTCCAGCCCCGGAGGCGTGCAGTGGCCGCGCAGCGGACACTAGCTGCCCGCAGGGGGGCTGGCGCATTTTTGGTGCCTTTTTGTGCGCACAAAAAGGCACCGCGGGGTCCGGGGGCGGCGCTAGCCCCCGGGGCCATCGTCCAGACCGGCACTCCGGCCAAAAGCCACCCAGCCCCCGGGACCGCCGATACAGAACCGCCCCCCGGTCAGATCGACAGCGCGGCCCCGATAGAGGTGGCGTGGGTGGCGTTATCTGGGATAATAAAGTCCACCCCGTGAAGCCGGGTGAACAGATCACAGCAGGACCGCGCCTGGGGCAGGCTGGACATGAACCCGGTGAGCACCACGGTCTCGCACCCGCAGGCCCGGCAGGCCATCACGGCGGTGGTGCCGATGGACTGGAGGACCATGTTCACCACCCCGGCGGCAAAGTCGGCGGGGGTGGCGTCGTCGGCGACGCTGCCAAAGTTGGCGGCGGTGATGTCCAGGGGCAGGGAGGGGTGGCTGTTGCGGGTGAGATCGCCCACGGTCAGGTCAATGCGGCTCACGTCTCCGTCCCCGGCCAGCTTCACAATCTGCTTGTACTGGCTGGCCCCGCACAGGCGGGAGCACAGCCCCGCCAGGGTGCCGCCCCCCACGCCGGAGCCGCACAGATGCCGCACCGGCGCGCCCTTCTCCGCCCAGATGAAGGCGGTGCCGGTGCCCATGCTCACCACCACGGCCCGCTCCTGGCCGCTCAGGTACAGCCCCCCCACGCCCACGGCGGTGAACTCCTCCACCTTCTCCGTGGCGATGCCGTAGATGTCCCCCTCCACGTAGGACGCGCCCACCCCTGTCAGGGCGATGCGGGACACGTCCCCCAGCTCCAGACCGTTGGTGAACAGGAAGTTCCCCATGGCCCCGTACAGGGACGTGATGGGGTCCTGGGCGCTGACCCGGTGCATGGCGATGACGGAGCCGCCGGACTGCAGGCCCACGATCTTCGTGGTGGACCCACCGATGTCGATTCCCAAAATAATGGACATGCTTCCCTCCGGTTTGGTTTCTCATCCCGGCGCGCCAGAGCGCACCGGCCCCCTCATCTTAATGGATGGAGAAAGAATTGTCAATTCTATCGTTGCAAAACCTGGAAAAAAGTTATACTATAGGGGGAGAGCGGGCGGCCCCGCCGCCGGCCACTATAAAAGAACCGAGGAACGCTATTATGGATCGCCAGGAGAGACGAAACCTTTCCATGCTGTTTGACTTCTACGAGATGACCATGTCCGGCGGCTACTTCCGCCTGGGGATGCAGGACCGGGTGACCTACTTTGACGTGTTCTTCCGCCGGGTGCCCGACAGGGGCGGATTCGCCATCGCCGCCGGCCTGGAGCAGCTGGTGGACTATATCCGTGATCTCCACTTCGACGAGGAGGACATCGCCTACCTGCGCAGCAAAAACCTCTTTGGGGAGGACTTTCTGGACTACCTGCGCCAGTTCCGCTTCACCGGCGACATCTGGGCCGTGCCCGAGGGAACCCCGGTCTTCCCCGGCGAGCCCCTGGTGACGGTGCGGGCCCCCGCCAGCCAGGCCCAGCTCATCGAGACCTACGCCCTGCTGGCCATCAACCACCAGAGCCTGATCGCCACCAAGGCCAACCGGGTGGTCCGGGCCGCCCAGGGCCGCACGGTGCTGGAGTTCGGCTCCCGCCGGGCCCAGGGGGCGGACGGGGCCATCGTGGGGGCCCGGGCCGCCTACATCGGCGGCGTCCACGGCACCGCCTGCGCCGTCAGCGATCAGCTCTACGGCGTGCCCGCCGCCGGCACCATGGCCCACTCCTGGGTCCAGATGTTCGACACCCAGTACGAGGCCTTCAAGACCTACTGCGAGATCTACCCCACCAACGCCGTGCTGCTGGTGGACACCTACAACACCCTCAAAAGCGGCGTGCCCGACGCCATCCGGGCCTTCAACGAGGTACTCAAGCCCCGGGGCATCACCAAGTGCGGCATCCGCCTGGACTCCGGCGACATCGCCTACCTGACCAAGGAGGCCCGGAAGATGCTGGACGAGGCGGGCTGGCAGAGCTGCACCATCTCCGCGTCCAACGCCCTGGATGAGAACCTCATCACGGACCTGCTCCTCCAGGGGGCCAGAATCGACTGCTTCGGCGTGGGCGAGCGGCTGATTACCGCCCGCAGCGAGCCCGTGTTCGGGTGCGTGTACAAGCTGGCGGCGGTGGAGGACGGGGACGGGACCATCCGGCCCAAGATCAAGATCAGCGAGAACGTGGCCAAGATCACCACCCCCCACTTCAAGAAGCTCTACCGCTTCTACGGCAGCGACACCGGCAAGGCCATTGCCGACTATATGACCGTCCACGACGAGACCGTGGACGACTCCCGGCCCCTGACCATCTTCGATCCCGACGCCACGTGGAAGAAGAAGGAGGTCTACGACTTCACCGCCCGGGAGCTCCAGGTGCCGGTGTTCCGGAAGGGGGAGCTGGTGTACAAGCTGCCCTCCCTGCCGGAGATCCGCGCCTACTGCCTCAAGGAGGTGGACACCCTCTGGGAGGAGGTCAAGCGCTTCGACAACCCCCACAAGTACTACGTGGACCTGTCCCGGCGGCTGTGGGACGTAAAGCACGGCCTGCTGGAGCAGAACGGATAGAGAAAGGAGCGTTTCTATGGCAAGCCGCTACTACGCCCCCTGCCGGGAGCTGGAGATCTGCGACAGCCTTTTCAGCCAATACTGGGAGGCCGGGGAGTACGGCAGGATCTTCTCCGGCCTCCTCCCGCTGGCGGAGCAGGGCTACCCCCTGGCGGAGTGCCAGGTGGGATACTTTTACGCCCAGGGGCTGGGCGTGGAGCGGGATCTGGACAGGGCCCTTCTCTGGACCCGCCGGGCGGCGGAGCACGGAGACCGGGACGGACAGTTCAACCTGGGCTGCTTCTATGAGGAGGGGACCGCCCTGGCCCGCAGCATGGAGCAGGCGGCCCTCTGGTACCAGAGGGCCGCCCGCCAGGGCCACGCGGAGGCCGCGGAGCGGTGCCGGGCCCTGGGCGTCCCCCAATAGACAGAGAGAACCCACAGCCAGAAGGAGGCCACGTGAAAAAGCATCCAGTAAAACAGACCACGGAGCGGCGGGTCTCCGCCACCCTGCGCATTGCCATGGCGGTGATCCTGCTGCTGCTGAACATCGCCTCAGTGATCCTGCTGACCGTGTTTCTCCAGGTCCACGCGGCCATCGCCTTCGCCGTACTGGAGATCATCGCCATCGCGGTGGCGGTGAACATCCAGTCCAGCCCCGTTTCCGCCAGCTACAAGCTGGCCTGGACGCTGCTGGTGGTGGCCCTGCCGGTGGCGGGAATGGTTTTGTACGTCCTGTGGGGCGGGAACATCCAGAGCAAGCGGCTGAACCTGCTGCCCACGCCCCCGCCCCAGAGCAGGGAGAGCGAGCGGCGGCAGTCGCAGCTCAGCCAGGAGCGGCTCAACCGGCTGCTGCCCAACTGGCGGCGGGCCGCCCAGCTGCTGTACCGGCGGGACTTCCTCATCTACCAGGACACCCGCGTGACCTACTTCCCCACGGGCCGGGACTTCTTTGACGACGCCATCGCCAGGATGGAGAAGGCGGAGCGGTTTATCCTCCTGGAGTACTTCATCCTGGCGGAGGGCCGGCTGTGGGACCGTATGCTGGAGGTGCTCACGGAGCGCGCGCGGCAGGGCGTGGAGATCAAGATCATCTTCGACGACTTCGGCAACATCACCCGCATGCGGGGGGAGACCATCGAGCAGATGCAGGCCGACGGCATGGAGGTGCGCATCTTCAACCCGGTCCACCAGTACGTCAACCGGCTCTACTTCAACTACCGGGACCACCGGAAGATCCTCTGCGTGGACGGGCAGTACGCCTACACCGGCGGGGTGAACGTGGCGGACGAGTACGTGGGCATCGTGCGGCGGTTCGGGGAGTGGAAGGACGGCGGCGTGCTGCTGGACGGGCCCGGGGCCTGGGGCCTCACGGCCCAGTTCGTCCACATGTGGGAGATGCTCTCCGGCCGGATGCACCGGGAGCACGACTACTACCGCTGCCACGCCGCCGCCCGTTCGGACCGGTCCGGGGAGAGCGACGGCTTCTGCCAGCCCTTCACCGACGGGCCCATGAACAACCCGGACAACCCGGCGGAGGACCTGTACCTGCGCTGCATCACCAGCGCCAACACCTCCGTGTGGATGACCACCCCCTACTTCGCCGTGGAGGACAGCGTGGTCCAGGCCCTGTGCATCGCCGCCGACAGCGGCGTGGACGTGCGGCTGCTGCTGCCGGGCATCCCGGACCACCGGTACACGGACATTGTGGCCGGGTCCTACTTTGAGCGGCTGCTGCGCCACGGGGTGAAGATCTACCGCTTCACCCCCGGGTTCCTCCACGCCAAGAGCCTCACCGCCGACGGGGAGATGGCCCTGGTGGGCACGGTGAACATGGACTACCGCAGCTTCCAGCTCCACTGCGAGTGCGGCGTGGCCCTCTACGGCGCGCCCTGCATCCGGGATCTGATCGCGGACATGGAGGAGATCATGGCCCGCTCCGTGCAGGTGGAGGCCGGGGCGTGGGCAAAGCGGCCCTGGCTGCGCAGGGCCCTGGAGAAGGTCCTCAGGGTCTTCTCCATCTGGATGTAAACGCCTGTATTCAGCGGCTGTGAATACAGGCGCCGGGATCAAAAATATCATTGAAACGGAGATCAGACAGACTATGGCAGGACTGACCCATATCTACTGCGGCGACGGCAAGGGCAAGACCACCGCCGCCCTGGGACTGGCAGTGCGGTGCGCCGGCAGCGGCCGGCAGGTGCTGCTGCTCCAGTTCTTCAAGGACGGCAAGAGCTCCGAGTTCGCCGCCCTGGCGCGCGTGCCCGGCGTCACCGTCATCCCCCAGACCCGCTCCTTCGGCTTCAGCTGGACCCTCAGTCCGGCGGAGAAGGAGGAGGCCCGGACCTACTACGCCGGCCTTCTGGAGGAGGCCTTCGCCCGGGCCGGGGACTTTGACCTGCTGGTGCTGGACGAGGCCATGAGCGCCCTGTCCACCGGCATGATCGGAGAGGCCCGGCTGCTGGAGCTGCTGGCGGGAAGGAAGGCGGATCTGGAGGTGGTGATGACGGGCCGGGACCCCTCCCGGGCCCTTCTGGACGCGGCGGACTACGTCACGGAGATGAAGCTGGTCAAGCACCCCTTCCAGCGGGGCGTTCCCGCCCGGGAGGGGATCGAGTACTAGTGTTGTATCCGGTCAGAAAGAGAACCAGAGGCCGGAGCAGAATTTTCGCAGGGCAAGGCGGCGGACGCAGGCGGGCTGTCGCCCGTCAAGGACAACAACGATGCCATGCGGAAATTTCGCCCGGGATATGATTTGATGTCTGACCGGATGGACCACCAGGTCTGTCAAACCGCCCCCGCCCCGCATAGACTGGCATAAGCGATTGAAAGCCGCGCAGGCGGCGGAACGGAGGAGCTTATGCAGCTGTTGCAGGACGGGCTGGTGGCCATGCTGGCCGCCATTGGCCTTGCGTCGATCATGTGGATGGTGGTAAAGGCGGTGCTGTACGCGCCCCTGGAGCGCCGGCGGCAGGGGACGGTGGCCCTCATCCCCGCCCAGGGGGACGGGGAGGGCCTGGAGGGGCAGATCCGGATCATGGAGCGGCTGCGGAAGGAGCAGGCCCTGGTGGGCACGGTGCTGCTGGTGGACTGCGGGCTCACCGAGGAGGGCCTGCGTCTGGCCCGGCTGCTGGCCCGGGACCGGCGCTGGGTGGCGGTGTGCGCCCGGGAGGAGATCGGCGGCTACCTCCAGTAGGCCGCCCGGACAGATATGAAGAAAGCGGGAGGCAATGGTATGAACGGGCACTGCACCATCGACGGGACGGTCGCGCAGCTGATCTTTCAGAATCCGGACAACGGCTACACGGTGCTGCGCATGGTGACGGGGGAGGGGGAGGCGGTGACCGTGGTGGGCACCATCCCCTGCGCCGCCCCGGGGGAGAACCTGATCGTCACCGGCGGCTGGGTCAGCCACCCTGTCCACGGGGATCAGGTCCAGGCCCAGCAGGTGGAGCGCCACATGCCCTCCACGGAGGACGGCATCCTCGCCTATCTCAGCTCCGGCATCATCAAGGGCGTGGGCCCCGGTCTGGCGGACCGGTTGGTGCAGCGCTACGGCGCCGAGACCCTGACGGTCATCGAGGAGCGGCCGGAGGAGCTGGCGGTCATCAAGGGCATCACCGCCCGCAAGGCCCAGGAGATCGGCAGGAGCTACCGCTATCAGACCGGGCTGCGCCGGCTGCTGGAGTTCTTCCGGCAGAACGGCCTGCCCCTGGCCACGGCCCTGCGGCTCTACCACCAGTACGGCGCGGACGCCCTGGACACGGTCCGCCGCAACCCCTACCTGCTGGTGGACGAGCGCTACGGCGTCAGCTTCTCCGTCATGGACGAGATCGCCCTGTCCATGGGCCTTGACAGGGACAGCCGGAGCCGGGTGGAGGCCGCCGTCCTCTTCGAGCTGTCCCACAACCTCCACAACGGCCACGTCTTTCTGCCCCGGGACAAGCTCCTGGGCGCCGTCCTCCAGCTCATCGACTGCCAGCCGGAGCAGGCGGAGGCCGCCCTGGGGGAGCTTCTGGCCCGGGGGGCCGTCTGCTGCGAGCCGGTGGCCCGGGTGGACGCCTGCTACCTGCGCCGGCTCCACGAGGCGGAGGTGTCCGTGACGGAGAAGCTGGGGCGGATGCTCTCCTGTCAGGCGGACCGGCCGGAGTACGTGACAAGCCGGGTGGAGCAGATCATCGGCCAGATCGAGGAGGAGCAGGGCATCACCTACGCCCCCGCCCAGCGGCAGGCGGTGGAGCTGGCGGCCCGGCAGGGGGTGGTGCTGCTCACCGGCGGGCCGGGCACCGGCAAGACCACCTCCGTGCGGGCCATCCTGGCCGCCCTGGACCGGATGGGCTGCGCCTCCATGCTCATGGCCCCCACGGGCCGGGCGGCCAAGCGGCTGGGGGAGCTGTGCTCCCGGGAGGCCCAGACCATCCACCGGGCCCTGGGCATGACCTGGCAGGAGGACACCCGGGAGGTGACCTTCCAGAAGAGCGCCAAGGACCCCCTGGAGGCGGAGGCGGTGATCGTGGACGAGATGAGCATGGTGGATCTGCCCCTCATGAGCGCCCTGCTCTCCGCCCTGCGGGACGACTGCCGGCTGATTATGGTGGGGGACCCGGACCAGCTGCCCTCGGTGGGGCCGGGGAACGTGTTCAGCGATCTCATCCGCAGCGGCCGGGTGAGCCGGGTGAACCTGACGGAGATCTTCCGTCAGGCCCAGGCCTCCGCCATCATCCGCACCGCCCACGCGGTGAACAGCGGACAGCTGCCGGTCCTGCGCAACACGGCGGACAGCGACTTCTTCTTCCTGCGCCGCCGGGACCCCCAGGAGGTGGTGGAGCTGGTGGTGGACCTGTGCGGCCGGCGGCTGCCCGGCAGCATGGGTATCCCCTCCGGCCAGATCCAGGTCCTGTGCCCCACCCGGCGCGGGGCGTGGGGCACAGCCGCCCTGAACCAGGCCCTCCAGGCCGCCCTCAATCCCCCTGCCGGGGACAAGGCCCAGATGTCCTGGGGGGACAAGGTGTTCCGGGTGGGGGACCGGGTGATGCAGACCCGCAACAACTACGACGCGCTCTGGGTCCGCGCCGACGGCATGCAGGGCTCCGGCATCTTCAACGGAGACGTGGGGGTGGTGGAGGAGATCGACGCCGCCGGGGAGATGATGACCGTCCTCTTCGACGACCGCACGGCCGTCTATGTCTCGGAGATGCTGGCGGAGCTGGAGCTGGCCTACGCGGTGACGGTACATAAGAGCCAGGGCAGCGAGTACCGGGCGGTGGTGCTGACGGCCCTGCCGGCGGCGCCGGCGCTGATGGTCCGGGGGGTGCTGTACACCGGCGTCACCCGGGCCCGGGAGCTGCTGGTGGTGGTGGGGGACGACGAGGCCCTGGCCCGCATGGCCGCCAACGACCGCCAGCAGCGCCGCTACAGCGGTCTGCGGTGGCGGCTGGCCCGGGGGGCCGCCGCCCGGCAAAACAATAAAAAAGATTGTGAGGATATACGACATGAGTAAAGTTCTGCTGGAGGTCTGCTGCGGCAGCGCCGATGATGTGATCGAGGCCCACCGGGCCGGAGCGGACCGGGTGGAGCTCAACAGCGACCTCTTCCACGGCGGCCTGACCCCCACCCTGGGGGAGCTGATTGTGGCCAAGCGGGAGACGGGCATGAGGATCATGACCATGGTGCGGCCCCGGGAGGGGGGCTTCTGCTACACCCAGGCGGAGTTCGACACCGCCCTGGAGGACGCGAAGCTCCTGCTCAGCCACGGCGCGGACGGCCTGGTCTTCGGCTTCCTCCACCAGGACGGGACGCTGGACGTGGAGCGCACCCGGATCATGGCGGAGCTGGCCCGGGACGCGGGGCGGGAGAGCGTGTTCCACCGGGCCATCGACGTGACGCCGGACTGGCGCGCCGCCCTGGACGCGCTCATGGACCTGGGGATTACCCGGGTGCTCACCAGCGGCCAGGAGCCGGATGTGTCCCTGGGCACGGCCACGGTCCGGGAGATGATCGAGTACGCCGCCGGCCGCATCCAGATTCTCCCCGGCGCGGGCATCACGGCCCGGAACATGGACCGGGTCATCGCCGAGACCGGCTGCCGCCAGATCCATCTGGCCGCCCACCGCTCCTGCACCGACGCCTCCGTGGCCAACAACCGCTCCATCTACTACGGCGGCTGCCTCTACCCGCCGGAGGACCGCTTCCAGGTCATCGACAGGGATTATATTGGCGGAATGGTGGGGCGCCTGGGGGAGAAATAGGGCGAAATTTGGGCACTTTTCTGTATTTACAAACCGGCCGGACCGTGTTACCATGTTGAACAATTTAATATCCACTAATTTATATTAAGGAGCGTATCTGGTTATGGCCTTCTATTACACCGAGCCCTCCCACACCTTCAGCGAGTACCTGCTGGTCCCCGGCTACACCTCCCCCGAGTGCGTCCCCGCCAATGTGTCCCTGCGCACGCCCCTGGTGAAGTTCCGCAAGGGGGAGGAGGCGTGCCCCATGAGCCTCAGCATCCCCCTGGTCTCCGCCATCATGCAGTCGGTGTCCAACGACACGCTGGCCGTGGCCCTGGCCAAGGAGGGGGGGCTCAGCTTCATCTACGGGTCCCAGTCCATTGAGAGCGAGGCGGCCATGGTGGCCCGGGTAAAAGGCTACAAGGCCGGCTTTGTGCCCAGCGACTCCAACCTCTCCCCCCAGGCCACCCTCCAGGACGTGCTGGAGCTGAAGGCCCGCAACGGCCACTCCACCGTGGCCATCACCGCCGACGGCACCAACCAGGGCCGCCTGCTGGGCATCGTCACCAGCCGGGACTACCGGGTGAGCCGCATGGACCCGGCCACGCCAGTCAGCGCGTTCATGACCCCCTATGAGCGCCTGGTCACCGCCCCCGAGGGCACCACCCTCAAGGAGGCCAACGACATCATCTGGGACCACAAGCTCAACTCCCTGCCCATTGTCAGCGCCGAGGGGCGGCTGCTCTACTTCGTGTTCCGCAAGGACTACGAGCAGCACAAGGAGAACCCCGGCGAGATGCTGGACGGCCAGAAGCGGTACATGGTGGGCGCGGGCATCAACACCAAGGACTACGCGCAGCGGGTGCCGGCTCTCATCGAGGCAGGGGCGGACGTGCTGTGCATCGACTCCTCCGAGGGCTACTCCTGCTGGCAGGCGCAGACCCTGGCCTTTATCCGGGAGAAGTACGGCGACAGGGTGAAGGTGGGCGCGGGCAATGTGGTGGATAAGGACGGGTTCCGGTTCCTGGCCCAGGCGGGAGCGGACTTTGTCAAGGTGGGCATCGGCGGCGGCTCCATCTGCATCACCCGGGAGACCAAGGGCATCGGCCGGGGTCAGGCCACGGCCCTCATCGAGGTGGCGGCGGCCCGGGACGAGTATTTCCGGGAGACCGGCGTGTATGTGCCCATCTGCTCCGACGGCGGCATTGTCCACGACTACCACATGACCCTGGCCCTGGCCATGGGGGCGGATTTCATCATGCTGGGCCGGTACTTCGCCCGCTTTGACGAGAGCCCCACCAACCGGGTGCTGGTCAACGGCCAGTACATGAAGGAGTACTGGGGCGAGGGCTCCAACCGGGCCCGGAACTGGCAGCGCTACGATCTGGGCGGCGGCCGGGGTCTGGCCTTCGAGGAGGGGGTGGACTCCTACGTCACCTACGCCGGCCCCCTGAAGGACAACGTGGCCAAGAGCCTGTACAAGGTGAAGTCCACCATGTGCAACTGCGGTGTTGTCAGCATTCCGGAGCTCCAGGAGAAGGCCCGGCTGACCCTGGTGTCCTCCACCTCCATCGTGGAGGGGGGCTACCACGACGTGGTGCTCAAGACCCACGGCGCGTCCGCCCAGAACGGGTAGGCGGCGCAGATATACGCAGCCGGGCGGCTGCCGCTATTGCAGCCGCCCGGTTGGCGGAGGAGGGGCTATTCAACAGGCAGGTTGTGCTGCTTTAAGAAGGACAGCCTGTCCCAGTACCCCCGCTGGAGCAGGATTTTCCCATTGACCACCTGGAAAAACCCGCAGCCCCGCAGGCCCAGGGGGTCCCTCCACTCCAGGATTGCCCACTGTCCATCCTCAAACAGGTTTTCCACAATGGCGGTCATCTCCGCGGCGGCAAATTCCGCTGTGAACATCTCCCGGATGGCCGCCAGCCCGCAGACCGGCTCGTTGGCCACCTGATGGTTGACCGCCTCCTCGTGGTACAGGCATGCAATCGCCTCCACATCGTGGGCGTTAAAGGCGTCCACCCACCTGCATATGACTTCCTTTGGCCGCAGCATGCGCCGTTCCTCCTTATCGTGGGGATTTGCCGTCTATTGTACCACAGGGGCCGCCCCGGCGCAAGCCCGGTGGGGAGAGGGTGATTTTCACAAAAAGCAGGTTGATATGGCGGCAATCCCGCGCTATCATTCCGTTTGACAAATCCGGCGCCGAAAGGAGCCAAAGCCCGATGTCAAAGCAGTTAAAGAAAAGACCGGTTCAAAAGGAGCTGCAATTCCTGGCCAGCTTTGAGCTGTACGGCGCGCTCATGGCGGCGGGGCTGTATTTTGCGGCAAAGTTTATACTGGATATGGACCTTGGGGAAAAGGCGTTTGCGCTGCACTGGGTTTCCTTTTATCCGCTGCTGGTATTCTCTGCCATCGTCCTGGAGGGCAGCTTCTATTGGCACAATCAGCTGAGAAGGGTAAAACGGCAGAGGGCCTTCAGCCGGATGGAGATCGGCCGGATCTATTATAGGATAAAATGGATCAATGTCCTTTTGCTGGCGGCTTATCTGCCGGTGGTGGTGACAGCCGCTCTTGCAGGAGCGCCTTTATCCGGAATCATTGCCGGCCTTTTTCTGTACGGCATGGCGGTCATAGAACAGATCAATTATTTTCACATCAGACTGTCCTATGAGACGGTAAACGGCGGCCTGCTGATTGTTGAGCCCCTTAAGCAGCTTTTTACCGGAACCGGAAAACGTTCGCAGCTGCGAAGGGACATTGACCGCTATCTGCGGCTTGCAGGGCCGCCGTCCGCCTAGGACCTGTTTCATTCTCAGCCATCCGGCATCTCCCCGGCTATGAATACAGGCTCTTAGGTCTTGCCAACCGGAAAAAAATATGGTATGCTATAGGCAACATCAGCAGGAGAGGTGAGCAGTATGATCGGCGGCATATCCATGATGCAGCCCAGCTACAGCTTTATGTATAACCGGCTCCCCCTGTCCGGGGCGGAGCAGGCCCAGAGCGTCCGGCAGGCCGGCGAATCCCGTCAGACAGGCGGGGTCTGGGCGGCCCGCCACAGCGCCGGACCGGACACGCCCGTGCAGCCGGTGTCCCCGGTGCGGCCGGTGAGCGACCAGGAGGCCTCCCAGCCCATCCGCTTGGGTCCCGTGCTCCGGGAGGGGGCGGATCCGGCGGAGATGGCCGTGCGCATGCGCATCCGTCCCTATGAGGAGGCGGGCGCGGCGAACGCTCCGGAGAAGGCCCTGGAGGACAACAGGGCCGCCGGCGTGGAGAGCGCCCAGGCCGCCCTGGAGGAGGGCAAGTGCGAGACGTGCGAGAAGCGCAAGTACCAGGACGGGTCCGACGACATGGGCGTGTCCTTCCAGACCCCCACCCGCGTCGCCCCCGAGCAGGTGGCCTCCGCGGTCCGGGGCCACGAGCAGGAGCACGTGGTCCGGGAGCAGGCCAAGGCCCGGCGGGAGGACCGGCGGGTGGTCAGCCAGAGCGTGACCCTCCACTCCGACATCTGCCCTGAGTGCGGCAAGGCCTATATCTCCGGCGGCACCACCCGCACCGTCACTGCCGCCCAGCAGCAGGAGCAGGCCGATACCCAGCAGCAGGACCAGCAGGAGAGCAAGGGCTTCTCCGTGTTCGGCTGAGCGGGGAGAATCCGTCTATATGCCACAGCCGCCACCCGGCACGGTGGCGGCTTCCTTTCTGCGTGCACCGCAGCAGAGAAAATACGCGTCCTTTCGAGAGGTGGGAAAACCATGCTGAAATTACCGCAGATATTGGGCTGGCGGCCCGTGACCCGGGGCAGGCACGAGCGCCCAACGGCGGAGCTGCCGGAGGAGACCTTCCGTCCGGAGGAGATCGACGCGGCCATTGAGGCCCTTGCCCTGCCGGAGGACCTGGAGGAGGTCCTCACGGACAGCCCGTCCCAGGGCTCCGAGGAGACCCGGGAGCAGGCGGAGACAACGGCGGAGGAGGAAGCGCCCCCGCCGGCGGCGCCCTCCGCGGCGGGCGGGGAGGAGCCGCCGGGACAGGCCGACTTTCTGGCCGGCCGCCAGTTCTGGGCGAATCGGCAGCCGGAGCAGGCCCTGGAGGCCCTGCTCCGGGCCGGGGAGCAGGGCCATCGGGAGGCCCAGTACCTGTGCGGCCGGATCTACCAGCAGTGGGTCCAGGACGAGGGCCGGGAGAGGCTGGCCCTGACCTGGTACAGGCGGGCGGCCAAGCAGGGCCATCTGGACGCCCAGCTCTCCTGCGCGTCCATGTACGAGCAGGGCCGGGGGGCCCAGATGAACCTGAAGCGGGCCCTGAGCTGGTATGAGCAGGCGGCCCGGCAGGGGTCCGTGGAGGCCCAGCTCAAGTGCGGGTGCATGTACAGTCAGGGCCGGGCCGAGACCCGGAACCCCAAGAAGGCCCGCCATTGGCTGGAGACGGCGGCGGCGGGCGGCAGCGAGGAGGCCCAGCGGATCCTCCGGGAGCGGTTCTAGCGTGGAATTCCGACGCCGCAGCCGCCGGGCCGCCCTGTGCGGCCTGCTGGCGGCCCTGGCCCTGGTCCTGCTGAGCC
The DNA here is from genome assembly GCA_910579965.1 of uncultured Oscillospiraceae bacterium. Lineage (GTDB taxonomy): Bacteria > Bacillota > Clostridia > Oscillospirales > Oscillospiraceae > Pelethomonas. The sequence goes on from CAJTWF010000027.1 coordinate 19,343, forward strand.
TGGGCAGCGTGATCCCCCTGGCCACCTTCGCCGCGCCCCTGCTGGCCATGGTCTGCCTGCTGCCGGTCCTTCTGGAGTACGGGGCCGGGACCGCCCTGCTCCTCTACGCCGGCACGGCCCTCCTGGCCCTCCTGCTGTGCGCGGACAAGGAGCTGGCCCTGTTCTACGCCTTCCTGGGGTGGTACCCCGCCCTCCGTCCGCGGCTGGCCCCCCTGCCCCGCCCCCTCCGGGCAGCGGCAAAGGCCGGCCTCTTTGCGCTGGCCCTGACAGCTATGTACGCCCTGGCCTGGTACGTCCTCCGGCTGGAGGCGGCGGAGCTCTCCCGGTACGCCGCCCCCATGGCCGCCGCTCTGCTGGCCCTGGGGGTGGGGGTGTGCCTGGCCTTTGACCGGGCCCTGGAGGTTCTCACGGCCCGATACCGGCAAAGGCGGCGGCCTCACGGCCTCTCATAGATCCCCACCTCCGCCCCGGTGTAGTACCAGCGCAGGATCTCGTCGTAGGCCATCCCCCCCTGGGCCAGCACGTTGGCGCCATACTGGCTCATGCCCACGCCGTGGCCGTAGCCGGTGACGGAGAAGGTGACCTGATCCCCGTCAAAGGCCATGGTGAAGCAGGCGCTGCGCAGATCCAGGATGGTGCGCAGCTGGTTGCCTCCCACCTCCACGCCCCCCACGGTCAGGGCGGTGACTGTGCCGTTGGGCTGCTGGCGGATGTTGGTGAACCAGTTGGAGGGGCTGCCCCCCAGCTCCGCCTCCGGCAGGGCGGCGCGGAGCAGCTCCTTGAGCTGGGCTGCCTGGAAGCTGACCGTGGAGCGGTAGCCCGGCACCGCCTCCTCGTCCTCCGGGGTCTCCACGCTGCGCAGATAGGGCAGGCTGGCGCTCCACACGTCCGCCGCGTCCTGGGTGGCTCCGGCGGAGGAGGAGTGGAATACCGCCAGCACCGGCCGGCCCTCGTAGAGAATGCACTGTCCGTCCGTGGCCTCCACGGCGGCGCGGACCTTGGCCTCATAGGCGGCGGCCTCGTCCCCCCAGCCGGCGGCAGCGTCGGCGTAGGTCTTGTAGGCCTGACAGCAGGTGATGTCGTCGCAGGCGTCCGCCTCCGGGTGGTTGGGGGAGCCGCCGTTGGCCATCTTGTAGAGCGTATAGGTCCGGGCGGCCGCGGCCTGGGCCTTCAGCGCCTCCGCCTCAAAGGAGGCGGGCATCTCCGCCCGCACCACCCCCAGCAGGTAGGTCCCCATGTCCATCTGCTGGAGCTTTCCGCCCACCAGCACGTTCAGAGCGGTTTCCGCGTCTATGCCGGATCCGGCCTCCGGAGCCGGCTCCGAGGGCGGCGGGGCCTGATCCTCCGCCGGGGGGATGTCCACCGGCTCCGCCGGTGCGGCCTGGGAGGGCTCGCCCCACAGCCAGGGCAGGAAAAAGAGCAGAAAAATCAGCACCACCGATACGCCAATATGTTTTCCCATGTTGATCCCTCCCGCACTTTTTTCCCGTCCAGGGGCCTCCGGCTTACGGAACAGCTTATGCGCCGCTTGTCCAAAAAATGATGACAAACCGCCGGCCGTGTGATATACTGGCAGGCGACAGATTTTCACAGAAGGGGTGTTTGCGATGATGAATACGTTCTGGTACCGGGGACCCCGGCTGTGGGTCCAGGGCCTTCTCCTGTTCGCCCTGCGGCTGGCCCAGCTGCGCACCGGCTTTGACAGCGAGACCGGGCTGGCCGTGGCCTCCCTGCCGGGAACGCTGCTGGCGGCGCTGCTGGCGGTGTGCGCCGCTGTGGAGCTGGTCCTCTGCCTCCGCCTGCCGGGGGAGAAGGCTGCCTTTGACGTCCAGTTCGCCCGGCCGGAGAGAGCCGTGCCCTGTCTGGTGGCGGGGAGCTTCCTGCTGGCGGCGGGGGGCGCGCTGCTGCTGGCCTCCGCCCTGCCGGCCCGGGGCGTGGCGGCCATGGCCGCCGGGATTCTGGCGGTGGCCGCCGCGGGCGGCTTCCTGCTGCTGGTGCGGCAGCTCCGCGCCGGCGGGACGGCGGGGGTCCTTCCCCTGCTGCCGGCCATGTTCTTTGCCGTGTTCTTCGTGCTCACCGTGTACCTGCCCGCCGGGGCGGACCCGGTCCTGGCCCGGTACTACCTGCCGGTGCTGGCCGCGTCCGTAACCGCCTACGCCCTCTCCCAGCTGGCCGGATTTCTGCGCCGCGAGAGCAGCGCCCGGAGCTTCGTGTGGACGGCGGACTGCGCGGTCATCCTGTGTCTGGCCGCCATGGCCGACAGCCTGTCCAGCCCGGGACTTCTGCTGCTCTACGCCGGCTGCGCCCTGCTGCTGAGCGTGTTCCTCCTGCTGCGCCGCGAGGGGCCGCAGGAGGCCGCGCCGTGAGCCGCCGGCTTCGCTTCCTCCCTCCGCCTCCGGAGTGGGGAAGCGGATTTTTTTGTGCAGAAAAAATTTTTTGGGGCATAAATAATGACAAAGACGTTATTTTGTGTTAAGCTTGATTTTATAAATAGAAGTTTAGGGGGGCAGAACGCATGAGGGAGACGGACCGCGAGCACCGCCTGATCGAGCACGCCCTGTCGGTGATGGACCTCCTCCGCCGCAACCGCCTGGATCTGGAGCAGTTTGTGGCCGGCGCCATACAGCCGGAGCTGCCCCTGGAGCCCCAGGAGGAGCATCTGGCCAGGGAGGCCATCGCTTTTATGGATGAGATGCCCGGAGGCTTTCTCATCTACCGTGCCGGCGGGGACGAGGAGATCCTCTACGCCAACCGGGGCCTGCTGCGCCTGCTCCAGTGCGAGGACATGGAGCAGTTCCGGGAGATGACCGGAAACTCCTTCCGGGGTCTGGTCCACCCCGACGATCTGGAGCATGTGGAGGAGAGCATCGCCCGGCAGATTGCCGACAGCCACTATGACCTGGACTACGTGGAGTACCGGGTCATCCGGCGGGACGGGACCGTGCGCTGGATCGAGGACTACGGCCACTTTACCCAGATCCCCTCCGCCGGGGGCATCTTCTACGTATTCCTGGGGGACGCCACGGAGAAGCGGGACCGGATGGACCTGGAGCGGGAGCAGATCTACCAGGAGAACCGCCGCCGCCTGGAGGTCATCGAGGGCCTGAGCATCAACTACGAGTCCATCCTCTACGTGGATCTGGACCGGGACGCCATCCGGCCCTACCGCCTCAGTGAGCGGACCAAGGTGCAGTTTCAGGAGAAGCTCCAGTCCCTGTCCTTCTCCTGGTATGTCGCTGACTACGCGGCCGTGTGGGTCCACCCGGAGGACCGGGAGCTGGTGGCCCGGGAGACAAGCGCGGAGCGCATCCGGGAGCGGCTCTCCCGGGAAAAGACCTTCTATATCAACTATCGGGTCATCTGCCGCGGGGAGCTGCAATACATCCAGCTCCGCATTGTCAACGTGGGCGGAGGGGACCGGGCCTCCCAGCTGGTCATGGGCTACCGGCGGGTGGACGAGGAGGTCCAGCAGGAGATGGAGCAGAAGCAGACCCTCTCCCAGGCCCTGGCCAACGCCAACCTGGCGGTCCGGGCCAAGAACACCTTTTTGTCCAACATATCCCACGACATGCGCACCCCCCTCAACGCCATCTCCGGCTTCACGGCCCTGGCCAAGCGGAACCTGGGGAATCGGGAAGCGGTGGAGAACTACCTCAGCCAGGTGGAGACCGCCAGCCGGCAGCTGCTGGAGCTCATTGACAAGGTGCTGGAGACCACCTGGCTGGAGACCAACGAGGCCCCCGCCGTGGAGGCGGCGTGCAGCCTGAAGTCCATTGTCCGGGAGATCTGCGATTTCCTCCAGCCCCAGGCGGAGGAGAAGGGCATTGCGTTCACGGTGGACCTCGCCGGGGTGGAGCACGACGAGGTGTTCAGCGATCAGGACATGATCCACAAGCTGGTGATGTATCTGGCCAACAACGCCGTGACCTATACCAAGCCCGGCGGCCGGGTCTCCGTGACGGCCCTGGAGCGGGGGGAGCTGCCCGGGGAGCGGGGCGTATATCAGCTGGTGATCCGGGACACGGGCGTCGGCATCAGCAAATCCTTCCTGGAGCGGATCTTCGAGCCCTTCTCCCGGGAGCAGAACACCACCCTCAGCGGCATCCACGGCATCGGTCTGGGCCTCACCATCGCCAAGAGCATTGTGGACCGGATGGGCGGCGCCCTGGAGGTGAAGAGCGAGCCCGGCCAGGGCAGCACCTTCACCGCCACCCTCCATCTGCGCCGGCAGCTCCGGCAGGCCGCCGGGCCTGCCGGAGAGGGCCTCCCCTCCCTGGGGGAGGGGAGGCGAATCCTGCTGGTGGAGGACAACGAGATCAACCGGGAGATCGAGACCGAGCTCCTCCAGGACGCGGGCTTCACCATTGACGAGGCGGTCAACGGCGCCATTGCCGTGGAGAAGGTCCGCGCCTCCATGCCCGGGGAGTATGATCTCATTCTCATGGATATCCAGATGCCCGTGATGGACGGCTGGCAGGCCGCCCAGGCCATCCGGGCGCTGGCGAACCCCGCCCTGGCGGCCATCCCCATTGTGGCCCTGTCCGCCAACGTCTTTCAGAGCGACATCAACAAGTCCCTGGACAGCGGCATGGAGGCCCATCTGACCAAGCCCATCGACATCCCCGCGCTGATGAAAACCATTGAGCGGATTCTCAAGCGCCGTGCCGGAGCGGGGGGATCGTGATGGAGAATATGTCCTTTTCGATCTTCCCCAACGACAACTTTCTGGACCTGCGCCTCTACCAGTACGGGTGGGAGCAGTGCGCGCCCCTCCACTCCTTCGGCCCCTTTGTCCGCAACCACTACCTCTTCCACTATATCCTCTCCGGCCAGGGGGTGCTCCACTCCGACGACGGCGACGGCGTGACCCACCACTACTACCTGGGTCCCGGCCGGGGGTTTCTCATCTGTCCCGGCCAGGTGAACACCTACAGCGCCGACGAAAAGACGCCCTGGAAATACACCTGGGTGGAGTTTGACGGCCTGCGGGCGGCGGAGTACCTGGAGGCCGCCGGCCTGGGGGTGAACCAGCCCCTGTATGAGCCCCGGGACCTCCGGCTGGGGGCCGCTGTGGGGGAGCGGCTGCTGTACATCGCGGACCACGCCGACGCCTCGCCCCTGCACCTCGTCGGCCAGCTGTGCCTGTTTCTGGACCAGCTGATCTCCTCCTCCTCCACCCGGCGGGAGATCCGGGGCGGCCAGCTGCGGGATTTCTACATCCAGGAGGCGGTGTGCTATATCAAGCAGAACTACCCCTACCCCATCACCGTGGAGGAGATCGCCAACGCCTGCAAGCTCAACCGCAGCTATTTCAGCAAGCTCTTCAAGGAGATCATCGGCTCCACGCCCCAGGAGTTTCTCATCAACCTCCGCCTGAGCGAGGCGGCGGAGCAGATGAAGACCACCAGCGCCTCCATCGGGGACATCGCCGTGCGCTGCGGCTACCCCAACCAGCTCCACTTCTCCCAGGCCTTCAAAAAGCGCTACGGCCTGCCGCCCAGGGAGTGGCGAAAGAGCAACCAGACCGTTAAGGCGGCGCATATGAAAAAGAGCGAGCACGCCCTGAGAGATACGGGAAAGGATTGACGAAAACGCCGCGCCAGAGCGCCGGCCTTTTGAGATTCCTGGAACCAGAAGAGGATGAGCGCCGCCCGGCATCTGCCGGGCGGCGCTCATCCCTGTCCACCAAAGACGCGTCCATTATTTTCATGCGCCGCTCACTCCAGCAGATACCGCAGCATCCGGTCCGGGTCCTCCAGGAACCGGCGGGTGATCTGGTAGTGCTCCGTGTCCCGGTAGGATACCGGCTCCACCCCCTCCTGGCTGAACTGCAGGATCTCCGCCCCGGGAAAGGCCATCAGAATGGGCGAGTGGGTGGCGATGATGAGCTGGCTGTCCTCCCGCACCAGCTGGTCCAACAGCGCCAGCAGGCTCAGCTGCCGGGTGGGAGACAGGGCCGCCTCCGGCTCGTCCAGCAGGTACAGCCCATGCCCGCCGAACCGGTTCTGCACCAGGGCCAGGAAGCTCTCCCCGTGGGACTGGCGGTGGAGGGACACGCCGCCGTAGCTGTCAATGACAGGGGGGCTGAAGGCCGGCTGGCTGTCCAGCTGCTCAATACTGGTAGCCACGTTGTAGAAGCTCTCCGCCCGGAGAAAGAAGCCGTCCCGGGCAAATCCCCGCTTCGTCAGCGTCAGGCTCCTCCAGAGGGCGGAGTGGGAGGGCCTGGTGGAGAAGGTGAAGTTCCGGGTGCCCCCCTCCGGGTTAAAGCCCCAGGCCGCCGCAATGGCCTCCAGGAGGGTGGACTTGCCTGTGCCGTTCTCCCCCACAAAGAAGGTCACCGGCCTGTGAAAGACCAGGGGCCGCTCCCGCAGACCCGCCACGGCGGGGAGCGCCAGCAGCCAGCCGTCCTCCTCGATCTCCCGGGTGAGGGCGGCCGCGCTGATATAGAGTCCGCTCTTCATGGCCCGCTCTCCTCACGTCAGATAGTTGACCCCCAGCATCACCGCGCCCAGCACCACCAGTACCGCCCCGGTGGCCCGGTTGAGGACCTCGGGCGCGCTCCAGTTGGCGAAACGGGCCGAGATCCGGGCCCACAGCAGGGTGAAGGCCACGCACAGCCCCAGCACCAGCCAGTCCGCCACACCGCCGATGGCAAAGTGGCTCAGAGCGCCGGTGAGGGCGGTGAAGGTCATGATGAACACGCTGGTGCCCACGGCGGTTTTCAGCTCGTAGCCCAGCACGCTGGTGAGCACCAGGAGCATCATCATGCCGCCGCCGGCGCCGATAAAGCCGCAGATGAAGCCGATCACGGCCCCCCAGGCCACGGACTGGACCAGCCGCCTCCGGGGGGATACCGCCTCCATGGCCTCCCGGGTGGTCATGACGGGCCTGACCAAAAACTTCACCCCCAGCAGCAGGGTCATGAACATGGAGAAGCTCCCCATGGTTCCGGCGGGCACCAGGCTGGATGCCCAGCTGCCCGCCAGGGTGAAGACCAGCACGGTTCCCATCATCACCAGACCGTTTTTCACGTCCAGGTTTTTGTTTCTGCCGTAGGTCCACGCGCTGACAGCGCTGGCCAGCACGTCGCTGGCCAGGGCGATGCCCACCGCCTGATAGGGGGGCACATGGAGAAACGTGACCAGCATGGGCGTGATGACGGCGGCGGCGCTCATGCCGGCAAAGCCGGTGCCCAGCCCGGCCCCCATGCCGGCGAAAAAGCAGATCACAACAACGTAAAACAGATTCATGGCTCGCTCCTCTCCGCCTCGGCCAGGGCGGCGTCCACATTCTCCGCCACCCGGTTCAGCAGCGCCATCAGCGTCTCCCGCTCCCGGTCCGTAAAGCCGGCCAGCAGGGCCTGCCCGTAGCGGGCCTGCACGGCCCGGCCCGCCTCCACAATGGGCCCCGCGGCCTCCGTCAGCCGCAGGTGGATGGTCTTGCGGTTGCCGGGCCGGGTGTCCCGCTGCAGAAGGCCCCGCCGGGCCAGACTCTCCACCCCCATGGAGACATGGGATTTGGCGATATACCGCCGCTCCACAATGTCCCGGGCCGTGTCGTACGCCGGGTTGTTGGCCAGAAACAGCAGAATGTCCGCCTCCAGCTGGGTCAGCATCCACTGCTCCAGCACCGGGACGAACATCTGGCCGTAGAGCTTGCCCAGGCCTCGGGAGCGGGTAAAGAGGGGTGGCAGCATAGGGACCGCCTCCTTTATTGTTCGTTTTCGAACATAAATATAGCACAGCTCCGGGCGTCTGTCAAGCACCCGCTTCTTGCCAACCCGGAGAAGGCGTGGTATACTTTTTCCAGCAAGAAAGGGGGAACGCCTATGCCTGGAACACTCTACCTCGTGGCCACGCCCATCGGCAACCTGGGGGACCTGAGCCCCCGGGCGGCCCAGGTGCTCTCAGAGGCGGACTTCATCGCCGCCGAGGACACCCGGGTGTCCATGAAGCTGCTCAACCATCTGGCGCTGCGCAGGCCCCTGGTGAGCTACCACCAGCACAACCGGGCCTCCGCCGGCCCGGCCATCCTGGCCCGGCTGCTGGCCGGGGAGAGCTGCGCCCTGGTCACCGACGCGGGCACTCCGGCCATCAGCGATCCCGGGGAGGATCTGGTGCGCCTGTGCGCGGACAGCGGCGTGCCGGTCCAGGCGGTGCCCGGGTGCTGCGCCCTCATCACGGCCCTGGCGGTCAGCGGCCTGGCCACAGGCCGGTTCGTCTTTGAGGGGTTTCTGCCGGTGAACCGGGGGGAGCGGCGGGAGCGGCTGGCAAAGCTTGCCGGGGAGGAGCGGACCATGATCTTCTACGAGGCCCCCCACCGCCTGCGGACCACCCTGGACGATCTCCTCTCCGCCTTCGGGGATCGGCCGGCTGCCCTGTGCCGGGAGCTGACCAAGCTTCACGAGGAGACCCTCCGCCTGACCCTGGCCCAGGCCGCGGACCACTACCGGGACCGGGAGCCCCGGGGGGAGTACGTTATCGTTCTGGCCGGCGGGGAGCCGGAGGCGGGGCTGTCTCTGGAGGAGGGCGCCGCCCGGGTCCTGGCCCTCCGGGCGGAGGGCGTGAAGATGAAGGACGCGGTGCGGCAGGTGGCCGCCGCCACCGGCCTGGGGCGCAACGAGCTCTACCAGGCGGCGATTCAAGGGGAGGCGCCATGACCATCGACAGGCTCATCGGCATCCTGGCGGTGCTGCTCCGGGAGGGGCAGGTCACCGCCGGGAGCCTGGCGGACCGGTTCGAGGTCAGCGTGCGCACCATCCAGCGGGACATTGACCGGCTGTGCCGGGCGGGCATCCCCCTGCGCACCGCCCGGGGGGCCGGGGGCGGCGTGTCCATCATGGAGGGATATGCGCTGGACCGGACGGTGCTCACGAACGCGGACCGGGGGGCCATTCTGGCGGGGCTGCGAAGCCTGGACAGCGTCTCCGGAACGGGCTGCTACCGGCGGCTGATGGAGCGTCTGCCCCGGCCGGCGGCGGCGGCGGGGGACGACTGCGTGGTCATTGATCTGGCCTCCTGGTACGGCCCCGTCCTGGCCCCCCGGCTGGAGGCGCTGAAGGCCGCCTGCGCCGGATGCCGCCTGGTGCGCTTCACCTACTGCGCCCCAGGGGGCGACAGCCTGCGGACCGTGGAGCCGGACAAGCTGGTGTTCCGCTGGTCCAGCTGGTATCTCCACGGCTGGTGCCGGGACCGGGAGGACTGGCGGCTTTTTAAGCTGGGCCGGATGCTCTCCCTGGAGACCCTGGAGGAGACCTTCTCCCCCCGGCCGGCCCCCTGGCCCATCACCCCGGCAGAGCAGGTGTACCCGGGCAGGCTCCAGGCCGCGGTCCGCTTCGCCCCCTCCGCCCGCTGGCGGCTGGTGGACGAGTACGGCGCGGACAGCTTCCAGGTCCAGCCGGACGGCGGCCTGCTCTTTGAGCGGAGCTTTCCGGGCCAGGAGGAGCTGGTGCGGTGGGCGCTGAGCTTCGGCGACGCGGCGGAGATCCTCTCCCCGGCCGGCGCGCGGCGGGCCCTGGCGGACCTGGGCAAAAAAATTTGGGAGAAATACGACAAATAGCTGTCCGATTCCACGGTGTATGCTGGGAGTGCAGGGGGGCGCGGCTTGGCCCCGCTGGAGAACCGGGAGCGGGCATACCTCCCGGAGAAAACATGGGACAAGCTCCTTGGGGAGCTGGAAAGGGAGGACTGACATGGTGGAATCGAGATGCGGGCTTCTGTGCAGCCAGTGCGGATACCGGGAGAGCACGGGGTGCAAGGGCTGTGTGAGCATTGAAAAGCCCTTCTGGGGGGAGAAGTGCCCGGTAAAGAGCTGCTGTGAGGAGCGGCGGCTGGACCACTGCGGCCTGTGCGGGGACTTCCCCTGCCAGGCGCTCCACGGCTTTGCCTACGATCCCCAGCAGGGGGACGACGGCGCGAGAATCCGTCAGTGCGAGAAGTGGAGGGGATGAGCAATGGCCTCCAGTATGAGCTATGTGGAGTTTGTCATGGAGCAGCTGGCCGGGGCCGGGACCATCACCTGCCGGCGGATGTTCGGGGAGTACGGCCTGTACTGCGATGGGAAGTACTTCGCCTGCGTCTGCAATGACCGGCTGCTGGTGAAGAGCACAGCGCCGGGGGAGGCCCTGCTGCCGGACTGCCCCCGGGGTGTCCCCTACGAGGGCGGCGGGGAGATGCTGCTGCCGGACGTGGAGGACCGGGAGACGCTGGCGGAGCTGGCCCGGGTGACGTGCGCGGCCCTGCCGGAGAAAAAGAAAAAAGCCGCCAGAGTGAAGGCGGCGGCGGATACAAGGGACAAGATCGACTACAAGAAGACGGAGAAGCACCTCTACCTCCCCAGGACCCCGGCCATTGTGGAGGTGCCGGAGATGGTCTTTTTCGCCGTGGACGGCCAGGGGGATCCCAACACCTCCCCGGACTACGCCGCGGCCATGGAGCTGCTCTACGGCATGAGCTTCACGGTGAAGATGAGCAGGATGGGGGGCGAGGCCCCGGCGGGGTACTTTGAATACGTGGTGCCGCCCCTGGAGGGGCTGTGGTGGACGGACGAGCCGGGCTTTGACGGCAGGGCTCCGGCGGACAAGTCCGCCTTTCGCTGGACCTCCCTCATCCGCCAGCCCCCCTTTGTGGACGAGGCGGTGTTCGCCTGGGCCAGGGACCGGCTGGCGGAGAAAAAGCCGGATCTGGACGTGTCACGGGTCCGGTTCTGGCGGTGGCGGGAGGGGCTGTGCGCCCACGTCCTCCACGTGGGCCCCTATGACACGGAGACCGCCAGCATTGACCGGCTGGAGGCGTTTCTCCAGGGGGAGGGGTACGAGTCGGACTTCTCCGGGGAGCGCCGCCACCACGAGATCTACCTGGGGGACCCACGGCGGACGGCCCCGGAGAAGCTGCGCACGGTGATCCGCCATCCCGTGCGGAAAAGGGCGTAAACGTCCCGCCCAAAACCGGCGCCCCCGCCATCAGGAGGCTTGCGCTTGATCGGGGCGTCAGACCGGCGCTTATAGGAGAATACCACCGTGAGCAGCAAGGAACGATTGATTCAACAGATAGACAGGCTCCATACCACCCCGATGGGAATGGACAGGATCAAGCGAAATCTCAAGTTAGGTACCGATGATGTGGTTGGATACTGCAGGGACTTGATCCTGAATAGCGCCTGTCATATTACCCGGCAAGGCAAAAACTGGTATTGTGAGATAGACAATGTGAGGATAACGGTCAATTCGCATACCTGCACAATCATTACCGCGCATATCATCGGGTAAATTCCAAGGGTGTGCCGGCTGTCATATCGAAACCATTTTGAACAGAAAACAGCGAGGGCTCCGGAGCTTGTCCGGAGCCCTCACGTCAGTTCCACCACCCGGCTGTAGGCCCGCAGGGGATAGATTCCGTCGTGGGCCTCCCCGGGGACGGTGCGGCTCATCTCCCCGGGCTCCGTCACCCGCACCACCCCCGCCCGGGCCAGCAAGTCCCCCAGCGCCGCCCGCTCCTCCGGCGGACAGAGGAGGCCCGCGGTCTGCAAATATCCCCGCTTTCCCCCCAGCGCCGCCGGGATCCGCTCCCGGGGCAGGGGCTTGACCCAGCAGTTCCCCGCCAGGGGGGACAGCTCCAGCCGGCTGTCCGGGGCAATGACCACGCTCACGCCGCCGGAGCGCAGCACCCGGGGCCCGGTCTCCTCCAGCTCCATGCTGTACACCTGGAGGGCCGCCCTGGCCCGCAGGCCCAGGTCTGCCGGCGGGTGGCGGCGGTTCTCCGCCTGGAGGGCGGCAAAGAACCGCTCCCCCACCGCCTCCACAGCCCCCATGTCCGCCGTGTCCACAAAGAGCCCCTGGCAGGAGGAGCACAGCAGCTGCCGGGTGAGGCACACGTGGCGGGCCAGGGCCTCCAGGTCCCGGTCCAGCGGGTCCGGGACCGCGTAGGCAAAGCTGAGCTTGTGGCCCCAGGAGATGACCTGGGTGTCCGGGTCCGCCAGCCGCCGGGCCGCCCGCACCGCCTCGTCCCCGCCCCAGACCACCACCGCGTCCGCGGCCCGGGCAAAGACGGTCAGGCTCTCCAGGTCCGTGGAGGGCACGTCGAAGACATACACATAGTCCCGCAGCCGGGGCTCCAGATCCGTCAGCTCCTTGAGCAGCAGAATGGACGCGCCCTGGTCCATGGAGGGCAGCTTGAGGATGTTCACGTTCCCCGCCAGCAGTCCCTCCGCCACGCTGTAGGCCGGCAGGCCGTCCACATTTCCGGCGGCGATGTGGAGCAGGGTCCCCAGGGGGTACCGCACCCGCCGGATGGGCGCGCGCCCCGGGCGGCGCAGGGGGACCAGCTCCGGCCCCAGCTCCGTCTCCAGCTTGTAGAGGAGGCTCTCCCGGCGGAAGAGGCCCACCGCGGCCTGAAGCTGGCCGGGGTCCATGGCAAGGCCGGTCAGAAGGGGGGCGAGGAGGCGGTCATAGTCCCCACGCTCCACCCGCCGGGCCAGCTCGCCGCAGGCCTCCACCACCACGCCGCTCTCCAGGGGCGGGCCGGCCATGGTCCGGGCGCAGGCCTCCGCCAGCCCCTCCCGCAGGGGGACCAGCTCCCTGTCCTCATAGAGATTTCCGTGGGCCAGAATCATTCCCGCTCCCCTCCCTTCAGATATTCCGACGCGCCGGCGGCGCAGGTGACGATGTCCCGCACCCCCGCCCGGCCCAGGATCTCCAGCCAGGGGCCGGCTATGCCGCAGGGGCAGGTCCCTCCCGGGTGGAGCACCCCCAGATCGTCGGTCATGACGCTGAGGATGGGCATGCTGTCCGCCATGGGGGTCAGCAGGTTCACAAGGCCCGGCCGGCCCGGGGGCAGGGGCTCCAGGGTGTCCGGGTCACGGATGACAACCCGGCTGTAGACCGGGATGTGGAAGTGGTGGGCGCGGCAGGTGGTGTAGAGAATGGGGTGCTCCACCGCGCCGAAAAACTCCACGCACCCCTCCTCCGGAATCCCCAGCACCGTCTCCGCCAGGCGGTAGAGCTCCGCCTTCTCCACCTGCTGGCCCTCGAACTGCTTCCAGCCCCCGCCCATGGTGACCATGGACCCCCGGGGCAGCTTAAGGCGCACCCCCTGCTCCTCCAGCCTCCGGAGGAGGAGATAGGTGTAGGAGGGAAAGCCGATGGTCCGCACCGGGGCCCCGCCCCTGGCGCAGGCCAGGAGCTTTCGCTCCAGACCCTCCAGGTCCAGCCGGTAGCCCCCCTCCCGCCAAACCAGGGCGTAGGTGCGGGAGAGGGCGGGGGCGAAGAAGGTGAAGCCGAAGCCGGTCTTGGAGAAGGCGGTCTGGTTCTCCCGCCGGGGCTGGTAGCCCAGGATGAGGTAGTGGCAGGGCCGGGGGGAGAGGAGCTGGTGGCGGCGGGCCATGCGCACCACCATGTGTCCGCCCCGCCGGAGGGTGGCCCCGTCGAAGCCGATATGGCTCATGGACCCGCTGGTGCCCGAGGAGGTGGCCCGGATCAGCAGCCTGCTCTCCGGCACAGAGAGCAGGACGTGGCGCTTGAAATACAGGGTGGGGATGGGGGGCAGGGCGGCGGGGGATATGCCCGTCAGGGCCTCCAGGCCCCTCAGGGCCAGGATCCGCCGGTAATCCGGGCAGCCGGCGGCCTGGAGGGCCGCGTTCTCCGCCATGGCGGCGGCAAAGAGGTCCTCCGTCCCCGCCAGATCGTAGGGGTCCCGCCAGCGAAACAGCTTGTCGCGCAGGGTCACGGCGCCGCCTCCTCTCGTGGTTGTCTTATGGAGAGTATACCACGCTTTGGGGGCGGCGTTCAAGGGTTTTTGCGCCCGCGGGCTCCGGTATCAAACAGGGGAACCGCTGGGAAGTTTTACCGGCAAGCCGGGGAAAAAGGCATTTGCTTTCTCCCCTGGCCTGTGATACACTGAAATAAAGATGCCAAGCCCCGCGCGCATCACAGGAAGGGAGACAGACCATGGAATCCATTGACGTCAACTACGGCGCTCTGCGGCGCTACGACACCGCCAGACCCCCTCTGCGCCAGCGGCTGCTCTTCACCGCCGTGCTGCGGGCCCTGTGCGGGCTGAGCATGGCGGGCCAGGACTACCGCATTGAGAAGATCAACATGGAGGGCCTGAAGCCACCCTACCTGCTCCTGAGCAACCACATGCACTTTGTGGACTTCAAGCTCTGCTCCATCGCCACCTGGCCCCACCGGGTGAACAACATCGCCACCATCGACGGCTACTACCGCCGTCCCTTTATCATGGAGTGGCTGGGGTGCCTGTGCAAGCGGAAGTTCACCACGGACATGACCCTGCTGCGGTCTGTGAAGAAGGTGCTCCACGAGTACGGGGACGTTTTGTGCATGTATCCGGAGGCCCGGTATTCCCCGGCGGGCACCACCGCCATCCTCCCGGACTCCCTGGGCAAGCTGGCCAAGAAGCAGGGGGTGCCGGTGGTGGTGCTGCTCCACCACGGCAACTACCTCCACACCCCCTTCTGGAACTACCGCCGCCCCCGCAGGGTCCCCCTATACACCACCATGACCCAGGTGCTCACGGCCCAGGACGTGGCGGAGAAGTCCGCCGGGGAGATCGGGGAGATCATCCGCACCGCCATGACCTACGACGAGTACCGCTGGCAGGCGGAGAACCAGATCCACATCACCGAGCCCTTCCGGGCGGAGGGCCTCCACAAGATCCTCTACCAGTGCCCCAGCTGCCGCACCGAGAGCCGGATGGAGAGCCGGGGGAGCGAGCTCTCCTGCGCCGCCTGCGGCAAGCGGTGGGAGATGGACACCCTGGGCCGGCTCCGGGCCCTGTCCGGGGAGACGGAGTTTTCCCACATCCCGGACTGGTTCGAGTGGGAGCGGGAGCAGGTGCGGCGGCAGCTGGAGGAGGGGAGCTACCGCTTTGAGGACGAGGTGGAGGTGTACTCCCTGCCCAACGCCTGGCGGTTCCGGAAGCTGGGCCGGGCCCGGCTCATCCACGACATGGACCAGGGGTTCGTGGTGGAGGGGAGCTACCGGGGCCAGCCCTACCGGATCCACCGGCCGCCCCTGGGCATGTACGGCCTCCATGTGGAGTACGACTACTGCTACGTGCGGCCCGACGACTGCGTGGACATCTCCACGGACAACGACAGCCTCTACTGCTACCCTGTCCGGCAGAACGTGGTGACCAAGCTGAGCTTTGCCACAGAGGAGCTCTACAAGATGAAGCGGGCCGCGGCGGCGCAGAGGCGGTCTGCATCATCGGCGGGCGGCTGATGCGCCCATTATTCCATGACACGGCGGTTCCCGCCGCAATACGCAGGATGCGGAGGTACGCAGGGCATGTTTGACCAATATTCCCTGCTTCAGCTTCTCCGGTCCCTTCCCTTTTCCAAGGAGGCGTACTGGGTTGTCGCCGGCGGCGCTATGGTTTTGCACGGGTTTCGCCCGCAGACCCGGGATGTTGATCTGGGCTGTACCACGCTTCTGGCGGATCAGCTGGAGCAGCAGGGCTGCGCCGCCGCCCGATGCGGGGACGGAACCAGAAGATTCTCCTATTCTGAACATATCGAGATCTTCGAAAACTGGATCGAGGGATCCGTGGAGATCATCAGCGGCGTTCCCGTTGTGAGCGTGGACGGACTGATCCGGATGAAACGGAAGCTGGGCCGGGAAAAGGATTTCGTGGACATTGCATTGATAGAAAAGGCGAGAGACGCCCGCCGCCGTTCATAAATCATGATCGGGGCGCCCCAAATGCCCCTGCGCGGTAAAACAGGAGGGACAGCGCAATGGAAAAGGACAGCAGCAGATGCCCGATCAGAATATATCTGGGCCTGGTTTATTTTATATGTTATGGGCTGGGAGCGCTTGAGCTTGCGGCCGGAACGGGAAGGTTTTACCGTATTTTAAGTGTTGCGTTTACGTTTTTGCCTGTGGTAATGTCGCTTATTACACGGCGCGTCACAGGCAGAAAAGGGACGTTCCATCTTTCGTTCAGGGTTTGGAAAAACGCGAGGGCATGGCTGTTTTCCGCGCTGGCGCCGGGAATATTGATTGTATTGGGCGCGGTTTTGTATTTCCTCATTTTCCCCAATGAGTACAGCGGCGTTTTCAGGTATGGATTGCTTTTGGGCTCCGATGCGGAAGCGGCTGTCCAATCCCCTATGGTGACTGCGTTGATCTGTATTGTGATCGCCGGCATCATGCTGCCGGTACAATTACTGGAATTAGGCGAGGAAATCGGTTGGCGCGGGTATCTCCTCGGATTTCAGATCGAAAAATATGGCGCACGAAAGGCGGTCCTGCTGAACGGAATCGAATGGGGGCTGGCGCATCTTCCCCTCATCTATTTCGGATTCAATTACAGCCTGAACAACTGGGGTGCGCCCTACACGAACATGGCGCTGATGCTGGCGGTGTGTATCGTTTCGGGCATCATGTTTTCCTATATCACAATACAGACAGGCAACTGTATGTATGCGGCAATCATGCATGGAGTTGTGAATGTCATAGGCGAGCTCCCTGTTTGTATGACGCATGATATGGAAAACGGTCTGTTGGGACCGAACCCGACAGGAGCTCTTTCCATGGTGTTCTTGGCTGTATTCTCTATTCTGCTGTTTGTTCGGTTGGAAAAGGGGCGGAATTGAAAACGATTGACAGGGCGATGATCTCCTGTTTATCTCATATGAACAAGCAGGCTCTCAAAGAGCAGAGAAACGCCGGGAGGGCGCGCAACATCCTGTGGACGCGCCCTCCCGGCGTTTTTCCATTTCTCAGTCAGCGGATGGGGGAGAAAACCCGCCCTGCCGCGCCTCCATGGGCACATAGGGCCGGTGGGCCTCCACGCACTCGTACCGGGGACGGATCAGCTTGCCGCCGGCGCTGAGCTCCTCCATCCGGTGGGCGCTCCAGCCGGCGATCCGCGCCACCGCAAACAGGGGCGTGTACAGCTCCATGGGCAGGCCCAGCATCTCGTAAACCAGCCCGCTGTAGAAGTCGATGTTGGTGGAGATGGCCTTCTTGCCCCGCCGCTCCATGAGCAGCCTCTTGCCGGTCCGCTCCACGCTCTCGTACAGCGCCAGGTCCGCCCCCCGGTCCTTCTCCGCGGCCAGCTGCTGCACGTAGCTGCGGAACACCTCGCACCGGGGATCGCTGCGGGTATAGACCGCGTGGCCCAGGCCGTAGATGAGGCCGCTGCCGTCGAAGGCATCCTTATCCAGGATCCGGGTCAGGTACGCCTCCACCGCGCCCTGGTCCCCCCAGTCCTCCACGTGCGCCTTGATGTCCGCCATCATGTCCATGACCTTGCTGTTGGCTCCGCCGTGGCGGGGGCCCTTCAGGGAGGCCATGGCCGCGGCGATGGCGGAGTAGGTGTCCGTGCCGGAGGAGGTGACCACGTGGTTGGTGAAGGTGGAGTTGTTGCCGCCGCCGTGGTCCGCGTGGAGCACCAGGGCCACGTCCAGGGTGCGGGCCTCCAGGTCCGTATAGGACCGGTCCTCCCGCAGCATGTACAGGAAGTTCTCCGCCGCGGACAGCTCCGGCTGGGGCACGTGGATAAAGAGGCTGGCCCCCTCGTAGTACCGCCAGGCCTGATAGGCGTAGATGGCCAGCACGGGCATGTTGCTGAGCAGCTGGAGACTCTGGCGCAGAACGTTCTCCAGCCCCACGTCGTTGGCCTTGTCGTCGTAGCAGTACAGGGTGAGGATGGCACGCTGCATGGTGTTCATCAGGTCCTTGGGCGGGGCCTTCATGATGATGTCCCGGAAGAAGTTGGTGGGCAGGGTGCGGTAGGAGGCCAGCTGGCCGCAGAAGTCCTCCAGCTGCGCCCGGCTGGGCAGCTCCCCGAAGAGGAGCAGGTACGCCGCCTCCTCAAAGGCGAACCGTCCCCGGGCCTCGGACCCACGCACGAGCTCCCGGCAGTCGATGCCACGGTAGTAGAGCACGCCGTCGGCGGGGAGGATGTGCTCGTCAGCGGTGACGGTGTAGGACTGGATCTCCGCCACCCGGGTCAGGCCCGTGAGCACCCCGCGGCCGTCCTCGTCCCGCAGTCCCCGCTTGACGTTGTACTCCCGGTACAGACGGGGATCGATGAAGTTCTCCTTCTCCCACTGCTCCTTCAGTGCCATGATGGCGGGCGTAATCTCGCAGTAGGCGTTCTCCCGATTTTCATTCCAGATCATAATTGCGCTCCTTTCCCGTTGCCCTTTGCTTCTTTTTGCAAGTATATCATATACTTCCTGCATTTTCAACAAAAGATTTGTCCCGGTTATCTTGTGTGCCGCTGGAGCCCGCTTTTTGAAAAACTTCGTCAGCATAGACAAAGGGCAGCTGCCTGATAAACCGGAATTTGAACCCAACGGAAGTGTTAGCCGCCAGGAGCTTTTATAGGATGTTATTAAATCCCTGAAAACGCCTGAAAACGCAGGGATTTGAGCAAGTCAACATCTCATCCTCTCTTATCCGCTCCCACCCCATTTTAAGGGTCTCAGGGAGCTGGCAAGGAAAAATCAAGGGGAGATATAGGATTTTGAAGCGTCAAGGATATGGCAAGCATGGGCTGTCGTGATGTGACCAGACAACAAGCTTGCACCCTATATCAGCTCGAAACTTCATACACGACACGAAAACGGACATCGGAAGATGCCCGTTTTTTCGTTTTCTGGAAATGAGATATTTTGAGCAGCCCCAACACGTCTCCTCTCAAGCGGCGGGCAGACCGCCCAAGGTGAAGGAAACCCCTGCCTCCGCGCCGCAGCCACAGGGAGAGGTGGTCGTTTCCATCCCCCTGGCGGAGCTGCACCCGTTTCCCAACCACCCGTCCAAAGTGAGGGGTAATGATGCCCTGTTTCATAAGGTGTTGTCCTCTTTTATCATTAAATCTTTATTTTGGACGCTCCCCCTCACCGCTCCCGCCGCATGACCTCCGCCAGCCGGGACAGGGCCTCCGTCTCGGCCTCCGACAGGCCGTGGGTGTGGATCACGCCAACACTCCGGTCCGGAAACACCAGCTCGTCCACGGAAAAATCCAGCAGCTCCATCATCTGAAACAGCAGGGGCACCGAGGGATTCCGGCGGGAACTCTCCATATTCTTCAAATGAATGGGTGTGATATCCAGCAGCTCCGCCAGGGCCTCCTGGGTCAGCCCCCGCCGGATACGGGCGGCGCGGATGGCCTCGCCCAGCCCTCTCGACTCTGTACGCATTTCTCTCAGCTCCCTTTGCAGTTATCTTACAGATAACATTCCCTCTTGCAAATTGTCTAAAAGAATACTATAATATATTCTTAAAGATAACCAAAGGAGCGATGAATCATGCACCTGTTCTTTCTGGCCGCCGGGGCTCTGCTGCTGGCTGTCCTCCTGCTTACATACCTGACCGCGGCGCGGCGGCGGCCGGAGCCCCGCGCCATCCGGGATCCGGGGCTCTCTCACCAGGAGGCGGACCAGGCTGCGGCCCTGCTGGGGGAGGCGCTGGATCCCCTGGGTGAGCTGATGGCCCACCCGGATCTGGGCGGGCCGGGATTTCTCACGGTCCAGTTCCCCGCCGGGGAGCGGCCCGCTGCCTCCGCCCAGTATCCAAACATCAACGAGGGCCTCTACCGCCGGGCGGTCCGCCGGGAGCTGGA
The DNA here is from genome assembly GCA_910579965.1 of uncultured Oscillospiraceae bacterium. Lineage (GTDB taxonomy): Bacteria > Bacillota > Clostridia > Oscillospirales > Oscillospiraceae > Pelethomonas. The sequence goes on from CAJTWF010000027.1 coordinate 38,935, forward strand.
CCGGCAGGAACTGCTGGCGGCGGGGGCGCCGGCTGAGTTGCTGCGCCTGGACCCGGAGTTCACCGCCGAGGGGGGCGGCGTGGTGCAGGCGGCGGTGCGGGTCCCCCGCCCCCTGCCGGCGGTGGAGGCGGGCGTGGACAGCCGGACCGCCAGGGACCGGACCCTGGCCCTTCTGGCGGCGGCCCTGGAGCGGCGGTATCCGGACATGTCCGTCCGGCGGCTGGGCATGGATCTGCTGCTGACCCCTATACGGCGGGAGACAACGCGCTGATTTTTAATGGAATGCTTTTTGAAACGCAATAAAACATGGATCAGATTCTTGGTTCTCTCCGCATAAATCGCGGCCTGCAGGACAAACTATCCCCGGCAACCCCAAATGAGAACAGACAAGGAGGAACCATCCTATGAGCAATTGTACCAAAGACGGCTGCACCTGCACCCCCAACCGCGCCATCAAGTGCAATGTGGTCTCCTGCGCCCACCACTGCCAGAACGAGCAGTACTGCGGCCTGGAATCCATCCAGGTGGGCACCCACGAGGCCCATCCCTCCATGGACCAGTGCACCGACTGCCAGAGCTTCAAGCACCTCTAATCGCAAAGCCGGTCCGCAGCGCGGACCGGCTTACATAACGGCTTTGTGCAAATGGAGGTTTCGCCATGACTGACAAGCGGAAAAACCAGATCGCCGGCCTCTCCGGCGGCCTGATCAACGGACTGTTCGGCGGCGGGGGCGGCATGGTGCTGCTGCCCCTGCTGACCCGGTGGCGGCGGGTGGACGGCCGCAGCGCCTTTGCCACCTGCGTGGCCATCATCTTTCCCATGTGCTGCGTCTCCACGGCGGTGTACCTGTGGCAGGTGCGGCCTGGGCTGGCCATGGTCCTGCCCTATCTGGCCGGGGGCGCGGCGGGGGGCCTGATCGGCGGCGCGGTCTTTGAAAAGGTGCCGGTGCGGGCGTTGAAGGTCATTTTCGGCCTGTTTCTGCTCTACGGCGGCGTGAGGTATCTGCTGTGGTGAGCTGGATACTGCCCTTTGGCGTTGCCCTGGTCACAGGGATCCTCTCCAGCTGGGGCGTGGGCGGCGGGACGCTCCTGCTGGTGTGCATGACCCTGTTTCTGGACGTGGGCCAGCGGGAGGCCCAGGCGGTGAACCTGCTGTTTTTCCTGCCCACGGCGGCTATCGGCCTGTTCTTTCACCGGAAAAACGGCTTTCTGGACAAGGAGGTCTGGCGGCAGTCCGCCGTGCCCGGCGCACTGGCCTCCCTGGCCGGAGCCCTCATCGCCACGGCGGTGGACGTGTCCCTGCTGCGCCGGCCCTTTGGGGTGTTTCTGCTCTACAGCGGCGCGTCCATGCTGTGGAGCGCCAGGAAAGGGAAGTAGGGCCTGTTTGAAAATTGGCGATACGCCCAACAGCAGGGAATTTTTTTGCCAGACAAGGCAAATTTTCGCAGGCATCCGTATCGTACAATGCCCCCATTGAGGGGCCATGCACGATTATTCTGCACGGTTCTGCACGGGCGCTCGATGCGCCCGTGCAGAACCTATAGCGACGTATGGCGGAAAAAGACCCGCTGTTTCGGCGTGTTGACAATTTTCAAACAGGCTCTAGCATCCTGCCAAGTTAGGAATTACGAGATAGTGGGATAAAGCTTTTTGAGCTTATACTATTTCTTAATTAAAAGCTTTAATTATCCAATCTCTGCCCGAGATACTGGAAATGACCTGGTTAGACAAAGAGCAAATAGTATCGCACAATTGCTCGACAACTTTTTCCAGAGAAGCAAATACTTCGTTATGGAATCCACGCTTTCGAATTTCTTTCCAAATCTGTTCAATAGGGTTCATTTCAGGCGTATATGGTGGGATATAGAAAAGGACAATATTATCAGGCAGATTTAATCCGCCAGATATATGCCATGCGGCGCTGTCACAGCAAAGCAAAATAACATCATCAGGATATTGTTCCGATAATTGCGTCAAAAATAGATTCATGCATGCCGCATTGCAGTATGGTGGCAAGGCACACTGGGACGAATCCCTTTTTCACACCAGCAGTATTTGGGCTTGTTGATCCGCCCAAATACAGCCTCATCCTGAAACACTAACCGAACCGTCTTTCCGCTGTGGATCACTTTCAGCTCCTGGACGGTAGTGTTAATTTTTTGAGGCCGCTATTTCGTCCTCGCTGACCTTCTCCACGCTGGTGACAGAATAGGTGCGGGTCCCCTCCTTGGTGGTGAGGGTGATGCTGTCACCAATGTTCAGCGTATAGATTTTCCCGAAATAGGAGTTGGTTCCCCGGTTGTACGTGGCCAGACAGACGTTGCCATTCCAAATGCTGGTGTCGGTGAAGTGACCCACGCCCTTGGCCAGCGCCGCGCTGTCCGTCCCCCGGACGATCTTGGCGGTAAGGCCAATAGCGGGAATATGCAGACTGCCCAAGGTTCCGTCCAGTAGCTGTCCTGGGTCACATCCGTATAACCAACGCCGCCGCTCCCCGTCCAGGTGCTGGTGGAAAAGCTGTTATCGGGGAGGTTGGGCAGAGCGGAACCGTCCACGCTGGGCAGGGTGGAGTAGTCCATATTCCTCAGGCTGTTGACCAGTCCGCCGTCCATGCCGCCGGGGGCAAGGTTGGGGGGCAGGTACTCGCCGGAGTTGGGGATGTAGCTGGTAGGCGTTCCGAAACCGGGCGGCATCCGGGCGGCGGTCTTGCTCCGGTTCACATTCTGATCTTCTTCCTCCCGGTGAATGACCTCCTGGGAGGTGGGCTTGCCGAACAGATAATCGTCCGCTCCATCAAAGTCGTACTCCAAGGCGCTGGCCGGGGAGACGAACAATGTCACCAGCAGAGACGAAATAAGCAGGGCCCTCAAATAAGTTCGCAGCTTCATGTGTCCGATCTCCTTTCTCTCAGTTTCATCACGCTCCACCCGCCAGCGGCCAAAAGTGCGGCAATGCCGCCTGCACAGCCCAGTACGGAGAGCATTGTAGAAGGGGCAGGGCCGTTCTGAGGGGCAGGGGGCGTTTCCTGAGACGTATCCGTCCCGGTCAGGCCGCCGTCCAGGGGCGCGTTGGCTGCCGTCTCGTGATAGGGCACATTCGTACAGCCGAAGATGGCGGTATAGCGCACCACCACATCCTCACCCTCCATATTCTTGGAATCGGACCACTTCACATCTGCCAGCGTCAGCGTCCTACCGCCCTCTGTCACCGTCTTGGGCACAAGGGAAAGGCCGGCGTCGGACAGGTTGGGATAGGTCCGGCTGGCGGAGAGGTTCCGGGTAGGGAGATTTGCCGGGTTCCACTGCCATACAGAAAATCCTCCTTCGTTTGTCCGGTTGTTATATTCCAGCTGCGTCCTGGGCCAGATCATGGCTGACCAGGGATGCGTAATACTGGCTGATGGTTGTGGGCGCGTTGTAGAGCGCCGCCAGGGTGTACGCCTTGATGTTCTTCACCAGCATCGGAGGTCTTGGCATAGCGGGTGGCAATGCCTCTCCAGCGTTTCAAGGATAGAAAGCAGTTTTCTACCAGGTGACGCAGTTTATAGAGGTATTTATCATAGTCGCGTTGTTCTTTACGGTTCTTCTTCGGTGGAATCACAGGTTCCATCCCTGCTGAAACCGCATAGGCCAGGATATCATTTGTGTCATAACCCCTGTCTGCCAACA
>CAJTWF010000028.1 GCA_910579965.1 uncultured Oscillospiraceae bacterium
GGCGTTCTCCGGGGCCGGGGGCTCCGGGGTGGGAGCGTCCTGGGCAGGAGCACCCTCCGGGCCGGCGGCCTGATTGATCCGCGAATTCGTGTAGCAGGAGGGAGAGCGCAGTGAATACAGTGAACGCAGGAGCCAATCAGATTCCCCAGATTGGTCAGGATTCCTTTGAGCTGGTCCATGCGGACCTCAACAAGGCTGCCGCCTCTGCCACTTATGTCCATACCACCTTCTGGCAGGATGTATTTACGCGTCTTTTCAAGAACAAGGGCGCTGTGGCGGGGATGGTGCTGATTGCACTGATTGTGCTGTTCTCCATCCTGGCGCCAGTCTTTTCCCCGTACTCCTATAAGGAGCAGAACCTGGACAATAACTATCTGCCGCCCAAAATCCCCGTTCTGGAGAATATCGGTATATTCGATGGGAAGGACGCCGATGGTACAGACCAATATGCTGCCCGAGAGCTGGACGAGAATGTGTACTATTTCTTTGGTACGGACTCCTTTGGCCGGGATCTCTGGACGCGGCTGTGGAACGGGACGCGAATCTCCCTTCTGATTGCCATCTTGGCGGTGGCGATTGATCTGGTGGTCGGCATGAGCTATGGATTAATATCCGGCTATTTTGGTGGGAAGGTGGATTTTGTGATGCAGCGCATTGTGGAAGTCATCAACGGGATTCCGCAGTTGGTTATTATCACGCTGTTCGCGCTGATCCTAGAGCCGGGCATGGTATCAATCATTCTGGCGCTTCTCATCAGCGGATGGATTCCAATGAGCCGCGTCTGCCGGGCGCAGGTGCTCAAGCAGAAGGAGCAGGAGTATGTGCTGGCTGCCCGGACATTGGGTGTGAGCAACCTGAAGATCATTTTCAAAGAGATCGTCCCCAACGTACTGGGCCAAGTGGTTATCATGAGTATGTTCTCTATCCCTAGCGCTATTTTTACAGAATCCTATCTGGCCTTTATCGGCCTGGGGGTCCGTGCGCCTATGGCCTCACTGGGTTCTCTGGTGAGCACGGGATACAAGTCATTTCTGGTTTATCCGTTTTTGGTCATTATTCCCGTTACGGTGCTTGCTGTGCTGATGGTTAGCTTCAACCTGTTTGCAGATGGACTGCGGGACGCGTTTGATCCCACTATGAAGGAGATGTAGCGCATCCCTATGGATACGGCGGAGGATATCCTGGAGGCGGTGACAGGCCGGAGGATGAGCCTGCTGGAGAAAAAGGACAAGGAGATTTCTATGGAGCGAGAGGCAATATTGACGATTCGGAACCTGGAGGTGTCCTTCCAGACCATGCACGGACGGTTTCGTGCGATCCGCGGACTTGATTTTGATCTGTACCGTGGAGATACTGTGGCGATTGTAGGGGAGAGCGGCAGCGGCAAGTCCGTCACAGCCAAGTGCATGATGGGCATCCGCAGTACCAATGAGCGGATCGAGAATGGCGAAATTATGTTCACCTATATTGACGGCTCGGGAGAGCGCAGAACGGTGAACATAGCGAAAATCAGCGAGAACGAGGTCCGCAGGACCATCTGCGGCAGGCATATTGCCATGGTATTCCAAGATCCGATGACCTCCCTGAATCCAACGGTCACTATTGGTAGGCAGATTATGGAGGGCATGATTGACCATAACCGCATTTCGAAGCAGGCGGCAAAGGAGAAAACACTGCACCTGCTGGAGGAGGTGGGGATTGATGAGCCGCTGAAGCGATTCAAGCAGTACCCACACCAGCTCTCCGGAGGTATGCGGCAGCGTGTGGTTATTGCAATAGCGCTGGCCTGTGAGCCGGATGTGCTCATCTGTGACGAGCCCACAACGGCGCTGGATGTGACAATCCAGTGGAAAATTTTGGAACTCATTAAGCGGCTGCAGAAGGAGCGGGACTTGACGGTCATTTACATTACTCACGATCTGGGTGTCGTGGCAAAGGTGGCGGAGCATGTGTGCGTGATGTATGCGGGCCGTATTGTGGAGAAGGGGAGCATTGAGGATATTTATTATGATCCCCGCCATCCATATACATGGGGACTTCTCTCCTCCATGCCGGATCTGTCCACGGACAGCGAACGGCTCTTTGCCATTCCCGGGAACCCGGTAAATCTGATGGAACAGGTGCATGGAGATCCCTTTGCGCCGCGTAATCCCTTTGCTATGAAGATTGACTTTGAACAGGAGCCTCCGCTATTCCATGTAAAGGGGAACCACTACTGCGCATCCTGGCTCTGCCACCCCGATGCGCCGAAGCAGGAATTGCCCCCATCTCTGCAAACCAAAATCGACAGAATGTTGAAGGAGGTGGGCTGAAGATGGGCGAGACCGAACGCTTTGACGATATACTGCTGGAAGTGAAGGGGCTAAAAAAACACTTCCGCATGAACAGGAACTATACCGTAAAGGCTGTGGATGGGATTTCCTTCTCTATCCAGCGAGGTGAGACCTATGGCCTTGTGGGGGAGAGCGGCAGCGGCAAATCCACCGCAGGACGTTCTATTATCCGCTTGTATGACATTACAGACGGATCTATCCGTTTTGACGGACGGGAGATCGGCGGCTCTCTGGACGCCGGGACCACTCGCCATCTGAGGACTAATATGCAGATGATTTTCCAGGACCCCATGAGCTGCCTCAATCCCCGCAAAAAGGTGATCGACATTATCGCAATGGGTCTGGATGTTTACCACCTGTACCAAAATAAAGCGGAGCGGGAGGAGAAGGTCTACCGGATCATGGAGAAGGTGGGGCTCTCCCGGGAGCATGCCACCCGATATCCCCATCAGTTTTCCGGAGGGCAGCGCCAGCGTATCGGCATTGCCAGAGCACTGGTTATGCAGCCGGAGTTGGTGATTGCCGATGAGTGCATCAGCGCGCTGGATGTGTCCATCCAGGCGCAGGTGGTGAACCTGATGCGGGATTTACAGGACGAACTGGGAGTGACCTATCTGTTCATTGCCCACGACCTGTCGCTGGTGAAATATATCAGTGATAAGATCGGGGTGATGCACTACGGCCATATTGTTGAGTCCGGTACAACAGAGGATATTTTCTGTACGCCGGTCCACCCATATACAAAGTCGCTGCTCTCAGCCGTGCCGGAGCCCAACCCGCTGGCGGTCCGGAAGAAGGTATCCGTTCACTACGATCCGCGGGAGATGGGGATCGACTATACAAAGGGCGTATATCATGCCCTCAGCGAGACGCATCAAATTAAATGTACAGACGATGAGCTGGTCAGATGGATGCGGGAGGCATAATGCCGCGATTTGACAGCAATTATTTAGAATAGAGAGGATATGTATATGGGGAAAAAAGTACAGTCCATGTTCGATCTCTTGAAAGAGGGGCAGCAGTTTTGCCCATGTGTGTGGGACTGCTACTCCGTCAAGGCGGCGCAGGCGGCAGGATTTCGCTCCGTACTCCTCAGCGGTGCGGCGGTCTCTGCCAGTACGATTGGCGCGCCGGATTTGGGAATTATGACGGTGGACGAGCTCCTATGGGTCACGGAGAGAGTGGCCGCCTTTGCCGATGTGCCGGTGCTGGTGGACTTTGACGAGGGATATGGGGACAGCCCGTTACAGGTGTACCACAACGTGGAGCGATTGGTGCGTGCTGGAGCAAAGGGCTTCACGCTGGACGACGGCATGGGAATCCGCGGCTGGCAGCGGCTGGACTACGCTAAACGACACGGCGGAGGCCGGGCATACGAGGTGTTTCCAACAGAGCACTGGCTGGCAAAGGTGAAGGCCGCCCTGGCCGCTCTGGAGGGCACAGACTGCCTCTTGATCGCCCGCACAGAGTGCCGCCCTAACGACGGATTGGAGGAGGCGATCGAGCGATGTGCCAGAGCAGCGGATCTGGGCGCACCAATGACGCTGATTAATCGGATGTATAATATTGAGGAGTGCCAGCAGGTGGCGCAGCGGCTTCCGGGCTGGAAAATGTATCCGGATGTGATATCCAATAACGGAGTTCCGGAGGTGGAACTGGAGGATATTGATAGACTGGGCTTTTCTTTAGTGACCATGCACTATCTGGAGAAGGGAGCTATGTGGGGAATGATGGACTACGGTAAACGCAACTTTGCCAGCCGCAACACGATCTACTCTACAGAGCACGATATGGGCGGTATGACGCCTGAGGAGATGACCAGATGCCGGTCCATGGACCCGGATAGCGCTTGGCTGGAGATGGAGCGGGAGTTCTACCAGGCGGTGCGGAAGTAGGTGGGGCGCGGGTGTTCCACCCCGATGCCTCCATGTAGCGAAGCGCCGCCGGAGAGAGCCTGCCAGATCCTCTGGCCACCATTCCAATTCCTGACAGATAATGCAAATCGAGGTGTATTATTATGATTGAAACGGTTGCGAGACAGTGTGTACTGGTCCGCAAAGACTATATTCCCGGCAAGCCCATAGAAGAGGTGCAGCAAGAGCTGGGAATCACGGATATCGTGAAGATGGCCTCCAACGAAAATCCCCTGGGGACCTCTCCCAAGGCCATTGAGGCCATGGTGGAGGAGCTCCGTACCAGCGCATTCCGGTATCCGGTCAGTCTGTGCACAGCCATGGGGGAGAAGCTTGCCAATCATCTGGGGGTTTGTCCATCCCAGCTGTACATAGACAATGGCGGCGATGCGGTAATTACCATGTTTGGACTCACTTTTATTGATCCAGGCGATGAGGTCGTAACCGCGGCGCTGACATTTCCCGCCTACGAAAATATCACGACAAAAATGGGTGGGAAGCTGATTAAGATTCCCATGACAGGGGATGGCAGTTATGATCTGGACGGGATCCAGGCCGCCGTCAGTCCCAGGACAAAGGTGGTATTTATCTGTAACCCCAACAATCCCACCGGACGCATTCTCCCAAAAGACAGGCTGATGACGTTCCTGGAGAAGCTGCCCGCCCATGTACTGATATTTATGGACGAGGCGTACTACGAGTTTGCGGACGATCCAGAATATCTGCAAACGATCCCCCTGCTTGAGCGATTCCCCAACCTGGTTATTATGCGCACCTTCTCCAAGGTGATGGGGATGGCCGGGGTGCGCTGCGGGTACTGCGTCGCTAACGAGGAGGTCATCCGGGTGATGATGAAGGCCAGAGAGCCATTCCCGGTCAACCGTATGGCCCAGGTGGGCGTTATGGCCGCGCTGGACGATCAGGAATTTATTGCAAAAACGCTGCAAAACAATGCAGAGGGCCGGGAAATGTTCTATGGAGCGCTGTCGGAGATGGGGCTGGATTACTATCCCACGCAGACAAATTTCATCTGCATTGATCTGAAACAGGATGCCGAGGCCGTGTTCCAGGCGATGCTGCGGGAAGGCGTCATCATTCGGCCCCTCACCTCCCAGGGTGCGCCCCAGTCGATACGCATTACGATCGGTCTCCCGGAGGAGAACCGCAGGGCAGTCCAGGCGCTGAAAAAGGTCCTGGGCCGCTGAGATGACGTTATCAAAATATTTAGATATCATAAGAAAGGATGACAAAAATGGCAAAAATCAGTGAACTGAAGGGGTTCTGCTACCCCCTGTCTCCGGAGGGAAAGTGCTCTCTGCTGGGGAATCCCCCATGGCATTACGGAACGGAGTACCTGAATATCGCCTATCGGGTGGATCCGGATGCGGTGGCCAAGTGGTTGCCGGAACCGGTGGAGCTCGGCGATCACCCGGACGTGGCCTATGTGGCCTTCAGCAAGTGGTGGTCCGTGTGGGAGGACGGCAAGGACATGGCCTGGACGGATCCGGAGCGAACCCAGTACAAGGAGGCCGCCATCTGGGTGGGATGCTCCTATAAGGGGGAGCAGGCCCAGATGTGCCTGCCCATCTGGGTGGACAATGATTTCACCATGGCGCGCGGCTGGGCCATGGGCTTCCCCAAGAAGCTGGGGCAGGTGAGCATTACGGATCTGAACCCCTACAATCCCGGTATGCCGGCTATGGGACCGGGGGCAAAGCTGACGGGCGTGGTGGCCTCCCATGGAGAGAGACTGATAAAGGGCACGCTGACAATTGAGCGGCAGATCGCGCCCACGGAGCTGCCCGCGCCCATGGGACGGCCCCTGATCCATCTGCGTCATTTCCCCAGTATTGTCCCGGGTGCGAAGCCGTCCGTATGTGAGCTGGTGAAGCTGGGCGCTGCCAACAAGCAGGCGGATCCTGTGGCGTGGGCGGGCAGCGGAGAACTGACCTTCTTCCCCTCTCAACTGGAGGAGCACATGCCGCTGGCCCCCAAGGAGGTCCTGGGCGCCTACTGGTTCCGCAATGGCTACACCTTCGATGGCGCGGAGATCCTCCACGACTACAATAAATAACCACGTAAATAATACAGGAGGAGCCCGGCCGTGCATGGCCGGGCTCCTCCTGATATAAAGACTGTACCGAAAACGCCGGATAGCGAAACCGTTTTCCGCTATCCGGCAGCAGGTTAAAAGGGGAGACGCTCAGTTATCAAAGCAGATGATAATCTTGCAGACATTCTCCGGATGCTCCTTGATCTCGCAGATCGCCTTCTCCACGTCCCGATAGGAGATACGGTGGGTACACAGCTTCTGCGGTGTGAACGCGCCATTTTTGAAGCACTCCAGCACCTCCGGAAAGCGGCTGTTGCTCAGGCGGGAACCGATCACATCCAGTTCCTTCTTGGTGATCGACACCTGGGCGACCTCGGAGGGCTTGTTAATCAGTCCCAGCGTAACCACCCGTCCGGCGGGACAGGCCATGTCCAGAGCCAGGGGGAAGGACCATGTGCTGCAAATGGTGTCGATGACAACGGTGAAGCCCTGTCCATCCTGGGTTGTTGCCAGAGCCTGATCCAGATAGCCATCCGTGCCCGCGTTGAAAACCTCGTCCGCCCCCATATCCTTGGCGCGCTCCAGCCGGCTGTCCACCAGGTCGGTCATCGTTACCTTGGCGCCCCGGTACTTTGCGGCCTGCATGATGCATAGACCGATGGGGCCGCTGCCCATAATCAGAACATGATCTTCCTTGGATACACGGCCCCGGTGGTTGACCTGAACACCAATGGAATAGGGCTCCACCAGACACAGATATTCCTTGGGGAAGTCCGGCATCTCCAGGGGATAGCAGTACTGCTCCTCTGCCGCAACGTACTCCGCAAAACCGCCATCTCTGTGGACGCCGGTGACCTCCAGGGTGGAGCAGACGTTATGACGGCCATGGGTGCAGGCGTAGCAGTGTCCGCAGGCGCGCACCGGATCAACAGAGACAAGGTCGCCTGCCTTGAGAGATTTCACAGCGCTCCCGACTTCCACGACCTCGCCGCCATACTCGTGGCCAATGAGGCGCGGATAGGTGACAAGAGAATTGGTGCCGTAATATATACCAACATCGGAGCCGCAGATGCCTGCGCTGATGATCCGGATCAGGACCTCCTTCTCGCCGATGCTGGGCCGCTCTACTTCCGCAATCCGTATATGCAGGGGCTCGTCTACAAATATTGCCTTCATAATGATATATCCTCTCTTTTATTTGCCACCGAGAGACGCGCTCTCCTGGGCTTCGGCGATCAGCCGGTTCAGGATCTCTCTGCTGCGGGGAAGCTCTTCGGGCAATTCTCCCACAAAGGACTCCATGTTGATCTCCCCGCTGTATCCAGCCCGGTGGAGCGCCTGTATGTAGGGCCGGTACGCCTCCAGAAACGCCTCCCGGAGATAGATCCGCCTGCCGTTCTGATCCTGCGCGATGTGAACCACTCGGATGAGTTCCGCCACTGACAGCACATAGGCGGGATCCTCGCCCATCATGTGGGCGTGATAGATATCGTAGACCAGCCCCAGATTGGGGAGTCCCAAAGCCCGCACCATCTCCGCCGCCTCGTGGGTGTAGACAACAAGGTTACACTCCAGAGAACACACGGCCTCCAGTAGAATGGTCAGCCCGTACTCGCCGCCCAGCCGGCACAGAAGCGCCAAGGCGTTTTTCAGCTCCTCGGATGCGCGTACAGGGTCCTCTCCTGGCCGCGTACTCCGGGAGACGGGCCCTCCGATCCCCACATAGGATACACCAAGCTCTGCGGCGCGGGCAAAAAGGCGCCGGGCATAGTCCTCCAGCCTCTGGGCGCTGAAGTCCGCGCCAGTCAGGCGGAGATCCGGAGGACAGAAGCTGTTGACGCTGTGGAGCTCCAGCGGACCGTGCTTCAGGGTCTCCCGTGTCTTTTGAAATGCTGCGTCATCCATGCCTGCCAGATCCACGCCGGGCAGAGCAATGGACTGATATCCTGCGGCGGCCACCTCTCCATAGTGGGCCATACCGATACAGCAGCCAACCTTCATCGCCATCGCACTTACTGCTTGGCGGTAATCCCGCCGTCTACACAGAGGACGTGTCCGGTGATAAACTCCGCGGCATCGCTGCAAAGGAACACGGCCGCGCAGCCCAGATCCTTGAGAGTGCAGATCCGCCCCAGGGGGATGCGATTCACCAGCGTGTTGTAGAACACGGGATCGTCCAGCTGGAAGGAGTTGATAGGCGTGCGCGTAAAGGTGGGGGCAATGGCATTGCAGGTGATGCCGTGCTTGCCCCACTCGCAGGCAATCTGGCGTGTATAGGCGTTGACAGCGCCCTTACTGGCGCAGTAAGCGCTGTAGTCCTGATCCGTACCAATAAAGGCCTTGACGGAGGAGATAGAGAGAATACGTCCGTATTTCTGCTCGATCATGACACGGCCCACAGCGCTGGTGGTCAGGTGCAGGCCGCGCAGGTTAATTCCCAGAACCTTGTCCCAGGCCGCGCCGTCGTACTCCTCGGCTTTCTTCAGAATGTTGATGCCCGCCGCGTTGACCAGAATATCGATGCGGCCTAATTTTGCCCTGGCCTCATCCACCATGCGGTAAATGCTTTCCTCGTCCATGAGATTGACCTCCAGGGAGAAGAAACGCTTGCCCGCAGCCTCTGTCTCAACCTTCACCTCGTCCATGGCGGAGGGGTTGATGTCCGCCATGGCCAGATCGGCGCCATTCTGCATCAGTGCGGAAGCCATGGCCCGTCCCAGACCGCCGCCGCCGACAACGAGAGCGGATTTGCCCTCCAGAGAAAATACATTCTTAAAATCAATCATCTGTGCAGCCTCCATTTTTGATAAGATTGGGATACGATCAGATATGTTTTTTGTAGTCCGGATTCAGAATGTGGGGGACAGCCTTGCCGGCATGGAAATCTGCGGCAATGTCAATGGCCATCTTGTAGGTGTTCCACAGGGACTCGTAGGTCTGGCTGGACAAGTGGGGCATCATGATGAGATTGTCCAGCTCGCACAGCTTGGAGGAGGCGGGCAGAGGCTCCTCCAGATATACGTCCAGACCTGCGCCCCGAATCTGCCGGGCCTTCAGCGCATCGTACAGGGCGTCCTCATCAATAATGCCGCCCCGTGCGGTATTGACGATCACGGCGCTGGGCTTCATCATGGCAAGGCGCTCCGCGTTTACCATGTGATGGGTCTCCTGGGAGTAGGGAACGTGGACGCTGATGGCGTCAGAACGGCGGAAGAGCTCCTCAAGCGGAACCAGCGCAATGCCCGCCTCCCGCGCCAGGGCCTCGTTGGGATAGGGGTCATAGGCGATCACCTCACAGCCCAGCGCCTGGAACAGCCGGGCGGTAATGCGGCCGATGTTACCAAAGCCCAGAATACCGATGGTACTGCCGATCGTCTCATTGGAGATGTTTTTTGCCCACTTCCCCGTGTCCACACAGTGAATGCGATTAAAGCGCAGCTCCCGGCGGGCGGCGAAGATCAGGGCGACTGCCATCTCTGCGACACCGGAGGCGTTTGACCCCGTGGTGCGGGCCACGGCAACGCCGTGGGCTGTGGCCGCGTTGAGATCCACCTTGTCAAAGCCCACGCCAAAGCGGACGAGGAGGGGGCACTTTCCCTCGATCTCCCGAAAGACCGGCTCTCCATAGGGTTCCACGTCAATAATACCGCAGTCTGCGTTTTTCAGGTGCTCAATGACATCCTCCTGATGATAGGGCAACTGGGGGACCCAGGTGTAAGAGAGGCCCAGACTTTCGGCATACTCAGCGGACCTCTGATTCAGCTGAACGAAGACATCTGATCTGTCGCCAAAGAAGGATACAATTTTTTTCATAGACAATTCCTTTCCGCTTACGCTTTTTATGAATGGGGTAACGCCGTATCCGTATGGAGGAGACGGCGGGTGCACTGGAAAAACAGGGGTGCAGATTTCAGCCCGACGGCGGCGCCGGCATGGGCGCGCCGGAGTGAGGCCCCATTGCGCCGGTGTGGAGGGCACAAAAATAGTAGTTGACATTTCGTGGGGACAAGCAATATATTAGAGAGGAAACCGGAGAACATGTACGTGAGGAGAGGATACGATGGCCAGGAAAAAGGGACCGCAGACACAGCAGGCCTATACATATATTAAGCAGAAAATCCAGAATTTTCAACTGCCGCCAGGAATGGCGGTCTCGGACTACACACTGGAGCAGGAGTTGAAAATGAGCCGATCTCCCATTCGTGAGGCGATTATGCGCCTGTCCGCGGAGGGGCTGATCGAGTCCACCGGAAAAGGGGCTCATGTCACGGATATCACCCTGCGGGATATCATAGAGATCTGCCAGGTGCGCAGGGCGGTAGAGGTGGCGGCGGTGCAGATCCTGATGGAGAACGGCGGGCCGTCTCCTGAGCAGAAGGAGCGGCTGACGGACTGCTTCCAGAATCTCCGGGAGGCCACAGAGCCGGTAAGAAACTACTACTATGACGATCAATTTCACGATCTGATTACCACCATGTGCGGGAACCAGCGGCTGGTGCATATCTCCAACCAGATGCGCGCGCAGATTTACCGTGCCCGCTGGCTCAACTGTATACTGCCGGGGCGGATGTCCGAGGCGCAGACAGAGCACGCCGCTATTTATCAGGCGTTGATGGACAACGATCTTGAGGGAGGTGTGCGTCAAATCCAGATTCACTTGGACCAGAGCGAGCAGAATTTCCGTAAGATATTGACCAGCGGAAATTACCACGCCCATATGGCGGCAGCGGTCCGCTTTGGCGGCAGCCCTGTGACGGCGGACCTGCCGGTAGAACAAGAAAAGGATCTTGCTTTTTAAGTATACAATATTGTATACAATTTTTCAACCAAAATTTTTTGTGGGTTTTTCCAAAATTGGCTGCTGTATTTTATGGAAATAGAACATCTGGGTCTGTGTCCCCCTCTGCGGAGGGACACAGACCTTTTTTATGGGGGAGACTGCTGCCGGCACGCGTCCGCCAGATATTCCCGAGGGCTTGCGCCGTATTTCGACCGAAAGGCCCGGTAGAAGTTGGCATAATCTCCGAAGCCGCAGCTCTGACAGACTGCGCCGGGGGATACGCCGTTTCTGAGCATCTGCCGGGCAATCAGAAGCCGCTTGAGCTGGATGTAGTGGTATAAGCTGGCGCCTACAGACTGGCGGAAGGCGTGGGAGAGGTGAAATTTGCTGACATAAAACTGCTGGGCCAGGCTGTCCAGGGATATGCTCTCATCGTAATGCTCTCCAATATAGTCCAGGACCTGGGAGACAAGGGTGCGCTCGTTCTCCGTATTCTCAATCTTCGCAGGCCGCAGCGCCATGCGATTGAGCTCCACCATCAGTTGGACAATGCTGCTCGCCGCCCATAGAGCCGCTCCATAATCCGTGCTGTGGGCCTCCCGCGTCAACTCCTGGAGTCTGGCGGAAATGCCGGTACGGTCCATGTCAGTCGGGCGCAGGAGGTTGTTGTGGCCGGGGCGTGTGCAGTCAAAGCACTGGGTCAGGCTGACTTCCCCGGTGGATAGCTGCTCCAGGTATGTCCGGTTGATCCACAGCACGACGCGCTCATAGCTCTCTCGGTTTGGTTGGATGAGGGGCTGGTGGAGCTCCATTGGACTGATGAGCAGCACATCTCCCGGCTCCAAACGGTAAACGCTGCCTTCCACCCTGTATTCCACCTGCCCGCTGAGGAAAAAATAAACCTCGTAGAAATCGTGGTGGTGAATGGCCACCGGCCCTGGCGCTGCATCGCGGTAATAGAAGATTTCGAAGTCCCCGGTGCGCATATTCTGGCGCGGATCAAACTGCTGGGGCTGTCCCCGCATCGCTATCGCCTCCTTTTATTCGCCCATGTTACCGCAAGAATCGCAATAAGTCAAACAAGAATTACAATTTTCATTCAAAAACACGCATGCTATACTGACATTGATGGAGGATGATGCTCTTGAGAACATTTTTGACTGAGAATTTTTTGCTGTCCACACCTACCGCTCGGACGCTGTATCACACTGTGGCGGCGAAACAGCCCATCATCGACTACCACTGCCACATCGCTCCCAGGGAGATCTACGAAAACCGGCGGTTTGATGATCTGACGCAGCTGTGGCTGGACAACGACCACTACAAATGGCGGCTGCTTCGGGCCAACGGGGTGGAGGAGAAGTACGTCACTGGGGACGGGGATGGCTGGGAGAAGTTCAGACGGTTTGCGGAGGTTCTTCCAAAGGCCATCGGCAATCCTATGGTCCACTGGTGCCACATGGAGCTGAAAAATTACTTCGGATGGGATGGATTTCTGAGCGGGGAGACTGCGCGGGAGGCTTGGGATTTCTGCAATGAAAAGCTGCAAAGCGCCCCGGATTTTTCCGCCAGAGGGCTTATCCTCCGCAGCCGTGTGGAGATGGTTGGCACCACCGACGACCCCTGCGACAGCTTGGAATGGCATAGAAAGCTGGCGTCGGATAAGGACTTTCCCGTGAGGGTTTATCCCACATTCCGCCCCGACAGAGCCTTACAGATTCATCAATCCGGATTTACGGACTACATTCGAAGGCTGGAGAGGATGGCGGGGTATCCGCTGGCCGCTGTGGAGGACGTAAAGCGGGCGCTGTCGGACCGCATCGCCTATTTTGCAGCCCAGGGCTGTCGCACCGCGGACCACGGACTGGAATATGTCAGCTTTCGCCGCCTTCCAGGGACGGCGCTCAACGCGGTCTACCGGAGCGTCCTGTCCGGCGGCGTGCCTGCGAGGGAGGACATTGAGGCTTGGCAGACGGAGCTGCTGCTTCACTGTGCCGGGGAATATGCCAGACATGGGCTGGCCATGCAGCTCCACTATACCTGCCTCCGCAACCCCAACTCCCGGGCCTTTGCAGAGCTGGGGCCAGATACCGGGTTCGACTGCGCCGCCCCTGCGGACAGCGGCGGGACGCTGGCGAAGCTGCTGGATGAGCTGGAAAAATCCGGAATTCTGCCCCGCACCATTCTCTATAGTCTCAATCCCAACGATAACATCTTTTTGGACACGCTTATTGGCTCCTTCCAGAGCCCTGGCGTCCCCGGCAGGCTCCAGCACGGCAGCGCGTGGTGGTTCAACGACAACAGAGCCGGCATGACCGAGCACCTGACCGGCCTTGCCAACCAGGGCCTTTTGGGAAATTTTGTGGGAATGCTCACCGACTCCCGCAGCTTTCTCAGCTACGTCCGCCATGAGTACTTCCGCCGGATTCTCTGCAATCTGCTGGGCAGCTGGGTCGAGAATGGCGAATACCCCAATGACCTGGGACTGCTGGGCGGATTGGTGGAGGATATCTGCTATCAAAATGCGAAACGATACTTTGACTTGTAAAGGAGAGAACAATGGAACTGAAATTGCGTGAAAACTGCCGCTATGCCATTGCCTGCCCCACCAGCATGGGGGTGCGCATCACCCCGGAGGATCGGATGGCAGTTCCGGGCAGCAGTCGTTTCTATCTTCAGGCCACCAGCGCGGAGACCAATGTGCTGAACGTGGCCTCCTCCCTGGGGCGGGAGTGTCTGGCTCTGACAAAGTTCGTTAAGGGCAGCCCTGTGGCGGACTTTATTCGGGCCCAGCTTCGGGCCCGGAATATCCGCTATGAGGGCGCGGAGGTGGAGCAGGGCGGACCCTGGGGCTTCCGCCATCAGTTCAACATCGCTGACAGCGGCTTCGGTCTCCGGGCTCCCCGCGTATGGAACGACAGGGCAGGGGAGGTAGGCCGGACGCTCAGCGCATCTGACTTCGATATCCCCAGAATTTTCGGCCGGGAGGGGATCGGTATCCTCCACATCTCCGGCCTCATCGCCGCTATGAGCGAGGAGACTACCGCCTGCTGTCTGGCCATCGCAAAGGCGGCAAAGGAGTACGGCACATTGGTCAGCTTTGACCTCAACTACCGGGCAACCTTCTGGAAGGGCAGGGAGGAGGCGCTGCGCCAGGCCTTCCACCAGATTGCCTCCGCTGCGGACATCTTGGTGGGCAATGAGGAGGACTTTCAGCTCTGCCTGGGCTTTGCTGGCCCGGAGGCGGGAGGAGAGGATCTCTCGTCCAAAATCGAAAGCTTCAAGGGCATGGTCAGCGAGGTGAAGGCCAGGTACAGCAACGCGAAGATCTTTGCAACCACCCTGCGGCAGGTGGTATCCGCCAATGAGCACCTGTGGGGCGCCTTGATGCTGGCGGACGGTCAGTGGACAGTGGAGGAGCCCCGGTCCATCCCGGTGCTGGACCGTATTGGCGGCGGGGACGGCTTCACTGGCGGGGTGCTGTACGGCATTCTCAACGGCTGGAAGCCGGAGAAATGTCTGCGATTTGGATGGGCCAGCGGCGTATTGGCGGCGTCCAGCCTTAACGACTATGCGGAACCGGCGGATGAAAAGCAGATCTGGGACATCTACGCGGGCAATGCCCGCGTACAGAGATAAGGGGGAGCGATACGATGAAAAAGGCGGATATCGGTTTGGTCGGTCTGGCCGTGATGGGCGAGAATCTGGTCATGAACATGGAGTCCAAGGGCTTTACAGTGGCAGTCTACAACCGTACCACAGAGAAGGTTGCCAACTTCGTGGAGGGGCGGGCCAAGGGCAGAAACATCATTGGCGCGTATTCTCTGGGGGAGCTGGTGGATAGCCTGAAAAAGCCTCGAAAGATCATGATGATGGTGAAGGCGGGGCAGGCGGTGGACAGCCTCATTGACCAGCTGCTCCCCTATCTGGAGGATGGCGATATCCTCATAGATGGCGGAAACAGCCATTTCCCCGACACCATCCGGCGCACGGCGTATGTGGAGAGCAAGGGCCTATTGTATATCGGCACCGGCGTGTCCGGCGGGGAGGAGGGGGCGCTGAAGGGTCCCTCCATGATGCCCGGCGGGTCCCCGGCGGCATGGCCGTACGTGAGGTCCATCTTCCAGGCTATCTGCGCCAAGGTGGAGGACGGCTCTCCCTGCTGCGACTGGGTGGGGGAAAACGGCGCGGGCCACTTCGTCAAGATGGTCCACAATGGCATCGAGTACGGCGACATGCAGCTCATCTGTGAGGCGTATCAGCTGATGCGGGACGGTTTGGGGCTGACCTCTGCGGAGATGCACGATGTATTTTCCTCCTGGAACGAAACGGAGCTGGACAGCTACCTTATTGAGATCACCCGGGATATCCTGGGCTATCAGGATGAAAAGGGGGAGACGGTGGTGGAGCGCATCCTGGACACTGCCGGCCAGAAAGGGACCGGCAAGTGGACCGGCATCGCCGCCCTGGACGAGGGCGTCCCTCTGACGCTCATCGGAGAGGCTGTGTTTGCCCGGTGCCTGTCCGCCATGAAGGATGAGCGGGTCGCCGCATCCAAGGTGTTCCCGCACAGCGTACCGGCGTTTACTGGTGACAAAAAGGCGTTCATTGAGAGCATACGCAAGGCCCTCTATGCCTCCAAGATTATCTCCTACGCCCAGGGCTACACCCTTATGCGCACCGCAGCCAAAACCTATGGCTGGAACCTGAACTACGGCGGAATCGCACTCATGTGGCGGGGGGGATGTATCATCCGCAGCGTGTTTCTGGGGAAGATCAAGGAGGCCTACGATAAGAACCCGGAGCTGGAGAACCTGCTGCTGGACGAATATTTTGCCCAGAGCATCAAGGGCCTGGTTCCCGCCTGGCGGGAGGTTGCGGCCTACGCTGTCAGCACTGGTATCCCTATGCCCGCCTTCACCGCAGCGCTGAGCTATTTTGATGGCTACACCAGTGAAAATCTTCCGGCAAACCTGCTCCAAGCCCAGCGGGACTATTTCGGAGCCCACACCTATGAGCGGACAGATGCGCCCCGCGGGCAGTTCTTCCACACCAATTGGACCGGGCATGGCGGCAATACGACCGCGAACACTTACCAAGTATAAGGAGGGATATCATGAAATTACCTCTGAAAACGGATTTATCCGGCAAGGTTGCTGTGGTTACTGGCGCGGGCGGAGTACTCTGCGGCGAATTTTCCAAGGCCCTGGCCGCGGCGGGCGCGAAGGTGGCTTTGCTCAACCGCACCCTGGCCCACGCCGAGGCTGTGGCAGAGGAGATCCGCGCGCAGGGAGGCACGGCAAAGGCCTACCAGTGCAACGTACTGGACAGGGAGGCTTTGGATGCCTGCCATCAGGCGGTGCTGGCGGATTTCGGGCCCTGTGATATACTTATCAACGGCGCAGGCGGCAACAACCCGCGAGCCACCACCGATAAGGAGTACTTTGAGCCCGGCGATCTGGATGCGGAGACCAAATCCTTCTTTGCGCTGGATCGGGAGGGGGTAGAGGCGGTGTTCAACCTCAATTTTACAGGCGTGCTGCTGACTACCCAGGTCTTTGCCCGGGACATGGTGGGGCGGGAGGGGGGCAATATCCTGAATATCAGCTCCATGAACGCCTACACCCCCCTGACAAAGATCCCTGCCTATTCAGGGGCCAAGGCGGCGGTATCCAACTTTACCCAGTGGTTGGCGGTCCATTTCGCCAAGACGGGCATCCGGGTCAACGCCATTGCACCCGGGTTCTTCTCCACCCGCCAGAATGCTGCCCTGCTCTGGAAGGAGGACGGTACGCCTACTTCCCGGACGGAGAAAATTCTGGCCGCCACCCCCATGGAGCGCTTTGGCAGGCCGGAGGAGCTGCTGGGTGCGATGCTGTTCCTGCTGGACAACAGCGCGGCGAGCTTTATTACCGGCGTTGTCCTCCCCGTAGACGGTGGGTTCAGCGCTTATTCAGGGGTGTGAGCCTATGGAGCTGTTTGCAAAAGCCGGCAGGGATGCAGGTTTGCGTCATGACGAGATCAGGACCCAGCTCCTGCTCTCTCTTGAGGGCAGAACACTGAAGAATGTGCTCATTATTCCTCCGGACTTCACGCGCTTTCACTCCAATGGAGGGTATATCACCAATGTATACTACCATGCTCTTTGCGGTATGGGATGCCGGGTGGATATTTTACCTGCTTTGGGGACCCACGAGCCGGTAACGCGGGAGCAGGCCGCCGCCATGTTCGGCGACATCCCTTTTGAGCAGTTTATCCCCCATAACTGGCGCACGGATGTGGTGAAGCTGGGAGAGATTCCGGCAGCCTATCTGGAGGAGGTTACAGAGGGGCTGTGGCACGAGCCTGTCAGTGTGGAGATCAACCGCCGGGTAATGGAGGAGAAATATGATCTGATTCTCTCCATCGGTCAGGTCGTTCCCCATGAAGTTGTCGGCATGGCCAACCACGCAAAAAATCTATTTGTGGGCGTGGGCGGCAGCGGGATGATTAACGCCAGCCACATGGTTGGCGCCGTGTACGGTATGGAGCGGATGATGGGCAGGGACCGCACTCCTGTGAGGATGCTGTTTGACTATGCTCTGGAGCATTTTTTGAAAGACCGTCCTGTCCTGTTTGTTCTGACGGTTACCACAGCTCCCGGCGGAGAGATTCACACCCACGGCCTGTTCATCGGCGATACCCGGAGGACCTTTGAGGCGGCTGTGGCTCAAGCCCAGGAGGAGAACATCAACTTCGTGGATCGGGGAATCAAAAAGTGCGTGGTCTATCTGGATCCATCAGAGTTCAAGTCCACTTGGTTGGGAAACAAGGCGGTGTATCGCACCCGTATGGCCATTGCCGACGGTGGGGAGCTGATTGTTCTGGCGCCCGGCGTGACCCGGTTTGGAGAGGATCTGGCAGTGGACAAGCTTATCCGCAAATACGGTTACCGGGGACGGCTGAATACGCTGGAGCAGTTCCATCATCCGGAAAACCAGGATTTACGGGATAACATGGGGGCTGCGGCGCATCTTATTCATGGCTCCTCTGATGGAAGGTTTTCTATCACCTATGCAGTAAAGGATATCTCCAAGGAGGAGATCGAAGGGGTAGGATTCCAAGCGGCGGACTACGGGAAAATGGCCGCAGTTTATAACCCCGATACGCTGCATATCGGGTGGAATACAATGCCAAACGGGGAACAGATCTACTTTATTCCCAATCCTGCCCTGGGGCTGTGGATCAACCCGGAGAAGTTTGACGCAGGGCATAACTATAGCAAGCATCAAAATACGTGATACCCGCCCCTAAAGCCCCTAAAAATTGCTGTTGGTAATTTAGAAGATTGCTATAAGCAGCTCCTCTTTGTGTGGCTATAAGCACAGAGAGGAGCGTTTTATCTGGAAAGGCGATAATGCGGTCTTTGTTTTATATTGCTCGCGGCCTGTGTTCACAGCCGATAGACTCCTTGCACGCTTTAAGGCAGGTCCTTGCAAAATATTTAGGCAAACCCTTGCAATTATGTCCCTCTCGGGCTATAATACAGCAATCCCCATATACAAAGGAGGCATGTCT
This sequence comes from uncultured Oscillospiraceae bacterium, assembly GCA_910579965.1. Taxonomy (GTDB): domain Bacteria; phylum Bacillota; class Clostridia; order Oscillospirales; family Oscillospiraceae; genus Pelethomonas. The sequence continues at coordinate 18,637 of CAJTWF010000028.1, forward strand.
ATGCTCTCTCTGCTGGAGGGCCGCGTCAGCGATGCTGCCGCGCCGGTAATTTTTCTGGTGATGTTCCTGGTAATCGTGGGCGGGGCGCTGTGGGTAACGCCCCGGCTGGCCCGTTGGCTGGACCGGCGGGAGGAGAAAAACAAGGGATACTTTGACGGTATGCTGGAGGAGGACCCCCGGCAGTCCGGCGCCGGAGAGGAGAGCCATGACAAAGCTGACTGACCTGCCCAACATCAGACCCAAGGTGGCCGGAGATCTGGAGACGGCCGGCATATCCACCCCCGAGGAGCTGCGGGAAATCGGGGCGGAGGGGGCCTTTCTGCGCATCCGCGCCCAGGCGGACGCCTCCGCCTGCCTCCACGAGCTGGAGGCCCTGGCCGGCGCGGTGGAAGGGGTGCGCAAGCCGCAGCTGTCCGAGGCCCGCAAGGCGGAACTGAGGGCGTGGTTTCGCGCCCTTTAATACAGAGCTGAGGAGTACATCTATGTTTCAGGTAATCAAGCAGGAGGGCCGCGCCCGGCGCGGCCTCTTTTCCTGTGCCCACGGCGGCCAGGTACAGACCCCGGTTTTTATGAACGTGGGCACCCAGGGAGCCATCAAGGGGGCTGTCAGCGCCCACGACTTAAAGGAGCTCAAATGTCAGATTGAGCTGTCCAACACCTACCACCTCCATCTCCGGCCTGGGGACGGCGTGGTGCGGGCCCTGGGCGGACTGCACAGGATGATGGACTGGCAGGGCCCCATCCTCACCGACTCCGGCGGCTTCCAGGTGTTCTCCCTGGCGGGGCTGCGGAAAATCACCGAGGAGGGGGTGACCTTCGCCTCCCACATCGACGGCAGGCGTATCTTCATGGGTCCCGAGGAGTCCATGCGGATCCAGTCCAACCTGGGCAGTGATATCGCCATGGCCTTTGACGAGTGCGTGGAGAACCCGGCCCCCTACGACTACGTCAAGCAGTCCTGTGAGCGTACCCTGCGCTGGCTGAAGCGGTGCAAGGCGGAGCATGACCGCCTGTGCGCCCAGCCGGACTGCCTCAACCCGGGCCAGATGCTCTTCGGCATCAACCAGGGCGGCACCTACGAGGACCTGCGGGTGTGGAGCATGGAGGAGAGCGCCAAGGTGGACTGCGACGGCTACGGCATCGGCGGACTGGCGGTGGGGGAGGAGACGGCGGTGATGTACCGCATTCTGGACGTGGTGCTGCCCCACGCGCCGGAGGACAAGCCCCGATACCTCATGGGGGTGGGCACGCCCTCCAACATCATCGAGGCGGTGTGGCGCGGGGTGGACTTCTTCGACTGCGTCATGCCCGCCAGAAACGCCCGTCACGGCAAGCTGTTTACGTGGCAGGGGACCATGAACATCAAAAACGAGCGCTACAAGCTGGACGGCCGGCCCATTGACAGCGGGTGCGGCTGTCCCGTGTGCCGCAGCTTCTCCCGGGCCTACCTCCGCCATCTGTTCAAGGCGGAGGAGATGCTGGCCATGCGCCTGGCGGTGATGCACAACCTCTGGTTCTACAATACGCTCATGGAGCGGATCCGGGAGGCACTGGACCAGGGGGCCTATGGAGCGTTCCGGGAGGAGTACAGCGAAAAGCTGGGGCAGCGGTATCCGCTGTAAAAGCAGGGCGGTCCGTCCGGCGGCAGGCCAGGCGGACCACCTGCTTTTCATAATTTTATCGAAAAACAATAAGAATATATTGACAAACAAGATCATCTCTGATAAGATACCTTCAGAAACCGAGAGGAGGCGCTGGAGATGAAGCGGCTTGGACTGGTGCGGGCCCTGAAGGGGGCGCTTGTATTTATGGCGGTCATGACGGCGGTGTGCTACCTGGAGATCTTCCCCGACAGGATCATGATGGCGGGGAAGATGTACGGCATGGAATGGATGGTGGTGCCGGGCATTGCGGCGGTGAGCCTCAGCGCCGTGCCGATTGTGATCGCCCTGGTGTTGTTCTGGCGGATCTGCACGGAGATCGGTCGGGACAACTCCTTCTGCCACAAAAACGCCAGATGGCTTGGGGGCATCGGCTTCTGCGCCATGGTGGACACGGGGTACTGCGCCATTGGCACGGTGACCATCGAGCTGCTGGCGGGGTCCTCCCTGTGGGTGCTGGGGATGGCGGTGTGCGTGGTGGGGGTGGCCATTGCCATGGCCTCGTTCCTGCTGAGCCACCTGGTGCTCAAGGCGGCGGACATGAAGGCGGAGAACGATCTGACGATTTAAAGACTGTATTCGCAGCCGTTGGATGCGTCTCTCTTAGAGCCTGTTTAAAATCTCCCCGCGCATGTCTTGGCGGCGTATTTTCCGCCCTGACTGCGTTAAAAATCCTTGCCATCCGTCAGGATGCCTGCGGATTTTTGCCTTGCAGGGCAAAAAATCCACTCGCCAATCCATACACGTCGAGATATTAAACAGGCTCTTATGCTCGCAAGAGAAAAGAAGAAAGGGCGGTGACGCGCAATGCCCATTGTGGTGAATCTGGACATGATGCTGGCCAGGAGGAAGATGAGCCTCAGCCAGCTCTCCGAGCGGGTTGACGTGACCATTGCCAACCTGTCGGTGCTGAAGACGAACAAGGCTCGGGCGGTGCGGTTTTCCACGCTGGAGGCCATTTGCAGGGCCCTGGACTGCCAGCCCGGTGACATCCTGGAGTATGTGGAGGAGGGGGAGCGATGACGGGGACCCTTCTATCCCTGGCCGCCCTGGCTTTGGGGACGGCGGCCGCGCCGGTCATGGTCTGGCTGTGGGCGGCGGGCCTGATCCAATGCAGAAGACGGCGGGCCCTCAGAGCCTGGACCGCCCTGTTCCTGGCGGCCCTGGCCCTGCTCACCCTGGGGAGCGGCGTGCTGGCGGCGCTGGATCTGGCGTGGCGGTCCCGGACGCTCCGGGCCCTGTACGGCCTCCTCTTTCTGGGCGGCGCGGGGGCCATGCTCTCCGCGGTCCGGGCCCTGCCGGATCTGCCGTGGCCGGAGGAAGACCGGCGGCGCTGGCGGGGAATCGCCTGCGGCGCTTGCTGCGCGGTCCTGCTGGGGGCCCTGGTTCTGGGCCGGTGGGTGACAGCCCTTACAGCCGGGCCGGAGCAGGTGGCGGTCCGGGACGGACAGCAGGTGGTGGCGGTGGATGAGGGGTGGATGGACTACTGCATGGCCTATTACCCCTACCGCGGTCCCCTGGTCCGGGGCGGTACGGCCCTGGAGGTGGTTTCAGAGTATGCGGGAGGAGCGGAGCGATGAGAAGAAAAAAGCTGGTCTGGGCGGCGGCGCTCCTGTGCGCGCTGCTTGTGTGCGCCGGGCTGCTGGCGCGGGGGGACAGGAGGGAACGTACGGCCCGGTACGTTCAGCAGAACCGGGCGGCGCTGGAGGCCTTCGCGGCGGAGCTGACGGCGGACGGGACCTACAACGGCTGGACCGTCAGCTATTGGCCGGAGCTGGGCATGGCGGAGTTTGAGACAGGGGCCTCCGGCCTGGGGTCCTCCACCAGCTACTGGGGATTTTATTACTCCCCGGAGGACGTGCCACTGCCTCTGATGGGGACGGCGGAGATGCACTACGCGCCCTCCGGCAACGGCTGGCGCTGGGAGGAGCCCGCGGGGGACAACTGGGCCTATACCCAGCGGCTGGCGGAGCGCTGGTACTGGTACGAGATGCACTTCTAGGCCGGGATTTGTTCTGAGTAAAAATCCGCCCACAGGGACAATATACAAAAAAATTTGCATACTCCCTTGAATATCCAGGCGGGATATGGTATACTGTAGTCGCTAAACGACGGCGCAGTATCCTAGTCAGATCTGCCGCTTCCGAAGAAGGGCCTAAAAATCCTTTAAAGGGCATAGCTGTGAAACCCCTGGTGCCTGCTTCTTACGCCCAGTTTGGGGTGGGTGCTGGGTGGAAAGCGCGGGACTCCCCTGCGCTTGCGGCCGTAGGGCGTTCCCCAATGGCATGGGGAGGCCGACCCTGCGGGCGTGGAGACCTGTTTTTGTGCATGGGCGTACTCCCTTTGTGGTACCTCGACCCGTGTACGACTCAGGGTAGAAACCTGTATTGCGGTGCTACCCGGCCTGGAGCCGTGAACGCTGTGTGCAGATGTAGCCTGCCTTGCGTGGGCATGGCGGATAGGAGAACACCCAGCCTGCTCCCCGGCCAGGGAGGGGCTGCTATTGCTCCTTGAAACCCTGCCTGCAAAAGAGGCTAAGAAGCGGTTTGACTGCGGTGGAAAACACCTAGGCTGTCGTCATTGGGCAGACGGGGGATTGCAGTGCGGACTAAGTGGCAGTCGGGTAGCGCGGTGGGCAACGCCGTGCCGGAGCATTGAAAGGGAAACCGCCTGATCGGCAACGAGAGGTATGTTCCGGGGAAATCCAACCCGTACCTAAGCCGTAAGATTTACCCTGCCTGCTGCCGGCGTTTAGCTTTTTCGGCAGCGGACCAATATCCGTCCCTGAAATATTGGGACGGATATTTTGCATGTTCAGGGGATTTCGAGGAGGGCTTGGTAATGAAAAAACGGGGAATGCTGACGCTTCTGGTCCTGCTGGCCTGCCTCTGTCTGGCGGCCTGCGGGGAAAAGAAAACCGTCCACAAGATCGACTGGCAGACGGCCCCGGCCTACCTGTCTGAGGACGTGGCCCTGCCTGTGGAGACCTGCACCCTCAACGGCTCCTGCACCGACGGGGAGCGCATCTACTACCTGACCGAGACGCGGGCGGAGGGGGCGCGGGACTTCCAGCTGTGCCGCGCCTCCCTGTCGGAGGGGACGGCGGAGCCCCTGGAGCAGTACCAGTCCCCGTCCATGCCGGAGGGCTCCGGATACACCTTCCTGGGCCCGGTGCTGGGCGCGGATGGGACGCTGTGGCTGTGGGAGGCGTGGAGCGTGTCCCACTATGATCTGCCGGAGGACTTTGATGAGGAGCAGGAGACAAAGGGAAAATACTTTACAGGCCAGGACCTTTTCTACCAGGTCCGGCAGCTGGACAGCGCCACCGGCAGGGAGCTGGCTGTAGTGGACTTTTCCGCCGCTGTCCAGGAGCTGGAGAAGAAGCAGCCCTATGTGTCCGCCGCCTTTGCGGTGGACGGGAAGGGACGGATCTATCTGGCCGACAACAGCGGCGTTTCCGTCCTGGACAGCAGGGGACAGGTCCTCTTCACCCAGGAGGCCACCCTGCCCTATGCCGGCGTCATGGGCTCCGCCGGGACATCCCTGGCCCTTCTGCCGGACGGAACCGTGGCGGCTCTCACCGTCCAGTCCGGCGGAAAGCGTGAGGTACGGACCCTGGACCCCGCCGCCAAGGGCTGGGGCGAGAGGCGCTGGGAGACGCCCGGCAGGGTAACGCAGATTTACCCCGGCAGCGGAGGGTTCCTGTTCTACTACAAGGACCGTGATACGCTGTGGGCCTGGGAGCCGGAGGGGCTGGAGGGCCGGGAGCTGCTGGAGCTGTCCGCCGGCAGGCTGGACAGCGGCATCATGTGCTTCGCCCCCCTGGAGGCGGGACGGCTGGCCGCTTTGACCATGTCCTATGAGGACAGCAGCACAGCGTATATCGACGAGGGCCGCCTCCGGCTGCGGCTCCTGTCCCCCACGGACAAGCTGCCGGACAAGATCCAGCTGGTCTACGGCACAATGGGCCTCGGAGATGGGGTGGTGTTCCGGATCAATCAGTTCAACCAGCGCAGCGAGGAGTACCATATTGAGCTCCGGGACTACTATGAGGGTGGGGTGCCCCGGCAGCTGAGTGAGGAGCAGAAGGCCGCCGCCAGAAAGCGGCTCTATGCGGACATGGCCGCGGGGAACGGTCCGGATATCTGGGACCAGAGCCTGCCCCTGGACCAGTACGCCCGGGAGCGGGCCTTTGAGGACCTGTGGCCCTGGATTGAGGGGGACCCGGACCTGGGCCGGGAGGCGGTGATGGAGCACGTGCTGGACTGCGCCTCCACAGACGGCGCACTGTACACAGTCTGCGGGTCCTTTGTCATCAATACGGCCTACGGTCTCTCCAGCGTGGTGGGGGACCGGAACAGCTGGACCCTGGAGGAGCTGCTGGCGGCCTATGAGACCCTGGAGCCGGGGGCCAGCCTTTTTAACGGTTACGTGGCCTCCGGGGACCTGCTCCAGAAGCTTATAGCCGAGGACCTGGACCGGTATGTGGACTGGGAGGCCGGAACCTGCGCCTTTGATACGGAGGAGTTCAAGGCTCTGCTGGAGCTGTGCGCCCGTCTGCCCCGGGAGGCGGATTTTGCCACCAGCGACGGCGCGTCCCTCCGGGAGCGGCGGATGCTGCTGTGGGATACCACAATGGCTGATATGAACAGCTTCCTCTCCTGTGAGGCCAGGTGCGCGGGGCCGGAGGCGCTGACGGACTACGAGGCGTATCTCAGCGAGAACCATGTCTATGGCACCCTGATTGACGAGAACGGGAACTGGCGGGAGAAGGATGCAGTTGTCTGCGATGCGCTGTCGTGGCTGGAGTATTTTAGAAGCGGCAGGGATATGTCTCAGAATTGGGCCGGCGCGCCAACAGGGACCCTGGAGGGGGGCGGTTACGCCGCCTATGTGGGCTTTCCTACCCAAGGAGGCGCGGGCAGCTCCTTTACCCTCTGTGACACGCTGTCCATGTCCGCAGCCTGCCGGCATAAGGAGGGGGCCTGGGCCTATATCCGCCAGTCCCTTCTGCCCGGAGGCTCCCTGCGAAGAGATGGCGCCGGCGTGACAGACCACTCCTACTCGCCGGGCTTCCCAGTGAACCGGGCGGACTTTGAGCAGGATATGGCCCCCCAGTGGCTGGTGAACAAGAGCGGGGAGTACGTTCTGGACAAGGACGGCCAGCGGATCCAGGAGCCCAAGGACGTGTTTTCCCTGCCTATGGAGGGACAGATTGTACGCGATCCCTTGGATGGATATATAGATCAGATCAGGGCCGCCATGGTGGTCATTGCGCTGGCCCCTACGGAGCCCCAGATGGAGAACTTCTGGAAGCTCTACAACGCCATTGACCATGTATATACCGACAGCACGTGGGACCTCTACCAGATCATCCAGGAGCCGGCGGAGGCATACTTCGCCGGGGATAAGAGCCTGGACGAGGCGGCGGCCCTGATCCAGAGCCGGGCGGCCATCTACGTAGGAGAACAGCAGTAGGCGGAGTTCATCCGCATACACTATGAGAACATAAAAGAAAGGCAGGAGAAGAGAGCTTGGACACAGGCGACAGTAAAAAGAAGCAGGAGAAAAAAGGAAAAGGGGAGGGGCGGTTCCGCTGGGCCATACAGGTGTTTTTTCTGTCTGTGGTCCTCTCGGCGGTGCTGAGCCTCGCCTCGGAGGAGGCCCTGGACGGGGCGGGCATGGCGCTGGCCTTTGTGGTGCTGGCCTGCTTCATCCTGCTGGGCATTGTATTTGACATCATCGGCGTGGCGGTGACGGCGGCGGACGAGCGGCCCTTCCACTCCATGGCCGCCCACCGCACCCCCGGAGCCCGGGAGGCCCTGGGCCTCATCCGGAAGGCCAACAAGGTCTCCAGCTTCTGCAACGACGTGGTGGGGGACATCTGCGGCATTATCTCCGGTTCCACCGCGGCCATCATCGTCACCCGCTTGCAGCAGGCCCTGTCCATCCGGTCCGTGGCCGTCTCCCTGGCCGTGACGGCCCTGGTCTCCGGGCTGACCATCGGCGGGAAGGCCCTGGGCAAGATGTTCGCCATCAACAAGAGCACGGCGGTCCTCCAGACGGTGGGCCGGATTCTGCACGTGTTTTCCAGCCATAAAAAGAGGTGAAACTCCCTTGATTTTGGAGCATATCGCGTCCCCAGCGGACGTAAAGGAGCTGACAGTCCCCCAGCTCAAGGAGCTGTGCGGGGATCTGCGGCGGTTTTTGGTGGAGAGCGTGGCCCGCACCGGCGGCCATCTGGCCTCCAATCTGGGGGCCGTGGAGCTGACCGTGGCCCTCCACCGGACCTATGACACCAGCCGGGACCGGCTGGTATTCGACGTGGGGCACCAGTGCTATGTCCACAAGGCCCTGACCGGCCGCCGGGGCATGTTTGACGCCCTGCGGCAGCTGGGAGGGCTTTCCGGCTTTCCCAAGCCGGAGGAGAGCGTCCACGACGCCTTCGTGGCCGGCCACGCGTCCAACTCCGTATCCGTGGCCCTGGGCATGGCCCGGGCCCGGACTCTCTCCGGGCAGGACTACAGCGTGGCCGCCCTCATCGGGGACGGGGCCCTCACCGGCGGACTGGCCTACGAGGGCCTCAGCGACGCGGGGGCGTCGGGGGAGCCCATGGTGGTGATCCTCAACGACAACGGCATGTCCATTGACCCCAACGTGGGGGGCGTGGCGGACCACCTCAGCCGGCTGCGCCTGCGGCCGGGGTACTACCAGTTTAAAAAGGGGTACCACGCGGTCATGAACCGCCTGCCCGGCGGGCGGACCCTCTACCAGTTCAACCACCGGGTCAAGAGCAGCATCAAGCGGTCCATCTACCCCTGCTCCATGTTTGAGGACATGGGCTTCACCTACCTGGGACCCATCGACGGCCACAACGTGGAGCAGCTGTGCACCACCCTGGCCTGGGCCCGGGAGCTGGGATGCCCGGTGCTGCTCCATGTGCAGACCAAGAAGGGCAAGGGCTACGCCCCGGCGGAGCGTCAGCCGGAGCGGAGCCACGGCGTGGGGCCCTTTGACCCGAAAAAGGGGTTCGTCAGCGCCCAGAAGGTGGACTTCTCCTATATCTTCGGCCACGAGCTGGTGGAGCTGGCGGGGCGGGACAGGCGCATCTGCGCCGTCACCGCCGCCATGGGGGAGGGCACGGGCCTCCAGGAGTTCTCCGCCGCGTGGCCCAAGCGTTTTTTTGACGTGGGCATCGCGGAGGGCCACGCGGTGACCATGGCCGCCGGTATGGCCAAGCAGGGGATGACCCCGGTGTTTGCGGTGTACTCCACCTTTTTGCAGCGGGGCTTTGACATGCTCCTCCACGACGTGGCCCTCCAGGGGCTCCATGTGGTGCTGGCGGTGGACCGGGCGGGGCTGGTGGGGGCCGACGGACCCACCCACCACGGCTGTCAGGACGTGGGCTATCTGACCCAGATCCCGGGCATGACCGTGCTGTGTCCGGCCTGCTACGGGGAGCTGCGGGAGATGCTGCGCGCGGCCCTGGCCATGGACGGGCCGGTGGCGGTCCGGTATCCCCGGGGGACCGAGGGCCGGCAGTATCCGGACTGGCGCGGGGAGAGCGCCTCCGTCCTCCGGCAGGGGAGGGACGCCACCCTGGTGTCCTACGGCGTGATGACCGACGAGCTGCTCTCCGCCGCCAAAACCCTGGCGGAGGGGGGCTTTGAGGCGGAGGTCATCAAGCTCCACCGCATCGCCCCCCTGGACCCGGAGCCAGTGCTGGATTCAGTGCGGCGCACGGGGCGGCTGCTGGTGCTGGAGGACTGCAACGAGAACGGCTCCATCGGACAGCAGCTGGCGGCGGCCCTGGCCCAGGCCGGGGTCAAGGCGGAGCAGACGCTGCTGCTGAACCTGAAGCAGTCCTTCGCCCCCCAGGGCACGGTGGCCCAGCTGCGGCGGCTCATGGGGATCGACGCGGAGGCGGTTGTTCATGCCTTTTCCGGCGCCGAACCCAGATCCTGACCGTCTTTTTCCTTTTAAGAGAAAAGAATGTGTGCTAAAATGATGGAGGAAGAAACGATGCTGCTTCACGAGTTTGACCCCAATCCCAGGGCGGTCATCAACCCCTCAGATAACCACAGCCGTGTTTCCGCCTGTCCCAGGGTGGCAGTATCCTGCTTTGAGCGGCACACCTTCGCTCGGATGGCGGAGCGGCTGGGGGCGGAGCCCTTCGCCTCGAACGGCATGGCAAACCTGGAGGTTTTGTACTATCGGGCGCGGTACCAGGGGAAGGAGATCGCCCTTTTCAACGCCTATGTGGGCGCGGCGGGGTGCGTGTGTGTGATAGAGTGCCTGTTTGCTCTGGGGGTGGAGAAGCTGGTGCTGTTCGGGTCCTGCGGGGTGCTGGACAGCTCCCTGGCCAACTGCGGGATCATCGTCCCCACCGCCGCCCTCCGGGACGAGGGGACCAGCTATCACTACGCCCCGGCGGGGGATGAGATCGAGGTGAACCCCAGGTACCGGGACAAATTTGCCGCAGTTCTGGACCGCCACGGCTGCGCCTGGGCGGAGGGGAAGGTGTGGACCACGGACGCCTTCTACCGGGAGACGGCGGAGAAGGCGTCCCGCCGCCGGGCGGCGGGGTGCGTGTGCGTGGACATGGAGTGCTCCGCTGTGGCGGCCCTGGCCCAATTCCGGGGGAAAGAGGTGTTCCAGTTCTTCCACGGCGCGGACAGTCTGGACGGAGAGCGCTGGGACCGGCGGGGCCTGGGCAGCGAATTTGACCTGACGGAGAAGGATAAGATTGCCCAGCTGGCCCTGGAGCTGGCGGCGGAGATTGCGTAAATTGAGGAGGAGAGAAACCGTATGAACTATAAGACCATTGACATGCCGGCCTATCCCAGAAGGGCCCACTTTGACTACTTCCGGTCCCTGGCCTACCCCTACGTGGGGACCACGGTTAACGTGGACATCACGGCCCTGGTGGGCCGGATCAAGAGAACGTCCCTGCCCTTCTTCTTCACGGTCTGCCACTGTGTGGCCCGGGCGGCCAACAGCATACCGGAGTTCCGGCAGCGGATCGTGGACGACGGCATCGTGGAGTTTGACCGGTGCCGGACCTCCCACACCGTGGCCCTGGAGGACGGAACCTTCTGCTACTGCACCCTGGAGCACGATCTGCCCCTGCGGGTGTATCTGACCGTAGCGGAGCAGGCCCAGGCCCAGGCGAAGGAGCGGAGGAGCATCGAGGAGGATCCGGCAGAGGCCCTGGACAAATTTTTCATCTCCACCCTCCCCTGGTTCTCCTACACGTCCCTGATCCAGCCGGTGCCCCACCCGGCGGACAGCAACCCCCGGCTCACTTGGGGCAAGTACTTTGTCCAGGAGGGGAAGATCCTGCTGCCGGTGTCCGTGCTGTGCAACCACGCCCTGGTGGACGGGTCCCATATCGCCGCGTTCTACGAGGCCCTGGACCAGTTTGTGGCGGAGGCGGCGGCGCTATGAGGACGCGGCTGGACGTCTATCTGGTGGAACGCGGCTACCTGGACAGCCGCCAAAAGGCCCAGGCCGTGGTGATGAGCGGACAGGTGTACGTGGACGGCCGGCGGGTGGACAAGCCCGGCGCGCCGGTGGCGGAGGGGGCGGCCGTGGAGGTCCGGGGCAGCGCCCTGCGCTACGTCAGCCGGGGGGGATTGAAGCTGGAGAAGGCCATGGGCCTGTGGCCCATCACCCTGGAGGGGAAGGTCTGCATGGACATCGGGGCCTCCACCGGCGGATTCACGGACTGTATGCTGCAAAACGGGGCCGCGAAGGTCTACGCGGTGGACGTGGGCTACGGCCAGCTGGCCTGGAGCCTGCGCAGCGATGAGCGGGTGGTGAGCCTGGAGCGGACCAACGCCCGGTATCTCACCCACGAGCAGGTGCCGGAGGAGCCGGCGTTCGCCAGCGTGGACGTGAGCTTCATCTCCCTGAAGCTGATTCTGCCCGCCGTGGCCGGCCTGCTGCGGGAGGGGGGACAGGCGGTGTGCCTGGTCAAGCCCCAGTTCGAGGCCGGACGGGAGAAGGTGGGCAAGAAGGGGGTGGTCCGGGACCCGGCGGTCCACCGGGAGGTGCTGGAGCATTTCCTGGACCACGCGCACCTGAGCGGCTTCAAGGTTCTGGAGCTGAGCTTTTCGCCCATCCGGGGCCCGGAGGGGAACATTGAGTACCTGGGCTGGCTGGAGAAGGGGGCCTGGGAGGAGAAGCCCTTCGATCTGGCCGGGCTGGTGGAGGCGTCCCACGGGGAGCTGGCGTGAAGCAAAGCGCAGTTTTGCGCCCAAAAGTTTTTCTTTTTGATTCTTTTTCCGCAGGCCGCTTTCGGCCCAGGCTCGCCGAAGGCGATGCTTGTTCACAGAGAAAAAGAATGTATACTAAAGGTATCCTGTAAGGGAGGAAATGGCATGAAACGGGTGATATTGTGCCCCAATCCGTACCGGGACAAGGGACTGACTGTGGCCAAGCGGGCCGCGGAGATCCTGGAGGGGGCTGGGCTGAGCACGGTTTTCTGCCTGCCCTTCAAGCCGGAGGGCGGGGAGGGACAGTACGGCGTCCCCTGCCGTCCGCTGCACCAGGAGCTGCGGCTGAGCGATCTCATCGTGGCCTTTGGCGGGGACGGCACCATCCTGCATCTGGCCCGGACGGCCTCCATGCGGGGCATCCCTGTGCTGGGGGTGAATCTGGGGAGCCTGGGGTTCATGTCCGATCTGGAGGTGGGGGAGCTGGAGCTGCTGAAAAATCTTGCCACAGGCCGGTACCGGACGGAGAAGCGGATGATGCTGGACGTGGCGGTGCTGCGGGAGGGCCGGACGGTGTACGCCGGCGGCGCCCTCAACGACGCGGTCATCACCAAGGGGGCCATGGCTCGCGTGGTGCGCCTTCAGGTCACGGCCGGGGAGGACCGGCTGGGGGTCTTTTCCGGGGACGGCGTGGTGGTGGCCACGCCTACCGGCAGCACGGGCTACTCCCTGTCCGCCGGGGGACCCATTGTGGAGCCCACGGCCCAGAATTTCGTCATCAGCCCCATCTGTGCCCACACGGTGTTTTCAAAGTCCTTTGTGCTCTCGGCGGCGGGGACGGTGAGCGTGGCTCCGGCGGAGCTCAACCGCAAGCAGGTCTATCTCTCCGTGGACGGGGGAAAGGCCTTCGCCCTGCGGCAGGGGGACAAGGTGCGCATCTGCCGGTCCCGGTACGAGACGGCGCTGCTGCGGCTGACGGACAAGAGCATTTATGAGATATTACGAACAAAAATGACAGGAGGAATCGGGCATGAAAACTGACCGGCAGAGCATGATCCTGGAGATCATTGAAAAAGAGGACGTGGACACCCAGGAGCAGCTCCAGCAGCGCCTCCAGGAGCAGGGGGTGCGCTGCACCCAGGCCACCATTTCCCGGGACATCAAGCAGCTCCACCTCATCAAGGAGCCCGTGGGCCAGGGGCGGTACCGCTACACGGTCTCCAGCCAGCGCAACCGGCTGAATGTGGCGGACAAGCTGCGCACCATCTTCCGGGAGAGCATCATCAGCGTGGATTTCGCCCAGAACATCGTGGTGGTGAAGACCATGGCCGGGCTGGCCAACGCGGCGGCCGCCGCCCTGGACGGGATGAACGTGCCCTACATGGTGGGGACGCTGGCCGGGGACGACACGGCGTTCCTGCTGATGCGGGACACCGAGTCCGCCAGGACCTTCTGCGAGGAGATCCACGAGATGCTGAGATAGGAGGGACAGACTATGCTGCAGCTTCTGCACATTGAGAATATCGCCGTCATTGAGGAGGCGGACATCGCCTTTGACAGCGGGTTCAACGCCCTCACCGGCGAGACGGGCGCGGGCAAGAGCATCGTCATTGACGCCATGGGCGCGGTGCTGGGCCAGCGGACCAGCCGGGATCTGATCCGGACCGGGGCCGTCAAGGCATTTGTCAGCGCCATCTTCACCGGTCTGCCGCCCCTGGAGGCGCTGGAGGAGTGCGGCCTCTCCGACGGGGAGGGGGAGGTGCTGCTCCAGCGGGAGATCTACGCCGACGGCAAGAACGCCTGCCGGGTGTGCGGCCGGCCGGTGACCGTGGCCCAGCTGCGGCGCATCGGCGGCGCGCTGCTGAACATCCACGGCCAGCACGACGGCCAGCAGCTGCTGGACGAGGAGCAGCACGGCGCGTATCTGGACAGCTACGGCCGGGTGGGGGACCAGCTGGCGGCCTACCTTGCCCGCTACGAGGCCATGGAGGCCACCCGCCGGAAGCTGAAGGCCCTCCAGATGGACGAGGCGGAGAAGGAGCGGCGGATGGACAGCCTCCGCTTTCAGATTGGGGAGCTGGAGCGGGCGGATCTGAAGCCCGGGGAGGAGGAGGCCCTTCTCCAGCGGCGCAATCTCCTGCGCAACAGCGAAAAATTCATGTCCGCAGTCCAGGGGGCCATGTGGAGCCTCAGCGGCGGGGACGAGGGGGGCGGCGCGGCGGCCCTGCTGCGGGACGCGGGGAACGCCCTGGCGGGGGCCAAGGGCCTGGACGAGCAGTTCGCCCAGCTCCACCAGCGGCTGGAGGCGCTGTACTCAGAGTGCTACGACGTGGCGGAGACACTGCGGGATCTGGAGTCCGGCTTTGACTTCAGCCCCCAGGAGCTGGACGAGCTGGAGGGCCGGGCGGATCTGATCTACCGGCTGAAAAAAAAGTACGGCCCCACAGTGGAGGACATGCTGGACTATCTGGAAAAGTGCCGGCAGGAGCTGGACCAGATCGCCTTTGCCGCTGACACCGCCGCCCGGCTGGAGAAGGAGCTGGCCAAGGAGCGGGCCCAGGCGGTGAAGGCCGCCGGACAGCTCTCACAGGCCCGGAAGGCGGCGGCCCGGGAGCTGGAGGAGCGGATTCAGGACGAGCTGCGGCAGCTGGACATGCCCAAGGTGCGCTTCGCCATCTGCTTTGCGGAGAAGGAGCCGGATCCCACGGGTATGGATGTGGTGCGTTTTCTCATGTCCGCCAACGTGGGGGAGGAGCTGCGTCCCATCAACAAGGTGGCCTCCGGCGGCGAGCTGGCCCGGATCATGCTGGCGCTGAAAAACGTGCTGGCGGAGAACGAGCTCATCGGCACCCTGGTCTTTGACGAGGTGGACACCGGGGTCAGCGGCCGGGCGGCCCAGAAGGTGGCGGCCAAGCTGGCCCAGGTGAGCCGGCGCAAGCAGGTGCTGTGCGTCACCCACCTGCCCCAGCTGGCGGCCATGGCGGACACCCATTTCTCTGTGGAGAAGGGGGAGCGGGACGGCAGAACCTACACCCGGGTGGCCCGTCTGGACCGGGAGCAGCGGAAAATGGAGCTGGCCCGGCTCACCGGCGGGGAGAAGATCACCCCCGCCATGCTGGCCGGGGCGGAGGAGCTGATCTCCGGCGCGGAGGAGTACAAGCGGGGATTGTAGGACGCGCCTTGCTGAAACGCAGAATTGCGCGGCAGAGCGTGCCCGCAGGGCGTCTGAAGGTTCTTTTTTGGGGTACCTTTTTCTTTCAAGAAAAAGGTATAGAGAAAAATAAGGAATGAAAGTATGAAGGATATTCAGGACATCAAGAAATACCTGCTGACGGTCCACCCGGTGCGCAGGACCAGCGGACAGAAGGCGGAGTGCCGCCAGTGGATCCTGCGGGAGCTGAAGCGGGCCGGCTGGCGGCCCCGGGAGGAGACCTACGGCAAGCTCAACGGCAGCGTCAACATCGTGGCCGGGGATCCGGACCGGGCCAACGTCTTCCTCTGCACCCACTACGACACCGCCTCCCGGATGCTGCTGCCGGACTTCGTCTCGCCCACCAATGTGGCAGCCCACGTGGTCTACCATTTTACGGCGGCCCTGCTGCTGGCGGCTGCGGCCTTCGCCCTGGCTCTGGCGGTGAGCTTCCCGCTGAACAAGCCGGAGCTGATGCTGCCCCTGTTTCTGATCCTGGCTGTGGCGGGGCTGTGGCTGGCCGCCTACGGGCCCGCCAACCAGGCCAACGCCAACGGCGGGTCCTCCGGAGTGGTGGCCCTGCTGGCCGCCGCCCGGGCGATGGGATACGACAAGCGGGTGTGTCTGGTGTTCCTGGACAACAATGAGCGGAATCTGCTGGGGGCCTCGGCCTTCAAGAAGCGGCACATTGACAAGGCATCGGGGAATCTGTTCATTGACATAGACTGCGTGGGGGACGGGGAGCACCTGCTGCTGCTGCCCTCCAAGCACAGCCGCTGGGACAGCCGGCTGCTGGAGGCCCTGGAGGAGGCCTTCCCCAAGGGGGGGACCATGGAGCCCCACCTGCGGACAAAGGGTCTCCACTACTACCCCTCCGACAACCGGAAATTCAAGTTCCACGTGGTGGTGTGCGCCTGCCGCCATCTGGCGGGGCTGGGGTACTACATCCCCCACCTGCGCACCAGGCGGGACACGGCGCTGGACGAGGACAATATCGCCTATGTGACGGAGGGGCTGGCGCGGTTCCTGCCCCTGTACCTGGAGCAGTAGGGAGGCGCGGCGTGCATCTGACGGGAAACGATATCGCGGCGTGCGTGATCGTGGGGATCATCACCCTGCTGATGCTGTTCATGTCCATCCCCCTGCTGCGGGGCAGGGGGGCGTGGCTCATTGCCGGGTTCAACACCATGGACAAAAAGGAGCGGGAGAAGTACGACGCGGAGGCCCTGTGTCAATTCATGGGCAGATATCTTCTGAGCGTGGCCCTGCTGACGCCGGCCATCGCCATCGGGGGAATCCTCAAGCTTAACTGGATCTGTATCGGGTACGCCCTCTATGTGCTCATTTCTGTCATTTTCGTGGTGATCTACTGTAATACCGGCAATCGCTTCAAGAAATAAGATGGGAGGAACGGGACTATGGCAAAGTACATCATGGCCTTTGACGCAGGCACCACCAGCAACCGCTGCATCCTCTTTGACCGGCAGGGCAATATCTGCTCCTCGGCCCAGAAGGAGTTCACCCAGATTTTCCCCCGGCCGGGCTGGGTGGAGCACGACGCCCGGGAGATCTGGGCCACCCAGTTAGGGGTGGCGGCGGAGGCCATGGGCAAGATCGGGGCCACGGCCGCCGACGTGGCCGCCATCGGCATCACCAACCAGCGGGAGACCACCATCGTTTGGGACAGGGCCACCGGGGAGCCGGTGTGCAACGCCATTGTGTGGCAGTGCCGGCGCACCAGCGCCTACTGCGACACGCTCAAGGAGAGCGCCGAGGACCTGCGCCAGCGGACCGGACTGGTGGCGGACGCCTATTTCTCCGGGCCCAAGATCAAGTGGATCCTGGACAACGTGCCAGGGGCCCGGCAGCGGGCGGGGGAGCTCCTCTTCGGCACCGTGGAGACGTGGCTGATCTGGAAGCTCACCGGGGGGCGGGTCCACGTGACGGACTACTCCAACGCCTCCCGGACCATGCTCTTCAACATCAATACCCTGGACTGGGACCAGGAGATTCTGGACCGCATGGAAATCCCACGGTCCATGCTGCCCCAGGCAAGGCCCTCCAGCTGCGTCTACGGCGAGACGGACCCCTCCTTCTTCGGCGCGCCCATCCCCATTGCCGGGGCGGCGGGGGACCAGCAGGCCGCCCTCTTCGGACAGACCTGCTTCCGGCCGGGGCAGGCAAAAAATACCTATGGCACGGGCTGCTTCCTGCTGATGAACACCGGGGAGAAGCCGGTGTTCTCCCGCAACGGCCTGGTGACCACCATAGCCTGGGGCCTGGACGGAACGGTCCAGTACGCCCTGGAGGGGTCCATCTTCGTGGCCGGGGCGGCCATCCAGTGGCTGCGGGACGAGATGCGGCTCATCGACTCGGCTGCGGACAGCGAGTACCACGCCGGCAAGGTCAAGGACACCGCCGGCTGCTACGTGGTCCCCGCCTTCACCGGCCTGGGCGCGCCCCACTGGGACCAGTACGCCCGGGGGGCCATTGTGGGCCTGACCCGGGGGGTGAACAAGGACCACATCATCCGGGCCACCCTGGAGTCCATCGCCTATCAGGTCAGCGACGTGCTGGACGCCATGCGGGCGGACTCCGGCATCGCCCTCGCCTCCCTGAAGGTGGACGGCGGAGCCAGCGCCAACAACGTGCTCATGCAGATCCAGGCGGACATCCTGCAAACCGCCGTCAACCGCCCGGTGTGCGTGGAGACCACGGCCCTGGGGGCCGCCTATCTGGCGGGGCTGGCCGTGGGCTTCTGGTCCGGGCTGGAGGACGTGGAGCGCAACTGGGCTGTGGACCGGACCTTCACCCCCGCCATCGCGCCTGGGGAGCGGGCGGAGAAGCTCAGGGGCTGGCGCAGGGCTGTGGAGCGGTCCTTCCGCTGGGCGGAGGAGTAGAGACCGGCCGGGGGCCATACGATATACTATATATAATAAGGAAGGCCCGGCCCCTGCGGGGGAGCCGGGCCGTGGGGGGAGCGCAGGATGATGACAAGTCAGGAGCCGGGAACGGACCGGTACAGCTATACCCAGAACCGCGAGCTGAGCTGGCTGCGGTTCAACCGCCGCGTGCTGGAGGAGGCGGGGGACGAGACGGTGCCCCTGCTGGAGCGGCTGAAGTTCATCGCCATCTTTACCAGCAACCTGGACGAATTTTTTATGGTCCGGGTGGGGAACCTGTTTGACCTGTCCCTGGTGTCGCCAGGGGAGATCGACAACAAGACCGGCCTGACCCCATCAGGACAGCTGGAGCAGATCTACAGCGTGATCCCGGGCCTCATTGAGATCAAGAACCGCCTGTACGACGACACGGCGGCCCTGCTGCGGCGGGAGGGGATCTGTGATCTCACCATGGACGAGCTGACAGGGGAGGAGCGGAAGTTCGTCTCCACCTGCTACAAGGCCAAGATCCTCCCCGTGCTCTCGCCCCAGATTGTGGACGCCCACCACCCCTTCCCCCATCTGGTCAACAAGGGCCTGTACGTGGCGGCCCTGCTGCGGGGGAAGAAGGGGGCCGCGTCCCTGGGCTTTCTGCCGGTGCCGGACCGCCTGCCCGCCTTTCTCACCATGCCCGGGGACCCGGGGCGGTCCATCCGCATGGAGACGGTGCTCCACCACTACGCGCCCACCCTGTTCGGGGAGTTCAAGGTGGAGAGCGCCTGCGTCCTGTGCGTCACCCGCAGCGCGGATCTGAGCCTGGACACGGAGCTGCTGGAGGGCGAGGACATCCGCAGCCGCATGAGCAAGCTGCTCAAAAAGCGGGCCAGCCAGTCGGTGGTGCGGCTGGAGCTGTCCGGGAAGATGAGCGGGGAGTTCATGAAGCTGCTCAAAAGCCGCATTCGGGTGGAGAGCCGCCAGATCTACGTGGACCGGAGCCCCCTGCGGATGAAGTACGTCTTTGAGCTCATCCGCACCCTGCCGGCGGAGCGTGCGGCGGCCCTCAGCTTCCCGCCCTACCGCCCCCGCTGGCCCGCGGATCTGGACCCCAAGGACAGCATCATTGACCAGGTCCGCCGCCGGGACCGGCTGCTGTTCTTCCCCTTCGACGGGGTGGACCCCTTCCTGCGGATGCTGGACGAGGCCGCCGAGCGGCCGGACGTGCTGGCTATCCGCATCACCATCTACCGTCTGGCCTCCTCCTCCCGGGTGGCCCACATCCTCTGCAAGGCGGCGGAGAACGGCAAGGAGGTGACGGTGCTCATGGAGCTGCGGGCCCGGTTTGACGAGGCTAACAACATCTCCTGGTCCCGTCTGCTGGAGGAGTCGGGGTGCAAGGTGATCTACGGCGTGGAGGAGTACAAGTGCCACAGCAAGATCTGCCTCATCACCCTGCGCAGGGGGGACAAACTCAGCTACGTCACCCAGATCGGCACAGGCAACTACAACGAGCACACCAACGAGCAGTACACGGACCTGAGCCTCATGACCGCTGACGAGCAGATCGGCCTGGACGGCACGGCCTTTTTCCAGAACATGCTGGTGGGGAACCTGGAGGGGACCTACCGCCACCTGCTGGTGGCCCCTGCGGGCATCAAGCCACGGCTCCTGGAGCTCATTGACCAGGAGATCGCCAAGGGGCCGGAGGGGCGCATCCGTATCAAGGCCAACTCCATGACCGAGCGGGAGGTGATGGACAAGCTGGCGGAGGCATCCCAGGCGGGGGTGCAGGTGCAGCTGATCCTCCGGGGCATCTGCTGTCTCCGGCCGGGCATACCCGCCCGCACGGAGAACATCCACGTCACCAGCATTGTGGGCCGGTTTCTGGAGCACGGGCGGATCTACTGCTTTGGCCGGGGGAAGAACGCGGTGGTGTACATCGCCTCGGCGGACCTCATGACCCGCAACCTGAACCACCGGGTGGAGATCGCCTGTCCCGTCTATGACCAGCAGGTGCGGGAGCAGCTGCTGTGGATCCTCCACACCCAGCTGGAGGACAACGTGAAGGCCAGCTCCCTGCTGCCGGACGGGTCCTACTGCCGCAAGGTGAACACCCTGGCCCCCTGCGACAGCCAGGAGGTCTTTATGAAAACCTCCATCCACCGTCCGGAGCCCCAGGCGGCCCGGCCCGAGGGCCTCCGCCGGCTGCTGGGAGGTCTGGCGGGACGGCGGAAAAACCAACAGAAAAATGAGAAAAGAGGGGGAGACAGAAAATGAGCGAGGAGTGCCTGATCTGCGGAGCACGCCTGACCTATCTGGAGCGGGAGGAGCCCATGACATGCCGGCTGTGCGGCCGCACGGAGAACAGCCGGACCCGGTGCGAGGCGGGCTGCTATGTGTGCAGCGAGTGCCACACCCAGGGCATGGACCAGATCGTGTCCATCTGTCTGGCGGAGAGGAGCGCAGACCCTCTGGAGATCATGGAGAAGCTGATGAGCCAGCCCTTCTGCCACATGCACGGTCCGGAGCACCACGTCATGGTGGGCGCGGCCCTGCTTACCGCCTTCCGCAATGCCGGAGGCGCGGTGGAGCTGGAGAGCGCGCTGGGGGAGATGCTCAGCCGGGGCAGGGGCGTGCCCGGCGGGGCCTGTGGATTCTGGGGCGCCTGCGGTGCGGGGCTCAGCGCGGGCATGTTCGCGTCCATTGTGTCCGGGTCCACGCCCCTGGCCGGGGAGGCCTGGGGCGTCTCCCACCGGATGACCGCCCGGTCCCTGGAGCGGATCGGCGGGATCGGCGGGCCCCGGTGCTGCAAGCGGGACTCCTATCTCTCCATCCTGGAGGCCGTCGACTTTGCCCGGGAGACCTGGGGCGTGGAGATGGTCCGGCGGGAGCCGGTGTGCACCCGCTGCGGGCAGAACAATCAGTGCATCGGGAAGCGGTGTCCCTTCTCGCCTGCGGGGCGCAGGGCGCAGGGAGAGGCCCCGCTGCTGGACCGGACGGGATCTTTGGGCAAATAGATTTCCGGGAAGAAGGGCGGAGACGCTTGTAATCGGTGGGAAAATCTGCTATACTAACAAAAAATGCGCAAAGCTGGCCGCGAGGAGACGTTCATGCAGGGATATCTACAGACCATATGGGAGCAGTTTGACTGGCAGGGTTTGCTCTCCGCTCTCCAGCGGGTGCTGGGGGTGCTGCTGTGCCTGACCGTCCATGAGACATGCCATGGTCTGGCGGCCTATGCCCTGGGGGACCCCACGGCCAAGCGGATGCGCCGGCTGAGTCTCAACCCCCTCCACCACATCGACTGGCTGGGGCTGGCCTCCATGCTTCTGTGCGGCTTCGGCTGGGCCAAGCCGGTGCCCGTGGATATGCGCTATTTCAAGCATCCCAGGGCCGGCATGGCTGTCACCGCCCTGGCTGGGCCGGCGTCCAATTTCCTGCTGGCCCTGGGGGCGCTGTTTCTGGCGTCGCTGATCTTCCGCATGGCCGCCGTGGGGCCGGTGCTGGCGTGGCTGTTCTACTTCCTGCTGTCCACGGCCATGCTGAGCGTGGGCCTGGGGCTGTTCAACCTGATCCCTATTCCGCCCCTGGACGGGTCCAAGGTGCTCTTCGCCCTGCTGCCGGACCGGGCCTACTACGTCCTCATGCGCTATGAGCGGTACGGGATGCTGCTGCTGATGGCGCTGATCTGGCTGGATCTGGGGGGGAGCTTTCTCTCCAACGCCATTGCTGCGGTCTTTCAGTGGATGGTGGGACTATTTTTTGCGCATTGAGGTGACCGGATGGACGCGCCTGTCTATAAATTGGAGCACGTGGTGCACAGCAGGGAGGGCATGGAGGACTTCGAGGGTCCTCTGGATCTGATCCTCTACCTGCTGGGCAAGAACAGGATTGAGATACAGGATATCCCCATTGCCCTCATTCTGGAGCAGTATCTGGCCTACCTGGAGCTGCGCCAGCAGATGGATCTGGAGGTGGCCAGCGAGTTTATCACCATGGCCGCCCAGCTGATGTTCATCAAGACCAGGATGCTCCTGTCCCTGGAGGACGAGGAGGCCCAGAACGAGATGGAGGAGCTGATCCGGTCCCTGGAGGAGCGGCGCAGCACCGAGAACTACGCCAGAATCAAGCACGTCTCCGCCATCCTGGGCCCCATGGGGGAGTTTGGCCGGGACATCCTGTGCCGCGGGCCGGAGCCCATGGAGCAGGGGAGGCTCTACGAGTACAGCCACAGGCCGTCGGATCTCCTGGAGGCCCTGGGGGAGATTGCGAGCCGGGAGGAGCGGCGGCTCCCGCCCCCTCTGAGCAACTTTGACGAGATCGTCCGCCAGGAGCCCTACCCTGTGGCGGGCAAGGCGGCGGAGATCATGGACCGGCTGCGCCGTGGCATCACCAGCTTCCGCCTCCTCTTCCGGGGCAGCCGCAGCCGCAGCGAGGTGGTAGCCACCTTCCTGGCGGTGCTGGAGCTGTGCAGGGCCCGCATGATCCATCTGGCCGGCGGCGAGAGCGAGTGTACCGTCACCCCCACCGGGGAGACGGCGGACGCGCTGCCTCTGTGAGAGCCTGTTTAATATCTCGACGTGTATGGATTGGCGAGTGGATTTTTTGCCC
>CAJTWF010000029.1 GCA_910579965.1 uncultured Oscillospiraceae bacterium
AGGGCGGAAAATACGCCGCCAAGACATGCGCGGGGAGATTTTAAACAGGCTCTAAAAGCCGGAAAGAGACCGAAGCGCCCCGATTTTTGCGTTTTGGGGGAAGGCGGCCAGGAAACATAGATTTGTCTTCTGGAAATATCCCATTCCGCTCAATGCCGCTGCCTAGATCCCTGTTTCGATACACTCGTATACCTATCTTTTCATTATTAAATGCCGCTGCCTGGTAAATCGCCCACAAGCTCTTGCAATGAGACGTGAGATGTGGTACTATATATACGCATTCCAGCGATTCCCAGAACAGTTCAGTATGGGGGGCACGGCTGCCTGCGCCCCCGGAAAGGGGGCGGCAAGAGATGACGGAATATACGGCGGACCGCGTCAGAGAGAGCCGTTTTGCGTGGATCCAGCCCCTGCTGCCCCTGACCCCCTTTTTCGCGGGGCTGGTCATCGTCATCCTCATCTGGGGATGGGAGCCCGCCCAGCCCGCCGGGGAGCCTCTGCCGAAGACGGAGGATCCGGTCAGGACCGAATACCTGGTAACAGCGGAGCAGCTGTCCCGGATGAGCTACACCGACAGCGCCCTGGGCGATCTGAGCTGGCTGGTGACGGAATCGTCCCTGGAGGAGCTGGACCAGGTGCTCCGGGAGTACGGCATCCTGTCCGTGGAGGAGCGCAGTCAATTTCTGGCCCAGGCCATGGTGGAGACCGCCGGCGGCAAGTGGCTGACGGAGCTGGGGGACGAGACCTACTTCAACCGCTACGGCTACACCACCGGCACCCGGGGGGCCGGCTATCTGCACCTCACCTTCGCCTACGGCCAGATGGCCTTCGCCACCTGGATGATGAAGCGCTCCATCCCCCAGCTGGCGGACATCACCTATCACAATCCCACCTGCCACGGCAAGGCGGAGATTGAGGAGGCCTACTACGCCGCGCTGCGTCTGGCGGCCAACCTGGGGCTGGACGTGTCCGCCTACTCCCGGATCGTCTACGACAGCCGCAGCCCGGTGACCACCGGGGCGGACTACATAGGACAGGCCTTCCCCTGGGAGAGCGCGGGGTACTACTGGCACATCACCGGCATCGGGGACGCCCTCTCCGACAGGCCGGGCACGGAGAACACGGACACCGCCTCCAAGCTGGTAGGCGGCAGCAACTGGCAGTCCCGCCGGGAGGCATACGAGGCCATCTACCCGGTGTTAGAGGATATGGCAACCACGGGCGACACAAACGATGTAAAGGAGAAATGACTTATGGGCTTGTTTGGCAGACCAACAAGGGCAGACGAAGAGGTAACCGCCATGCCGATGGACACGCCGGAGCAGTACGAGGAAGTCCCCGGCCTCCCCACTCCGCTGAGCACAACGGTGATCGCCGCCGGCGTGACGCTGGCCGGCACCCTCCGCGGCGAGGGTGTGGTTCAGGTGGAGGGCAACGTGGAGGGTGAGATCGAGCTGAAGGGCGCGATGATTGTCACATCCACCGGCCGGGTAAAGGGGCCTGTTACGGCGGACGTCGTTCAGGTGGCCGGCCACATTGAGGGCGGCGTTCTGGCTCGGGATCACATGCGCCTGGAAAAGACCGGCAGCCTGGAGGGGGACGTGACCACCGTATCCCTGGTGGTGGAGGACGGCGGCCGCCTCAATGGACGCAGCAGCATGCTCAAGCCTGGGAACGAGAACCCCAAGTACGAGGCCCCCGCAAAGCCTGCGCCCAAGGAGGAGAAGAACTGAGCCAGCGGTCTCCGGAACCCCGTCTATCAGCCCTCCGCCGGGGATCCGGCGGAGGGCTTGCTTCTTTCAAAAAATTTTTCCCGGGGATCTTTATTTGTTCATATTTTATAGGTATACTGGACATAACTTGATGAAGGAATCGAGGTCCTCTCCATGCGGAACGTCTTTTATCGGGCGAGCAGCGCCCTGGCGCGGTTTATGTACGGAAGGAACGGCTCTGACCAGCTCAATGTGGCCCTGCTGGCGGTCTATCTGGTTGTCTGCCTGCTGCGGGCCCTCTTTGTCCGCAGTGCGGCGGCGGCAGCGTTCTTCAATATCCTGACCCTGCTGGCGGCGGCGCTGCTGCTGTTCCGCATGTTCTCCCGCAATCTGGTCAGGCGCAGGGCGGAGAACGCCCGGTTCCTCGCCTGGTGGTCCCCTATCCGGGGGCGGCTGGCCGGAATGCGCCAGCGCAGTCTGGACAAGGAGCACAAGTACTTCACCTGCAAAAGCTGTAAGACCATCTGCCGCGTGCCGGCGGGCAAGGGGAAGATTGAGATCACCTGCCCCAAGTGCGGAGAGAAGATCATCGGCAAGAGCTGAGGGCAGTACGGGGGCCTATGCCGGCGTTTTCCGCCGGCGTACCGCCCTGGAAAACAGATACATCCTGCGTGGGAGGCGTTCCGAAAGGGGCGCCCTCTTGTCTGTCCGGAGGCCATCTCTCCGCCGGAGGCGCTGCGGGGAAACGGGGAAAATGGGGAAAACAGGGGGGCGGCCCTGACAATTTGCCGGTTTTTGCAGGAAACATGCCCTGGTATCCATTGACAAGCCCTGTTCCGGTCATTTATAATACGGAGGAAGTCTGACCGCCTCTCCCGGCGGCGCAAATAAAGAAAGGAAATCACTCCCATGACTGAGCTGCATGTGTCTGACGCCATCCGCTATGTGGGCGTGGACGACACCACCATTGACCTGTTTGAAAGCCAGTATCCGGTCCCCAACGGCGTGTCCTACAACTCCTATGTGATCCTGGATGAAAAGGTGGCCGTAATGGACACCGTGGACCGCCGGGCCGCCCCGGACTGGCTGGAGAATCTGGAGGCGGAGCTGAAGGGCCGCGCCCCCGACTATCTGGTCATCCAGCACCTGGAGCCTGACCACGCCGGCAGCATCGGCCTGCTGGCGGAGAGGTATCCCAACATGACGCTGGTGGGCAACGCCAAGACCTTCTCCATGCTGCCCAAGTTCTTCCCCGCTCTGGCCGCCGCCCCCGCCCTCACCGTCAAGGAGGGGGATACCCTCCCCCTGGGCAGCCACACCCTCACCTTTGTCATGGCCCCCATGGTCCACTGGCCGGAGGTGATGGTGAGCTACGAGTCCTGCGAGAAGATCCTCTTCTCCGCCGACGGCTTCGGCACCTTCGGGGCCCTGTCCGCCGGGCAGAGCTGGGAGAAGGAGGCCGCCCGCTATTACTTCAACATCGTCGGCAAGTACGGCGCGCAGGTCCAGGCCCTGCTGAAAAAGGCGGCCGGGCTGGATATCCGGACCATCTGCCCCCTCCACGGCCCTGTGCTGCGGGAGAACCTGGGCTTCTACCTGGACAAGTATGACCGCTGGAGCCGCTATGAGCCGGAGGAAAAGGACGCGGTGCTGGTGGCCTTTGCCACCATCCACGGCAACACCGCCCAGGCCGCCGGGAAGATGAAGGAGATCCTGGAGCGCAGGGGCTGCGGCCGGGTGGCGCTGGTGGATCTGTGCCGGGAGGACCAGGCTGTCGCGGTGGAGGAGGCCTTCCGCTGCGGAAGGCTGGTGGCCATGAGCCCCACCTACGACGGCGGGCTGTTCCCGGCCATGGACCACTTCATGGCCCACCTGCGGGACAAGACCTACCGGAGCCGCACAGTGGCCCTCATCGAAAACGGGTCCTGGGCCCCCTCGGCGGCCAAGCACATGCGGGCCTATCTGGAGGCTATGAAGGACGTGACCATCTGCCCCACGGTCCACACCATTCAGGGCGCGGTAAAGGAGGCCGACGTGGCCGCCATGGAGCGGATCGCGGACGAGGTGCTGGCATAGGCCGGTTTCCACAGCCCTTGATGGCCGGCACGCCGGAATCGCTAAAGAGATCACCCCCTCCGTCCAAGCGGCGGAGAGGGTGATTTTCTGTATGCACAGCCGTTGAATACGGGCGTTTATTCCTCCAGCTTTCCCGCCTGCCGGGCCAGATCCCGGAGCAGGCGGTTTTTCTCGTTCACAGGCCCGAAGCGCTCCAGGGGGCACACCACCCGGCGGCACCGGTCCATCACCGCCCGCGCCTGCCGGAAGGCCTCCTCCCCCACGCTCTGGAAGGGCCGCTCCGCCACCACCCGGGCGGCCAGGGCGGCGGCCACCGGGAAGTCCACGTCATTTTCCGGCAGGACCCCGGCGGCAAAGGGCACGCCCTGGCGCTGGAGGCGGCGGTAGACCGGGATCCCCGCCCCGCCGCCTCCGATGACGAACACCTCCGGCTCCCCCGCCGCCCGCTCCAGCTCCAGGGAGCCGAAGAGGGCGCTGTAGCTGCCCCGGGTTCCGCCGTAGAGCTCCATGATGTACTCCGCGGAAAAGATCTCCTCCGGCGGGCCCTGGCGGTCAATCCGGTCCCCCCGGACGCAGACCACCCAGTCGCTGACCTTCTGGGCCAGATCCAGCTCGTGGAGGCTCATGAGCACCGCCAGCTGCCGCAGGCGGACCATGTCCTTCAGTATGGCCAGCAGCTCCAGCTTGTGGCGGATGTCCAGGAAGGAGGTGGGCTCGTCCAGCACCAGCACCTCCGGCTCCTGGCACAGGGCCCGGGCCAGCAGCACCCGCTGGCGCTGGCCGTCGCTGATGCGGGAGAAGTCCTGCTCCGCCAGCCCGGAGGCGTGGACCAGCTCCAGGCACTGAGACACCTTCTCCCGGTCCTCCCGGCTGAGGATGCCCAGCCGGCCCGTGTAGGGGTAGCGCCCGGTGGCGGCCACGTCAAAGCAGGTCATCAGCTCCGGATGGATGTGGCCGGTCATCAGCACGCTCAGGCGGCGGGCAACCTCCCGCTCCGGCATGGGGGCCATGTCCCGGCCGTTCAGGTACACCGCCCCGCCCACCAGGGCCAGCTGGCGGATGACGCTTTTGAGGATGGTGGACTTGCCCGCGCCGTTGGGGCCTATGAGGGTCATGATCTGCCCCTGGTGCAGGGAGAGGGTGATGTCCCCAATGAGGGCCCTGCCGCTGTAGCCGACGGTCAGATTCTCCGTGCGCAGCTTGATCCCGCTCATGGGTTCCCCCCTCTCCCGCCCCGCCGGGAGGCCATCAGGCAGAGCACCACAGGCGCGCCGAACACGGCTGTAACGGAGCTGATGGACATATCCCGGGGGGCGAAGGCGGTGCGGGCGATGAGATCGCAGCCGAGGCAGAAGGCCGCGCCCCCCAGAAAGCAGGCGGGGATGATGAGCACAGGCCGGGCCGTGCGGAAGAGGCCCTTGACCAGATGGGGGACCGCGATGCCCACAAAGGAGATGGGGCCGGCGAAGGCGGTGACGCAGGCGGAGAGAATGCTGGAGAGCAGAATCAGCTCCACCCGGAACCGCCGGATGTTCACCCCCATGTTCTGGGCGTACACCTCCCCCATCTGGTAGGCCCCGATGGGCTTGGACAGCAGGAAGGACAGGGCCAGCCCCGCCCCCACCACCAGGGCCATCAGGCCCACGTTTTCCCAGCTGGTGCCGGAGAAGCTGCCCAGGGACCAGTTGTGGAGGTTGACAATGTTGGAGTCGTCGGCAAAGGTCACCACAAAGTCGGTGACAGCGGAGCAGATGTAACCGATCATCACGCCGCTGACCACCAGCATGCTCATCTGCCGCACCCGCCGGGAGAGCAGGAGGATGAACCCCATGGAGAGCATGGATCCGGCGAAGGCCGCCAGGATCAGCGCCATGGAGCTGATGACCACCCCCCGGCTCAGGAGCAGCACCATGCACAGGGAGACCGTCAGCTTGGCCCCCGAGGAGATGCCCAGCACAAAGGGCCCGGCAATGGGGTTGGCGAAAAAGGTCTGGAGCAGGAAGCCGGACACGGACAGCGCGCCCCCCAGAATGGCGGCCGCCAGCACCCGGGGCAGGCGGATGCCCCAGATGATGCCCCCGTCCGGCGGGGAGAGCAGGGCGGAGAGGATCTCCCCCGGCGCGAAGTACACGCTGCCGGCGCTGATGTTCCACACCAGCAGCACCGCCAGCACCGCCCCCAGCAGGGCAAAGCAGGTCACATAGCGAAGGGCTCGTCTCATGGTTCCCCCTGTCATTTCAGCCGGTGCAGGTAGGTCAGAGACCCCTCCGCCGGGTTCTCCTCCGACACAATGGCGTGGATATCCAGCATCATGTCTCCAACGGACTGGGACTCCTGGAACATACTCTTGCCCGTACACCACACGTCCCCGCTCTTCACAGCCTTGAAGTCCGCCAGCGGGGCGCTCTTGTCCACCAGCTGCTCTATGGTGTCCAGGTCCGCCTCAATGGCGCTGTTGTAGATGAGCACATCCGCGTCCCTGGCCTGATCGTAAAAGGTCTCCATCTGGATGTTGATGGTGGACAGGGCGTTCTCCTCCTCCGCCAGCTCCTGAAAGGCGTACACGCCCCCGGCCAGGGCAATGGCCTTGGCGATGTAGTCCCCGCTTTTGCGCACGGTGACGGAGCCGTTGGAGGTGACGGAGAAGAAGGCCACGGTCCTGCCGGTGTTCTCCTGCTCCAGGATGGGCTCCAGCCGCTCCAGCTGCGCGGCGAAGTAGTCCTCCGCCTCCTGCCGCCGGCCCAGGAGCACGCCATAGAGCTTGATCCACTCCATCCGTCCCAGGGGGTGGCTCTCGTAGCTGGACCGCTCCACCAGCACGGGGATCCCCAGCCGTTCCAGCTGCTCCTTCACCTCCGGGTTGTGGTAGATCATGGTGGAGGTGAGGGCCAGGCCGCAGCCCTTGGACTTGATGAGCTCATAGTCCGGGGCGCTGTACTTGCCGGCGTAGGCCATGCGCCCGTCCTCCATGGCCTGACGGGCCTCGGGGATGTACCAGCCCTCGGCCTGGGTGCCGGAGAGGGTGACCGCGTCGATGGCGTCCAGGCGGCGGAAGCAGTCCATAGCCGAGGTGGCCTGGAGGTAGATGTTGTCCAGGGGCTGGCGGAGAACAGTCACATCCTCCGGCAGCTCCGCCGGGACCTGACCATCCTCCGGCACCAGCAGGTAGGTCTCCTGGTCAATGACGATTTTGGCGCAGCCCTCCGGCGAGAAGTCCACGGCAAAGCTCTGGGCGTAGGTAAGGTCCAGATGCTCGCTCCAGTCCAGCCCGCCCCAGAGAAGAGCCTGCTCCGCCGGGGGCGCGGGGGTCCCGGCGGGATTCTCCTCCCCGGCGGGTTCCCTCTGGGCGCAGGCGCACAGCAGGGCCGCCGCCAGCAGGAGGGCGGAGAAAAATTTTCGGTATGTCATCACTGTCTCCTCATTTACGCGTCCTCCATGGACGCGTAGTCAAAGGTCAGGGTATACTCCACCTCATGGGGCTCGCTCATGGCTACAGTGTCCGCGATGATGGGCAGGGGCGTATCAAAGGCGGACACGAGGATCTCAAAGGTGGAATTGCCCTCCGTGCTGATGGGATCGTACCGCTGGCCGTCCACCTTCATGTAGTCAAAATTGGGGCTGCTCCAGACGATGGTGGCCCAGCACTTTCCGGTCTCGTCAAAGTGCAGCTTCGCGGGGGACTCCACGCTGGCGCGGCCGGAGCCGCCCTCCAGCGTCACGGAGATCGTGTATGTATCCCCTGCCCTGACGCTCTCTCCCTCCGGCTCCGGCGCGGGGGCCGGGGAGGCTGCGGGCTCCGGGGCGGCAGGCGCCTCCCCTGGAGCGGGTTCCGGGTCCGGCGCGGGGGCCGGATCGGGCGCAGGAGCGTCAGGGCTCTCCGGCGTCCCCGACGGCCTGTTCTCCGCAGGCGGGGGCTCCGCCGCTTCCCGGTTCGGTGCGGCGGCCGGGGGGGCCGCCGGTCTGCCGGGCTCTGCCGAATCTTCCACCGGGGAGACGGGCGGCGCTGCTCCGCTGTCCGGACCGGGCTGGTCCGGCGCGCCGCCGCACCCGGCCGGCAGGGTCAGAAGCAGGACGGCCAGCAGGACGATCCACAGGCTGCGTTTCATCATGATGTATTTCCTCCTTTTGGGCTGTCTATTGTCCGGGCGCAAAGAAAAACGCGGCCATCCATCAGATGACCACGGTGTTCCCTCGCCCGGCGGCGCGTGCGGTACGAATCAAAACTCCGTGATCCCGGGACGGACTGATTCCGCCCCTGTACCAAGCAGGCGGCAGGTCTCCTGGCTCACGGCTCCGGCAAGCCCCGCCTTCCCGGAATTCATCCAGTGGCTGCCCTGCGACAGACAGGGGCTCGCGCGCCGCATACAGTGACGGAATCGCACAGGCCTCGCACCTGTTTCCCTATTCTCCGCCAAACCTCCCCGGGCTGGCGGCACCGGCTGCTTCGCAATATGTCGTTTTCATGGCTGCCGCACGTTCGACAGCATAGGGCAAGTATAGCACGTCCTCAGGGGAAACGCAATAGAAATTTCCCTGCCGCCAGGACAGGGAAATGGTGAAGGGGAGCCGTTGAGCGCGTTCCCCCTCAATATCCGTACCGCCCCCGGTATTTCGCCGCCGCGGCGGCGGCCATCACCGCCCCCAGCAGCTCCGCCACGGGGGTGGCCAGCCACACGCCTGTGACGCCGCCCAGCAGGACGGGCATGATCTGGATGCTGGCCACGGTAAAGAGGAAGGACCGGGAGAAGGCCAGCGCGGCGGAGGCGGCTCCGTTGGAGAGGGCCGTGAACATCCCGCTGGCAAAGGCGTTCCATCCCACAAAGAGGAGGGCCAGGGAGCAGAGCCGGTTGCCGGTCACCGCCAGATCCCAGACAGGGCTGTCCGGGCGGGTGAACACGCCCACCAGGGGCTCCGTGAGCAGGATGGAAACCAGCACGCAGGCCGCCGAGGTCCCCATAATGAAGCGGAGGCTGAATCGCACCAGCTTTTTCAGCTTCTCCCGGTTCCCCTCCCCGTGGAAGTAGCTTATCATGGGAGCCACGCCGTAGGAGTAGCCCATGAACAGGGCGCTGACAAACATCAGCACGTACATGATGATGGTAATGGCCGCCACGCCGTCCTCGCCCACATATTTGAGCATAGCCAGGTTGAACAGCAGCGTGGTGATGCCGGAGACCAGAGCGGTGGCCAGCTCCGACAGGCCGTTGGCGGAGGCATCCAGGAGCACCCGTCCCCGGAGGACCGGGCGCTGGAAGTGGAGCAGGCTCTCCCGCTTGCCGAATACCAGGAAGCCCGCGGCGGCGGTGATGGAGTAGCCCAGGCCGGTGGCAATGGCCGCGCCCCGCAGTCCCAGGCCCGCCAGCCCCACCAGCACAAAGTCCAGCACGATGTTGGTCACTCCGCCGGCCACGGTGCAGATCAGGGACAGCCGCGGCCTGTCCGCGGCGATGAGATACAGGGAAAAGTTGTACATCAGCAGAATGGGAATGGTGAAGGGGAGATAGGCGCTCAGATAGTCGCGGCAGTAGTCGAACACCGCCGGGGACAGGCCCATGGTCCCCAGCAGACGGTCCATGAGGGCATAGCCCAGGACCATCATCACCGCGCCCGCCACGGCGTTGGCGGCGATCAGGAGGGTGAAGTCCTCCCGGGCCTCCCGGTCCCGTCCCTCCCCCATCTTGTTCATCACCACGGCGCTGCCGCCGGTGGCCAGCATTCCGGACACCGCCGTAATCAGGCCGATGGCCGGGGCCGTCAGGTTGATGGCGGAGAGGGCCTCCGTGCCGATGAGGTTGGACACGAACAGGCCGTCCACCATGGTGTAGAAGGCGTTGAACACGGTCATCACCATGGTGGGAAGGGCAAAGCGGAGGATGTTCCGGCCTGTGACCGGCTGGTGGTAGGAGTCAAGCTTGTTGTCCATGTTGTGGTTCCTCGTTTCTGTATATGGTGCCGGAGACTTGCAAAATGTCCCGGTGGGTAGTATCATAAACCGTGTGGCCGCCACGCAGTCAAGCGGAATTTTTCCATGAAAGGGGGAAATTTTATGGAACAGAGAGGACTGACCACCGGCGCCTTCGCCGCCCTGTGCGGCACCACCAAGGAGACGCTGCGCCACTATAAGGACGAGGGGCTGCTCCGCCCGGCCCATCAGGGGGCGAACGGCTACTTTTACTACGATGTGGAGCAGTTTTACGACTACTACGCCATCGCCATCTTCCGTCAGACCGGTACGCCGCTGGAGGAGATCCGCCGCTGCCAGCAGACCGCTGGCGGGACCCTGGCCGTGCTGCGGGAGCAGCGCCGCCGCCTGGAGCAGGAGCGGCGGAAGCTGGAGCAGATGGACTTCGTGCTCTCCCACGCCATCGGGAGCATGGAGTGGGCGGACCCGGACATGGTTCCCCGGGTGGCCCGATTTGAGCGGGAGCACCTGCTGGCTATCCCGGCCAGGGAGCTGGAGGGACTGATGGAGCCCGGGGCCGGGGAGGACGAGATGGTTATTGCCGTGCTGGAGCGGTGTCAGGCCCTCTGCCGGGAGTACGGGATGCAGCCGGACTACCAGCTGGGGGCCATCCACCTGCCCAAAGTCCGGCCGGGACCGGGGACCATCAGCCACCTCTACACCCGGATACGGGAGCCTGTGGACTGCCCCTACTGCCTGGAGAGGCCGGCCGGGGACTATCTGTGCCTGTGCTGCCGGGGCCGGTGGGACATCTCCGGCGGCTATGACGCCCTGACCCGGTACATGGAGGAGCAGGGCGTGAGGACATCGGGGCGGGTCTACGCCTGCGATCTGGCCGGCTTCCTCCTCAACGGCGTGGAGAAGAACGCCGCCGCCCTCCTCTCCGTGCCTCTGGACGGCTGACCGGCAGGCACAAAAAGAAGGCATACCCCCCAAAAAGAGGAGGTATGCCTTGATTCATCGCTTACCGCCGGCGGCCCCGGTAGCCGCTGCTGGTGCGCCGGCCCCGGGAGGAGACCTTCCGGTAGCGCCGGCGGCGGGCCCGGAGGAAGGCGCGCAGGCCCAGGAGCAGGGCCACCGCTGCCGCCGCGCTGCCCACGCAGATCCACAGCGCAGGCCGGTGCAGGAAGGCCAGCAGATCCCGGCGGAACACCAGAAGGCGGGAGGCGCTCACGTCCTCGTCCGCCAGCAGGTCCACCTGGGCGTACACCGTGTCGCCGCTGCTGAGGGTGATCTGTCCCAGCACCTGACCCTTGGTCACCGGGGCCTCCACGCTCTCCTCGCTGAGGGTGATGATCCGGG
The DNA here is from genome assembly GCA_910579965.1 of uncultured Oscillospiraceae bacterium. Taxonomy (GTDB): domain Bacteria; phylum Bacillota; class Clostridia; order Oscillospirales; family Oscillospiraceae; genus Pelethomonas. The sequence continues at coordinate 11,053 of CAJTWF010000029.1, forward strand.
AGATGTCCCGGGTAAGGTCTATATCCTTGGGCAGCAGCCGCTCGATCTCCTGGGCGGGGTGGACCTTCACCGTGTTCTGCTCCTGGGACAGGGTCACAGGGACCTCCCCCACCAGCTCGTCAGCCCGCAGGATCACCTGCCGGCTGAAGCTGTCAAAGCCCCAGTCATAGAGCTTGATGGTCTCCGAAAAGCTCTGGGTGAGGATGGTGCCGTCCTCCAGGGTGATCCGCTCCGCCCCCAGCACCACGCTGAGAAGGCTGCGGCCGCTGCGGGACGCGCTGGCCACCAGACAGTAGCCGGCGGCGCTGGTGGAGCCGGTCTTGATGCCCTCCGCCCCCTTGTATATGTACCCGCTGGTGCGGTAGCTGGAGATGAGGTAGTTGGTGGTGTAGAGCTTGCGGGGATCGGACAGGTTGGTGGCCGGCACCTCGTAGAAGATGGTTCCCACCAGGGGCATGAAGTCCGGATGGGTCCTAGCCTCCTTGGTGATGAGGTAGAGGTCCCAGGCGGTGGTGTAGTGGTTGGAGTCCGGCAGGCCGTTGGTGTTGACAAAGTGGGTGTCCGTACACCCCAGGGCCGCGGCCTTCTGGTTCATCTGCTCCACAAAGCCGTCAATGGAGCCGGACACCGCCTCGGCCAGGATGTTGCACCCCTCGTTGGCCGAGGAGAGCATGATGCAGTAGAGGAGGCTGTCCACCGTCAGCTCCTCCCCCACCTTGATGCCGGCGTTGCTGCCGTCGGGGGGGATGGAGGTGACCGCCGCCTCCGAGGCGGTGAGCACCGTCTCCCTGGTCAGCTTGCCGCTGTCGATGGCCTCCAGCACCAGAAGGCAGGTCATGATCTTGGTCAGGCTGGCGGGATAGAGCCGCTCGTGGATGTTCCGGGCGTAGAGGATCTCCTCCGTGTCCGGGTCAATGAGCAGGGCTGCCTTGGCGGCAATCTCCCAGTCACCCACGTCGTCCTGCGCGGCCAGGGCGGGGGCGGTGAGCTGGAGGAACAGAACACAGCAGAAAAAAAGAGAGAAAAAGCGGCGAATTTTCATATCATTCTCCATAAAAGTATGGTATACTGGTCATAAAGGATTGCTTCCGGAGCCTCGAAACAGGGGGACGGCGCCCGTGCTTCATCCAGTATACCAAAAAAACAGACGGAGTTCAACCGTGAAAGTGGCAGGAAAACTGACAAAATCTGAGTGGGCCCTTCTGGCCCTGACGGCAGCGTTTCTGGCGGCCCTTGGGCTGCTGTATCTGGACGCGTCCCATACGGCGGCAGGCACGGACTACACCATCTCCGTTCAGCGCATAGACCGGGAGCCGCCGGCGCCCCAGCTCCCGGCAGAGCCGGAGCCCCGGGGCCCGGTGGACGTGAACACGGCGGACGCGGCCGCCCTCCAGACCCTTCCCGGCATTGGCCCGGCCCTGGCGGAGCGGATCATCGCCTACCGGACCGAGCACGGCCCCTTCCGGACGGTGGAGGAGCTGCTGGAGGTGAAGGGCATCGGTGAGGCCACGCTGGAGAAGCTTCGCCAGGAGGTGACCGTGGGGGAAGAAACCGACAAGACGCAGGAGGATACTGTTCCATGAAAATATTGGTAGTGGATGATGAGAGGCTGCTGGTAAAGGGCATCAAGTTCAACCTGGAGAACGAGGGCTACCAGGTGGAGTGCGCCTACGACGGCGCGGCCGCTGTGGAGCTGGCCCGGTCCGGGGGCTTTGACCTCATCATCCTGGATCTGATGATGCCGGAGATCGACGGCCTGGAGGCCTGTATGCGCATCCGGGAGTTCTCCAACGTGCCCATCATCATGCTCACCGCCCGCAGCGAGGACACGGACAAGATCATCGGCTTTGAGTGCGGGGCGGACGACTACATCACCAAGCCCTTCAACATCCTGGAGCTGAAGGCCCGCATCCGGGCCATGCTCCGCCGGGCCTCCGCCGGGGGCCAGGGGAAGCAGGCCAAGTGCATCACCGCCGGGGACCTCACCCTGGACACGGAGCAGCGGGTGGCCATCCGGGACGGGCAGGTGGTGGAGCTGACGGCCAAGGAGTACGATCTGGTGGAGCTTCTTATGAAGAACCCCCGGCGGGTCTACAGCCGGGAGAACCTGATGAACGTGGTCTGGGGCTACGCCTACACCGGGGACTACCGGACCGTGGACGTGCATATCCGCCGCCTGCGGGAGAAGCTGGAGCGCAAACCGGCGGAGCCGGACCACATCATGACCAAGTGGGGAGTTGGCTACTATTTTAAGGGGTAGGATCTCATTACAGCTGAAGATCAGCGCCAGCTATATCGCCATACTGCTCATTGTCCTGGTGCTCATGAACACCTATCCCCTGCTGGTGAGCCAGGATCTGGTGTTCCGGGCCAAGCGGACCACGCTTCTGAGCAGCGTGTCCGCCCTCAACGCCGCCGTGGCCAACCTGGACGAGCTGACGGAGGAGAACGTGGCCCAGGCGGTGTCGGCGGTGGAGGCGGAGGGCTTCTCCCGGGCCATCATCACGGACCCCTACGGTCAGGTGCTCTACGACACCCGGGAGGCCGGCAACGCGGCGGGGCGGTTCGTGTTCTATAACGAGCTGGTGGAGGCGCTGCGGGGCAGCAGCGCCATGTACAGCGTGTACAAGGAGGGGGCCTTCCACTCCTCCGCCGCCCAGCCGGTGCTCTACCGCAACCAGATCATCGGCGGCGTATATGTCTACGAGTACGACACCCAGCAGGCGTCCCTGCTGGAGAATCTGCGCACCACCCTTCTGAGTATCTCCCTGGGCATCGCGGGGCTGGTGGTGACCCTGAGCATGATCTTCTCCCGGCAGCTGACGCGGCGGCTGGGGAGCCTTCAGGGGGCCATCCGGGGCGTGCGGGAGGGGGCCTACAACCGGCGGGCGGTCCTGTCCGGACACGACGAGTTCACCCAGATCGCCGGGGAGTTCAACGATCTGGTGGACCGCCTCCAGGAGACGGAGAGCGCCCGGCGGCAGTTCGTCTCCGACGCGTCCCACGAGCTGCGCACCCCTCTGGCGGCCATCCGGCTGCTGACGGACTCCATCCTCCAGAACGAGAACATGGAGGGGGAGACCCTGCGGGAGTTTGTCAGCGACATCGGCCAGGAGGCGGAGCGGCTGAGCCGCATCACCGAGGACCTGCTGCGCCTGACCCGGCTGGACAGCGGCGTGGCCGAGGCGCCGGTCCGGGTGGAGGTGGAGCCGGTGATGGAGCGGGCGGGGCGGATGCTGCGGCCTGTGGCCCAGGAGAAGGGGGTGGATCTGCTCACCATCTGCGACAGCGGCGCGGCGGTAATCGCCACAGCGGGGGAGCTCCACCAGATCATCTACAACCTGGGGGAGAACGCCATCAAGTACAACCGCCGGGGGGGCTTTGTGCGCATCCGGGCGGAGGCCGGCGAGGACGCCACGGTCATCACCGTGGAGGACAACGGCATCGGCATTCCCCCCGAGGACCTGCCCAACGTGTTCAAGCGGTTCTACCGGGTGGACAAGGCCCGCTCCCGGGCCGCCGGCGGTACGGGTCTGGGGCTGAGCATTGTCAGCGACACGGTCATCCGCCGGGGCGGATCCATCTGGGCGGAGAATGTGGCCACCGGCGGCTCCCGGTTTACGGTGACGCTGCCCAGTCTGGAGCAGGGGGAGGCGTGCACATGAGGCGGCGGTACGCGGCGTTCCTGGCCGCTCTGGCCCTGGTCCTGGGCGCCTGCGGCCGGGGCGGGGAGCCGGAGGCCCGGCCGGGGGACGTTCTGATCTACTACCTTTCGCCGGAGGAGGACGCCCGGGGCGGGGACCGGATCCAGAGCCGCATGGAGAATCTGGAGCTGCCGGAGGGGGCCGGCGTGCGGGACAGGGCCGAGGCCGTGGTGAAGCGGCTGCTGGAGGGCCCGGCGGACGGGACCCTGCAAAGCCCACTCCCGGGCCTGGAGCTGCTGGGCCTGGAGATCCGGGACCGGACGGCCTACGTGGATCTGAGCAGCGGCTTCAACCAGCTGGTGGGGGTGGGGCTCTCCATGGCGGACTACTGCCTGACCCTCTCGCTGACGGGGCTGGACGGCATCGGCGCGGTGCGCATCACGGCCCAGGGCCGGCCTGTGGGCCAGCAGCCCAAGCAGGTGTTTTATGAGCGGGACGTGCTGCTGTCCACCATGGACGACATCCTCCAGACGGTGGATGTGACCCTCTACTTCCTCAGCGGCAGCGGGACTCTGGCGGGGGAGAAGCGCACCCTCTCCCTATACGAGGGACAGACCCTGGCGGAGTCCCTGGCGTCGGCGCTGCTGGAAGGGCCGGAGAACCGGGAGCTGAGCCGGGTGATCCCGGAGGGATTTTCCTTTAACTATGTCCGGGTGGACAGCGGGGTGTGCTACGTCAGCCTGCCGGCGGCGGCCCTGGAGCTGCTGCCGGAGGATGGGGAGCGGCAGGCGCTGATCCTGCAATCCCTGGCCCGGAGCCTGTACTCCATGGAGACGGTGGAGGAGCTGCGCCTGCTGGTGGACGGGGAGGAGCTGGAGCTGTTCGGCCAGATCCCCGTGGAGAGCGCGGCCCTCCGGCCAGATAGAGGCGGCGGATAGGGCGGCTGGAATCGAAGAAAGGAGCGGTATCTATGAACAACAATCTGGCATATCTGAGGGAGGGACGGGAGGAGCTCATCAACGGCAAAATCGTAGCCATGTCCCCCGCCGCCACCAACCACAACCGGGTGGCGGGAAATATATTCCTCCTCTTTGGAAGCTACCTGAGGGGGAAGCCCTGCATCCCCTTTGGGGACGGGGAGAAGGTGTTTCTCACGGAGACGGACCACTTTGTCCCGGACTTTATGGTGGTCTGCGACAGGGACAAGATCAAGGCGGACGGCGTCCACGGCGCGCCGGATCTGGTGGTGGAGATCCTGTCCCCCAGCACGGGCGTGCACGACAAGGGCCGCAAGAAGCGGGTCTATGAGCGGTGCGGCGTTTCGGAGTACTGGATCGTCAGCCCGGAGGCCCGGAGCGTGGACGTGTATCTGCTGGAGGAGGGCCGGTTTGAGCTGCGGGGCTCCTACTCCGTGTACCCGGACTATATGCTCATCCACATGACGGAGGAGGAAAAGGCAGAGATGGTGACGGAGTTCTACTGCCACCTCTATGACGATCTCCCCATCCGGCTGGACGATATTTTCAGCGATATGTTCTGACAGACCTGATAAAAGGTGCTTGGGACGCTCTCGTCCCAAGCACCTTTTCGCGTCAGTCCCCTGCGCCGCGGGGATGAAAGTCCGGCCCCAGATCATTGGCCATCCAGTGGCGGCGGCACAGGCCGATGTACTTGTCGTTGGCCCCCAGCACCACCTGAGCCCCCTCCTTGAGCACCCGGCCCTGCTCGTCAAAGCGGGCGTTGAAGGTGGCCTTCTTTCCGCACCAGCAGATGGTCTTAACCTCCTCGATCTTGTCCGCCATCACCAGCAGGGCGTAGCTGCCCTCAAACAGCTCCCCCTTGAAGTCCGTGCGCAGGCCGTAGCACATCACCGGGATATTGCACGCATCCACCAGATGAACCAGGAACAAAACCTCCTCCCTGGTGAGAAACTGGGCCTCGTCCACAATGACACAGGCGTACCTTTTCAGCGCCTCCTCCCCCATGGCCCGCATCTCGTGGAAGTAGACGCAGGGGTGGGTCAGGCCGATCCGGGAGCGGACCATGTGGTCTCCGTCCCGCTGGTCCAGCTGGGGCTTTACCAGCAGCGTCTCCTGCCCCCGCTCCTCGTAGTTGAAGCGGGCCATCAATGCGTTGGCGGTCTTGCTGGAGCCCATGGCCCCGTACTTGAAATAGAGCTGTGCCATTTTTCTTCTCCTCATCCGTTGATCTGCTGTTGACCGGACAGATATTCTGTCGCCTGGTCCAGAAATTTTCCAAAGGCCGACGGCACCGCCATAGCGTCCAGCGCCTCCTGATCCGCCCAGGTAAGGGCGGGGCAGTCCCCGCTGACCGTCAGCAGATAGCCGGTCATATGCCACTCCACATGGGTGAATATGTGCCGGGCCTCCAGCTTTCTGCGCCAGTCCAGAGCTGTCAGGCCCCAGGCCGCCACCGGCCCGCCGGCCTGGGCCTCCGCCAGCGCGCCGGGCACGTGGGGAAACTCCCACAGCCCCGCCAGCAGCCCCCTGCCCTCCCGGCGGCGCAGGGCAACCCGCCCCTCCCGCAGGAGAAGGTACACCGTCATCTCCTCCCGGCGGCGCCGGGCCTTTTTCCGCCGGACAGGCAGCTCCCCCTGGCGGCCCAGCCGTTTGGCCTCGCACAGCGCCGCCAGGGGACACTGGCCGCACAGGGGCGGACTGTTGGGCAGACAGACGGCGGACCCCAGATCCATCATGGCCTGATTGAAGTCCCCGGGCCGGTTGGTTGGCATGGCCTGCTCCATCAGCCGCCGGAACATCTGGCGGACCCTGCCGTCCATGATGTCCTCCTCAATATCCGCCACCCGGGCTGCCAGACGCAGCACGTTGCCGTCCACCGCCGGGACCGGCCGGGAGAAGGCGATGGAGGCGATAGCCCCGGCGGTGTAGTCCCCCACCCCCGGCAGGCGCAACAGGTCCTCGTACCGGTCCGGGAAGCGGCCGCGGTACTCCTCCACGATCATCCGGGCCGCCCGCTGGAGGTTTCTGGCCCGGCTGTAGTAGCCCAGGCCCTGCCACAGCTTCATCAGCCGCTCCTCGTCCACCGCCGCCAGGGCCTCCACCGTGGGCAGCTCCTCCATCCACCGCTGGTAGTAGGGCATCACCGCCGCCACCCGGGTCTGCTGGAGCATGATCTCCGACACCCACACCCGGTAGGGGTCCCCGGTCCCACGCCAGGGCAGGTCCCGCTTGTTTTCATCGTACCAGGCCAGCAGGGGCCCGGCCATGGCTTGCAGCCGGCCTTCTCTCATGGTTTGTCCTCGTGTTCCTTCTCTCTTTTTCCTTTCCCCATAACCACCCGATACACTGTAACTTATGTTTTAAGCTCTTTTTTTGCAGATATAGAGCAGATGGCTGGAACAGCCCAATAATTCGCGCCTTTCGCAATGATGCAGATGGTACCTTGTATAGTCCTGAAATTCTTCATCCGACATGGCAAAGTCACTTCTGCCCTCCGCAAGCTGCATAATGCCGTCCGCGGCCACTGTTGCGATTTTCTCTACAGCGAACGTATCAAACAGGGCTTCAAATTCATCAATGTTAAACCCTGTAAAAATCTGATTTTCAAAATGCCTCACCTGGTAATCTTCAGAGAAGTTTTCTTTTTCTCCGTTTTTCCAATTCCCTCGAAGATAATTGTCAAACATGATCGCATGGACCGACAAAAAAGCCACCATGACAAGACCGTTCTCCTTTGTAACTCTAACGGCTTCGTTCAACGCTTTTAATTGGTCTTTTCTGTCATATAGATGATATAACGGTCCGAATACCAGTGTACAGTCGAAGGTATTATCCTTCAAATCAACCAAATCAAGCGCATCACCCTGTACGGCGGAAATCGTCTCTATCCCTTTGCTGTTCTCCTGAAGCATTGCAAAGTTCTTTGAGGCAAGTTCCACCGCAGTCACCGTATGCCCTTCCTTTGCAAGCGTTACCGAGTATCTCCCTGTTCCCGCGCCAACCTCCAAAATTCTGGACATATCCGGAACAAGCCTGTGAATATAGTGCATGGTTGTCAGATACTCAAGTTGTCCATGCCTGCTGCGCAGCAGCCGATCGTTTTCACCATCTTTGTCGTAAAATGAATTGATTATTTCTACTCTGCTTCCCATTGCTTCTCCTCCTCACAGCGTGAAATTTACCGATTTGATGCCATCAGGCGATTCATCGGTTAAACCGCTCCGCAAATCCGCACCGGCGGCACAACGCCTCGCTGGGCCGCCTCTGGGAGAATCCGTCGCAGATTGCGCGGGCCCGGGGACTGGCGAGAATGCCGTCCAGCTCCTCCGCCAGCAGGTTTCCCAAGGGAATGTCCCCCTCGTGGTCCAGGCAGCAGGGCGTCACCGTGCCGTCCACCAGCACCGCCACCTGGTCCCGCAGTCCCAGGCAGAATCCTGCCGCCCGCTCCGGGCCCTCCAGCTCAGGCCAGTCGAACTTCTCCGCCTGCTCCAGGTATAGCCTCTGCCCCAGCTTCCAGCTGCCGCGGCGGAGCTGGGGCAGGTCCAGGGGGTGCGTCCCCAGCCTGTCCCCGAGAAAGGCCAGGATCTCGCCGTTGCGCGTCTCCTGTCCCCCGATGTTCCACAGCCGCAGGGCGCAGATGATCCCGGCCTGGGAGAGGGCCTGGACGCTCTCCCACACGCCGGTGAGATAGCCGCCCAGGGCTCCCGCGTTGTTGCCCTCCATGCTGTGGAGGGAGACGCTGAGCTTATGGAGCGCCGGGGCGGACAGCAGAAGCTCATGTCTTGCCTCCAGCAGGGTCCCGTTGGTGGTCAGGCAGAGCCGGAATCCCTCCGCAGCTCCGATCTCCAGCAGTTCCCCCAGCTGGGGGTGGAGCAGGGGCTCCCCCATCACATGGAGGTAGAGAAAGCCCGTATGGGGGCGCAGGCGGCGGGCCAGAATGCGAAACTCCTCCGGCGGCATGAACCGCTCCGGCCGCTTTGTGCCCGGGCAGAAGGCGCACCGGAGGTTGCAGATATTGGTGATCTCCACATAGGCCCGTTTGAACATGGCTGTCCTCCGCTGCTGCCGCTGCCGTTTTGCCGCTGAGACGTTACTGCATTTCCCGCTTGAAGAAAAAGAGGCCGTCTGTGCGCTGCACAAGCTCCCAGCCCGCCCTACCCAGCGCATTGAGCTGCGTCTCAAATTCCTGCGCGACTTTTTCGTACCCTTTTGTGGTGACGGGAATGGCCGTTGCGATGGCAATCACTTTATATTCGTACTGCTTCATGGGGAAGTCCTCCTTCTAAGAAACTCTCTCTTTGCCCGCCGCTCTACGCCAGCAGCCCCACGGCCAGGCCCAGCAGCGCCCCCATGAGCACCTGCAGGGGCGTGTGGCCCATGACCTCCCGGAGGCTGTCGGCGAAGTCCTCCGCCGTCAGCCGCTCCACGTGCTCCAGCAGCTGGTTGACCAGCCGGGCCGTGTCCCCGGCGCTGCGGCGGACGTTACACGCGTCGTACATCACCACCGACGACATAATGACCGACAGGGCGAACACCGGGCCCTGGATCCCGTACAGCTTTCCGATGGCGGCGGTGCAGGCCACCACCAGGGCGGAGTGGCTGCTGGGCATTCCGCCGCTGGAGACAAAGCGGCCCAGCTCCAGCCGCCGCAGCAGCACCGCGTCCAGAAGCACCTTGATGAGCTGGGCCAGGAACCAGGCCAGCAGGCCGCAGTCGATGACCGGGTTGTTGGTGAGCATTCCAAGGCGCACGGTCACTTCCTCCTGTCCGCCAGACTGTCCGCCAGAGCCAGCAGAAACCCGCTGTGCCGGAAGGCGGACACCGCCTCCTTGGCCAGCCGGGTCTCCTCCGCCACCAGCGCACCGCACCCGCCCAGGCCCAGCAGGTCCACGAAGGTCCGCTTGCCCTCCGCCCGGTCCGAGCCCACCGGCTTGCCCAGCTCCGCCTGATCGGCGGTCACGTCCAGCATGTCGTCCCGAACCTGGAAGGCCAGCCCCACATGGGACGCGAAGGCCTCCGCCTGCGCCCGCTCCATGGCGGAGGCGCCTGCGGCAATGGCCCCCAGGGCAGCCGCCGCCCGCAGCAGCGCCCCGGTCTTCAGAGCGCAAAGCTGCCGGGCCGACGCCTCGTCTCCGGCCAGCTTGTCCATGTCCAGCACCTGGCCGGCCACCATGCCGTCAGCGCCGCAGGCCCGGGCCAGGGCCAGAACCGCGTCGGACCGCTGCTCCCCGGTCAGGCCGCCGGCGGAGGCGATCACCCGGAAGGCCTCCCCCTGGAGGGCGTCCCCCGCCAGCACGGCCATGGTCTCGCCGTAGACCTTGTGGCAGGTGGGGCGGCCCCGGCGGAGATCGTCGTCGTCCATGCAGGGCAGATCATCGTGGATCAGGGAGTAGGTGTGGACCAGCTCCAGGGCGCAGCCCAGGGGCAGGGCCAGACGCCGGTCCCCGTCCAGCGCCTCGCACACGGCCATGGCCAGCACCGGGCGCACCCGCTTGCCCCCGGCTAAAAGGCTGTAGTTCATGGCCTCCTGGAGACGGCCGTAGGGCGCGCCGGTGGAGAACAGGCCCCCCAGAAAGTCCTCCGCCTCCCCGCGGAGAAGATCGTACCGCTCCTGAAAATTTATCATAGGAGCTCCCCCTCAAAGGGCAGCTCCTCCGGCTCGCCATCGGGGCCCTTGCGCAGCTTGACCACCATCTGTTCCGCCTGGTCCAGCATGGTATTGCAGGAGGCGGCCAGCCTGGTCCCCTCCTCGAAGAGGGCCAGGGAGTCGGCCAGCTTCACGTCCCCCCGCTCCAGCTGGCTGACGATCTGCTCCAGACGGGCGATCTGTTCCTCAAAGCTCCTGCTTTCCTTTTCGTTCTCACACATGGTCATTCCTCCTTGATTGCTTCCTCAACCCGGCAGCGCAGCGCGCCCTCCCGCAGCCTTGCCGTGATCTCGCTCCCCACCGGCACGTCCTGGGCCCGGCGCAAAATGCCGCCGTCCGGACTGGTAACCAGGGCGAAGCCCCGGCCCAGCACCTTCAGGGGACTCAGCGCGTCCAGGGACGCGGCCAGCTCGGCGGTGCGCCGCCGGGGGCCCGCCAGCCGGTTCATGGCGCTGTGGGAGAGCTCCTTCCGCAGATGCTCCAGGAGCATCCGCTTGTCCTGCACCGGGGCCATGGGATCGGTCATCACCCGCTTGCCCGCCAGGGCCTCCAGGGACCGGCGCAGCTGCTCCAGCCGCCGGTCCTGGCTTCTGGTCATGTGCAGGGACAGGCTCTGGAGCCGCTCCCGCAGCTCCATCTGGTCCGGCGCCGCCAGCTCGGCGGCGTGGGAGGGGGTGGCCGCCCGGCGGTCCGCCACAAAGTCCGCAATGGTCACGTCCGGCTCATGGCCCACGGCGGAAATGACCGGGATCTCCGAGGCGAAGATGGCCCGGGCCACCTGCTCGTCGTTAAAGGCCCACAGGTCCTCGATGGACCCGCCGCCCCGGCCTGTGATGATGAGGTCCGCCACACGGTACTTGTTGGCGTAGCGCAGGGCCCCCACGATCTCCGCCGGAGCCTCCTGTCCCTGGACCCGGATGGGCAGCACCTTCACCTTGGCCAGGGGGTAGCGGCGGCCCAGAATGCGGATCATGTCCCGCACCGCCGCCCCCACGCCGGAGGTGATCAGGGCAATGGTCCGGGGATAGGGGGGCAGGGGCTTTTTGTGCCGCTCGTCGAAGAGGCCCTCCTTCCAGAGCTTCTCCTTGAGCTGCTCAAAGGCCACGTGGAGATCTCCCACGCCCTCAGGGCTGAGGGCGTCGCAGTAGAGCTGGTAGGCCCCGTCCCGGGGGAATACGCTCACCCGGCCCACAGCCAGCACCTGCATCCCGTTCTCCGGACGGAACCGGAGATACCTGGCCTGACCCTTGAACATGACGCACCGGATGGTCCCCTCGTTGTCCTTCAGGCTGAAGTAGTGGTGCCCGGAGGAGGGGTAGTATTTGTAATTGGAGATCTCCCCGCGGACGCACACATTCCCCAGCTGGGGGATGCTGTCCAGCACCGCTTTAATCAGTCCGTTGAGCTCGCTTACGCCGTAGACATGCCGCTCCACAGCCTCGCCTCCTCTTTCTTCCGTGTTCTTAACAGGCTAAAGGGCGCACAGCAGTGCGCCCTTTTGGCTCGTCTATTCCCCGTCTGTTGCTGCCGGAGACGGACTGTCCGCAGGAGCGGCGCTGTCCGCCGCCTCCTCCCGGACAAAGGAGCCCAGAATGCCGTTGATAAAGCGGACCACCTCCGGGCTCTCGTACTTCTTGGCGATCTCCACCGCCTCGTTGATGGCCGCGCCGTCGGGGATCTCCGGCATGTAGAGGATCTCGTACATGGCCAGACGCATGATGGCCCCCGCCACCAGGGGGATGCGTTCAAACCGCCAGCCCTTGGCATATTTCTCGATGTACTGGTCCAGCTCGTAGCCGTGGGCGGCAATGCCGCTCACCAGCTTGCGGATATAGGCGCGCTGGCTGGGACCGGGCACCTCGCCGTAGACCTCATATTCCGGCGCGAGGGCGCCGAAGTGGGTGCTGCTTAAGCGCTGGTCCAGCAGCTCCCCGGCGCTCAGGTCAGTAAAGCTCAGTTCATAGGAGAGGTGCATGGCAATCTCTCTGGCGACGTTTCTAATCATGGATGGTCCTTTTCTCTCTCAAACACACAGGTTAGGCCTTTACTGGAAGCAGACGCCGCCCACGTGGACGTTCACAGCCTTGACCTCAAAGCCGGTCATGGACTCGACGGCGCCGGAGACTGCGCTCTGGAGCTTATCCGCCACCTCGGGGATGGCATAGCCGTAGCGGATCATGACATACAGGTCAACAACAGCCCCATCCTCGTCCACGGCCAGGCGAACGCCCTTGACGCCGGACTTCTTGGCGGCCACGTTCATCAGCCCGCTGATGCCCTCTACCTCGGTCACCGCCCCGGCGGCAATGGAGGCCAGCACGTCCTCGGAAATGTGGATGCACCCCAGTTCCTCAGGGTGGGTCATGTATTCTTTGTTCTCGCCCATAGTTCGTATACACTCCTTCGATATGCGGTTAGCGGATTATCTTTACTATTGTACCACCATTCCAAGGGAAATACAACTGTAATTTTGGCGGGGGCACGCCCGGGGAATTTGTGACCAGGCAGAGGCGGCTGGTTTTCAGACCGTCCCGTTCAATAGGGAACAGCGGCAGCTCACCTTCGAAAATTTCATTCAATAGATGGTCTTTTCCCCCACCAGCCTCCCCGCAGATATTTATGGAAATAGAGGCAGGCTGGGATACAATGGATATAAACTCTCCCACGCACCGGCAGGCGGCTCTGTGCCGTCTGCCGGACAAGCATCGACTATTTCTTCAGCAGCTCGCCCAGCAGCTCCAGCAGCTTCTTGATATTGATGGGCTTGGCGATGTGCCCGTTCATGCCTGCCCGGAGCGCCTCCTGCTTATCCTCCTCAAAGGCGTTGGCCGTCATGGCGAGGATGGGGATCTGGGAGATCTTCGGATCCTCCATCTGCCGGATGAGCCGTGTCGCCTCATAGCCGTTCATCACCGGCATCTGCACATCCATAAGCACCAGCTGGTAGTAGTCCGGCTTGGATTGACTCAATATATCCACCGCAATCCGGCCGTTTTCCGCCGTGTCTACGGTCAGACCGGCCTCCTCCAGAATGGCCACAGCAATCTCCTGGTTCAGGGCGTTGTCCTCCACCAGCAGGATGTGTCCCGTGTTGGCCAGGGCCGGCTCCGCGCTCTCCTTCTCCCCCGCCTCCTCTGCATTCACAACCGAGAGCAGGCAGCTGCGCAGCTCGGACAGGAACAGGGGCTTGCTGCAAAAGGCGGTGATGCCCGCGTCCCGGGCCTCATCCTCAATGTCTGACCAGTCATAGGCGGTGAGGACGATGATCGGCACCTGTTCCCCGGTCTCCTTGCGGATGCGGCGGGCAACCTCAATTCCGTTCATATCGGGCAGCAGCCAGTCGATAACATATACGCTGTAGTTGTCGTTGCGCATCACCGACTGGCGGGTGCGCAGCACAGCCTCCTTGCCGGACAGCGTCCACTCCGCCCGCAGGCCGATCTGCTGGAGCATGCAGGATACGCTGTCGCAGGTGTTGAAGTCGTCGTCCACCACCAGGGCGCGGCAGTTGTGCAGCTCGGGGATCAGCGGCGACTCCTTCTGCCCCGTACACAGGCGGAAGGTGATGCTGACCAGGAACTCGGTCCCCACGCCCTGCCTGCTCTTGACCGAGATGGAGCCGTTCATCATCTCCACGATGTTCTTGGTGATGGCCATGCCCAGGCCGGTCCCCTGGATGCCGCTGGTGGTGGAGTTGCGCTCCCGCTCAAAGGGCTCGAAGATGTGGGCCACAAACTCCTCGCTCATGCCGATGCCCGTATCCTTGATGCGGAACTCGTAGCTGGCGTGGCCCGCCGGCGCGCCGGGCATCTCTCTCACCCGGACGCTGACCACGCCGCCCGCCGGGGTGTACTTGACGGAGTTGCTCAGCAGGTTGAGCAGGATCTGGTTCAGGCGCAGGCGGTCACAGTAGATGTCCTCGTTCACCACGTCCATGGCGTCCATGTACAGCTCCATCTGCTTGGCGTGGATATCCGCCTGGACAATATTGCGCAGACCGTGGAGGATGTCCGGCAGGGAGGCCGGCTTCTCCTCCAGGGCGATTTTGCCGCTCTCAATGCGGCTCATGTCCAGCACGTCGTTAATCAGGCTGAGCAGATGGTTGCTGGAGGTCATGATCTTCTTCAGATAGCCCTCCACCTGCTCCCGCTGGTCAATGTGGGTGCTGGCCAGGGCGGTAAAGCCGATGATGGCGTTCATGGGCGTGCGGATATCGTGGGACATGTTGGAGAGGAACACGCTCTTGGCCTTGCTGGCCCGGTTGGCCTGGGCGAGAGCATCCTCCAGGAGCATCTTTTTCTCCATCTCCTTGCGGGTCTCGTCGTCCACGTTGCGGAAGCCCAGCACCACGCCGTGGTAATTCTCCCAGGAGCCGGCCCGCACCGCCTTCATCTGAAAGAACCGGACCTCCTCGCCGCACAGGGTCCGGTAGTTGAGGTAGGTGATATTCTTGTCCGCCAGCTCCTCCAGCAGGAACGGGCGGGACAGCGTCCGGCGCAGGCTGTCCCGGTCCTCCTCACAGACGCAGCGGTCTATGTAGCGGCCCAGGCTTTCCTCCATGTCCAGCTGCGCGTCCATAAAGATGTTGTCCAGCACGTCGTAGCGGCAGTTGTGGACCCGCAGGGGACTGCCGACGCCGGTGTCCAGATCAAAAAAGCACACCAGGTTGTAGTCCACGCTCAGCGCCTGTACCAGCTCCATCTGGCGGCGCTCCTCATCCATGCGCTTCTGCTGCTCCTGAAGCTTCTGGGCCGTGATATCCAGGAGGAAGCGCTGGTAAAACAGCTCGCCCTGCTCCTCCATCAGCTTGATATTGCCCATCACATGGAGGATATCGCCGCTCTGGTGGCGCACGCGGTACTCGATGCTCACGTTGTCGCCCACCTTTTTCAGCGCCTGGATGCAGGCGCGCAGCCGGTCCCTGTCCTCATCCAGCACCGTGGATGCCACGGTGTCGAATCCGGCCGCCAGCATCTCCTCCCGGGACTCGTAGCCCAGTATGCGCAGCGCGGCCCGGTTGACGCTGATGATGTGCTCGCCGTCCAGAGAGTGGCACATGACGCCGCAGTCCATGGTGGTGAAAAGGGCCTCCAGCTCACGGCTCTTGCGGATGATCTCCTCCTCGTAGGCCCGCTCCTGGGTCACGTCAATGGCCACGCCCACGGTGCCCATCACGCTGCCGTCCAGATCATACAGCGGGGACTTGTAGGTGGTCAGCAGCCGCGTGTCCCCTCCGGACTTGACCATCTCCTCGGACACGCAGGTATCCCGCTTCTCCATGACGATCCGCTCCGACTCGATGCAGGCGGGATCGTCCTCCTCCACATCCCATATGTAGGCGTGGCCCCGGCCCTCCACCTGCTGCTTGGTCTTGTTGACCGTCCGGCAGAAGCTGTCGTTCACCTTCTCGTGGATTCCGTCCTTTGTCTTGTACCAGATCAGGTTGGGGACGCTGTTGATGGTGGCCTCCAGGAAGTGGCTGGTCTGCCACAGGTCCTTGCTCAGCCTCCAGGCCTCCTGCCAGCGCCGGAAGCGAAAGCGCAGCTCCGCCTCCGTCAGCGGCAGGGTCCAGACGTCGTGAACGGCGGACAGGTCCAGAAGCTCCGCCTGGGCCTTGTCCGCGAGGACGATCAGCTCCGCCTCCGGCTTCTTCAGCCGGGCCAGACTGCCCACCGCCTCCGCGTCCAGGCTCCGCATGTCGGCCAGGATCACATCCGCCTGCACAGCCAGCGCCTGCTCCGGCTGATCGCCTGCCCAGAAGGTGTGGGTGAAATGCTCCAGCGGCTCCAGCCCCTGGATGATCTCCAGCAGCTCCCGTTGATGACCAATATAATAAAAACATGTATGACAGCGATACATATATGTTTCCTCCCCAATCCGCATCCGATGCTTCTCCTATTGTAATGGTCAAACGCTCCCCTGTCAACCGGTCAGAACATTTTTGCCCGTAACAAATCGGTCTGTTCGTCAGAGCCGGGACCCTGCGGCGGCCCGGCCGGGCAAAAATCTTAGGATTTCTTTAAGCCGCCATTTATCCAGGAAAATACGCTTGTTTTACACAGGGGGATTTGCTATAATCATGGTACATAAGGCCTGGACAAAGATACAGGCGGCTTTTGGAAAGGGAGCGCTATGAAAATACTGATTACAACGGATTGGTACGCGCCCGTGATTAACGGCGTGGTAACATCTGTGCTGCTCCTGCAGCGGGAGTTGGAGGAGCGGGGACATGAGGTGCGGGTGGTCACTCTGTCCAATAGTCTGCATACCTACAAGGCGGACGGCGTCTACTATATGGGCTCTGTCAGCGCCAACCGGATCTACCCCGGGGCCCGCCTGCGGGTCAACCGCAACCGGAGTTTGCTGCAGGAGCTGCTGGCCTGGCATCCGGACGTGATCCATTCCCAGTGCGAGTTCAGCTCCTTCCGGGTGGCCTACGCCATCTCCAGCCGCCTGGGCGTGCCCATTGTACACACCTATCACACGGTATACGAGGACTACACCCACTACTTCTCCCCCAGCGTGCGGGTGGGCAGGTACGTGGTCTCCGCCTTCTCCCGGTGGATCTGCAGCCGGGCTGCCTGCATTGTCGCGCCCAGCCGGAAGGTGGAGAAGCTTCTGCGGGAGTACGGCGTGGCCTGCCGCATTGAGGTGATCCCCACGGGGGTGGATCTGAGCTTCTACCGCCGGGAGAGCCAGCCGGAACAGCTGGAGGCCCTGCGCCGCCAGTGGGGCATCCCGGAGGACAAGACAGTGCTGCTCTACCTGGGCCGCATGGCCAAGGAGAAGAACCTGGAGCAGCTCATGGACCAGATCCACGCCGCCCGGCGGCGGGACGCGGTGCTGCTCCTGGTAGGGGACGGCCCCGCCCGGGAGGCCGCGCTGGACCACGCCCGGGAGCTGGGTGTGGAGGTGATCTACACAGGCATGGTGCCCCACAGCGACGTGCTGGACTACTACCGTCTGGGGGACCTGTTCGTCACCGCCTCCACCAGCGAGACCCAGGGCCTGACCTATTTCGAGGCCCTGGCGGCGGGGATTCCGGTGCTCTGCCGCCGGGACAAATGTGTGGACGGCGTGGTGGAGGACGGCGTCAACGGCTGGCAGTACGAGGGGACCGGGGACTTCTCCAGCCGCCTGTCGGCGTTCTGCGATGACCCGGCGCTGCGCCGCCAGATGGCCCGGAACGCCTGGACGTCTGCGGAGAAGTTCTCCGCGGAGGCCTTCGGCGGAGCGGTGGAGGCGCTGTACCTGTCTGTGCAGGGCCAGCCCCTGCCCCTGGCCAGATAGGCTGGAGGAGGGCAATAAGGTAAATGCGCGCCAGTTGTTCGGGTAGGGGAAAGGTGATTTACTTGTTGCGTAGTATAGCAAGACCAATGCAGCGTTCCCGGTTACCGGCAATTGACGCGCCCAGCGTGCGGGTGTACACTGGATACATTTCGGCGAAGGAGAGAGATACGACATGGAGAAGATCCAGCTATACAGACCCGCCCCGGAGGAGCTGTGGTTTCGCCAGCGCCTGCTGGGGGATCCGGAGACCATGGCCTACAACCGCGCCTACGGCGGTACGATCCCCTTTCCCCGGGAGCGGTGGGCCCCCTGGTATGAGCGGTGGGTGGAGAGGCCGGAGGGCCGGTTCTACCGATACCTCCGGGAGGTCTCCGGCGGCCGGTTCGTGGGGGAGGCGGCCTACCACTGGGACGATGAACTGGAGGAGTTCATCTGCGATGTGATCGTAGAGGCCCGGTACCGGGGCCGGGGGTACGGCAGGCAGGGGCTGGCCCTGCTGTGCGAGGCCGCCCGGGACCAAGGCGTGGCCCGGCTGTGCGACAACATCGCTCTGGATAACCCCTCCGTGTCCCTGTTCCTCTCCATGGGCTTTCGGGAGCGGCTGCGGAATGAGGAGTACGTGCTGGTGGAGCGGACGCTGTAGACTACTCCTGGTTGAACCGGCGGAGGAACTGCCGGGTGCGCTCCTCCCGGGGGCTGCCGATCACCTGCTCTGAGGGCCCCTGCTCCACGATCACGCCCTCGTCCATGAAGATGATCCGGTCCGCCACGTCCCGGGCAAAGCCCATCTCGTGGGTGACGATAATCATAGTGGTGTTCCGCTCCGCCAGGGAGCGGATGACCTTCAGTACCTCGCCGGTGAGCTCCGGGTCCAGAGCCGAGGTGGGCTCGTCAAAGCACAGAATGTCCGGCTCCAGGGCCAGGGCCCGGGCGATGGCCACCCGCTGCTGCTGCCCTCCGGAGAGCTGGTGGGGGTAGCTGTCCAGCCGGTTCTGGAGCCCCACCTGGGTCAGAAGATCCACAGCCTGCTGCCGGATGGCCTCTGTGATCTCCCGCCGGCGGGACTTGTAGTCCGGCTCCTCCTTGGCCAGCAATGTCCGGGCCAGCATCACGTTGTCCAGGGCCGTATACTGGGGGAAGAGGTTGAAGCTCTGGAACACCAGGCCGAAGTGGAGGCGGCTGCGGCGGATCTGCTCCTCGCTGCGGGCGGCGGAGTCCGCAGCGTTGAAGAGGGGCCGGCCCCCCACGGCGATGGTCCCGCCGTCAGGCCGCTCCAGGAAGTTCAGACACCGCAGCAGGGTGGTCTTGCCGCTGCCCGAGGAGCCGATGACGGCCAGGGACTGGCCCTTGTCCAGGGTGAAGCTGATGTCCCGGAGGACCTGCACGTCCCCAAACCGCTTTTCAATGCGGGATACCTCTAAAATAGCCATGCTCCCGCCTCCTCTCATTTGAAATAGGACAGCTTCTTCTCAAACCATCCCAGCAGGAGGGTGAGAAGGCCGTTGACCGCCAGATAGAAGACCGCCGTGTAAAACAGGGGCCACATCATGCCCTTGCGGATGAAGGACTCGCCCATCCAGATAATCTCATATACGGAGATGACCCGCACCAGGGCCGTGTCCTTGACCAGGGTAATCATCTCGTTGCCCATGGGCGGCACGATGCGCTTGACCAGCTGGAGCAGGGTGACCTTGAAGAAGATCTGGCTGCGCCTCATGCCCAGCACCTGCCCGGCCTCGTACTGCCCCCGGGGGATGGACTGGATGCCGCCCCGGTAGATCTCCGAGAAGTAGCAGGCGTAGTTGATGACAAAAGTGACCAGGGCCGCCGTGAACCGGGGGAGCAGGGGCAGGCCGAGGAGCAGGCCCGGGCCGTAGTACACGATGAGGATTTGCAGCATCAGCGGGGACCCCCGGACGATCCACACGGCCGTCTTCACCAGCCAGCGCAGGGGCGGGAAACGGCTCATGGAGCCGAAGCAGATCAGCAGTCCCAGGGGGAGGGCGAAGACCAGGGTGAGGAAAAAGAGCTTGCCCGTGGTTATCAGCCCTGTGGCCAGGGACGCGGTGACAGACCAGAAGGATACCATATATTTCTCCCATCCACCGGGGAAAGGCAGAGTTTATCTCTGCCTTTCCTCTTATTTTTCAATGATATTCTGGGCGATGCCGTAGGTCTGGGCGGTGCTGAGCACCGTACCCTTGTCGTAGGCGCTCTTCCAGAAGTCGTTGAAGGTCTTGACGAGATCGCTGTCCTTGCGGAAGCCCACGCCGTACTCCTCGCTCTCCAGCTCCGCGGCGGTGGCCAGCTGGGGGTAGCTGGTGCCGGGGCCGATCATGGCGCCGGCCATGAGCAGGTCAATGACACAGGCGTCGGTGCTGCCGGCGGCCACCTCCATCAGCGCCTTGGCCTGGGTGTCCACGGCGGTGTAGGGGATGTTCAGGCTGTCCAGGGCCTTCATGCCGGCGGAGCCGTTCTCCACGGCAAAGGTGAGGGAGCCGATGGCGTCGGCGCTCATGTACTGGTCCGCCAGATCGGCGGAGAGCACCACCACCTGGGCGTTTTTGCAGTAGGGCTCGCTGACGCCCATGAGGGACTTCACCTCGTCGGTGAGGGTCATGCCGTTCCACACCACGTCGATGGCCTTGGTCTCCAGCTCCATGGCCTTGCTGTCCCAGGTGATCTCGATGAACTCCGCCTTGACCCCCAGGCTCTCGGCAAAGGCCTTGGCCATGTCCGCGTCAAAGCCGATCCACTCCCCGTTCCCATCCCGGTAGTCCATGGGGGCGAAGTCGGTCATTCCTACCACCAGAGTGCCCTTGTCCTTGACGTACTTCACGTCGCTGTCGGATTTTCCGCCGCAGGCGGCCAGGGTCAGGGCCATGGTCAGCGCCAGGGCCAGTGCAAGCAGTTTTTTCATAATGTCCTCCTTGTCGGCGTATCGCCGGTTTAGTGTGCTATCACTCTACCATACTAAAGTGCCGTTGTAAAGCCGTATTTCCCACAAGAAGTGGGGTGGCCTTTCCCGGGTCCTTGTACAGTTTAACCAATTAGCAGAGTAAAGCGCCGGGCGGGAAAATCCCTCCCCTGGGACCCGCCCGTCATATTTCCGGCCAGGCTGTCATAGAGTACAACAGTGAGTGCTTCGATAATTTTTACTGGATTTGCACAGCATTGGTCAGGAGCAAACCTCCCATGCACGGAGGTTTCCCATCAAATTCAGGCGCGACGGCGCATGGGAGGTAACTATGACAAATACGGATCTCTATCAGGACATAGCCACGCGCACCGGCGGGTCCCTGTTTGTGGGGGTGCTGGGGCCGGTGAGGACGGGAAAGAGCACGTTCATCAAGCGGTTTATGGAGACCTGCGTGATCCCCAACATTGAAAACGTCTACCGCCGGGAGCGGGCCATCGACGAGCTGCCCCAGTCCGGCAGCGGCAGGACCATCATGACCGCGGAGCCCAAGTTCGTACCCGAGGAGGCGGTGGACGTGACCCTGGAGGGGGGCGTCAGCTTCGCGGTGCGGCTCATCGACAGCGTGGGCTATATGGTCCGGGGGGCTATGGGCCAGTTTGAGGACGGAACGCCCCGGATGGTGATGACCCCCTGGATGGACCACGAGATCCCCATGGCAGAGGCGGCGGAGATCGGCACCCGGAAGGTCATCCAGGAGCACTCCACTGTGGGCATTGTCATCACCACCGACGGCTCCATCACCGACATCCCCCGGGAAGACTACCTGGAGGCGGAGGAGCGGGTCATCACCGAGCTCCAGGAGCTGGGGAAGCCCTTTGTGGTCCTGCTCAACTCCACCGAGCCCCACAGCGGCCGGGCTATGAGCATCAGCCGGGACATCGAGAGCCGCTTCGGGGTCCAGTGCCTGCCGGTGAACTGCCTGGAGCTGACGGAGGAAGCCATCACCTACATCATCAAGAGTATTCTGTACGAATTTCCTCTGCGGGAGATGCGCATTTTCCTGCCCGCCTGGGTGGACGCGCTGCCGGTGGACCACCCCATCAAGCAGGCGGTGTACGGCGTGGTCCGGGAGGGCGGGAGCCGGATGGCCCACATCCGGGAGGTGGAGCCGGTGGTGAAGGAGATGGGGGAGCAGGAGGACATCTCCCTGAGCCGGGTGCTGTCCATTGACCTGGGACGGGGCATCGCCTCGGCGGAGCTCCAGCTGCCCAGGGAGCTGTTCTACCAGACCCTGTCCAGCCAGTCCGGGTTCACCGTGGCGGACGACGGGGACCTGATGGAGCTGCTCACGGAGCTGGCCGGGGTGAAGGCCCGGTTCGACAAGGTGTCCGACGCCCTGACCAACGTGTACGAGACGGGCTACGGCATCGTCATGCCCACCATGGAGGAGCTGCTGCTGGAGGAGCCGGAGGTGATGCGCCAGGGCGGACGCTATGGCATCAAGCTCAAGGCCAGCGCGCCCTCCATCCACATGTTCAAGGTGGACATTGAGTCCACCGTGTCCCCCATTGTGGGCAACGAGAAGCAGAGCGAGGACATGGTCAACTACCTCATGGAGAAGTTCAGCGGCGATCCGGCCCAGATCTGGGAGAGCAACATCTTTGGCCGCAGCTTCCACGAGCTGGTGAACGAGGACCTCCAGGCGAAGCTCTACCGGATGCCCATGGACGCCCGGCTGAAGTTCCAGGAGACCCTCCAGCGGATCGTCAACGAGGGCAGCGGCGGGCTGATCTGCATCATTTTGTAAACGCAAGAAAGAACAGCGCAGTCCCCACGGGGACTGCGCTGTTCTCACATCTCTGACAGAGCGCCTATATGGACGTTACTCGATGCCCAGCTCCACCCACAGCTCGGAGTAGAGGGCGAGGGTGCCGGCGGGCAGGTTCTGGTAGACCTCGCACCGCTCCAGCACGTCCGCCGGGGCGGCCATGATCTGGTAGAGCGCCGGGTCCAGGGCCTCGCCGTTGTTCTTCTCGTAGTAGGCCGGGTAGGAAGCCAGGGCCTCCTGGTTGGGGGAGGCGTACCAGATGAAGTCCATGTTCGCCAGGCAGGACTCCGTGCGGCAGATAAAGTTGATCCACTCCTCCGCCTCCGCCTTGTGCTCCGCGCCGGCCAGCACGCACATGGCGTCCACAAACCAGTTGCTCCCTTCGTCGGGCACCACGTAGCGCAGATCGGGGTTGTTGTCGTGCATGGAGAGGAAGTCGCCCGCATAGTAGGCGCAGATAGCCGTCTCGCCGGCCTCCATCTTATCGTAGAGCTGGTCCATGAAGAAGCCTTGGTAGATGCCGTTGGCCTTGGCGTCGGCGATGAGCTGATAGGCCTGCCGGATCTCATCCTCGCTGGTGGTGTTGACCGAGTACCCCAGGTACAGCAGGGCCGCGCCGACAGCGTCCCGGGGGTTGCCGATCATGCCCACCTGCCCGGCGTACTTGGGATCAAACAGGGCGGACCAGCTGGTGATCTCCTCGTCCACCATGGTGGAATTATAGATAATACCCAGGGTGCCCCAGGTGTAAGGAACCGTATATTCGTTCTGGGGGTCATAGCTGAGGTTCTTGTACTGACTGTCAATGAGGTCAAAATTGGGGATATTGCTGTAATCCAGCTTCTCCAGCAGCCCCTCGGAGATCATCTGGGCGATCATGTAGTCGCTGGGCACGATGACGTCGTAGTCCGCGCCGCCCTGCTTAATCAGGGAGTACATGGTCTCGTTGCTCTCCGCTGTCTGATAGTTGACGTGGATGCCGGTTTCCTCTTCAAACTGACGGATCAGGTCCTCGTCAATGTTCTCGCCCCATCCGCACACGTTGACTACCCGCTTGCCGCCTCCGCCGCCGCAGCCGGTCAGACAGAGCGTCAGCACCATGGTGAGCGCCAACAATGTAGCAAACGATTTTTTCAATGTTTCATTCCTCCAAAAAATAGATTTATTGCACGGCGCCGCCGTTACAACCTCCGCTGGGCCATCTGCTTCTCCTGCCGCGCTTCCCGGACGTTGACGATGACCAGCAGCGCCAGCACGGTGCCAAACAGCAGGGAGGAGATGGCGTTGATCTTGGGACTGATGCGCCGCTTGGTCATGCCATAGACCACCATAGCCAGGGTGGAGGTGGCGGACCCGGCGGTAAAGTAGGAGATGACAAAGTCGTCCACGCTCATGGTGAAGGCAATCAGCGCTCCGGAGACGATGCCGGGCTTGATCTCCGGCAGCACCACCTTCCAGAACGCCTGCATCCAGGTGCAGCCCAGGTCCTGGGCCGCGTCCACCAGGTTTTTGTCCATCTGGCGGAGCTTGGGCAGGACGTTGAGAATCACATAGGGGATATTAAAGGTGATGTGGGCAATCAGAAGGGTTCCAAAGCCCATGTGGAGCCGGGTGGGCAGGCGGATGAGGCCCTGGGCGGCGTTGACGCTCTGGGCGAAGGTCTCCCAGCCGGCGAAGAAGGCCACAAACAGCAGGCAGAGGCTCACGCCGGTGACGATGTCCGCGTTGGTCATGGGGATGCTGTTGACGGTCAGCAGCGGCCTCCGCCAGCGCTTTTTCATGCTGAAAAAGCCCACGGCGGCCATGGTCCCCGCCGCGGTGGCGATCACCGTGGAGAGCAGGGAGACCAGCAGGGTGGCGGACAGGGCGCTCATGATCTGCCGGTCCTGCACCAGCTCCACGTACCAGCGCAGGGTGAAGCCCTGCCAGACGGTGCGGCTGCTGGAGTCGTTGAAGGAGAAGACGATGAGCACAAAAATCGGCGCGTAGAGAAAGAGAAACACCAGGGCCATCAGCAGGCGGTTGAGCGTGCGTCCATGCCGCTTCATAGCATCACCGCCTGTTCCTCGCCCTCGCCAAAGCGGTTCATCACCGCCATGCACACCACGACGATCACCATCATCACCAGGGCGATGGCAGAGCCCAGATAGGGGTTGTAGGCCGTGCCCAGAAACTGCTGCTCAATCAGGTCCCCCAGCAGCAGCTCGTTGCTGCCGCCCAGCAGCTTTGAGATGGCGAAGGTGGACACCGACGGGACGAACACCATGGTCACCCCGGAGAGGACCCCGGGCAGGCTCAGGGGCAGGATCACCCGCAGAAACACCCGGGCGGAATTGGCCCCCAGGTCCCGGGCCGCCTCCAGCAGGCTCCCGTCCAGCTTCTCAATCACCGAGTAGATGGGCAGGATCATGAAGGGCAGGTAGTTGTACACCATGCCCAGCACCACCGCCCCCTGGGTGTTTATCATGGGGAAGTAGGCAAGATCCGTGCCGCACAGGCGGTTCACAAGGCCGATGAGGCCGACCGCGGAGAAGAAGCGGTTCAAAAGCCCCGTGTTCTCCAGGATGGACATCCAGGAATAGGTCCGCAGCAGAAAGTTCATCCACATGGGCAGCATCACCAGCATCATGGCGATCCGCTGGAATCGGGGCCCCTCCCGGGAGATCATATAGGCCACCGGGTAGCCCACCAGCAGGCACACCGCCGTGGCGATGAGGGCCAGCTTGAAGGAGCGGGCGAACACCACCGCATAGGTGCCCATGCGGGCGAAGTTGTCCAGGGTGAAGCCGCCGGAGGCGGCGGAGAAGGCGTAGATGACCACCATGACAATAGGGGCCAGCACGAACAGCGCCATCCAGCCTACATAGGGTACGGCGAACAGCGCCCGCTTATTCCTCATGGCCAGCCTCCCGGGCGGCCTCCTCCGCCCCATCAAAGCCGCCGATCTCCTCGTACTCCTCGGAGTAGGAGGAGTAGTCGCCAAACATGCCGGAGTACTCGCTCTTGCGCATAATGTGGATGTCGTCAGGGTTGAGGACAATGCCGATGGTCTCCCCCTCCGGGTGGTAGTCCGTGGTCTGGATGAGCCACTTGAAGCCCTTGAAGTCCACGATGGTGTCGTAGTGAACGCCCTTGAAGGTGACGCTGGTCACCGTGCCCCGCAGCTGGCCCTTCTCCTGGGGCACAATGTCGATGTCCTCGGGCCGGATGACCACGTCCACGCTCTCCATGGGCGCGAAGCCCTTGTCCAGACACTTGAACTTCCGGTTGAAGAACTCCACCACGTAGTCCTCGTGCATGACGCCGTCCAGGATGTTGCTCTCGCCGATGAAGTCCGCCACAAAGGCGTTTTTCGGCTCGTTGTAGATGTCCTCCGGCGTGCCGATCTGCTGGATGCGGCCCTGGTCCATGACCACGATGGTGTCGCTCATGGCCAGCGCCTCCTCCTGATCGTGGGTGACGTAGATGAAGGTAATGCCCAGCTGCTGCTGAATGCGCTTGAGCTCGCTCTGCATGTCCTTGCGCAGGCGCAGGTCCAGGGCGCCCAGAGGTTCGTCCAGCAGCAGCACCTTGGGCCGGTTCACCAGGGCCCGGGCGATGGCCACCCGCTGCTGCTGGCCGCCGGAGAGCTCGTTGATCCGCCGCCGCTCAAAGCCCTTCAGGCTCACCACCTCCAGCATCTCCAGCACCCGGGAGCGAATCTCCTCCTCCGGCACGCGGACCTTTTTCCGCCCATCGTCCGCCGTCTTGGGGATGCGCAGGCCGAAGGCCACGTTCTCAAAGACGTTCAGGTGGGGAAACAGGGCGTAGCGCTGGAAGACGGTGTTGACCTGCCGCAGATTGGGCGGAATATCATTGATCCTCGCACCGTCGAACAGCACTTCTCCCGAAGTGGGCGTCAAAAAGCCGCCAATGATGCGCAAGGTGGTGGTCTTGCCGCAGCCACTGGGTCCGAGCAGTGTGAGGAACTCACTGTCATTGAAATATAGATTGATGTGATCGAGAACCAGCTCGCCGTCAAACGCCATGCAGCAATCCGCAAGGCGAATCAACTTTTTGGACATTATCCTCCCCCGTTCTTTTCCTTGTTTGATATTTCCCAAATGGATAGGAATATAGAAAATCGCCTGTTTTCCCTGAGTACTTTTCCCCCGGAAAAACAGGCAAGCTAACTATAGCGGGTTTGTGTCGAAATGTCAATGATATTTCCAAAAAAATATCCGAAATTTTAGAATCTGTATTCATATCCGGGGCGTGCTGGCCGGGTGCGGATTTTTCCCGCCAGACAGCGCCCGGCGGCTGTGAATACAGGCGCTTACGGCTCCTCTCCCGCGCCTCCTCCGGGCAGGGGGGCGGGCTCCGGGACCTCCGGCGCGGCGGGGCGGAAGTAGTCCTCCCCCTGGAACTCGGTCATGGTCTCCCAGTACCGCAGGGGCATGTGGGTGCGGCGGAGCTTGGGGTTGTGCCGCTCCCGGATCTCGACGGTGTCATAAAACCGTTTCCAGAGGCGGCGGTACTGGGCCTCCTCCTGGGAGGGGGCGGCCATGCGGAAGGACTCCATGGGCAGGATGGCCCACTGGCCGGGCCGGTGGACCAGGGCCTCGCGGTGGGCGCGGTCATAGAGGAGGAAGGTCTCGTTGTACATCCGGTCGCAGAAGTGGGGGCGCAGCAGGGGCAGCACCCGGTTCTTGGGCCGGATCTCCCCGGCCAGCAGGCCCTCGAAGTCGGAGAAGCGGACAAAGCCCTTGAGCAGGTGGACCTCCCCCTCCAGATGGCGCACCGCCTTGCGCAGGGGGAGCACCGTGTCGTCGGTGAGCTGCCGGAGCAGGGGCCGGCCCTGGACCATCAGCCGGCGGATGAACCGGAAGAGAATGACCTCCCGGTCCGGCGCGCAGGTGAGAAAGCCCCGGATCACCAGCCACAGCGCCTCCGGGGAGATCCGGCCCAGTCCCATGCGGACCCGCTCGGCGTGGGCCGGCACGGTGGGGATCTCCCGGACCGGGAAGAGGGTGGGCTCCCGCCTGTCCTGATCCCAGAAGCGGGCGGGCTCCTCGCGGTAGACGTAGCTGTCAAAGACGCAGGACAGGAAGCCGTCAAAGCTGCCGTCGTAGAGATAAACCGTCTCCATGGTCAGGGCTCTTTCCCCGCGAATGCCCGGTACAGCCCAGGGCCTCCGTCCCTGAAGGAGGGCTCCGGCCCCTGATCGTAGGGATCGTACTGGTCCGGCTCGCAGCAGTACTCCGTCAGGCGGGCGATTTTCCCGTCCTCCGTCCAGCGGATGACGGACACGCCGTCAAAGCCTGCGGCCGGCTGCTCCCCCATCCGGTACCGGAAGGTCCAGGTGACGGCGGACTGGTCCCCGCTGTGGAAAAAACGGTTCACGTCCCAGGCCAGCACCCGGCCCCGGCTGTTCCACTCCCGGAACCAGTGCCGGACCGCGTCCGCGCCCCGGTAGACGGGTCCCCAGCTCTCGGTGTAGACAGCGTCCGGGGCAAAGATATCCCGGATGCCAAAGTCCTCCTGCCGCAGCCACATGTCAAGCCACAGGCGGATGATCTCCTCCCGCGTGTCCATCATGAACCGCCTCCTTCCGTGCCTTTCGGTATAGTGATTCCTCTCCGTTTTTTGGTTATGGACACAGCGTTTTATAGGGGCTCCGGCCGGACCGGCTCCGCCTGGGCCTCCGGTCTCCGCCACTCCGGCGGCGGGGCAACGTCCCCCCAGTACTCCACCATCTGAACGATCCGTCCGTTCCGAAACTGATAGAAGGTAACCGCCCGGGCGGTCACGCCCTCCGGGGACCAGACCCTTGCCACGGAATAGCTGCCGTCCGGCGCGACCCGTTCCACCGCGCCGCTCCACTGGCCGGGATAGTCGCAGTTGGCCCGGAGGTAGCCGGCCAGGTCAAACCGTTCGCCGGTATTGGGCCAGAAAATCTCCGCGTCTGCGGTGAAA
This sequence comes from uncultured Oscillospiraceae bacterium, assembly GCA_910579965.1. Taxonomy (GTDB): domain Bacteria; phylum Bacillota; class Clostridia; order Oscillospirales; family Oscillospiraceae; genus Pelethomonas. Next base: position 39,317 of record CAJTWF010000029.1, read on the forward strand.
AAACGACTGAGCCGCGCCTCGTCCTGCTCCGCGATCGCCTGCCAGAGGGCCAGAATTGTGTTCTCAAGATCTGTCATAGCGTCTCACTCCTTAGAGTCTGTTTAATATCTCGATGTGTATGGATTGGCGAGTGGATTTTTTGCCCTGCAAGG
>CAJTWF010000030.1 GCA_910579965.1 uncultured Oscillospiraceae bacterium
ATGTCCGAGAACGCCTACATCCAGGGCTCCAAGGTCCTGCTGATCTCCGAGGCTGACAACACCGTTTACGACAACACTGCCGACAACGGCAAGAACGTGGACATTGGCAGCAATTCCAAGTTCTCCGACGTCTCCGGCATGTCCAAGAACGACGGCACTGAGTTCTTTGTTGACTTCGATCACTCCACCAAGAACGAGGCCAACCGCCGCATCGAGCTGAACGTCACCTTCCGTGACGCTGACGCTGAGGCTGAGTTCCAGAAGTACGCCGATGGTATCGACGTCTCCAAGGTTGCCTATGACCGTGGCTACACTGTCTACGAGGGCACCACCACTTCCACCAACAAGGTCATCAAGCTCGCCTCCGGCGTGGAGGATTATACCACCACCGCCACTCTGGCCAGCGACAGCAACGGCAAGTATGTGTACCCCGTGACCTACGAGAAGGTGTTCCGCGTTGACGACGAGCTGGTTGCTAACGACCTGTCCGTCCTCAAGGGCATCTTCGGCATGGCCGACGATGGCGACATGACCCGCTGGGGCGTTTCCGGCAGCGTGTATGTCGGCACCAACAGCCAGGACCTCGTGGGCAACTGGAACTACACCGGCGACAAGTCCAACGAGATGTCCTTCTCCGCCTTCAAGGCTGAGTACATCGACCAGGAGCTGGAGAACAACTGGGCTACCGCTCAGGACGGCGAGTGGGTCAAGATCATCGACAACGATGGCGATGGCAATGCCGACTACGCCTTCAAGACCACCTTCACCCTGGACAAGGCTGTCAACACCTACACCAGCGGTGACAAGAGCACCCTGCGTTACTACAGCCTGGACCTGATTAACGACAAGGACAATGTTGAGCAGGTCAAGTACATGAACACTGTTGCCGAGGGCGACATCGTTCTGTACACTGTCATCGACAAGCAGGCCATGGTTTGGAAGGCCAACTCCGCCGAGGACACCATCACCAAGATCAACGACATCTACAAGCGCTCTATCACCGCCACCGCCAGCAATGGTGATGTGTACAGCCAGTCCGAGATCGGCAACGCCACTCGTCTGGATCAGCGCATCGAGCAGATGAGCGAGAACGTCAACTATCGTATGTATCTGGACGCCTTTGGCCGCATCCGCGCTTACGAGCCCGTTGACGGCAACCGCTACGCTCTGATCACTGAGATGTACTACGGCAACTACCGCAACAACCGCTACGTCCTCAACGATGTTCTCACCGCTGAGATGAAGGCCGGCGACGAGGGCATGACCGAGCGCGTTGTCAACAACGCCCTCAACAATGACTTCCTGCTGGGCCTCAATAACCTCGCAACTGGCTATCGCAACAACTGGACTGATCTGAACCGGCTGCTCATGGCCCAGAAGGTCAGCGGTGTTGCCAGCAACTATGTCGATAACCTTTACACCACCATTGGTACCCAGGCCAATTGGCGTGACATTGTCAACACCAATGACATTACCTGGGCCAATAATGTGGTCCTCCAGCCCGCCACCGCCCACCTGGGCTTCGCGGCACAGGGTCACAACAGCGCGGATATCTTCCGCAACGCCACCACCAACATTGCCCGCTACGTTGTGAATACTGACGGCACCGTGACTCTGAGCACTGCCGCCCAGCAGAAGTACAGCGCTAACGGCGCTCTCGGGACTGGCTTTGCTGTTGACTATGTCCAGCTGACTGGCAACAGTGTCCGCAAGGGCCAGAACGTCTTCCCCGCCGTTGTCGCTACCGGCTACAACAGCAACGTGAACGCGGTGAACGAGACCGAGTTCTACATTGTCTCTGACAATGGTGTGGAGCACTTTGTCGGCTTCAGCAGCCTGCCCGCCATCTCTGATGTCCGCGCTATGTACGCTGTTGCCCGCAACAACTCCACCGACAAGGATAAGCTGAACTACTGGGTCGCTGACGTCATCGTCATCGAGGCCGACAACTACTCCGCTCAGCCTGATGATTACCTGTTCGTCCTGGGCCGCGCTGACTACAACGGCAACGTTGCTCTGTCCAACAGCCGTCAGGCCGTGGGCACCCAGAACATCCTGGCCATCAGCGCCAAGCAGGGCGGCGCCATCCGCGTCACCCCCGCCTCCTACAACTGGGGCACCAACACTGTCACTCCGGGCATCTACAAGGCCTACGGCGTTGCCGAGGTTGAGAGCGGCCTCTACTCCGTTGCCACTCTGCGCGAGGTTGATACCCGCGAGGTGAACAACGCCCTGAATCCCCAGAGTGTCAATACTTCTGGCTTCAACCTCCGCGCTGGTGTTGTCACCAAGCTGTGGGAGCTGAACAACCGCATCAGCGTCACCATGGGCGGCACCGGTGTGGAGCGCCAGATCAACCTCCAGGGCCAGGCTCTGTCCGTGACCCAGAACGCCTCCGGCTTCATCACCGTTGGCAATCGCATGAACGGTGACTACTGGTCCAACCTGGTTAATAATAACCACAGGATCTTCTGGGTTGAGGACAACGACAACAACGCTCTGTTCACTATTGACGTGACCTATAGCGTCGATAACAGCGCTAGTGGAAGCGCCATGGCCGCTCTGCTGAATCGCATTTACGACAATGTCAGCTACTCTCAGGCTCACGTGACCAACGCTGGTGACCACAAGGTTGTCATTAACTACAATGATAGCACTCATGGTAAGGTGTTTACCACCACCCAGCTTGTGAACAGCAACACCGAGCTCCGTCTGACTGAGGCCAATGGCCTCCTGGCTCCTGCGGGCTATAACTATAGTGGTGCGAATATCACTGTCCTCCGGGCTGACACGAACACCAGCGCTATTGGCAATGGCTGCTATACTGTGACCAACGATGTCACGAACAGCGAGTATGCCATCCGCAACATCACCGCTGATCTGATCGTGAATGTTCCTGTGGCCGCTATCAACTACAATGTCAGCAGAATTGCTAACCTGACTGGTTGGGCTGGCACCGTTAGCGCCACTGTGAAGTGCAACGATACTACGAGCAGCACCCAGACTCTCGATGGTGCCACTGGCGTGCTGACCGCTCACGCTGGCGACACGGTTCAGGTTACCCTGTCTAACGGAGGCAATCTGGCCAACGGCGCTTATACCCTGAAGGCTGTCTCCGGCAATGAGGAGCTGACCGTAAGCGTGGTCAATGCCGCTCGGAACATCTTCCAGTTCATCATGCCCGCTGGCCATGTGGTGCTCACTCCTGAGTACAGCGCTCCCAGCTACGATGTCAACTGGGTTAACGCCGCTGGCGTGGATCTCCGCAACATCGGCAAGAACCAGGCTGGCCAGAACTTCACCTTCAATGCTGTTGCGAAGTCCGGCTACGTGCTGAACAGCATCACTGCCAGCCGCAATGGTATCCTTGGTACTGTCAGTGACAATGGCAGTGGTACCTACACTGTCAGCAGCGATGTTACCGGCGTTGGCCTGACCGTCACCTTCAACACCACCCTCGACAAGTTCAACGTCAATCTGATCGCTGCCTCCGGTGCTCCCTCCATCCTGAGCGGCAACACCAGCTACACGGATCAGACCGTTGAGAGCCGCATTGTCTTCACCGTGGCTGGTCTGCCCGGCGAGTTCGATGTGACTTTGGGTACCGGTGGTACTTGGACCTTCGATCGGAATGACAACAACCGTACTACTACTGTTACGGTGACTGGCATGACCGCCGGTGGTACAATTACTGTTACTCCTCCCACCAAGTGATTGATGATCTGAGTGATCGCAATCTAATCGCATAACCCAGAAGCCCCCAAGGCCATTTGGCCTTGGGGGCTTCTTCTGCTTGTAATATGCGGAGTTTTGTGGTACAATGAGAACATCTAAAGGCCTTACTATGCGATGGAGGAGTGATACAATGGCATTGCCTGCGGGAAAAATGCGCTATAGCTTCGCGGATGCTCTCACATGGGAGGAGCACGAACGGATCGAGATCATTGACGGAGAAGCGGTTATGATGGCCCCGCCAATTAGAATCCACCAGGAAATCAGCGGCGAGCTGTTCTTTCAGCTTGCAAACTACCTGAGAGGCAAGGGGTGCAAGGTCTACGCCGCCCCCTTTGCCGTCCGGCTGTTTGAGAAGGACGGCGAGGACCCGGAGGACGTGGACACCATGGTGGAGCCGGATATTGCCGTCATATGTGACCCCGCCAAGCTGGACAAGTACGGCTGTAGGGGCGCGCCGGACATGGTGGTGGAAATCCTGTCCCCCTCCACCCAGCGGCAGGACCGGTTTACAAAATTCAGCCTGTACCAGCGGGCCGGCGTGCGTGAGTACTGGATCGTGGATCCGGAGAACAAATTTGTGCAGTCCTTCTGGCTGGAGGACGGCCGCTACGCTGTGAAGGAGTTCGGCGCGGCTGGCGACAAAATGCGGGTAAATATTCTGGAGGACTGCGTTATTGACCTGTCAGAGGTTTTTCCCGAGGAATAAAAAGGGGGGCGGACTGTGTCCGTCCCCTTTGGCTTTAGATAAATGCCGCGCCCCAGCTGTACAGGGCAATCTCGCCGTTGGAACAGCGCAGATCCAGCCGCAGAGAGCTGTTTGCCGGGACCGCCCAGCTTTTGCGGAACTCCACCTCCTGGAACGTTCTCCCCTGCTCATCGGTGATGGTCCGCGTGGCATAGGCGGGGACGTTGGCGTTATTCCAGCTCAGGGTGATGGTCCCGCCGTTGCCGTAGGGGAGATAGCGGACCAGAACAATACCGCCGCCGCAGGGCTCGCAGGGTACCGTCCTGGTGATGGAGGCGGAGGGCAGGTCCAGCAGCTCCACCTGAAATTCATTGTCGAACATGGGCACATAGCTGAGGGTGTAGTTGCTGCTGAGGGGCTCGATTTTCAGCCGGTAGTCGTAGCCGGTGTGGAAGGGCACGTTCATTGCCACAGTCCTGGGTCCGCGGCCGTCAAAGCCCACGCCCATGTTCAGGGAGAAGGTGTAGCTGACCTCTGTTTTGTTGGTGGACAAATTGTGGAGGGTCACCCGGCACAGCCCCCCTTCTGCCACCTGCTGGGAGCAGTAGTAGCGGCCGGTGAGCCGGAATTTTTTCAGCACGCCGGGCATGGTGGTGGTGAAGCGGACCGACAGGGGGGTGACGGCGGGGTTGTTGTTCACGGCCATGTTGGACTCTACAATCATGGTATCATAGAACTCCTTCACGGTCACATTTTTGGTACCCTTCCCCATGTAACAGCAGTTGTCCCGACGGGTCATGCCGGGGACGGTGACGTTCTCCGGCTCAAAGCTCTGGTGAAAAACGCCCATCTGCCGGGGAAAGGGGTCACACAGGGCGGCCAGATGGTAGTGGTTGTAGGCGGCGCGGCAGAAGCGCTCAAAGGTGGCGCTCTCCGCGGCCTTACCGGAGATCTGCTGGGAGAGGGTGTTGGACACGTTGGTGATCTGGCCGGAGAGGTTGTCCACGGTCTGGTTCCGCTCGCTGAGCCCGTTTTCGATGTTCCGGCACATCTCGTTGAAGTCGTCCATCATGATGCGGTCTGATTTGATCCACTGGGGCAGGTGATAATTTTTTGTATAATTCATCCTCTCAATTCCTTTCTGGATTGATTGCACGGCAAAAACCGTTACACCCTGGGTGTGTAACGGGCGGAAGTTGCCGCCGGACGTGCAACGTCAAATGTTACAAAGATTTTGGAGGATTTTATTGTATTTTGGCTCCCTTTGTGGTATGCTGAGAGCAGGAAAGAATCTTCTTTCAGCGCTGCCGGCAACGGGTTCCGTGGGGTTCCCCACGGAATCACAGCAGGCGGGTGGCCCCTCCATCCCGGAGGGGGACTTCTTTCCCCTCCGATGAAAGGAGGGGATGCCTATGCTGACATACTCAGAACTGTTTCAGTTCTGTCTGGTGATCATCGGCATTTGCGGCCTGTTCTTACAGGTACATAACGGCAAAAAGAAGTAACCGCCCACGGCTCCAACCAAGGCGGTTACTTCTGTAACCAACTAGGGGCCAGCCGTTTCCCGGCAGCGCCCTTTCTGTATTCAGTATAACCGCTCCGCGCGGTTTTGTCAACCCTCTGCGTGCCGCCAAATCCCGGCGCGCTTGACATTGCGGCCCTGCAAGGGTATACTGAGCACCTGTATTCACACAGGTTCTAAAAATCGCGGGAGGCCATCCCGCGGGAAGAGGCGGTAAGCGTACATGCGAATCTATGAATCGGCGGAGGACTACCTGGAGGCGATCCTGGTGATCGGGCGGCGGCGGGGCATGGTCCGCTCCATTGACATTGCCAACGAACTGGGGTTCTCCAAGCCCAGTGTCAGCGTGGCCATGAAGAAGCTGCGGGAGAGCGGGTACATTGAGATGGAACCCGACGGTTCCATCAAGCTGCTGCCCGCCGGAGCGGCCATTGCCGGGCAGATTTACGAGCGCCACCAGACCCTGACGGATTTTTTCGTCTATCTGGGCGTGAGCGAGGAGACCGCCTCCGCCGACGCCTGCAAGGTGGAGCACGATCTCAGCCCGGAGACCTTCGAGAAGATCAAGGCCCATGTCCGGCGCACCATGGAGCAGGGCGATTCTGAGAAAACGGTGGGGAATCTGCCAAAAAATTGAAGCTGGCCAAGGTGGCTTCCCTGGTACGGGGCGCTTAAATTATCCTGTTCTGACAAAAAAAGACACGCCGTCCTCTCTCGGGACAGCGCGTCTTTTTTCTGCGAAAGGGCGCAATCAGACGGCAGTAACGTCCACCGCACGCATCTTGCTGCTGTTTTTGGGGTCAGGCTCTACGCTGTAGGTAACCTTCTGACCCTCGCTGAGTGTGCGGTAACCAGTGCCCTGAATGGCGGAAAAATGGACGAAAACATCGCCGCTGCCGTCATCGTTGGAGATGAAGCCGTAGCCCTTCTCCGCGTTAAACCATTTCACAGTTCCAGAAATCATTGGGAAGCCTCCTAAAATAATTAGTCCAGTGCAAAAAGAAGCCCCGCAAGAAGGCGGCGTAGAGTGCCCGTCCACTAGCAGTGACCAATTTGTACAGTTTCGAACACATGGATAGCATACCATCCGATGGGGAAAATGTCAAGTGCGGATTCTGTCAATTTCCGCAAAAAGTTAGGGATCAGGCTATAACAAAGATTGATATCGCCATATATGCCCCATCTTCCCCGGATTTTGCCGGATGCTTACCGCAGGAGCCGCCGGCACGCCCTTGCCAGTTCGTCCAGGGTGCTGCACGGGAGCATCTGACACAGGGCGGACATGGTCTGGATGCTGCGCACATAGGGCCACTTGCCCTCCGGTATGGGGTTGAGCCAGAGGACCTTCCCCGCCTGACGGCGGGCCTCCAGCAGGGACCGGGCGGCCCGGGGGATGTCGATGGTCTTTGTGTCGGAGAGGATGAGCAGGGTGGTGGAGGGGCCCAGGGCCCCGGGGCGGCGGCAGACCTGCTCCAGGGCGGAGCCCAGATCGGTACCCCGGCCGTAGAGGCCGGAGGTGCGGACGCAGTCCCGGAAGGCGTCCATATTTTGCAGAGCAAAGGGGTCCACCAGATGGACCTGCTCGGAGAAGAGGAAGATCTGGGAGGACTCCGACACCTCGCTCATGGACTTGAGGAAGCGCAGGGCGAACTCGGAGAACTGGAGCATGGACCCGGACACGTCGCACAGCAGCGCCAGCCGCCGGCGGGTGCGCCGCTTGCGCTTGTAGGAGAGGCGGCAGAAGCTGCCGCCGGTCTCCAGCCCCCTGCGGATGGTGCGCCTGAAGTCCAGCTTGCCGCTGTGTCCGCCGGTCTGACGCTGGCGGGAGAGCTGGGCGTCCAGCTGGCGGGAGATGGCGTCGATGAGGGCGGCGGCCCGGGGGACGTCCGCGTCCTTGAAGTGGGAGATGTCCCGGTAGAGCAGGGCCAGGTCCGGGTCCGAGGCCTCACAGCCCACCGCCGCGTCCTCCATCACCATCTGCTGCTCCAGCAGAAAGCTCATGAACACGGAGCGGATGAAGCTGCTGTAGAGCTTGTCCGGGCTGCGGTCCATGGTGCCCCGGGTCTTCTCCAGCATCTCCATCAGCTCCCGCCGCTTTTCCTCGCCCATGCGAATATAGACCTCCTGGAGGTCCTCCCGCAGGTCAATGGGGTGGCCGTTGACCTGCAGCTCCCGCTCCGCCTCCGCCCGGCGCCGGGCCAGGGCCTGGGCCTCCTCCTCGTGGCAGCGGCGGAGAACCTCCCGCCTCTCCACGCTGACAAAGAAGCCGTCAAAGGCCCGCCGGAAGGCGGCCTGCTCCTCCCGGCTCTTGGCGTACACGGTTTCCAGCGCGCAGCGGACCGTCTCCCGGTCCGTCAGGTCCCAGTCCGCCAGCAGGCGGCAGGCGTCCTCCGTCTCCCGCAGGCCCACGGTCAGCCCCTCCCGGCGCAGCAGGCCGGAGAACTCCGCCAGCTTCTCCAGGTAGACGCTCATGGCTGTCCGGCGTGGCCGCAGGCGCCGCAGTGCTGGTGGTCAGGCGCCTCCTGGCAGGCCAGGGCGGCCTCCATGTCCTCGCTGCTCTTGAGCACAAAGCCCAGGGTCCGCCGGGCGGCCTCCCGGTCCAGATCGCTGATGCCCAGGGCCTCCAGGGCGGACACCCAGTCCAGGGTCTCGGCGATGGAGGGCTTTTTCAGGATAGCGTCATTCTCCCGCAGATCGTGGACCGCCTGGGCCACCTGCACCGCCAGCCGGTCCCCGGCGCTGGGCAGCTTGGCGCGGATGATGGCCACCTCCTTCTCCACGTCCGGGTAGGGGATATAGAGGTAGGCGCAGCGGCGGCGGAGGGCCTCGCTGAGGGGCCGGGCCCGGTTGGAGGTGAGAACCACGAAGGGCACGGATTTGGCCCGCATGGTCCCCACCTCGGGGATGGTGACCTGCATCTCGCTGAGCAGCTCCAGCAGGAACGCCTCAAACTCCTCGTCCGCCTTGTCGATCTCGTCGATGAGCAGCACCACCGGCTCCTCGGACCGGATGGACCGGAGCAGGGGCCGCTCCAGCAGGTACTCGTCGCTAAAGAGGGAGCGGGTGAGCTCGTCGGGATCCTGGCGGTTCATCCGCACCTGGATGCTCAGAAGCTGCTTCTGGTAGTTCCACTCATAGAGGGCTTTGCTCTCGTCCAGACCCTCATAGCACTGTAACCGCACCAGCTCCCGGTCCAGGGCCCCGGCCATGACCTTGGCGATCTCCGTCTTGCCCACGCCCGCCGCGCCCTCGATGAGCAGGGGCCGGCCCAGCTTCAGGGCCACCAGTAGGGTGGTGGCCAGACCGTCGCCGCAGACATACCGGGCCGCGTCCAGTCTGGCTTTCAGGGAAGAAATATCCATGGGGCATCTCCTTTGTTAAGTATTTAACAGATTTTCAGGGGTATGATACCATATTTTCAGGAAAAATGCAATCACATTTCTATGGAAAAACCGCGCCGGAAGGTGTACAATAGGAGCCAGCGAAACAACGAGGAGGACGGAAACCATGAACGAGCAATCGTTGCTGGACCACGCGCTGGCGCTGGGCTTTGCCAACGCCGCGCTGATCGACACCGGGGATATCACCTTCATACCCTCCTTCCGTCCCCTGTGTCAGGAGAACCTGTGCGGGAAGTACGGGGTCAACTACAGCTGCCCGCCGGACTGCGGCACTGTGGAGGAGATGCGCCAGCGGATCCTGCGCTGGCCCCGGGCGCTGGTGATGCAGACCATGTGGGACATCGAGGATCCCATGGACGAGGGCCAGACCAAGCCCGCCAAGGCCCGGCACAACAGGCTGACCCGGGAGCTCATGGACTGGGCGGGGGAGCCGGGGCTGATGGTGGGGGCCAGCGGGTGCGGCCTGTGTACGCCCTGCGCCCTGGCGGAGGGCGCGCCCTGCCGGTTTCCGGCGCTGCAATACTCCTGCATGTCCGCCTACTGCGTGTTTGTGAAGGACCTGGCGGAGAAGTGCGGCATGGAGTACGACTGCGGACCCGGCGTGGTGGCGTTTTTCAGCATGTACTGTTTTTAGGTTATCATACTTTTCTTTGTGAACAAAGAAAAGTATCAAAAGAAAAACTTGAAAGCCGCAAAAACGGGGCTGCCAGCAGTCTGCCGCAGGACCGCCGGCAGCTACAGGATATCCCCTCTGAAAGTTCTTTTTGATTCTTTTTCTTTCAAGAAAAACAATGATGACAAAAAAGGAGGACGCCTATGCTGCTGGCCATTGATATCGGCAACTCCAACGTAACCCTGGGCGTCTTCCAGGGACAGCGGCTCCGGATGCGGGTCAAGGCCTCCGTCCAGACCCGGCGCAGCGCGGACGAGTACGCGGCCATGTTTTATGACCTGCTGCGCCTCCACGGCATCGGCCGGGAGGAGATCGACGGGTGCATCCTCTCCTCGGTGGTGCCGGCGGTGACGGGACTGGTGGAGGCGGCGGCCCGGACCGTGGCGGCCGTGCCGGTGGTGCGGGTGGGGCCCGGTATGCGCACGGGCTTCCGCATCCGCATCGACGATCCCTCCCAGCTGGGCAGCGACATCGTGGCGGACACCCTGGCGGCCCTGACGGAGTACGGCGCGCCCCTGGTGCTCATCGACGCGGGCACGGTCACCACCGTGGCCGCGGTGGACGAGAGCCGGACCTATCTGGGCGGGTGCATCGTGCCGGGCATCCGGCCCAGCGCGGAGATGCTCAAGGAGACCACCGCCCTGCTGCCCGCCATTGAGCTGGCGGGGGCGGAGGAGGCCTGCCTGGGCCGCAACAGCGCCGACGCCATCCGCCGGGGCCTGCTGTGGGGCAGCGCCATGATGATCGACGGCTTTATCGGCCGCTTTACCGCCCTGCCGGGCATGGCGGGCGCGGTGTGCGTGGCCACCGGCGGGTCCGGGGAGCTGGTGACGGCCCTGTGCAGCCGGGAGGTGATCCGGGACCCGGATCTCACCCTCAAGGGGCTGCGGTGCCTCTACGAGGCCAACCGCCCCAGGCAGAAAGCCAGGTAATGACGGCTGTTTTGCCGTTGTTATATAATTTGTGCGCCGTACTCCCCCGGCGGGAGACGACAGCACGAGGTGAAATATCCTCAAAAGGAGAAAAAACATGAACAGCAGCAGCAAAGTCCAGCAGATCACACGTATGGCGATACTGGTGGCAATCATCTTCCTTCTGTCCTTCACACCCCTGGGCTATCTGACCATCGGGCCCATCGCGGCAACCACCATCCAGATGCCGGTCATTGTGGGCGCGGTGATGATGGGGCCGGCGGCGGGCGCGCTCCTGGGCTTCTTCTTCGGCCTGAGCGCCATGATTAAGGTGCTGACCATGCCGGGGGCGGACCCCTTCGCCACCCTGGCTCTGGCCCACTCCCCTCTGGCCTATATCCTTGTCTGCATGGGCGCCCGCATCCTCATGGGCTGGCTGTCCGGACTGCTGGCAGCGGGCCTGCGGAGGATTCCGGCTGTCCGCGAGAAGGCGTCCGTTGCCGGGTACATGATCACCGGCTTTGTGGGCTCCGCGCTGAATACCGTTTTCTATCTGGGCCTGCTCTGGGTCCTGTGCGCGGAGGTCATCTCCTCCTTCTACGGCGTGGACCTCAGCGGCGTGGGCCAGCTGGTCATGACCACCGCCTATGCCGCCGGCATCCCTGAGGCCATTGTCTCCTGCGTCGTGGTGGGCGCGGTGTGCAAGGCTCTGGAAAAGACCCCGCTTTTGCTCCGGAGGATGCGCGGAATGCCCTCCTGACCGGCTGAACGCATATCACGCGCCCCCTATGCCTTCATAGGGGGCGCGTTCCTGTTTCTCTCCGCCCGGGCGGTGAGGCGGTGATATTTTTTTCCGGGAGTCTGTGACAATTCTCCCCCCTGCTTTGAGTATAGAGTGAAAGGGGGCTGTGCCTATGAGCGATCTGCCGCTGCGCGCGGGCGGCGAGATGACGGAGATCATTGGCCGCTATCAAAATATGGTGTACGGTCTGGCCCTGGCCAGGACGGGCTCCTCTGCCGACGCGGACGACGTGTTTCAGGAGGTATTCCTGGCCTACTTCCAGTCCGGCAGGACCTTCCGGGACGAGGAGCACCGGAAGGCGTGGCTGCTGCGCACGGCGGTGAACATGAGCCGCCGCTACACCTGCTCCTCCTGGCGGAAAAAGACTGTGCCCCTCTCGGAGCGGAGGGAGGAGGCCGCCCCCTTCCCGTCGGACGAGGAGAAGCTGGTGTGGGAGGCCCTGTGCGGTCTGGAGGAGAGCTACCGCCTGCCTTTGTATCTGTACTACTTCCAGGAGCTGTCCGCCCAGGAGATCGGGAAGGCTCTGCATCTGCGCCCGGGAACGGTGCGCATGCGGCTGTCCCGGGGGCGGGAGAAGCTCCGGGAGGTCCTGAAAGGAGTGTTTTCTGATGAATAGAGAGCTTTTCGTCTCCATGCAGAAGCGTCTGTCCCCCAGTCCGGAGGCCCGGGCCGCCCTGGAGGCCCGTCTGGCCGGAAAGAGGCGGCGGGCTGTCCCGCGGTACGCCGTCCTGGCCGCCTGCCTCCTGCTGGCGGCCGCCGCCCTCCCCCTGGGGCGGATCGTCCGGGACCGCGCTGCCTGGGCGCAGGTGACGGCGGGCTTCCGGCCGGGCGTCTCGGCCTCCGAACCGCGCCTCCACAGCTGCGTAATCTCCGATGCGGCGGCCGCTGCTGACCACACGGCCGGCGGGACGGGGCGGAACGAGGAGCTGCCCGGCGGGGCCCTGGTGAGGGAGGACGCGGCGGCCCAGGAGGATGCGGCGGCGGCGTACCAGAATCTGATGGCCCGGTTTGCGGCGGACTGGGGCCCCGGAGCATATCCGGACTGGTACGGCGGGGCGTATATTGACCCCAGCGGCGCGCTGATCGTCAACCTTGTGGAGGCCCACGACAGCGCGGACAAGACGCTGGCCCTCCAGATCCAGGACTGGGCCGGCGGTCCGGTGGGCTTCGGCAGCGTGAAATACAGCCTGTCCTATCTGCGCCGTCTCCAGGAGCAGGCCTTTGACGCCATGTACGGGCTGGGGCTGTCCGTGGGCTGCAGCGTGGACGAGGAGGCGGGCCGGGTGGTGCTGACCCTCTCCAGCGTCACGGACGAGGCGCTGGCCTTGCTGGCGGAGCTGGATCCGGAGGACGACGCCATCCTGGTCCTGGCGGGGCCCTTTGCCCAGGACGGGAGCGGCGTGATTCAGCCCGGCGGAGAGGAGGATCCGACGGCGGATAAGGTGATCTCCGAGGACCAGCCCGGCGTCATCCAGTCGCCGGAGCCCGCCAGGGTGGAGAACGCCATCCAATATGATCTCCCGGAGCCCTAGGGAGGCTGCTCCCCGCCGCAGATCCCGGTGGAACCGGCGGGCCATCGCCGCGAACCCCGCCGGTGATCTATAGCTCCAGCAGAAAGCCCGCCCGGGCCAGCTCCTCCCGCACCCGCCGGAAGCAGGCCTCGTCCGGGCAGGCCAGGGTGTGGAGATGGATCCCCTCCGTCAGCAGGGACAGGGGCTGGGCCGCGCCGGCCCGGAGGACGAACTGGCTCACATCGTACCGGCTGGACAGCCCCAGGGCCCCCGTAAGCTGGCCGTAGACCGGGTGCTCCACGATCACGTCCAGCACGGTGCAGCCGTTGTCCACCATGATCTGAAGCTCTCGCTCCATGTCCCCGGCCGTGTGGCGGCAGGCCACCCGGCGCACCGGCTCCGTCCGCTCCCGCTCCGCCACGTAGCCCCTGGCCGTGGCGGTCACCGCCGCGCCGCCGGCCCGCAGCAGCGCCACGTCCCCCACGATCACCTGCCGGCTCACGCCGAACCGGCCGGCCAGGGTCCCGGCGCTCACCGGGCCCTCCGCCCGGGCCAGCGCGGCCAGAATCGCCTCCCGCCGCTGAGATGCCGTCATGTCATCAGCTCCTTTCGCGGGGCGCTTCCGCCCCCGTCCCCTCCAGTATACCCCCTTGCGCCGCCTCCCGTCAAGGCGGGCGCTCCTCCGGCGTCCGCCGGTGATGAGGACAGGCCCCCCGGGAAATCTTAAGAAATCTATCCTGAATTTCCACTTGCATTTGACCGGCCGGGGTGTATATAATAGAAGTATCATGACGAGGCTGTTTCCGGCAGCGCGAAGGAGGACGTATCTGCATGGAATCTTTTCACGAAATGACGGCGGATATCACCAGCCACCCGCTCTTTTTACAGCTGCGGGCCTATCCCCACCACGGCGGTGAGAACTCCCTTTACATCCACTCCGTGTCCACCGCCCGGTGCGCCTACCGGCTGGCCAGGCGGTTCCACATGCGGGAGGAGCGGATCCGGGCGGTGACCCGGGCGGCCCTGCTCCACGACTTTTTCGGCTACGACTGGCAGAGCGAGCGGCACCGCCGCTTTATGCGGCGCTACTCCGGCTGGCGGCGGATCAAGCACATGCACGCCTTTATCCACGGGGCCCACGCGGCCCGGCGGGCGGGGCGGATGTTCGATCTGGACCAGCGCCAGCGGCAGGCCATCACCAGCCACATGTTCCCCCTGGCCCCCTGGCCCCAGACCTCCGAGGCCTGGGTGCTGACCCTGGCTGACAAGCTGGTGGCCTCCAGGGAGGTGGGGGAGACGGTATGCTGGCACATGCTGGGCTGGTACCGCAAGCTCATTCCCGCCGCCCACGCCCGGCGGCAGTAGTACAGAGGCCCGGCGTTCCGTCACAGGGACGCCGGGCCTCTGCCTGTAGGCTCCGATTGACGGCTGGCCGTCAATGTAGTATACTGTAGGTGGAAGAAAAGGCCGGAGAGAAAGGATGGGCTGCTATGTTGTTTGTTAAGGATATAATGGTGTGGATTTGGCTGGGCGTGGTGGCGCTGTCGGTCTTTGTGGAGGCGGCCACCCTGACGCTGGTGTCCATCTGGTTCGCCGCAGGGGCGCTGTGCGCCACCTTCGCGGCCTACGCCGGCGTGTCGCTGACCGTTCAGCTGCTGATCTTTGTGGCGGTGTCCATTGCGGCCTGCGCAGCGGTTCGGCCCCTGGCCCAGCGGTATGTGGCGCCCAACGTGGTGCCCACCAACGCGGACCGGCTGCTGGGCTGCGAGGCCCGGGTGACGGAGGATATCGACAACGAGGGCCCCACCGGCGCGGTGTACGTGGACGGCAAGACCTGGACGGCCAGGAGCGCCGGCGGCCAGCACCTCCCGGCCGGGACCGTGGTGGAGATCGAGGGCATGGAGGGCGTGAAGCTGATCGTCCGCGCCAGGGCCGCCGTGGAGGAGAGCGCGTAAACCGAGGAGGGGAGGGTCCGGTTCTGACCCGCCCCCTCTTTTTTGCCCGCCGGACGGAGCCCGTACCAACTTCCCAGTTGAAATCCCCGGAAAACTATGCTATGCTGTTAGATTAGAACAGTTTATTCTAAGGAGTGTGCCGCTATGGCAGAGGAACATAAAAAGCTGGATACCCCGGAAAACGCCGCCTCCCCGGAGCAGGGGGAGGCGAAAAAGGAGCCGGAAACCCTGGAGGGGATGCTCTACTGCTGGGCCCAGGCCCTCATCACGGCGGTGGTGGGCGTGGTGCTGCTGTTTACCTTCGCCTTCCGCCTCATCGGTGTCAGCGGGCCGTCCATGCAGGACACGCTGTACACCGGAGACCGCCTGCTGGTGCTCAACGCCGCCTTCTGCGACTTTCAGCCCGGGGACGTGGTGGTCATCAACAACTACAACGCTGATCTCAGCGACACCCTCATCAAGCGGATCATCGCCGTGGGGGGGCAGACCATTGACATTGACCTGGCCAGCTCCACCGTGTACGTGGACGGCCAGCCCCTGGACGAGCCCTACGTGAAGGGCTTCACCGACACCATCGAGGGCACCCGGTTCCCCCTGACCCTGGCGGAGGATGAGGTGTTCGTCATGGGGGACCACCGGGACCACAGCACCGACAGCCGCAGCGCCCGCCTGGGGCCCGTGAAGGAGGGCTATCTCCAGGGCAAGGCGGTGCTCCTGCTGCTGCCGGGCACAAACCCGGATCTGGGGGCCCGGGAGTGGGACCGCATCGGGCTGGTCCGGTGAGAGATCGGAGCAAAGGAGCGCTGCCATGGACGGAATGAACATCCAGTGGTATCCCGGCCACATGACCAAGACCCGGCGGATGATCGCCCAGCAGCTGCGCCACATGGACGCGGTGTGCGAGATTCTGGACGCCCGGATCCCCATCGCCAGCCGGAACCCGGACATGGAGGAGCTGACGGCGGACAAGCCCAGGCTCATCGTCCTCAACCGGGTGGATCTGGCGGACCCGGCGGCCACCCGCCGCTGGCGGGACTATTTTCAGCGGCGGGGCTGCGCCGTGCTGGAGGCCAACGCCAAGGCCGGACAGGGGGTCCGGCAGTTCCCGGCCGCGGTGCGGGAGCTCCTGGCGGACAAGCTGGCCGCCTACGCCCAGCGGGGGCAGGCGGGCCGGATGGTCCGGGTGATGATCCTGGGCATCCCCAACGTGGGCAAGTCCACCTTCATCAACCAGGTCTCCCGCCGGAAGACCGCCAAGACGGAGGACCGGCCCGGCGTGACCCGGACCAAGCAGTGGGTCCCGGTGGACCAGAGCCTGGAGGTGATGGACACCCCGGGGATGCTGTGGCCCAAGTTTGAGGACCCCCGGGTGGGCTTCTGCCTGGCCTGCACCGGCGCGGTGCGGGACGAGGTCATGGACCTGGAGGAGCTGGCCAGCCGCCTGATAGCCTACCTGGGCCGGCGCTACCCCCAGGCCCTGGCGGAGCGGTACAGGATCCAGCCGGAGCCGGAGGAGAGCGGCTATGACCTGCTCACCCGGGCCGGACGGAAGCGGGGCTTCGTGGTCCGGGGCGGCGAGACCGACACCGAGCGCATGGCCCGGGTGCTGCTGGACGAGTTCCGGGACGGCAGACTGGGCCGGTTCACCCTGGAACTGCCGGAGGAGCTGGACCATGAATAAAAAGACAGTCCCCATGCGGGAGCTGGAGGAGGCGGCCCGGGCGCGGGGCTTTGCTCTGGTCTGCGGCTGCGACGAGGCGGGGGCAGGCCCCCTGGCGGGACCGGTGTACGCCGCCGCCGTTATCCTGCCCTCTGACCTGGTTCTGGTGGGGCTCAACGACTCCAAGCAGGTCACCGCCAAGCGGCGGGAGGCCCTCTTTGACCAGATTCAGCAGGGGGCGCTGGCCTGGGCCGTGGCCTGGGCGGGCCCGGAGGAGATTGATGAGACGGACATCCTCAGCGCCCGGATGCTGGCCATGCAGCGGGCCATCGACGGCCTGGACCCGGCGGCGGACTACGCCCTCATCGACGGAAACCGGGACAAGGGCCGGCATTTCGCCATCACCGCCCCCCACGAGACCGTGATAAGGGGGGACAGCCGCAGCGTCAGCATCGCCGCCGCCTCCATCCTGGCCAAGGTGAGCCGGGACCGGTACATGGCCGGACTGGCGGAGCAGTATCCCCAGTACGGCTTTGAGAAGCACAAGGGGTACGGAACGGCCCTCCACTACGCCATGCTGGACCAGTTCGGCCCCAGCCCCGTCCACCGCAGGAGCTTTCTGAAAAAGTGGGAGGCCGGCCGCCTTGGATGAGCGGAAGCGGCGGGGAGACCGGGGGGAGGCCGCCGTCTCCGCGGCCCTGGAGGCGCGGGGATACCGGATCCTGGCCCGGCAGTACCGGTGCCGCTGGGGGGAGCTTGACCTGGTGGCCTGGGACCCGGCGGGGGTGCTCTGCTTTGTGGAGGTGAAGACCCGCTCCCCGGACGCCATCGCTCCGGGCCGGGAGGCCGTCACCCCCGCCAAGCGCCGGCGGCTGCGGCAGGCGGCGTCCTTTTATCTGACCCAGAGCCCGCTGGACTGCCCCTGCCGGTTCGACGTGGCGGAGGTGTGGGCCCGGGAGGACGGCTGGCACGTGAAGTATATTATGAGCGCGTTTGAGTGAGCGCGCTTCTGGAGGATACGATCATGCAATATTTGAGTACACGAGACAAGAGCCTGCGGGTGAGCGCGGCGGAGGCCATCAAGATGGGACTGAGCCGGGACGGCGGACTGTTCACGCCCGTAAACTTCCCGGTGCTCCGGGCCCTGGACGTGGAGATGCTGCGGGGCATGTCCTACCCCCGCCGGGCGGCCTACATCATGGGCAAGTATCTGGAGCAGTTCCGGCCCGAGGACCTGGGCCTCTTCGCTGAGCGGGCCTACGGCCCGGACCGGTTCGACGCCCCCGGCGTGGCCCCCCTGCGCCAGCTGGACCAGCACACCTGGTGCCTGGAGCTGTGGCACGGGCCCACCAGCGCCTTCAAGGACATGGCCCTGCAAATGCTGCCCCAGCTGCTCTCCACCAGCCTGAGGATGACCGGCGAGGAGAAGACCGCCTGCATCCTGGCGGCCACCTCCGGCGACACCGGCAAGGCAGCCATGGAGGGCTTTGCGGACGTGGAGCAGACCAGGATTCTGGTCTTCTACCCCAGGGACGGGGTCAGCGAGATCCAGAGGCTGCAAATGGTCACCCAGGAGGGGGACAACGTGGGCGTGTGCGCCGTGGAGGGCAACTTCGACGACGCCCAGAACGGCGTCAAGCGCATCTTCTCCGACCCGGCCATCCGGGAGGAGCTGGAGAAGCGGGGGTGCTTCCTCTCCTCGGCCAACTCCATCAACTGGGGGCGCATCCTGCCCCAGGTGGTCTACTATATCTCCGCCTACTGCGACCTCCTCAACGCCAAGGAGATCAAGCTGGGGGACAAGGTGAACTACTGCGTGCCCACCGGGAATTTCGGCAACATCCTGGCCTGCTACTACGCCCGGAGAATGGGCCTGCCGGTGGGAAAGCTGATCTGCGCCTCCAACCGCAACGACGTGCTCACGGAGTTTATCCGCACCGGCGTGTACGACCGCAACCGCCCCTTCCACGCCACCATGTCCCCCTCCATGGACATCCTCATCTCCAGCAACCTGGAGCGGCTGCTGTTCGATCTGAGCGGCGGGGACGATCAGCTGGTCCGCTCCCTCATGGGACAGCTGGAGAAAACGGGCCGCTATGAGGTCCCCGGGGAGATGCGGGAGAAGCTGGGGGAGCTGTTCTACGGCGGCTTCTGCGGCGAGGAGGACACCGCCTCCACCGTGGCCATGCTCTACCGCTGCGGCTACCTCATCGACACCCACACCGCCGTGGCGGCCAAGGTGCTCACCGACTACCGCCGGGAGACCGGCGATATGACCCCAGCCATCTTTGTCTCCACCGCCAGCCCCTACAAGTTCTGCGACAGCGTCCTCTCCGCCATCGGCGAGACCCCGGCGGAGGACAGCGTGGACCGCATCGCCCAGATGGAGGCGGTCACCGGCGTGGCCGCGCCGGCCCGTCTGGCCGCCCTGAAGGGCAAGGCCCCCCGGTTCCATCAGGTGACGAAGCGGGAGGCCATGGAGAACGTGGTGCTGGATTTTCTCAAATAATCTAAAGAGGCTCCCCCGGGGCCGGAGAAGGAGTCCGCCTATGGCCCTCTACGCAATCGGAGATCTGCACCTGTCCCTGTCCGTCAACAAGCCCATGGACGTATTCGGCCCGGGCTGGGCCAACCACGTCCAGCGGCTGGAGGAGGCCTTCTCCCAGCTCACGGCGGAGGACGTGACGGTTCTGTGCGGGGACACCTCCTGGGGCATGGCCCTCCGGGAGAGCCTGGAGGACTTCCGGTTCATTGACCGCCTGCCGGGGAAAAAGCTGCTGGTGAAGGGCAACCACGACTACTGGTGGACCACTGCGGCCAAGATGACCCGCTTCTTCCAGGACAACGGCGTCACCACCATCGGCATCCTTCACAACAACTGCCACGCCTACGGGGACTATGCCCTGTGCGGGACCCGGGGGTGGTTCTACGAGGAGGAGCAGTCCGGCCACAACGAGAAGGTGCTCAACCGGGAGGTGGGCCGTCTGGAGGCGTCGCTGAAGGCGGCGGAGGGCCGGAAAATCCTGGCCTTCCTCCACTACCCGCCCCTGTACACCGGTTACCGCTGCCCGGAGATCCTGCGGACGCTGGAGGCGTACAGGGTGGAGCGGTGCTTCTACGGCCACCTCCACGGCCCCACCCACAAGCGGGCCATTGAGGGAACCGTGGAGGGCGTGTCCTACGCCCTGGTGGCGGCGGACTACCTCCGCTTTGCGCCGAAAAAGATCATAGACTGAGGGAGGAGGGGTCAGCCCCTCCTCCCTCGGTTTTTCACGATTTCCCGTTGAGATACGCCTCCGCCGCCAGCAGGACCTCCTCGTCCGTGGCAAAGGTGACCAGGGCCCGGGCCTCCCGGAAGGAGAACCAGCCCAGCTGGGCGATCTCCTCCTCCTGGCGGCGCTCCGTGCCCCCGGCGGGGGTGGCGGTGAAAAAGACCACGTCCTTGACGATCCCCGGTGCGGGGGAGTAGGTGACCACCTGGCGAAAGCCTGTGTCGATGTCCGCCGTGAGCCCCGTCTCCTCCCGAATCTCCCGCGCGGCGGTCTCCTGCTCGGTCTCCCGGCCCTCCACGTGGCCCTTGGGAAAGCTCCAGTGGCCCCCGTTGTGGCGGGCCAGGAGGTACTCCCTCCCATCCCCGGCGGGCCGCCAGATCACCGCGCCGCAGGACTTCTCCTCCGCCGCCTTGCGGAACACCCCGCCGTCGCCCCAGGTCCAGGTCCCGCCGTGGGCCCCCAGCTGAAAGTGGCGCTTGGCAATACCCAGATCCACCATGGCGAAGGCCCCGCCGCCGGTGAGCCGGACCTGGACCGTGCCATCGGCCTGGAGCTGGAAGCGGTAGCCCTGCCGGTTCATGGCCGAGGGGGCCCGCTGCACGGCGGCTATGCCCGCCCCAAACCAGGCCGGCGCGCAGTCCGCCGGGAGGGCCAGCTCCCCGGCGGGCCGCAGGGCCCGGGGAGCCGGACTCCCCTCCGGAATGCCCAGGGCCGCCGCGCACACCAGGGTCTCCCCCGGCTCCAGCCGGGCCTGACACGCCCCCCGGTCATAGGTCCCGCCCACCCAGCAGGTCCCCAGGCCCATGGAGACGGCGGTGAGGATCAGCTCCTCCCCCCAGTAGCCGCACTTCTCCTCCAGATCCGGGTCCTCCGCCGGACCGGCGAACAGTAAACAGCCCCGGGCGCTCTCCAACCGCCCCTGGCCCGCGAATACGGAGCCGGCGGGGCACACCAGCCGGACGCCCAGCCCGGCGCGGCGATTGCACTCCGCCAGGGCCTTGCCCAGCTGGTCCAGCTGGGCCCTCTCCAGAGGCTGGGGCAGATAGGTCCGCTGAGAGCGGCGGACGGAAACAGCTTCCAACAGGGTCATGGTTCCTCCTTTCCGGCGGGCCCCCGCAGGGCCGCCAGCGCCGGATTGTTCAGTCCCTCAAAAGGTTAGAAATCGACATTATATCCTATTTTCCACAAAGAGGGCAGGGTTGTCAAGATAAAAAATGTGAATGTTCTGTAAAAAATGCTTGCATAAGCTGAGAGAATCTGGTAAAATACACCTATCAACTACATACTCGGAAGATGTCCGCAGGAGAGCAGGAGCTTTTCCGTCAGGAAGCACTCCCACCAAAGGCGCAGCTCGTACAGGTAAGCAGGACTGCGGACGGACGAAATTCTGGAGAAGCCCGCCCATGGCGGGTGCCGAAGGTGCAAACGGCCGATCCCCGTAATCTCTCAGGCAAAAGGACAGAACCCGCTATATGGCCAGCCCGGGAACCGGTCTTCCTGGGGTGGCTGGGAGACTGTTTTTCTCTGGGAGACGGGGAGACGCTCAGGCGTCTCCTCTGTTTTATTTCCGGTATGTAAATAAAATTAAGGAGAGAGAGTATGGATATCTATAGCGCAATCGCTGCCGGCAACGGTTGGCTGAACGGCATTGTGTGGGGCGTTCCCGCACTGGTTCTCCTCATGGGCGCGGGCATTATCCTCACTGTGGGCCTGAAGGGCTTCCAGTTCAGGAAGTTCGGCTACGCCATGAAAAACACCATCGGCAGAATGTTTGACAAGCACGAGGCCAAGGAGGGCGAGGTCACTCCCTTCCAGGCCCTGACTACCGCGCTGGCCGCCACCGTCGGCACCGGCAACATCGCCGGCATCACCACCGCCGTGACCCTGGGCGGCGCCGGCTCTATCTTCTGGCTGTGGGTGTCCGCTCTGCTGGGCATGGCCACCAAGTACTCCGAGGTCCTTCTGAGCGTCAAGTTCCGTGAGCGCAACGCCCAGGGCGACTGGGTTGGCGGCCCCATGTACTATATCAAGAACGGCCTTGGCAAGAACTGGAAGTGGCTGGGCGTCATCTTCTGTATTTTCGGCGGCCTCGCCTCCTTCGGTATCGGCAACGCCGTGCAGGTGGGCAACATCACCGACTCCATCAACACCGCTATCCAGGCCTTTGTTCCCGCCGCCGCAGAGAGCAGGAACATGATTAACATCGTCCTGGCCATCATTCTGATGATTATCGTGGGCGTGGTCCTCATCGGCGGCATCAAGCGCATCGGCGCCGTCACCGAGAAGCTGGTGCCCGTGATGAGCGCCATCTATATCCTGGCCTGTCTGGCTGTGGTGCTCTTCAACATCACCGAGATTCCCCGCGTGTTCGGCATGATCTTCCAGGGCGCTTTCAGTCCCGAGGCTGTCACCGGCGGCGCCGCCGGCATCGGCGTGAAGCTGTGCATCACCTGGGGCGTCAAGCGCGGCGTGTTCTCCAATGAGGCCGGTCTGGGCTCTGCTCCTATCGCCCACGCCGCCTCCTCCGAGTCCAACCCCGTCAAGCAGGGCCTCTACGGCATCTTCGAGGTGTTCATGGACACCATCGTCATCTGCACCCTGTCCGGTCTGACCATCCTGCTGGCTCTGGACGAGGCCGCCCTGAACTACGGCGTACAGGGCACCACCGCCCTGAACGCACAGGCCCTGGGCACCGTGTTCGGGCCCAAGATCGGCGCTCTGATTATCGCCGTCGGCCTGAGCCTGTTTGCCCTGTCCACCATCCTCAGCTGGGGCCTGTACGGCACCCGCTGCTGGGAGTTCATCCTGGGCAGCAAGGCCATCAAGCCCTATCAGATCATCTATACTCTGGTTATCATCATCAGCGCCACCATGGAGCTGGGTCTTGCCTGGGACATCGCCGACACTCTCAACGGTCTGATGGCCATCCCCAACCTGATCGGCATCATTGTGCTGTGTCCCGTGGTCTTCAAGCTGACGAACGAATACTTCTCCGGCAACAAGAACCTGCGCAAATAAGCTTTTCTCCCTCCCCTTTCACGGGCGGGAGCTGCGGGACCGGCCCCAGCTCCCGCCCCAAGGGAAGATTGGAAGCGGCCCATTCGGATTTTCTCCGAATGGGCCGTTTTCCGCTATGATTGATGGAGGAAAGAAAAAAGCAGATCAAGGGACTTGAAGCGGAGGACCGTGCCGTCCTCCTCCCAGCATACGCCGCCGGAGGTGTCCTCGGTGACGGGGGCGCTGGTGAGCTGCTGGGAGATGGGGGAGAAGAGGACGCCCCACCACATGGGCGTCGTGGAGAGCAGCATGGCGCAGAAGCCGATGAGCGCGGAGAGCAGAAGCTTATTTCGCAATTTCATAGAAAACACCGTCCAAACTGGAATTTCTGTATCCAGTATGGACGGTGTTCTGGCGTTTTATACCAATTTTCTGAAAAAGATGTGAAGAAATAAAAGATGGTCTAAAAGTTTTTCTTTTTGCTTCTTTTTCTTTTTTCAAAAAGAAAAAGAAGACTCACCACTGGATATCCTCCCGGGCCGCCGGTCTGCACAGGAACACCGTCTGACAGGAGGCCTCCAGCGCCTCCGCGGCCTGCCGGGCGGGCTCCTCATCCCGGAAGAGGCCGAAGACAGAGGGGCCGCTGCCGGTCATGGAGGCGGCCATGGCCCCCCGCTCCAGGAGCGCGCCCTTGATCTCAAAGACCTGAGAGTACCGGCGGGGCAGCACGTCCTCAAACACGTTGTAGAAGCGGTGGGAGGCCGCCTCCAGGTCCCCATGCTCCAGGGCGGAGAGGAGGCCGGCGGTGTCCGGGTGGCAGCGCAGGCGCTTGGTCCGCACCAGACCAAAGAGCTCCGGCGTGGACACGGAGCAGGCGGGCTTGCACACCACCAGGAAGCAGGGGGGGAGGGGCGGCAGGTCCGTCAGGCGCTCGCCGCGGCCCTCGGCCAGGGCGGTGCCGCCCCGGACGCAGTAGGGCACGTCGCTGCCCACCAGCGCGCCGATCTCCTCCAGACGCCGGGGGGGCATGTCCGGGGCGCAGAGGCGGCGGAGAGTCCGCAGCACCGCCGCGCCGTCGCTGCTGCCGCCGGCCATGCCGGCACAGACGGGAATGCTTTTGCGGATATCGATGGACAGGCCGGGGGCGGGCAGGCCGGTGGACTGGAAAAACCGGGCCGCCGCCTTGCTGGCGATGTTGCCGTCTCCCTTGGGGAGGAAGGGGAGGTCCGTGGTCAGCGTCAGGCCGGCCTTCTCCCGGGGGGTGATTGTCACCACGTCGTGCAGATCAATGGACTGCATCACCATGCGCATGTCGTGGTAGCCGTCCTCGCGCTTGCCCAAAATGTCCAGTGTGAGGTTCAGCTTTGCAAACGCGGGTTCTGTGTGTGTCATGGAAGCCTCCGTTTTTTAGTAAACATACTTTTTCTTAAAAGAAAAAGTATCAAAAAGAATTTTAGAGGTGGTTTTTTGACTGCCCGCCGCAGGGCCGGAGACGCGCAGGATTTCGGTAAACAGGGCGCAGGGGTCTACAGCCGCTCCCCGCAGTAGGGGCAGCGAAGCCCGGTATGCTGTTTCAGCTGCTTGCGGCAATGGGGACAGCGGTAGAGCGCGAACCGCACCAGCACCGACAGGATGAAGCACAACAGCCCGGCGTACAGCACCGGCACGATCCGCAGAGATGCGCCCAGGGTCACAAGGATCAGCGCCAGCAGGCCGAATACGAACATCAACAGCCGCACCTGTCCCAGCGTCAGTTTCATGGACGCGGCTCCTTCTCCTCGCTCCGCCCCGCCAGATAGTCCAGGGATACGCCGAAGTGGTCCGCAAGGGCGATGAAGTTTTCAAGATTAGGCAGGTTTGTGCCGTACTCAAATTTTTGATAATGCTGAAAGCTGATCCCAAGATCCTGGGCAATCTGCGCCTGGGTTTCGCCGCGCTCCGCTCGCAATGAACGAAGCCGATCTTTCAGTGTACCTCTAATTTCCATAATATCCCCTTGACACATAGTTCGCTATGTGGTATCATTTAGAAAATACATATTAATATATGTGCATATTAACATCGGAAAGGAAAAAAGCAATGACGGATTTTACGCGCTGGCTGTATGCCGAGTACATCAAACCGCAATTAGAGGAAAGGGACGCCACAGGCTATGAGGCATCCCTTTCCCTGATGGAAACCACGTTGGACGAGGGGCAGCAAAAGGAGTACGCCCGGGCGCTGGAGTTCTATGCCGGCAACGCGTTCCTTCTGGGCCTGCGCACGGGCGCGGGCCTGCGCGAGGCCATCGAAAACCCCCTCTAAAGTTCTTTTTTGATTCTTTTTTCTTTCAAGAAAAAAGAATGATTACTTGATCTTCCGTCCCTCCACGTAGTAGCGCTTGTCCTCCGCATGGCCCATGGAGAAGGTCTTGCGGGGCAGCACGCCGTCAGCGATGACGGTTTTGAACAGCTGGTCCTTGCCCATGGCGGGGAGCTTGAAGCCGATATTGCCCGGCTTTGCGCCCAGCTCGTCCGTGACCTTGTCGCCGTGGATATAGTCCACCTCGCCGCCGTTCTCCTTGAGGTAAGCGTCCAGGAAGTTCTGGAGGGTGCCCACGGCCAGCTGAACCCGGGGATTGGGGACGTTGAGATAGCCGGAGCCGCCGGCCCAGGTGTAGGCGATGGTGTGGCCCACGCCCTGGCTGTCCCGGGCGGTGGGGTAGAACTCCTTGAAGGCGGCCAGCAGCTTCTCCGGATCCACGCCGAACACCACCCGGTGGATGGCCTCAAAGCGGAGGGACTCGTCGTGGAGGTTCTCGATCTCCACCAGGGCGTAGCGGGCGGGGAGGCTGTCCCACTGGTCCTGGGGGGTGACCTTCTTGAGGTTTTCATAGCAGGTCTTGGCGGTGGCCAGGGAGTGGTTGCCGTCGCCCACGGCGAAGACCAGGGGCGGCACGCCGGATACGCCGTACTTCTCCCGCATGGCGTCGTCGCTGGCCAGATTGGCCAGCGCGCCGGCCAGGGCCTCCATCTGCTCCTGGGAGAGCTTCCAGCCTCTCAGATGGCCGCCCTTCATCATCAGCTCAAAGTCGTAGACCTTCTCCATGGAGCCGGCGGCCGCCCGAATGGGCTCAATGCAGGTCTTCTTGGGATCGTCGATCAGGAGCATCACGTGGGGCAGCTCGATAGGCGCGTCCTTGCGGACCCGGACCCTGGGGGGGATGCGCTCCAGGACCGTGCCCTCGGTGGCCCGGATGAGAGAGCCGGAGCCGGGGGTGTAGTCGTACTTCTCCAGGTCCACCGCCGCCACCAGGCCGGGGCGCACCTCGCCGTCAGACTGGGTGCGCTCAATGTAAATGATGGAATCGGGGTAGGTCTGGAAGATGTCCCGGGCCAGATAGTCGTCCATGGCGCGGTTGATGTTGGTAATGTGCTCGTCCACGTCGGAATCGTTGAGCTTGCTCTCGGGCAGGATCAGGCGCAGGGTGCTGGGCGCGTCGCCGGCAATGCGGTCCACCTCCTCCCAGTACTCGGGCTGGGATGTGAACTGGTCGCAGGCCACCACGGCCCAGCGGGTCATGTCGCAGTCCTTGGGCAGCAGGATGTCCGCGGGCTTCATGCCCACGCTCTTAAACTTCTCGTTCATTGTAATCTCCTCCATCTTCCTTTTCTTGTGATTGCTTGTTCAAATAAATATTTGCAGCCCGATTGTCAGGCTTTGCCGATAGAAGCGGTCTAAAGTTTTTCTTTTTGCTTCTTTTTCTTTGTTCACAAAGAAAAAGAAGATCCCTGTTCCCGCTCAAAAAGCATGTCCAGCAGCGCGCTGCCGTTCTCTACAAATGGCCCCGCCTCCCCGGCCTCCTCGTCGTAGGGGCGGCCTCCGCCGCTGTCGCGGCGGCTGTCGTAGAGCAGGAAGGGCACCGGGCCGCCGCCGTGACCCCGGGTGGCGGTGAGGGTCTTGTGGTCGCTGAGGAGCAGGACCCGGTGGTCCAGGCCCGCGCTCTCCAGGCGCTCCAGCAGGGGGGCGGTCAGGCGGCTGTCCAGCCATTCAATGGCCTGCACCTTCCCGGGCAGATCGCCGTTGTGGGTACACTCGTCGGGGGCCTCCAGGTGGAGGCACACGAAGTCGTACTGGTTCAGCTTTGCCCAGGCGGCCTCCAGCTTGCCGGAGAAATTGGTGTCCAGCTCGCCGGTGGCGCCCTCCACCTCCACCATCTCCAGGCCCCGCAGCACGCCGATGCCGTGGCACAGGGGCACGGCGCTGATGACCGCGCCGTCCATGCCGTACTGGCCGCGGAAGGAGGGCAGCTCCACCGCCGTGCCCTCGGCCCAGAACCAGACGCCGTTGGCGGGCAGCCTGCCGGCGGCCCGGCGCTTATCTGTGACCGGGTGGCGGTCCAGGATCCGGTGGGCCAGGGTCATGAGGCGGGCAAAGACCTCCGCCCGGCTGTTCCCGGACGGAAGCAGGGGGCCCGCCCGCTCCCCCAGGTGGTCGTGGGGCGGGGTGAAGCGGACGCCGGAGAGGTCGCTCTGGTGCTGTATGGCCAGCTGGCGGAAGGCGGGGAAGGTGTGGAGCTCCATCCGGGCCTCCTCCAGGGCGCGGGCAAAGCGGGGGTCCGCCAGCAGCGCCGCCACCGCCGCCAGGGCGGAATCGCCGTCAATGGATCCGGCGCTGTGGGAGAGGAGCCGCTTCTCCTCCAGGGGCATGTCCCCGTCCTCAAGGGTGACCAGGTTGCAGCGGAAGGCCGCGTCGCCTGGGACCATGGGGATGCCGGCGGCGGCGGCCTCCATGGGGGACCGGCCGGTGAAATAGCGCCGGGGATCGCAGCCAAAGATGGACAAAATGGCGGTTTCGCTGCCGGCGGGCAGGGGCGGCGGGCAGTTGACCACGCTGCCCACCAGCCCCCTGGCGGCCATGCGGTCAATGGCCGGGATCGAGGCGGCCTGGAGCGGGGTCCGGTTTCCAAGCTGAGGGACCGGGTCGTCGGCCATGCCGTCCCCGATCACAAGCAGATATTTCACTGGGATGCCTCCTTATGGCTATTCTTTTTCATTATACCTTGTTTTCAAAAATATTTCAATCAGAATCGCGCTCTTTTCCCCATGATTTTTGCGCCCCGCGGCCCTGCCGCCCGGCGGCTCAGGGGCTGGGGGCGTTTTTTCGCTGTTTTTGAAGCAATGATAAAAATCTATGCCAGCCTATGGAAACTCTGACGGAAAAGGTATATACTAGACACAATACTCTGCCACAGAAAGAAAAGGAGAAACCGGTATATGACTCGACAGATGCTCATGGACAATGTGTATCTCACCCATGTCCCGTCGGAGAAATTCAAGACCAGCTTCTTCAGCGCCCAGATGGCGGCCCCCCTGCGGCCGGACACGGCGGGGCTCAACGCCCTGCTGGTCAACGTCCTCAGCCGGGGCACCGCCCGGCTGCCGGATATGACGGCCCTGGGACGGGAGCTGGACATGCTCTATGGGGCCCGGCTGGGCCCCCAGCTGCGCAGGATGGGGGAGAACCAGGTCTTTGGCTTTACCGCCAGCTGCGTGGATGACCGCTTCCTGCCCCCGGGGGAGGAGCTGCTGGAGAAGACGGCGGACCTCATGGGGGACATGTTCTGCGCCCCCGCCCTCCAGGACGGCCGGCTGCGGGCGGACTACGCGGACAGCGAGCGGGCCAACCTCATCGACGAGATCCGCAGTATCGTCAACGACAAGCGGGTCTACGCCGCCCGCCGCCTGCTGGAGGAGATGTGCGCCGGGGAGCCCTACAGCGTGCGGCTGATGGGCTCTGCGGAGGACATGGAGCGCATCACCCCGGAGGCGCTGGACAGCCACTACCGGGCCGTGCTGCCCCAGGGACGGCTGGAGCTGTTCTACTGCGGCTCCGCGCCCCTGGAGCGGGTGGCCGGGGCCTTCACCCGGGCCTTTGCCCGCCTGCCCCGGCAGGGGCTGCTGGAGCCCGCCGCCACCACCCGGCGGAGCGCCCCGCCGGAGCCCAGGGTGGTAACGGAGGAGATGGACGTGTCCCAGGGCAAGCTGGGCATGGGCTTTCGCACCCAGTGCCCGGACGTGCCCGCCAACCTGATGCTGGACGCCATGTTCGGCGGCACCAGCACCTCCAAGCTCTTCCTGAACGTGCGGGAGCGGCTGAGCCTGTGCTACTACGCCGGCAGCAGCTACCACCGCCTCAAGGGGCTGGTGACTGTGTCCTCGGGCATCGAGTGCGAAAACTACGAGCGGGCGGTGTCCGAGATCAGCGCCCAGCTGGAGGCCCTGAAGGCGGGGGCGTGGGAGGACTGGGAGCTCCAGGGGGCCCGCAGCTCCCTGCTCAACAGCCTGCGCTCCATTGAGGACTCCGCCGGGGCCATGGAGGACTTCATCCTGGGCCAGACCATCAGCGGCCTCAAGGAAACCGTGCCGGATTTGATCGAGGCCATCGGCTCCGTCACCGGGGCGCGCATCCAGGCGGCGGCCCAGGCGCTGGCGCTGGACACCATCTATTTTCTCAAGGGAAAGGAGACCTGACGATGACAGGCAAGGAGTACCCCCGCCTGGGGGAGAAGGTCTTTCGGCGGACGCTGGGCAATGGACTGGAGGTCATTGTGGTCAGCAAGCCCCGTCACGCCAAGCGATACGCCTTTTTTGCCACCCGGTACGGGGGCATGGACATGCGCTTCCGCCTCAGCGGGGCCTGGCAGGACACCCCCGCCGGCATCGCCCACTATCTGGAGCACAAGATGTTCGACACCGAGGCGGGCAACGCCCTCCAGGAGCTGGCCAAGAACGGCGCGTCGGAGAACGCCTTCACCAGCTGCTCCATGACCGCCTACTACCTGACGTGTACGGAGAAATTCTATGAGAACCTCCGCATCCTCCTCAGCTTTGTCTCCGTGCCCTACTTCACCCAGGAGAGCGTGGAGAAGGAGCAGGGCATCATCGCCCAGGAGATCCGCATGGTGGAGGACGATCCGGACTGGCGGGTATACGCCAACCTGATGGAGTGCCTCTACCAGGAGAGCCCCGTGCGCTTCCCCGTAGCGGGGACCGTGGAGAGCATCCGCCAGATCACCCCCCAGACCCTCTACGACTGCCACCGGGCCTTCTACACCCCCTCCAACATGGTGATGGTCTGCGTGGGGGACGTGGATCCGGACCGGGTGGCCGCCGAGGCGGAGGCCATTCTGCCCAGGGAGGCCGGCGGGGACGTGGAGCGGGACTACGGCGCGCAGGAGGGCCAGACCCCGGCCCGGCGGGAGATTTGTCAGACCATGGAGGTGTCCATGCCCATGTTCCTAGCCGGCTTCAAGTGCCGCCCCCAGGAGATGGGGGAGCTCCGGCTGCGGCAGGCCATCACCGGGGCCATGGCCTGCGACGCGCTCTTCGGCGAGAGCAGCCCCCTCTATACCCGGCTCTACGAGGAGGGGGCCATCAACGGCAGTCTGGGCGGCAACCTGGATCAGGTGCCCGGGGCGGCGTACCTCTTCGTGGGGGGCGACGCCAAGGACCCGGCCTACGTGTCCGGCGAGATCGTCCGGCAGGCGGAGCGGCTGGGCCGGGAGGGGATCGGCGAGGACTTCTACCAGCAGATCCGCCGCTCCGCCTACGGCTCCATGATCCGGGGCCTGAACTCCTTTGAGGGCATCGCCACCGGCATGACCAACGGCCGCTTCGGGGGCTATGACTACTACCGCTTCCCCGAGATCTTCGACACAATCACCAAGGCGGACGTGGAGGCCTTCCTGCGGGAGAACGTCACAGCGGAGCACGCCGCCCTCTCCACCATCTGCCCAGGGGCGTAGCGCCCCGTCAAGGAGGTATTGACAGCTATGTACGAATACGCCAGGACCGACATGCCCATCAGCTTCCCCGGGCTCTTTGGGGACTGGTCTGTGAACCCGAACCCGGTGGCCATCCCCATTGGCAACGGCATCCGCTGGTATGGGATTATCATCTGCACGGGGCTGATTCTGGCCGTGCTGTTCTGCTGCCGGCAGAGCAAAAAGTACGGCATCACCGAGGACAACATCTACGACATGATGATCTGGCAGATCCCCCTGTGCATCATCGGGGCCAGACTCTACTATGTGATCTTCTACCTGGACCTGTTCCGGAACGCGGACGGCAGCCTGAACCCGGGCCGGATGATCGCCATCTGGGACGGGGGGCTGGCCATCTACGGGGCCATTATCACGGCCTATCTTGTTCTCCACATCTTCTGCCGGAAAAAGAAGATCTCCTTCGGCGCCTTCGCGGATCTGGGGGCCATGGGGCTGCTCATCGGACAGGCCGTGGGCCGGTGGGGGAACTTCGTCAACCGGGAGGCCTTCGGCGGGGAGACCACCCTCCCCTGGCGGATGCGGGTGTGGGTGACGGCCTCGGAGTATATCGAGGTCCACCCCACGTTTCTCTACGAGAGCCTCTGGAACCTGATCGGGCTGGGGCTGATTGTGTTTGTCATCGCCAAGCGCCGGAGCTTTGACGGGGAGAACGCCTGCTTCTACTTCATCTGGTACGGCCTGGGCCGGGCCTGGATCGAGGGCCTGCGCACCGACACCCTCAAGCTCTTCGGCTGGGAGCTCTTCGGCCAGCCCATCCGGGTCAGCCAGCTGCTCAGCGTGGCGCTGGCCGCGGCGGCCCTGGTGGTGCTGATCGTGAACAAGCGCCGCCGCCGGGGCCGGGAGGCCCTGTTCGTCAATCGAAAGGCGGCTCTGGAGGCTGCGGAACCCATTCAGGAACAGGAGGACACAGCGCAGTGAAAAAAGGCATTCTCTACGGCGTGGGCGTGGGCCCCGGGGACCCGGAGCTGCTGACCGTCAAGGCCCGCCGCATTCTCTCCCAGGCGGACGTGATCGCCGTGCCCGACAAGGGCGCGGGGGAGAAGACCGCCCTGCAAATCATCGGGGATCTGGTCCAGGGCAAGCAGACGCTTCCCTGCTCCACCCCCATGGTCCGGGACCCGGCGGCCCTGGAGCGGGCCCATGACCGGATCGCCGCCGACATCGCCGCCCTGCTGGAGGAGGGAAAGACGGTGGCCTACATCACCCTGGGGGACCCCTCCATCTACTCCACCTATCTGTACATCCACCGCCGGGTGCTGGCCATGGGCTATGAGGCCCGGCTGATCCCCGGGGTGCCCTCCTTCTGCGCGGTGGCGGCGGCTCTGGGGACCGGGCTGTGCGAGGGCAGCAACAGGCTGCTCATCGTCCCCGCCTCCCACCGGGACGTGGCCGACTGCCTGGCCGTGGACGCCAATCTGGTGTTCATGAAGGCCGGGCGGGAGCTGGGCGCGCTGCGGCAGAAGCTGGAGGATGCGTCCCTTCTGGAGGGCGCGGCCATGGTGGAGAACTGCGGCATGGAGGGGGAGCGGGTGTTTCCCCGGTTTGCCGATGCGCCGGCGGACAGCGGGTACTTCTCCGTGGTGGTGGTGAAGCGGGATGGGCAATAGCCGGTTCCCCCTGTTCATTGATCTCACCGGCCGGCGGGCCGTGGTGGTGGGCGGCGGGCCGGTGGGCCTGCGCCGGGCGGAGGCCCTGCGCCGGTTTGGCGCGGAGGTGACCGTCATCTCCCCCCGGCTGGCCGGGCCCCTGGCGGGGGCGGTCCACCTCCCCCGGGCCTACCGGGACGGGGATCTGGCCGGCGCCTTTCTGGCGGTGGCCGCCACGGACGACGGAGCGGTGAACGCCGCCGCGGGCCGGGAGGCCCGGCGGGAGGGGGTCCTCTTCAACCGCTCGGACTGTCCGGCGGACTGCGATTTCTTCTTCCCCGCTATCTGCGAGGGCGCGGGGCTGGTGGCGGGGGTTGTGGGGGACGGCACGGACCACCGCAGGACCGCCCAGGCGGCCAGACGGATACGGGAAGTGCTCTAAAAACTCTAAAAAGTTTTTCTTTTGATCCGTTTCTCTGTTCACAAAGAAACGGATAGCCACAAATAAGGAGGACCACATGAAGCTTCGCGTAGGCAGCCGGGAGAGCCGGCTGGCAGTGGCCCAGTCGGAGCTGGTGATGGCGGAGATCGCCCGGGCCCACCCGGACGTTCAGCTGGAGCTGGTAACCATGAAGACCACTGGCGACATCATTTTGGACCGAACCCTGGACAAGATCGGCGGCAAGGGCCTCTTTGTCCAGGAGCTGGAGGCCGCCCTCCGGGCAGGACGGGTGGATCTGGCGGTCCACAGCTGCAAGGATCTGCCCATGGACCTGCCGGAGGACCTGCCTCTGGCGGCCTTCTCCCGGCGGGAGGACCCCCGGGACGCGCTGGTGCTCCCCCTGGGGACGGACGCCCTGGATCCGGACAGGCCCATCGGCTGCTCCTCCGCCCGGCGGCGGCTCCAGCTGCAAAGGCTCTTCCCCGGCGTGGAGGTCCGGCCCGTCCGGGGCAACGTGCTCACCCGGCTGCGGAAGCTGGATGAGGGGGAATTCGGAGCCCTGGTGCTGGCGGCAGCCGGACTGAAGCGCCTGGGGCTGGAGGGCCGCATCTGCCGCCTGTTCTCCCCCGAGGAGCTGCTGCCCGCAGCGGGACAGGGTATTCTGGCGGTCCAGCGCCGCCGGGATCTGGACCCGGCCCTCTTTGACTGTCTCCGGGACCGGGAGGCCGCCCTCTGCGCCCTGGCGGAGCGGGCCTTTGTCCGGGAGCTGGACGGGGGCTGCTCCGCCCCCACGGCGGCCCACGCCGCCGTCTCCGGGGAGCGCATCCATATTGCCGGCCTCTATGTGGACGGCAGCGAGACCATGTACACAGCCAACGCGGAGGGTCCGGCGGACCAGGGGGAGGCCCTGGCCCGCCGGCTGGCCCGGGAATTGAAGGAGGGACGGCCATGACGGCAGGCAGAGTGACGCTGGTGGGCGCGGGCCCCGGGGACCCGGAGCTGCTGACCATCAAGGGGCTGCGGGCCCTGGAGCAGGCGGACGTGGTGGTGTATGACCGGCTGGTGAGTCCGGCGGTGCTGGAGCGGATTCCGGCGGGGGCCCGGACCATCGACGTGGGCAAGGAGGCCTCCCGCCACCCGGTCCCCCAGCACCGGATCAACCAGATCCTGGCGGAGGAGGCCCAGAAGGGCCACAACGTGGTGCGGCTGAAGGGCGGGGACCCCTTTGTCTTCGGCCGGGGGGGCGAGGAGCTGGAGCACCTGGCCCGGCAGGGGGTGGACTTCCGGGAGATCCCCGGCGTGACCTCCGCCATCGCGGCGGCGGCCTACGGCGGCATCCCGGTAACCCACAGGGACTACGCATCCTCCCTCCACATCATCACCGGCCACGCCCGGGAGGGGGAGCCCCTGAGAGTCGACTTTGAGGCCCTGGTCCGGACCGGGGGAACCCTGGTGTTCCTCATGGGCGTCACCGCCATGCCCGCTATTGTGGCGGGACTGCTGGCGGCGGGCATGGACGGATCCACCCCCGCCGCCATGGTGGAGAACGGCACCCTGCCCGGCCAGCGCCGGTGCGCCGCCGCCCTGGAGAGCCTGCCGGAGCGGGCCGCCGCCATGGGCATCCGCAGCCCGGCCCTGCTGGTAGTGGGCGGCGTGTGCGCCCTGGCGGAGGAGCTGTGCTGGTTTGACCGGCTGCCCCTGCGGGGGAGGCGGATCCTGGTCACCCGCCCCAGGGACCGGGCCGGGACCCTGACGGGCCGTCTGCGGGAGCTGGGGGCGGAGGTGGTGTCCTGGCCCTGCGTCGAGACTGTACCCATCCTCCCCTGCCCGGCCATGGAGGCGGCGCTGGAGGACCTGACCGCCTATCAGTGGCTGGCCTTCACCAGCCCCGCCGGGGTGGACGCCTTCTGGCAATGCCTGCGGGGCCTGGGGCGGGATGCCCGGCGCCTGGGACCGCTCCGGCTGGCCGCCGTGGGTCCGGCCACGGCCAGGGCCCTCTCAGGCCACGGCCTGGAGGCCGATCTGGTGCCGGAGCGCTGCGACGGGGCCCACCTGGGGGAGGCGCTGGCCGCCGCCGGGGGCAGGGTTCTGCTGCTCCGGGCGGAGGAGGGGGCCCCCGGCATTGCCGAGGCCCTGGCCCGGCACGGCGCGGCATTTGACGGCATCCCGGTCTACCGCACCGTCTGTAACACCGCCCGCTCCCAGGAGCTGCGCCGGGAGCTGGAGGAGGGACGCTTCGATTTCATCGCCTTCACCTCCGCCTCCACGGTCCGGGGCCTGATGGCCGCCCTGGGGCCGGAGGCGGATTTCAGCCGAACCCTGGGCCTGTGCATCGGGGAGCAGACCGCCGGGGAGGCCCGCCGGCACGGCATCCCGGTGCGGGTGGCGGAGCGGGCCTCCATGGACGCTCTGACGGAGCTGGCAATCAACCTGACAAACG
This sequence comes from uncultured Oscillospiraceae bacterium, assembly GCA_910579965.1. Taxonomy (GTDB): domain Bacteria; phylum Bacillota; class Clostridia; order Oscillospirales; family Oscillospiraceae; genus Pelethomonas. The sequence continues at coordinate 35,418 of CAJTWF010000030.1, forward strand.
GAGGAAAATAACATGGAGCTTATCAACCGCCCCCGCCGTCTCCGGCGGACGGAGGAGGTCCGCCGCCTGTGCCGGGAGACCCGGCTCAGCCCGGACGCCCTGATCTACCCCATCTTTGTGGACGAGACCCTGTCCGGCGTGCGTCCCATCGCCAGCCTGCCGGGCCAGAACCACTACGGCCTGGACAGCGTGTGTGAGGCTGTGGAGGAATGTCTGGCCCACGGCGTAACCCACGCCATCCTCTTCGGCCTGCCGGCGGAGAAGGACGGCTGCGGCTCCTCCGCCTGGGCGGAGCAGGGCGTTGTCCAGGAGGCTGTCCGGGCCATCAAGGCAAAGTATCCGGACTTTTACGTCATCACCGACGTGTGTATGTGCGAGTATACGGACCACGGCCACTGCGGTATCCTCTGCGGCCAGGAGGTGGACAACGACAAAACCCTGGACTGTCTGGCCAGGATCGCCGTCAGCCACGTCCGGGCCGGAGCGGACATGGTGGCCCCCTCGGACATGATGGACGGCCGCATCGCCGCCCTTCGGTCCGCCCTGGACGCAGACGGCTTCCAGACCACCCCCATCATGGCCTACTCCGCCAAGTACGCCTCCGCCTTCTACGGCCCCTTCCGGGAGGCCGCCGGGTCCGCCCCCGCCTTCGGGGACCGCCGGGGCTACCAGATGGACCCCCACAACAGCCGGGAGGCTCTGCGGGAGTGCGCCCTGGACGCGTCGGAGGGCGCGGACATCCTCATGGTCAAGCCCGCCCTGTGCTACCTGGACGTGCTCCGGTCCTGCGCGGAGGCCTTTGACCTGCCCATGTGCGCCTACTCGGTGTCCGGGGAGTACGCCATGATAAAGTCCGCCGCCGCGGCCGGGCTGGTGGACGAGAGGCGGATCATGTGCGAGACCGCCCTGGCGGTCTTCCGGGCCGGGGCCAACATGCTCATCACCTACTACGCCAAGGAGCTGGCGGACGCCATCCGCCAAGGGGAGATCGGATAGATGGAAAACGTGTATCAGGAGATTCAGGACCAGGCCCGCACTGCGGCGGAGGAGCTGCTGGCGGTATCGGGGCTCCGGCCAGGGGATCTGTTCGTGGTGGGGTGCTCCTCCTCGGAGATCACCGGCGGGCGGATCGGCAAGGCCTCCAGCCTGGAGGCCGCCCAGGCGGTGTTCCAGGGGATCTACCCGATTCTGGAGGAGCGGGGGATCTTCCTGGCCGCCCAGTGCTGCGAGCACCTGAACCGGGCGCTGATCCTGGAGGCGGAGGGCGCGGAGCGGTACGGCTATGACCCGGTCAGCGTCCGCCCCCAGCCCACGGCGGGCGGCTCCTTCGCCACCGCCGCCTGGGAGGCCTTCCGGCGTCCGGTGGCGGTGGAGCACATCCGTGCCCACGGGGGCATGGACATCGGCGGCACCCTCATCGGGATGCACCTGCGGGACGTGGCGGTGCCGGTACGGCTGCGCCTGGACCACATCGGCCGGGCCATTCTCCTCTGCGCCCGGACCCGGCCGAAGTTCATCGGCGGCAGCCGGGCCTGCTACGAGGGGGAGAGCCGCTAGGGCCTGTTGACAATTTTCAAACATGCCCTAGCTTCCAGAAAAACGCCGTTGCTCCCAGGGCAGGGCTGTGCTATAATGGCACAAGAACCGGCGAGAGGAGGGCGGATATGGCCCCCAAAGTGCTCTTCACCGCGTCCACCTATTCCCACATCGTCAACTTTCACCTCCCCTATCTGCAATGGTTTCAGCAGCAGGGCTGGGAGGTCCACGCCGCCTGCGGAGGCGCGCCCCAGGAGCTCCCCTTTGCGGACAGAGTGATCCACCTGCCCCTGGAGAAGTCCATGGGCTCGCCGAAAAATTTCCAGGCCGCGGCTCTGCTGCGGAGAATCATCCGTCAGGAGGGCTATGGCCTCGTCAGCACCCACACCGCCCTGGCCGCCTTCTTCACCCGGCTGGCCCTGGCGGGACTGGGGGAGCGTCCGGCGGTGGCCAACATGGTCCACGGCTATCTCTTTGACCAGGACACGCCGGCCCTGAAGCGGCAGCTGCTGCTGGCGGCGGAGCGGATGACCGCGCCCCAGACGGATCTGCTGCTGACCATGAACCAATGGGACTATGAGGCGGCGCAGAAATACCGATTGGGCCGCAGCGTGGTACATATTCCCGGCGTTGGCGTGGATTTTTCCCGGTTTGACCGGCTGCCGGAGACCCAGGACATGCGGGGGGAGTACGGCTTCTCCCCGGAGACCTTTGTGCTGATCTACGGGGCGGAGTTCTCCAAACGCAAGAGCCAGGAGACCCTCATCCGGGCCATGGCGCTGCTGCCGGAGGACATTGCGCTGATCCTGGCCGGGGACGGCGCACTGCGGGCGGACTGTCAGGCCCTGGCGTCGGAGCTGGGGCTGGAGGCGCGGATCCTCTTTCCCGGTCACATCCGGGACATGGGCCGGTGGTACGCCATGGCGGACGCGGCGGTGTCCGCCAGTCGGATCGAGGGACTGCCCTTCAACATCATGGAGGCCATGTACACCGCTCTGCCGGTGGCGGCCAGCGCGGTCAAGGGCCACGTGGACCTGATCCGGGACGGTGAGACGGGTCTGCTGTTCCCCTACGGGGACGCGGAGGCCTGTGCCACCGCCATCCGGCGGCTGTGGGAGGACCCCCAGCTGCGGCAGGAGCTGACCCGCAGAGCCAGGGAGGAGATTCTGAATTACCGCCTGGACCGGGTGTTTCCCCTCGTTGTCGAGCAGTACGGTGCGCTCCTGCCGGAGCGGACCGCTGCCGGGTAGGGGGACGGATACTTCTTCCGGGAAAACGGTATTATGTATACCAGATTGTCATAGATTTGTTTATCGGAACGGATTTGCCGCTCACAGCGGCAAATCCGTTCTTTTTTGCCTCTATCCGGAATCCAAATATGAACATTCTGTGAAAACGCTACCAATGTGCTACCAAGGTTTTTTTCGTGCTACCAGCTGCAATCACTGGATCCATAACCGATATAGTTGACATAAATTCTTTGCGTGCTACCAGATCGCGAAAATCGTCTACCAAGGATCTCCCTCCACACCCCGAA
>CAJTWF010000031.1 GCA_910579965.1 uncultured Oscillospiraceae bacterium
GGCGGAAAATACGCCGCCAAGACATGCGCGGGGGAGATTTTAAACAGGCTCTGAGGGAATGACATATCAAAAAGGCGGTAACTGGATTGGAAATCAAGGAATTGGAGTCCGCGGCGGAGGGGGTGCTCTTTGCCGCGGGGGAACCTGTACATATTGACCGGATCTGCCTGGCCCTGGGCACGGACCGGCCCCGGGCGGAGGAGGCGCTCCAGCGTCTGATGGACTACTACGCCTTCGAGCGCCGGGGGATGCGGCTGGTATGTATGGAGGACAGCTGGCAGCTGTGCTCCGCGCCGGAGTATGCGGACATCATCCGCCGGGCCTTTGAGATCCGGCGGCCCGCCAGGCTCAGCCAGCCCGCGCTGGAGGTGCTGGCTATCATCGCCTACTACCAGCCCGCCACCCGGGCCTATGTGGACCAGATCCGGGGCGTGGACAGCGCTTACACCGTGGGGCTGCTGCTGGAGCGGAAGCTGATCGAGGAGTGCGGGCGCCTGCAGGTGCCTGGGAGGCCCCGGCTCTACCGCACCACCCAGACCTTTCTCCGCTCCTTCCACCTGCGGTCCCTGGAGGAGCTGCCGCCCCTGCCGGGGATGGACGAGGAGGGACAGCTGCGGATGACCGGCGAGGAGGCGGACGGGGAGACCGGCGGAGCCGCCACATAAACGGGAGGGAGCGAGGGAATTGGTTGGCAGAGTGATAGCGTGCATCCTGCTGGTTCTTCTGGCGGCGCTGGTCATAGCGCTGACCATTCCGGCCCGGGCCCGGTTCTCCTATGACCAGGGGGCGCTGGCGCTGTGGGTCCGGTACGGGCCGGTGAGGCTCCAGCTGTTCCCGCCGAAGGAGAAGCCGCCCAGAAAGAAGCGGCGGACAAAAGAGGAGCCGTCGGCGCAGGAACCGCCCCAATCGGACTCGTCTCCGTCGGAGAGCCCCAAGGAAAAAAAGAAAAAAAAGTCCCCAAAAACGCCCAAGCCCAGAGCGAGGATCAACCTGGACCAGATCCTCTACAGCCTGGAGACGCTGCCGCCTGTTCTGGTCCGCCTGCTGGGGCGGACGGGACGGGGCGTCCGGGTGGAGCCCCTGAAGATCCACCTGCTCATCGCCTGCGCCGATCCGGCGGACACGGCTATACTGTACGGACGGATCCAGGCCGCGCTCTCCGCCGGTCTGCCCCTCCTGCAAAGGGCGGTTCGGATCAAGGACCAGGATATCCGGCTGTTTCCGGACTTTCTGGGGGACAGGATGGACTGCATTGCCGACGTAGGCGTCTCCCTGCGGCCCGGGGTTCTGGCATGGGCGGGCCTGCGGGCCGGGGGGAGCGCGCTGAAATGGTTTCTGGGATTCCGGAGGCTGGCCTCGCCGCCTCCGACCAAGGAGCAGACAGCCCCAAAGGGGCAGGCAGCAGACAGTGAGGCCGCCTGAGTGGCCATGGAAAGGAGCATATGGACATGGAGAAAAACAATCCTCTCAGCGAAATGATGCAGGAGAGCATGGCAAAGGTGCGGGAGATGGCGGACACCAACACCATTGTTGGCCAGCCCATCCAGACCCCGGACGGCGTGACCCTCATCCCCATCTCCCGGGTGAGCTTCGGCTTCGGCGGCGGCGGCGCGGCCTTCGGGAGCAAGAAGAAGGAGGCCGAGGACCCCGCCAATCTGGGCGCGGGGATCGGCGCAGGGGTGCGGATGGACCCGGTGGCCTTTCTGATCGTCAAGGACGGTATTACCCGGGTAATGCCCGTGGCGGTGCCGGCCATGAATACAGTGGACCGGGTGGTGGAGATGGTGCCGGAGGTCATGGACCGGGTGACCAACTTCATCAATGACCGGCAGAAGAAAAAGGAGGAGGCTGCCGGAGAGGCGGCTGAGTTTTAGAGCCTGTTTAAAATCTGCCCCGCGCATGTCTTGGCGGCGTATTTTCCGCCCTGACTGCGTTATAGATTCTGCAACGGCCCCATCGAGGGGCCGTGCAGAATTGAATTGTGCATGACCGCTCGATGCGGTCATTGCACAATCGTTCCTTGCCATCCGTCAGGATGCCTGCGGATTTTTGCCTTGCAGGGCAAAAAATCCACTCGCCAATCCATACACGTCGAGATATTAAACAGGCTCTTAGACCATAGGGCTCTCTGCCTCCTTTTTTTCGACAAAAAAGAGGCGGGGCTCAGGAATTTTTTTCGTGGTTTCAGACCGCGTTCAGGAGGCATACTAGGTCCATCGACTGATCTTGGAGGTGGACCTGTATGTCTGGACGCAGTTTTTGGAGAACAGCCATATGCTTTTCAATTCTGACAAGTCTATTCACTTGTCAGGCCAGCGCTGTCAGCACCTCAGCCGCATCCGCCGTGCTGATAGAGCAGAGAAGCGGGCGGGTGCTGTACGAGCAGAACGGGGATGAGGAGCGTCTGATCGCCAGCATCACAAAGATCATGACTGCCGTGGTGGCCCTGGAGCACGGCCAGCTTCAGCAGGAATACACCGTTACGGCCCAGGACATGGCGGAGGGCTCCTCCATGTACCTCAAGCCCGGGGACGTGCTGTGCCTGGAGGAGCTGCTCTACGGGCTCATGCTGGTCAGCGGCAATGACGCGGCTCTGGCGGTGGCCCACTGTGTATCCGGGGAGACAGAGGACTTTGTGGCGCTGATGAACGAGACGGCGGAGGCGCTGGGGATGACCCACTCCCACTTCGCAAACCCCAACGGCCTGGACGCGGAGGGGCACTACGCCAGCGCCCGGGACATGGCGGTGCTGGCCGCCCACGCCCTGAAGGACCAGAACTTCCGCCGGATTGTCTCCACGGCCTCCATCACCATCGGGGACCGGTATCTGGCCAACCACAACAAGCTGCTGCGCCTGTGCGAGGGGTGCATCGGCGTAAAGACCGGGTTCACCAAGGCGGCGGGCAGGACCCTGGTGTCAGCGGCGCAGCGGGAGGGGATGACCCTGGTGTGCGTCACCCTCCGGGACGGCGACGACTGGAACGATCACATGGCCCTGCTGGACTACGGCTTTGCCGGCTACCGCATGGAGACGGCCGCGGCCGGGGGACAGGTCCTGTCCTCCACGCTGGTGCGGGGCGGCACCGCCGCCTCGGTGCCCCTGATGGCGGCGGAGGATCTGTGCTACCCCCTGGCCCCGGGAGAGCGTCTGACGGTGGTAGCCCGCTGCCCCGTGTCGGTGCCTGCGCCGGTGGTGCCGGGGCAGGTGATCGGCCAGGTGTGCGCCTATCTGGACGGGGAGCTGGTGGCCAGTGTGGACATGGCGGCGGCCGCGCCCTCCGCCCGGCGGGAGGTGGAGGAGAGCGGCGGCAGCCGGTGGTGGGAGCGCCTGTTCTCGCCGTCCTCGGCGGCGGACCAGCGGACCTATTGAACGCGTGAAGAGAGTCGCCGCCCCGGGGCCCCCGGCGGCGGGGAGAAAGGACAACATGGAACGAATCCAGAAAATTCTCTCCTCCGCCGGCCTGTGCTCCCGCCGGCAGGCGGAGAAGCTGATGCGGGCGGGCCGGGTGAGCGTGAACGGCCGCCCGGCGGGCCTGGGGGACAGGGCGGACCCGCTGAGGGACGATATCCGCCTGGACGGCCGCGCTGTGACCGCGGCGGGGGAGCGGCTCTATCTCATGCTCCACAAGCCCCGGGGATATGTGACCACGCTCTCCGATGAACGGGGAAGGCCTACTGTGGCGGAGCTGACGGCGGACTGCGGGGGCCGGGTCTACCCGGTGGGAAGGCTGGACATGGACTCCGAGGGCCTGCTGCTGCTGACCAACGACGGCGATTTCGCCCAGCGCCTGGCCCACCCCAGCCACGCCATGGAGAAGGAGTACCGGGTGACGGTCTCCGGACGGCTGGAGGGGTGCCGGGACCGGCTGGCCGGGCTCTCGGCCCTGGAGGACGGCAGCCCCATCGCCCCCGCCCGGGTGGAGATTCTGGAGCGGCGGGGGAGCCGGTGGGTGCTGTCGGTGACCATCTGCCAGGGGCGCAACCGGCAGATCCGCCGGATGTGCGCGCTGGCGGGGCTGGAGGTGGTCCGGCTGGTGCGGGTGAGGGAGGGGTCTCTGCCGCTGGGGGATCTGCCCCGGGGCCGCTGGCGTCCCCTGACAGAGGCGGAGCGCCTCCAGCTTCTGGGGCGCAGTTCATGAGGAGGTCACGATGAAAAAGGACGTACTACATACGATACGGGAGAATACGGCCCATTTTTCCAAGGGACAGAAGCGGATTGCCGCCTATATCCTCTCCGACTACGACAAGGCCGCCTTCATGACCGCCAGCAGGCTGGGCAAGCTGGTGGGGGTCAGCGAGTCCACGGTGGTGCGCTTTGCCGCCATGCTGGGCTACGACGGCTATCCCGCCATGCAGCGGGCCCTCCAGGAGCTGGTGCGCAGCAAGCTCACCTCCATCCAGCGCATCCAGACCTCCAACGACAGGCTCTTCAGCTCCGACGTGGTGTCCTCGGTGCTGCAAATGGACATGGAGAAAATCCGCATCGCCATCGAGGAGGTGGACCGAACCGCCTTTGCCGCAGTGGTGGACAAGCTTATGGCGGCAAAGCATATCTATATATTGGGCGTCCGGTCCAGCTCCTTTCTGGCGGGATACCTCCACTTCTATCTCCATCTGATCTTTGACAACGTCACCCTGGTCACCAGCAACAGCGCCGGGGACATCCTGGAGAGCATCCTGCGCATCGCCCCCGGGGACGTGCTGGTGGGCATCAGCTTCCCCAGGTACTCCCAGTCCACGGTGAAGGGGGTACAGTTTGCCCACGACAGGGGGGCGGAGGTGATTGCCATCACCGACAGCCCCATGTCCCCCCTGTACTCCCTGGCCTCCTCGGCTCTGCTGGCCCGCAGCGACATGATCTCCTTCGTGGACTCCCTGGTGGCCCCATTCAGCCTGCTCAACGCCATTATTGTGTCCGCCGGGCACCGGAAGGACGCGGACATCGCCCAGATTTTCAACCGCCTGGAGGGCATCTGGGACGAGTACGGCGTGTTCGGTTACAGCGATGAGAGCTGACGTGGCGGTGGTGGGGGGCGGCCCCGCAGGGATGATGGCCGCCATTGCCGCCGGAGAGCTGGGGGCCTCCGTCTGTCTGCTGGAGCCCAACGAGCGGCTGGGGAAAAAGCTGAATATCACCGGCAAGGGACGGTGCAACCTGACCAACAACTGCGGCAGGGACGAGTTTCTGCGCAGCGTGCCGCGTAATGGAAAATTCCTTTACAGCGCCTACGCCCAGTTTGACAGCGCCGGCCTGATGGCCTTTTTTGAGAACCTGGGCGTCCCCCTCAAGACAGAGCGGGGGAACCGGGTGTTCCCGGCCTCAGACCGGGCCTTTGACGTGAGCGCCGCCCTGGAGCGGCGGCTGAGGCAGCTGAATGTCCGGGTGGTCCGGGACAGGGCGGAGGCCCTGCTCCTCCGGGAGGGCGCCCTGGAGGGGGTGCGGGGACAGCGGGAGGCGTATCTGGCCGGCAGGGTGGTGGTGGCCACCGGCGGCGTGAGCTATCCCCTGACCGGCAGCACCGGGGACGGCTACCGTCTGGCCCGGCAGGCCGGGCACACAGTGGTGGAGCCCCGAGGCTCGCTGGTCCCCCTGTGCGCCGCCGGGGATTTGTGTCCCCGGCTCCAGGGCCTGAGCCTGCGCAATGCGGCCCTGCGGGCGTATGAGAACAACAAGCTGATCTACAGCGATTTCGGGGAGATGCTGTTCACCCACTTTGGGGTCAGCGGGCCTATGGTTCTCTCCGCCTCCGCCCACATGCGGTATTTTGAGAAAAAGAGCTACCGGCTGGAGATTGATCTGAAGCCCGCCCTGGACCGGCAGGCCCTGGACAAGCGGCTGGTGTCGGACTTTGCCAAGCACGCCAACAGCGATTTTGTCAACGCATTTGACGAGCTGCTGCCCAGAAAGCTTGCGGAGCCCTTTGCGGAGCTGACGGGGGTGCCCCTGCGGCAGAAGGTTCACGATCTGACCCGGGAGCAGCGGCGGCGGGTGCTGGAGCTGATGAAGGCCCTGCCGGTGGAGATCACCGGCCCCCGGCCTGTGGCGGAGGCCATTGTCACCGCCGGCGGCGTGGCGGTGAAGGAGGTGGACCCTTCCACGATGGGCTCAAAGCTCCTGCCGGGCCTCCATTTTGCGGGGGAGGTACTGGACGTGGACGCGTATACGGGCGGATTCAACCTGCAAATCGCCTGGTCCACGGGCCGGGCCGCGGGGCTGGCCTGTGGGGGGAAGTGAACATTCTTTTTTCTTAAAAAGAATGTTAGAGGATCTTTGAGCAGGCTTTATTGCACCATTCCATGTAAAAGAAGTACGCTTGTTCATAAATGAAGACACAACTACTATAATAAAAGAGGAACAACATGGATAAGGATAAAACATACGCCATTGCTATCGACGGCCCCAGCGGCGCGGGGAAGAGCTCCCTGGCCCGCACCGCGGCCCGGGAGATCGGCTTCGTCTATGTGGACACGGGCGCTATCTACCGAACCGTAGGCTGGGCGGCTCTGTGCCGCGGTGCGGAGGACGCCGCCGCTGTGGCGGCGCTGCTGCCGGAGACCAGGATCTCTATGGACTATGGAGCGGACGGAGCACAGCGGATGTATCTGAATGGGGAGGACGTGAGCGAGAAAATCCGCCTGCCGGAGGTGTCCATGGCGGCCTCCCGGGTCTCCGCCCTGCCGGAGGTGCGCTCCTTTCTGCTGGATATGCAGCGCTCGCTCGCGGAGCAAAGCAGAGTCATCATGGACGGCCGGGACATCGGCACCGTTGTTCTGCCCCGGGCGGACGTGAAGATCTTCCTCACCGCCAGCGTGGAGGACCGGGCCCGGCGGCGCTACCAGGAGCTGTGCCAGCGGGGCACGGCCAAGGACTTTGACCAGCTCCTGCGGGAGATCGAGCAGCGGGACTACAACGACACCCACCGCGCCGCCGCGCCGCTGCGTCCGGCGGAGGATGCGGTGGTGCTGGACACCACCGGCAACACCTTCCAGCAGAGCCTGCGGCAGATTCTGGACATCATCAGGGAGCGGATTGCGCTATGAACCGTTTTTACCGCGTCGTATACGCTTTTATCGCGCCTCTCATCCGGCTGTTCTTCCCCCACCGGGCCGTCGGGCTGGAGAATCTGCCGGAGGGCGGCGCTCTCCTGTGCGCCAACCACGTCAGCGGGTGGGACCCCTTTCTCATCGCCGTGGCCCTGCCCATCGACTCCCGGCTGACGGTGATGGCCAAGGACCAGCTGTTCCATATCCCGGTGGTGGGGTGGTTCCTGCGCAGCGCGGGGGTGTTCCCGGTCAAGCGGGGGGGCAACGATCTCACAGCCATGAAGACCGCTATCCGCTCCCTCAACGAGGGGGGCCGCCTGCTGGTGTTCCCCGAGGGGACCCGGGTAGAGGAGGAGGGGGGCGGCGCAGCCAAGGGCGGCGTGGCGGTCATGGCCACCCGCACCGGAACCCCCATGGTCCCCGTCTACTGCGGGAAGCGGAAGAAGTTCCTGCGCCGGACCACCGTGGTCTTTGGTCAGCCCTATACCCCTGTGATCGCCGGACGGCGGCCCACGGCGGAGGAGAACCGGGAGATCGCGGAGGAGATTCTGCGCCGGATCTATGAGCTGAGCGAGGTGGACGGATGGAAGTGATCGAGGCCAAAAGCGCCGGGTTCTGCTTCGGCGTGGCCCGGGCGGTGAAGATTGCCCAGGAACTGGCGGACTCCGCCCAGACGCCCAGGATGCTGGGCAGCGTCATCCACAACCAGCGCGTGACCGAGGATCTGGCCCGGCAGGGGATGACCGCCATTTCCGGGCCGGAGGAGGCCCAGGCCGGAGACACGGTTCTGCTCCGGGCCCACGGCGTTGGGCGGGCGGTCTACGAGGACCTCAAGGCCCGGGGCGCCAGCGTTGTGGACGCCACCTGCCCCAAGGTGGCCTACGTCCAGCAGCTTGTCAGCGCGGCGGAGGCGGAGGGCCGCCAGCCGGTGATGATCGGTGACCCCAGCCACCCGGAGGTGCTGGGCGTGGGGGGCTGGTGCGGAAATCTCATGGTATTTTCTGGCCCGGAGGAAGTGGAGCAGTGGGCGCAAACCGCTGAAAATGCGGGAGGAATGGCCCTTACTGTCGTGAGCCAGACCACCCTTCGGAGAGAAACTTGGGAAAGTTCTTTAAAAATTCTAAAAAAAGAGTGTACAAATCTGAAAATATTTGATACAATATGCAATGCTACGCATACGCGCCAATCGGAAGCGGCTCTCCTCGCCGCCAGGGTGGACGCTATGGTGGTGGTTGGCGATCCCAAAAGCGCCAACACGAAGCACCTGACAGAGATCTGCCGCTTATATTGCTCCCGTGTTTTCCAGATTGAAAACGCGGACGAGCTGCCCTGGGAGGGGCTGTGCGGGTGCCGCGTGGTTGGTTTGACGGCGGGGGCCTCCACGCCTGCGAGCATCATAAAGGAGGTCAAAAAGACGATGAGCGAAGAAAAAATCCAGGGCGAGGGCATGGAAAATTTTGCCGAATTGGTAGAGCAGTATACCAATACTTTAAATACAGGAGAGAAGGTAACCGGCGTTGTCACCGCTATTACCCCCACGGAAGTCCATGTGGATCTGGGCTGCAAGCAGGCCGGCTACATCCCTGTGGACCAGCTGACGGACGATCCCTCGGTGAAGCCGGAGGACGTGGTGAAGGTGGGCGATCAGGTGGAGCTGTTCGTCATCCGCGTCAACGATGTGGAGGGGTACGCCACTCTGTCCAAGAAGAAGGTAGACGCCGTTAAGGTGTGGGAGAACATTGAGGAGGCCTGTGCCAACAAGGAGATCATGGAGGGCGTCGTAACCGAGGAGAACAAGGGCGGCGTCGTGGTGTCCGTGAAGGGCGTGCGGGTGTTTGTTCCGGCGTCCCAGTCCGGTCTGCCCCGCGACGCGGCTATGACCGAGCTGGTCAAGCAGCATGTAAAGCTGCGCGTCACCGAGGTCAACCGTGCCCGCCGCCGTGTGGTGGGCTCCATCAAGGTTGTGCAGCAGGAGGCCCGTGCCGCCGCCGCCGCCGAGGTGTGGGCCAGCATCGAGGTGGGCAAGCACTACACCGGCACGGTGAAGAGCATGACCAGCTACGGCGTGTTTGTGGACATCGGCGGTGTGGACGGCATGGTACATATCACCGATCTGAGCTGGAGCCGCATTAAGCACCCCAACGAGATCGTGGCCATTGGCGACACCCTGGAGGTGTATGTCATCTCCTACGACCCGGAGAAGCGGAAGATCTCCCTGGGTGTGAAGGACCGCAGCACCAACCCCTGGCAGGTGTTTATGGACACCTACAAGACCGGCGACGTGGCCTCTGTGCGCGTCGTAAAGCTGATGACCTTCGGCGCCTTTGCCGAGGTGGTTCCCGGCGTGGACGGTCTGATCCACATCTCCCAGATTGCGGATCACCGCATCGAGAAGCCCGGCGACGTACTGTCCGAGGGCCAGGTGGTGGACGCCAAGATCACCGCCGTGGACGAGGAGAAGCAGAAGATCTCCCTGTCCATCCGGGCCCTGCTGGCCCCCACTCCCGCCCCCGCCGGCGAGGACGAGGAGTAACCCCAAAGAATCAAGAAGCAGGCAGCTTCCGCGGGCTGTCTGCTTCTTTTTGCGCTTTTTCCTCAAATTCATCTTTGCGGCAGCGCAAAGAGCCGTACCGGCGGGGGCGGTTCGCTGCAAGCATGTAGACTCAGGCTCCCTCAGCAGAGTGTGGCCGCCGCCTGCGCGGCCATGCCCTCGCCGGAGCCGGTGAAGCCCAGCCCCTCCTCCGTGGTGGCCTTGACGCTGACCGCCTCCAGGGGCAGCTTCAGATCGGCGGCAATGTTCTCCCGCATACGGGGCACATAGGGGGCGATTTTGGGCCGCTGGGCAATCAGGGTCACGTCCACGTTTCCCACAGAAAACCCGCTGCGCTCCAGCAGGTCCGCAACCTCCCGCAGCAGGACGCGGCTGTCCGCGCCCCGGTAGCGCTCGTCGCTGTCCGGGAAGAGGCGGCCGATATCCCCCAGGGCCGCCGCCCCCAGCAGGGCGTCCATCAGGGCGTGGAGGAGCACGTCCGCGTCGGAGTGCCCCAGAAGGCCCCGCTCAAAGGGGATGGTCACGCCGCCCAGGACCAGGGGGCGGCCCTCCGTCAGCCGGTGTACGTCGTAGCCCAGACCGATCCGCGTCATGGCCGCTCCTCCCTTCGGCGCAAAAGCTCACAGGCCAGAAGCATGTCCTCCGGCGTGGTGATCTTGATGTTCTCATAGGAGCCCTCAGTGAGATAGACCTCCTTGCCCAGCCGCTCCACGGCGGAGCAGTCGTCGGTGATCTCCGCGCCCAGGGTCTGGGCGGACTGGAGGGCCGCCCGGAGGAGCTGCGCGTCAAAGACCTGGGGGGTCTGGACGGCCCGGAGGAGGGCGCGGTCCGGGGTGCTCTCCACCCGGCCGTCCCGGACCACCTTAATGGTGTCCTTCACCGGCACGGCGGGGGCGGCGGCGTTGGTGCGGTGGGCCAGGGCCACCACCCGGTCAATGAGCTCCGGGTCCGCCAGGGGCCGGGCCCCGTCGTGGACCGCCAGAAAGGCCGCGTCCTCCCGGCACTCCATGGCGGCGGCCAGCACGGAATCCAGCCGGCTCTCGCCGCCCCGGACGATCTTCACCGGCTTGGTCACGCCGTAGAGCCTGCACAGATCGCCGGTGGGGAGCAGATCCTCCTCCCGAACCGCCACCACGATCTCGTCGATGAGCCTGGACCCGTCCAGAGCCAGCAGGGTCCGGGCCAGCACGGGGATGCCGTCCAGAGGGAGCATCAGCTTGTTCTGCCCCTCCATACGCCGGGAGGAGCCTGCGGCGGCCACGATGACGCTGCAAAAGGGGTGGTCCGCCTTGTTCTCTTTTTTGCCGAACAGCTTGGAAAACAGCTTCATTACAGAGCGACGCCTCCTGTCATAGCTGTGGTGATGAGATGTTCAATGGCCTGGTAATCCTGCCCCATGGACAGGACCATCTCTGAGATGAGAATCTGCTTGGCCGTGCGCAGCATCTTCCGCTCCCCGGTGGACAGGCCCCGCTCGCTGTCCCGGCGGAGCAGACTCTTGATGACCCGGGCCACCTCGTAGAGATCGCCGCTTTTCAGCTTCAGCATATTCTCCCTGTAGCGCTGGTTCCAGCTGCCGGTGAAGCGGTCCACCTCCAGGGCGGCCATGTCGCTGAGGAGCCTGGCCGCCCGCACGGGGTCCAGGATATTCCTGAGCCCCACCAAGCCGCTGGAGGCGGTGGGAATTTTCAGCACAAGTCCTCCCACAGGCATCCGAAATACATAGTAGTCCTGTTCAGCGCCCGCGATACGCTCGGTCACGATGTTGTCGATGATGCCCGCCCCGTGCATGGGATGGGCAACCATGTCCCCTATGCGAAACATATTCCACCCGCCTTTCCCTTATGTTTGAAATGGTATATTTCTATTTTATACCAATTTTGCGGACAATACAAGGGGAAATCCAGCCTTTTTCCCGTCAAGAGGCTGTTTTTTTCAGCCTATGGGAGGAAATCGCCGACGGGGCACGGCCGGGCGGGCCGGTTTTTGCGCCGGCGGGAGGGGGATGGGGACTGCGGGAAAGAGAATCGCGGCGCGGGACGTCAAAAGGAAACCGCCCTGTGCGGAGACACAGGGCGGTCCGGAGCGGTCCGGCGGGACAGGCGCTCGCCGGACTGCTTGCAGCCAGAGAAGCGCCTCACAGGGGGAACCGCTCCCGGTCCCGGCGGATCTGTTTTTCGTAGCGCTCCTCCTCGGAGAAGACGCAGCCGCAGTACTTCTGCATGTACAGCTCCATCTCCCGGGCCCGGCTCTGCCCCTGGCGGAAGCCGGGCCGGAAGTCCCGATAGAGGAAGGCCACGCCATAGCGGTCCGCCATGGTCTGGGCGGTGCGGCAGATGGCCTCGTGGTCCTGGTAGGGGCTCACCAGCAGGGTGGTGGAGAAGTGGGTGAAGCCGTTCTGGGCGGCGTACCGGGCGGTCTCCTCCAGACGGCAGGCGTAGCAGTGGGCGCAGCGGCTGTCGATGTCCCCGGCCACCGCCCGGACGAACTCCCGCAGACCGTAATTTTCCCGGACCACCAGGGCAAGGCCGATGGCCTCCGCGTAGCCGGTGAGGGCGTCCCGCCGGGCCTTGTACTCCTGGTAGGGGTGGATGTTTGGGTTGTACCAGAAGCTGACGGGCTCCAGCCCCTCGGCCCGCAGGCTTTCCACGCAGTAGACGCTGCAGGGGGCGCAGCAGGTGTGCAGCAGGAGACGCTCCATAGAACCGCCCTCTCTTCCTGAAAGTAGTCCCGTTTATCTTACCACGGGGGCCCGCCCTTGTCAAAAGGTTATTTGTGAAAAATCTGTCAGTGCTTTGTTGACAAGGGCGGCGGCAGACGGTAGAATAGCAGATGGATTGAAACTTGAACACGGAGGGGGGAGCGGACTTGGAGCAAACAGTCCGCCGGGTGCTGCTGGCCGGGACCAGCAGCGGATGCGGCAAGACCACCGTGGTCTGCGCCCTGTTGCAGGCCCTGGTGGACCGGGGGCTGCGGGTGGGGGCCTTCAAGTGCGGCCCGGACTATATAGACCCCATGTTCCACAGCCGGATCATCGGGGCCAGGAGCGGCAATCTGGACGGATTCTTCTTCTCAGAGAACACCATGCGGCTGCTGCTGGCGAAAAACAGCGCGGACCGGGACATCTCCGTCATTGAGGGCGTCATGGGCTACTATGACGGCGCCGGACTCACCTCCACCGCCGCCAGCTCCTGGGAGACGGCCCGGACGCTGGACGCGCCGGCGGTGCTGGTGGCGGACGCCAAGGGGGCGGCCCTTTCCGTGCTGGCGGTGGTCCAGGGCTTTCTGGACTTTCAGGAGGACAGCCGCATCCGGGGGGTCCTCTTCAACCGCTGCTCCGGCGGGACCTACCCGGCCCTGGCGGCTGCAGTGGAGGCACGGTTCGGCGGCAGGGTGCGGGCGCTGGGGTATCTGCCGGAGCTGCCGGCGTGCCGCCTGGAGAGCCGGCACCTGGGCCTTGTCACCGCCGGAGAGGTGGCGGACCTGCGGGAAAAGCTGGCCCTTCTCTCCCGGCAGGCCCAGGAGACCGTGGACCTGGAGGGCCTGCTGGAGCTGGCGGGAACAGCGCCGCCCCTGAACTTTCAGCCGGCGGACCTGCCCCGGTACGATGAGCCGGTGCGCATCGCCGTGGCCCGGGACCGGGCCTTCTGCTTCTACTACGAGGACAGCCTGGGAGCCCTGGAGGAGATGGGGGCGGAGCTGGTGCGCTTCAGTCCCCTGGAGGACGAGGCCCTGCCGGAGGGGATCGACGGCCTCTGCCTGGGGGGCGGGTATCCGGAGCTCTGCGCCCGGCAGCTGGCGGAGAACAAGCCCATGCGCCGGGCGGTCCGGCAGGCCCTGGAGGAGGGCACGCCCTGCGTGGCCGAGTGCGGCGGGTTCATGTACCTTACCGAGGCCATCGGGGGGGAGCCCATGGTGGGCGCTCTGCCCGGGGATTGCTTTGACCGGGGCCGGCTCACCCGGTTCGGCTATGTGACCCTGCGCTCCAAGGCGGACAACCTCCTCTGCCGGGCGGGGGAGGAGATCCGGGGCCACGAGTTCCACCACTGGGACGCCCGGCAGCCGGGGGACGGCTTCACCGCCGTCAAGCCCAGCGGCCGGAGCTGGGACTGCGCCGTGGCCACGGACCGGCTCTACGCCGGATTCCCCCACCTCCACTTCTACGCCAATCTGAACTGCGCCCGGCGGTTCTACGAGGCATGTCTGGCCCGGCGGCGGGAGAGGCGCGGCTGATGGAGAAGTACATGATAAAGGAAGGAAAGCGGCTGCGCCTGGGGTACACCACCGGCTCCTGCGCGGCGGCGGCGGCCAAGGCGGCGGCGGTCCTGCTGCTGACGGGCCGCGCTCCGGACACGATATCCCTGCGCACCCCCGGCGGCGTCCTGCTGGATCTGGCGGTGGAGGAGGCCCGGGCCGGGAAGGACTGGGCCGAGTGCGCCGTGAAGAAGGACGCGGGGGACGATCCGGACGTGACCAACGGGACCCCCATCGTCGCCCGGGTCTCCCGTTGGGACGGCAGCGGCGTGGACATCGACGGCGGCCAGGGGGTGGGCCGGGTGACGGCCCCGGGCCTGGACCAGCCGGTGGGCGCGGCGGCCATCAACAGCGTGCCCCGGCAGATGATCCGGGCGTGCGTGGAGGAGGTCCAGGCGCTGGCGGACCACCGGGGCGGACTGCGGGTGGTCATCTCCGCGCCGGAGGGGGAGGCCCTGGCCAAGCGGACCTTCAACCCCCGGCTGGGCATCCAGGGGGGCATCTCCATTCTGGGCACCACGGGCATCGTGGAGCCCATGAGCGAGAAGGCCCTGGTGGACACCATCGCGGTGGAGCTTCGCCAGCGGCGGGAGCAGGGGGCGGCCTACGCCCTGCTGACCCCGGGGAACTACGGCGCGGACTTTATCCGGGAGGGCCTGGGCCTGAACCCGGACCGGGCGGTGCAGGTGTCCAACTTCATCGGTGACGGCGTGGATCTGTGCCGTCAGCTGGGGTTTCGAGGCGCGCTGCTGGTGGGCCACGTGGGCAAGCTGGTGAAGCTGGCCGGTGGAATGCTGAACACCCATTCCAAGTATGGGGACTGCCGCATGGAGATCCTGGCCGCCCACGCCGCGTCCTGCGGCCTGCGTCCGGAGGAGGCGGAGCGGGTGCTCTCCTGTGTCTCCTGCGACGGGGCGCTGGACGTGCTGGAGGAAGCGGGGCTGGCGGAGAGCACCCTGGAGCGGGTGACGGACCGGGCGGCCCTCCACCTGGCCGGGCGCGCCGGGGAGGATCTGGAGACGGGCATGATCCTCTTCTCCAAAACCCGGGGCGTTTTGGGCAGTACGCCCAACGCCGAACGTCTGCTTGCACAAATCAGACGTTCTTGAGAGATTTTTTCCAGGCTGCCGGCAGAACAACCGGCAGCGCTGTGAACACCTATTTTTTCTTTTGATTCTTTTCTTTTATAAAAGAAAAGAGTGTCCACGAAAAATCAAAGGAGGCACGATCGTATGGTTCACTTTGTAGGAGCGGGCAGCGGGGCGGCGGACCTCATCACCGTCCGGGGGGCCCGGCTGCTGGGCGAGGCGGACGTGGTGATCTACGCCGGCAGTCTGGTGAACCCGGAGCTGCTGCAATACGTCCGGGAGGACTGTGAGATCCACAACAGCGCGCAGATGACCCTGGAGCAGGTGCTGGACGTGGTCCGGTCCGCCGAGGCGGCGGGCAAAACAACGGTCAGGCTCCACACCGGGGATGCCAGTATCTACGGCGCGGTGCGGGAGCAGTTTGACCAGCTGGAGGCGCTGGGGATCGCCTATGACGTGTGTCCCGGCGTCAGCTCCTTCTGCGGGGCCGCCGCCGCCCTGCGGGCGGAGTACACCCTGCCGGAGGTGAGCCAGACGGTCATCATCACCCGGGCCGCCGGCCGCACCCCTGTGCCGGACCGGGAGTCCATCCGCTCCCTGGCCGCCCACCGGTCCACCATGGTCCTCTTCCTCAGCACGGGCCTCTCCCAAAAGCTCCAGGAGGAGCTCCTCTCCGGCGGCTATCCCCCGGAGACCCCGGCGGCGGTGGTGTACAAGGCCACCTGGCCGGAGGAGAAGATTTTCCGCTGCACCGTAGGGACCCTGGCGGAGACCGTGGAGGGGGCGGGCCTGACCAAGACAGCCCTCATTATCGTTGGGAATTGCCTGGGGGAGGACTATGAGCGCTCCAAGCTCTACGATCCGGGCTTTACCACCGGGTTCCGGAGGGGCGCGGAGTGAGTCTGCCTCTGATGAGGGACGGCAGGCAGGCGCGGGCGGCGGTCTTCGCCTTCAGCCGCCGGGGCATGGGCGTGGCCCGGCAGGTGATGGAGCTCCCGGCCCAGTGGCGGGCCTTCGTCCCGGAGCGTCTGGCGGAGGGGGATTTTGCGCCGATTCATCCGCCCCTGGCGGACTTTGTGGGCCCTGTCTTCCGGTGGGCGGACGTGATGATCTTTGTCAGCTCCTGCGGCATCGCCGTCCGGGCGGTGGCCCCCCACGTCCGGGACAAGGCCGCGGACCCCGCCGTGGTGGCAATCGACGAGACCGCCCGGTTTGCGGTGTCCCTGCTCTCAGGCCACATCGGCGGGGCCAACCGCTGGGCGTCGGAGCTGGCGGCACACCTGGAGGCCCTGCCGGTGGTCACTACGGCCACGGATGTGAACAACCGATTTGCCGTGGACGCCTGGGCCGCGGAGCAGGGGCTCCACCTGGGCAGCCGCGCCGCCGCCAAGGCGGTCTCCGCCGCTATCCTGGAGGGGCCGGTGCCCCTGCGGAGCGACTTCCCCATTGTGGGGGACCTGCCCCCGGGCGTGATATCGGGGGAGAGGGGGCCGGTGGGCATCTGCGTCTCCTGGCGGCAGGGCGGCCCCTTCGGCGTGTCCCTGGCGCTGTCGCCCAAAGTGGTGCGCCTGGGGATCGGCTGCCGGCGGGGAACCGCCCAGGAGGTTATCCGGGAGGCGGTCTCCAGCGTGCTGGAGGCCCACAGCGTCTGCCCCCAGGCGGTGAAGTGCGTGTGCTCTATTGACCTCAAGCGGGACGAGCCCGGTCTGCTGGACTTCTGCCGGGAGCAGGGCTGGCCCGCCGTATTTTACGCCGCCGGGGAGCTGGCGGCGGTGGAGGGGGATTTTACCCCCTCGGACTTTGTCCGCGCCGTCACAGGGGTGGACAACGTGTGTGAGAGGGCGGCCCTGCTGGGGGCCGAAAAACTGATTGTGAGAAAAACCGCCCAGAACGGGGTGACCGTGGCCGCGGCGGTGGAGCATTGGGAGGTGCGCTTTGGGTAAGCTGACAGTGGTGGGCATCGGCCCCGGGAACTACGAAAATATGACCGTCCGGGCGGACGAGGCCCTGCGGGCGTGTCAGGTGATTGTGGGATACAGCGTGTACGTGGATCTGGTGCGGGAGCGGTATCCGGACAAGGAGTTTTTCACCACGCCCATGACCAAGGAGACGGACCGGTGCCGCATGGCCCTGGAGCGGGCCCGGGAGGGCGCGTCCGTGGCGATGGTCTGCTCCGGGGACAGCGGGATCTACGGCATGGCGGGCCTCCTCTACCAGCTGCGGGGGGAGGCGGAGGAGCCGGAGATCGAGGTGGTCCCCGGCCTCACCGCCGCGTGCAGCGGGGCGGCCCTGCTGGGCGCGCCCCTGACCCACGACTTCGCCGTGGTCAGCCTCAGTGACCGGCTGACGGACTGGGAGACCATCGAGAGGCGGCTGACCGCAGCGGCGGAGGCGGACCTGTCCCTGGTGCTCTACAACCCCGCCAGCCGGGCCCGGCCGGACTACCTGAAAAGGGCCTGCGGCATCCTGCTGCGGGTCCTGCCCGGGGACCGGCCCTGCGGCGTGGCCCGGAACATCGGCCGGAACGGTGAGGGGTACGAGCTCATGGACCTGTCGGCGCTGGAGAACTTTGACGCGGACATGTTCTGCACCGTCTTTGTGGGCAACAGCCAGACCCGGGTGATCGGCGGAAGGCTGGTGACCCCCAGGGGGTACAGGGATGTATAAACTGTGCGTCTTCGCCGGGACCACCGAGGGACGGGAACTGGTGGAGCTGCTGGAGGGCCAGCCGGTGGCCGTTACCGCCTGCGTGGCTACGGAGTACGGCGAGACCCTGCTGACGGCCCGGGAAAACCTGACCATCTCCGCCGGCCGGCTGCGCCGCGAGGAGATGGAGGCTTTGCTGCGCCGGGAGGGGTTTGATCTGGTGGTGGATGCCACCCACCCCTACGCCCAAGAGGTGACGGAGCACATTGCCGGGGCCTGTCAAGGGACGGAGACGGCGTACCTGCGTCTTCTGCGGGAAGAGCAGGGGCTGCCGGAGGGTGCGGTGTGGACGCCGGACGCGGCGGGCGCGGCGGCCTATCTGTCCGGCCGGCCGGGGAACATCCTGCTGACCACGGGCAGCAAGGAGCTGGGCCGGTTTGCTTCCATCCCCGGCTTTGCCCAGAGGACCTACGCCCGGGTGCTGCCCATGGAGGCGTCCCTGCGGGCCTGCGAGGCGGCGGGGCTGAGCCCCGCCCACATCCTGGCCATGCAGGGGCCCTTTTCCAGGGAAATGAATCTGGCCATGCTCCGCGCCGTCTCCGCCGCGTGGCTGGTGACCAAGGAGGGGGGCGCGGCCGGGGGCTTTCAGGAGAAGGCGGAGGCGGCGGCCGAGGCCGGGGCGGGCCTGGTGGTGATCGGCCGGCCGCCTCAGCGGCAGGGCATGGACTTCGCCGGGGCGGCGGAGGAGATCCGCCGGCGGTTCGGTCTCCGCTGGCGGCCCCGCGTGACCCTGGCGGGCATCGGCCCGGGCAGCGGGGAGGCCATGACCGGTCAGGTCCGGCGGGCGATCCAGGAGGCGGACTGCCTCATCGGGGCCCGACGGATGCTGGAGGCCGCCGCCTGGGCCCAAAAGCCCGGACAGGAGGCGGTGTCCCCCGGGGATATCGTCCGGTGCATTCAGGAGAGGCCGGACTGCCGCCGGTTTACGGTGCTGCTGAGCGGGGACACGGGCTTTTTCAGCGGCGCGAAGCGGCTCCTGCCGGCTCTGGCGGACTGCCAGGTGGAGGTCCTGCCGGGGCTAAGCTCCCTCCAGGTGCTGTGCGCCCGGCTGGGGACCTCCTACGAGGACGTGACCTGCCTCAGCCTCCACGGCAGGGAGGGGGACGTGGTCCCCGACGCGGGCCGCTTCCGCCGCCTGTTTGTGCTGGTGGGGGGCGGCACCGATGCCTCCGGGCTGTGCGGGAGCCTGACCCGGGCGGGCATGGGACAGGTCCGAGTCAGCGTGGGGGAGCGGCTGGGGTATCCCCAGGAGCGCGTCACCACCGGCACGGCGGCGGAGCTGGCCGGGATGGACTTTGATCCCCTCAGCGCGGTGCTCATCGAGAACCCGCAGGCCCGGCCCTGCGCCCCCGGCCTGCCGGACGAGCTGTTCCAGCGGAGCGGGGAAGGGCCGGTGGTGCCCATGACCAAGAGCGAGATCCGGGCCCTGGTCATCTCAAGGCTCCGCCTGCGGGAGGACTCCCTGTGCTGGGACGTGGGCGCGGGCACAGGATCGGTGTCAATAGAAATCGCTTTACAGGCCAGACAGGGCAGAGTTTACGCCGTAGAGAAGCGGGAGGACGCCCTGGTGCTCCTCCAGGAGAACCGGGAGAGGTTCCACCTTCGAAACCTGGAGCTGATTCCCGGCGCCGCGCCCCAGGTCTGCCGGGATCTGCCGGCCCCCACCCACGCCTTCATCGGGGGGAGCTCCGGCGGTCTGCGGGAGATCGTGTCCCTGCTGCTGGAGAAAAACCCGGCGGTGCGGATCGCCGCCGCCGCGGTCACGCTGGAGTCGGTGGCGGAGCTGACGGGGATTGTCCGGGACTTCCAGTTTGCGGAGCATGAGGTGCTGTGTCTGACGTCCGCCCGGGGCCGCGTGGCCGGGGACTACCACCTGATGACCGGACAGAACCCGGTGTACCTTTTCACCATGCAGAAGGGGTGATGCTATGATCTCACTTTACGCCATGCTCATCGGCTTTGGGATGGACCTGCTCCTGGGGGACCCCCGGGGCATGCCTCACCCGGTCATCTGGATCGGGCGGCTGATCTCTGCCCTGGAGCCTTACCTCCGGGCCATCTTTCCCCGCACGCCGGAGGGGGAGCGCAGGGCAGGGGGGGTGCTGTGGCTGCTGACGGCGGCCGTGTCCACGGCCCTGCCGGCCCTGGTTCTTTGGGTGTGCGCCTCTATCAGCCCATGGCTGCGGCTGGCGGTGGAGAGCGTAATGTGCTGGCAGATTCTGGCGGTGAAGTCCCTGCGGACGGAAAGCATGAAGGTGTACGCCGCCCTGGAGACCGGGGACCTGGAGGCATCCCGCCGGGCGGTGAGCATGATCGTAGGCCGGGACACCGCCCGGCTGGACCGGGACGGAGTGACCCGGGCGGCGGTGGAGACCGTGGCGGAGAACACCTCCGACGGCGTGGTGGCCCCCCTGGTGTTCCTGGCCCTGGGGGGCGCGCCCCTGGGGTTCTTCTACAAGGCGGTGAACACCATGGACTCCATGCTGGGCTATGTGGAGCCGCCCTATCGGGACTTCGGCTTCTTCCCGGCCAAGCTGGACGATGTGATGAACTTTGTCCCCGCCCGGCTCTCGGCCCTGCTGATGCTGGGGGCCGGGGGGATTCTGGGCATGGACGTGAGGCGGGGCTTCCGGATCTTTCGCCGGGACCGCTATAACCATGCCAGCCCCAACTCCGCCCAGACCGAGTCCGTCTGCGCCGGTCTTCTGGGCCTGCGCCTGGCCGGGGACGCGTGGTACCACGGCGTGCTCCACGAGAAGCCAACGATTGGCGATCCGGCCCAGGAGATCCGGCCCGGCGACATTCCCCGGGCCTGCCGGCTGATGACAGTCACGGCGGCGCTGGCCCTGGCGGTGTGCGCGGGGACCAGATGGCTGCTGATGGGCCTTTGGGGGTGAGCGACTATGCTGTATGAGAGAGAAAATCCCCACGGCGGGGACGTCTACCGCCAGCCGGTCCGGCTGGATTTTTCCGTCAACACCAATCCCCTGGGGCCGCCGCCCAGCGTGGTCCGCGCGGTGGAGGCCAGCGCCCGGCTGCTGGACCGGTATCCGGACCCCTGCTGCCGGGAGCTGGTGCGGGCGCTGGCCTCCTACGAGGGGGTGCCGGAGCGATTCATCCTGTGCGGGTGCGGCGCGGCGGAGCTGATCTTCTCCTACTGCGGGGCCCTGCGGCCCCGGGGGGCGCTGGAGCTGGCCCCCACCTTCTCCGAGTACGCCGCCGCCCTGGAGGCATTCGGCTGCCGGGCGGAGCGGTACGCTCTGGATGAGGAGAACGGATTTGCGCTGACGGAGAAATTTCTGTACACACTGGAAACTATTGACTGTGAAGTAATTTTCCTTTGCACGCCAAACAACCCCACAGGCCGTCTGGCGGACCCGGGCCTGCTGGTGGAGATCTGTGAAATCTGTAGGCGGCGGGGGCTGCGCCTCTTTGTGGACGAGTGCTTTCTGGAGCTGAGCGACGGCGGACGGAGCGCGTCCCTGGCGGACCAGCTGGAGCGGTTTCCCGGTCTTTTTCTGCTCAAGGCCTTCACCAAGACCTACGCCATGGCCGGCCTGCGGCTGGGGTACTGCCTGTGCGGGGACGGGGCGCTGCTGGAGGCCATGGGGCGGCTGACCCAGCCCTGGAACGTGTCCGTGCCCGCCCAGGCCGCCGGTCTGGCGGCCCTGGAGGAGGGGGCGTATCTGGCCCGGGCCCGGACCCTGATCGGACGGGAGCGGCCCCGGCTGGCGGCGGGGCTGGCCGGGCTGGGGCTGTATGTGTGCCCCTCCCAGGCCAACTATCTGCTGCTGAAGAGCCCGGTGGAGCTGGCCGGGCCTCTCTTGGAGCGGGGGATCCTGATCCGCTCCTGCGGCAACTACCAGGGCCTGGGGCCCGGGTGGTACCGGGTGGCGGTGAGGGGGCCGGAGGAGAACGGCGCGCTGCTGGCGGCGCTGGGGGACCTCCGGCTGCCGGGAAATATCATTTAAAAGGGGGAGCAATTCATGGCCAGGAACATCATGATTCAGGGCACCATGTCCAACGCGGGAAAGAGCCTGCTGGCGGCGGGGCTGTGCCGGGTGCTGCGTCAGGACGGGTACCGCGTCGCGCCCTTCAAGAGCCAGAATATGGCCCTCAACTCCTTTATCACCCGGGAGGGCGGGGAGATGGGCCGGGCCCAGGTGGTCCAGGCGGAGGCGGCGGGGATAGCGCCGGACGTGCGGATGAACCCTATCCTCCTCAAGCCCACCACGGACATGGGCAGTCAGGTGATTGTGGGGGGCCGGGTGCTGGGGAACATGGGGGCCATGGAGTACTACCGGCGCAAGGCGGAGTTCCTTCCGGCGGTTCTGGACGCCTACCGCAGTCTGGACCGGGACTTTGACGTGATCGTCATCGAGGGGGCCGGGAGCCCGGCGGAGATCAACCTCAAGCGGGAGGACTTCGTGAATATGGGGCTGGCCCGGCTGGTGGACGCGCCGGTGCTGCTGGTGGGGGACATTGACCGGGGCGGCGTGTTCGCCCAGCTCTACGGCACAGTGGCCCTGCTGGAGGAGGACGAGCGGGCGCGGATCAAGGGGATCGTGGTCAACAAGTTCCGGGGGGACCGGGCCATTCTGGAGCCGGGGCTGGAGACCCTGGAGAAGCTGTGCGGCGTGCCGGTGGCGGGGGTGGTGCCCTACCTCCATGTGGACATCGACGACGAGGACAGCCTCTCCGCCCGCTTTGACGGCGGCGGGGCCCGGGGGCTCATCGACATTGCGGTCATCCGCCTGCCCCGGATCTCCAACTTCACCGATTTCAGCCCCTTTGAGCGGTATGACGGCGTATCCCTGCGGTATGTGGACCGGGTGCGGGATCTGCGGGACCCGGATCTCATCCTCCTGCCGGGCACCAAGAGCACCATCGGGGACCTACGCTGGCTGCGGCAGAGCGGCCTGGAGGCGGCGGTGCAGAAGGCGGCGGCCGGGGGGACGGTGGTTCTGGGCGTGTGCGGCGGATATCAGATGCTGGGCCGGTCCATCGCGGACCCGGAGGGAGTAGAGGCCG
Source organism: uncultured Oscillospiraceae bacterium (assembly GCA_910579965.1). Taxonomy (GTDB): domain Bacteria; phylum Bacillota; class Clostridia; order Oscillospirales; family Oscillospiraceae; genus Pelethomonas. The sequence continues at coordinate 22,675 of CAJTWF010000031.1, forward strand.
CCGATGTGCGGGAGATCGCCGGTCTGGGCCTGCTGGAGATGGACACCGTGTTTGCAGGCGACAAGCGCCAGACCCAGACCAGCGGGACCCTGGGCAGGGTGGAGGGGGCGCTGGCCCCCCTCAGCGGCCTCGCCTATCAGGGCTATGAGATCCACATGGGCCGCGCCGTCCCGGAGGAGGCCGCCGCACCGCCGGTGCTGGCGGGCGGCGGGAACGTGTACGGCACCTATGTCCACGGCTTCTTTGATGCGCCGGAGGTGGCGGACGGGGTGCTGCGGGCGCTCTGTCTGCGCAGGGGCGTGGATTTTTCCGCCCTGGGCGCCTTTGACGCGGCGGCCTACAGGGAGCGGCAGTACGATCTGCTGGCCCAGGGGGTGCGGGAGAGCCTGGACATGGAGCTCGTCTGCCGGATTCTGGACAGGAGGGTCTGACCCTCTGTCCCGCGCCGTCTCCGCCCGCAGGGCGGGGGCGGCCTTTTTCTGCCGTCAGGCGGATTTTCCGCCGGAAATAGACTTGCGGCCTTGAAAAATATCTGCTATACTATTGCCCGTATGCCTATAACTGCCTAGAACGGATTTTAGCCCTAAGACGGCAGAATACATGTAAAGGAGAAATCGGCATGACATTTTCTTATCGGCCCACCGGCGTCTGCTCCACGATGATTGATCTGGAGCTGGAGGACGGGATCATCCAGTCTGTCCGCTTCACCGGCGGGTGCAACGGCAATCTCCAGGGCATCTCCCGCCTGGTGGAGGGCATGGGCGTCCAGGACGCCATTGAAAAGCTCCAGGGCATCCAGTGCGGCTGGAAGCTCACCAGCTGTCCGGACCAGCTCTCCAAGGCCCTGGCCGCGGCGATGAAGGAGGAAAAATAGGCCGCCCTCCCGCCCCCTGGGCGGACAGGAGGAGCCCGTGGGGCGGGTTCCTCCTCCAAATTGTTAATTTTTATAAGAAAAAAGAAAAAAACACTGGAAATATCGAACCTGCTGTGATACAATACAATGCTGGCTGATTGTGAGAGGCCGACTGTAAACGGAGGAAAGTAATAATGAGTGTGAAAAGCTGTGAAAAATTAGAAAAAAGCATGGTTGCGCTGACCGTGGAGGTGAGCGCTGCCGATTTTGAGGCTGCTGTTGACAAGGCCTATAAAAAGCAGCGCGGCAGCATCCGTGTGCCCGGCTTCCGTCCCGGGAAGGCCCCCCGCAAGATGATCGAGAGTATGTACGGCGCCGGCGTGTTCTACGAGGAGGCCGTGAATATCGCCCTGCCCGACGCCTACGGCGCCGCCGTGAAGGAGCAGGAGCTGAAGGTGGTGGGCTACCCCGAGGTGGAGCTCCTCAGTGTGGGCAAGGAGGGCTTCTCCTTCAAGGCCGCCGTTGCCGTGTACCCCGAGGTGAAGCTGGGCCAGTACAAGGGCCTGGAGGCCCCCAAGGCGGAGGTCAAGGTCACTGCCGCCGACGTCAACGCCCGCCTGAAGGAGATGGCCGAGCGCAACAGCCGCATAGTCAGCGTGGAGGACCGGGCCGTGAAGAAGGGCGACATCGCCAACATCGACTTTGAGGGCTTCCTGGAGGGCGTGCCCTTTGACGGCGGCAAGAGCGACAGCCACGATCTGGAGATCGGCTCCGGCAGCTTTGTCCCCGGCTTTGAGGATCAGGTCATCGGCATGGAGATCGGCCAGGAGAAGGACATCGACATCACCTTCCCTGAGGACTACCACGCCGATCTGGCGGGCAAGAGCGTGGTGTTCCACGTCAAGCTCAACGCCGTCAAGATCAAGGACGTGCCCGCCCTGGACGACGAGTTCGCCAAGGACGTGTCCGAGTTTGACACCCTGGCTGAGCTGAAGAAGGACGTGAAGGCCAAGCTGACCCAGGAGCGGGAGGAGGCCGGCAAGCGGGCCTTTGAGGACATCGTCATGGGCAAGGCCGCCGAGCTCATGGAGGCGGATATCCCCGACGCCATGGTGGAGGAGCAGGCCCGCCGGTACATGGAGAACCTGCGCCGCCAGGTCCAGGCCCAGGGCATCCCCTTTGACCAGTACATGAAGATGACCAACATGGACGAGGAGAAGCTTCTGGAGGAGGCCCGCACCCCCGCCCTGGGTCAGGTGCGCATGGATCTGACCATCGCCGCCATTGTGGAGGCCGAGAACCTGGAGGCCACCGACGAGGAGGTGGAGGCGGAGCTGGCCAAGATGGCCGGGCAGTACGGCATGGACGTGGAGAACATGAAGAAGTACATGGACGCCGAGGTGATCCGTGAGCAGGTGCTGCGGGGCAAGGCGGTGGCCGTGGTGGCGGACAGCGCCGTGGCCGTCAAGCCCGCCGAGGAGGAGAAGCCCAAGAAGAAGTCCAAGAAGGACGAGGAGGCCCCCGCCGAGGAGAGCGCGGAATAGTGTACTAAAAATTTCCCCAAGAGGTTAGAATAGTGTGGCGGCGGGTCCGCCTGCCGGGCGGGGGAGGGAGACCCCATTCATTCAGGAGGTAATTCTATCATGAGTTTAGTCCCATACGTAGTGGAGCAGACCAACCGGGGGGAGCGGTCCTACGACATCTTTTCCCGTCTGCTCAATGACCGCATCATCTTCCTGGGCGAGGAGGTCAACGCCACCACCGCCGGTCTGGTGGTGGCCCAGCTCCTGTACCTGGAGGCCCAGGACCCGGACAAGGATATTCAGCTGTATATCAACAGCCCCGGAGGGTCCATCACCGACGGCATGGCCATCTATGACACCATGCAGTACGTCAAGTGCGACGTGTCCACCATCTGCATGGGCATGGGGGCCAGCATGGCGGCCTTCCTGCTCTCCTCCGGCGCCAAGGGCAAGCGTCTGGCCCTGCCCAACGCGGAGATCATGATCCACCAGCCCTCCGCCGGCACCAAGGGCCAGATCACAGACATGGCCATCCACCTGCGGCGGCTGGAGATCATCAAGCGGCGGATGAACAGCATCCTGGCGGACAACACCGGCCAGAGCATTGAGACCGTCACCGCCGACTGCGAGCGGGACAACTTCATGACCGCCGAGGAGGCCAAGGAGTACGGCATCATCGACAAGGTGATCTATTCCAGGTAGAGCGTATCAGAAGTATCTATCAGTGGTAGGAAGGGAATTAGTCCATGAATGACGAGACGAAAAAGTCTCTGCGCTGCTCCTTCTGCGGCAAGCGGGAGGAGGAGGTGCGGCGGATGATTCAGGGCCCCGGGGCCCGCATCTGCGATCAGTGCGTGAATCTGTGCATGAGCGTGCTGGATGAGGAGCTGGGCGGACAGGAAGGCTTTTCGCCGGTTGACCTGCCGGATAAGCTGCCCACCCCCCGGGAGATCCGGGAGATCCTGGATCAGTATGTCATCGGCCAGGACAGCGCCAAGGTGGCGCTGTCGGTGGCGGTGTACAACCACTATAAGCGCATCCAGTTCGGCGGCGGCGAGGACGTGGAGCTGCAGAAGAGCAATATTCTCATGATCGGTCCCACCGGCTCCGGCAAGACCCATATCGCCCAGACCCTGGCCCGGACATTGCAGGTGCCCTTCGCCATTGCCGACGCAACCACCCTCACCGAGGCCGGCTACGTGGGCGATGACGTGGAGAACATCCTCCTGCGTCTGCTCCAGGCGGCGGACTACGACGTGGATCTGGCGGAGCACGGGATCGTCTATGTGGATGAGATCGACAAGATCGCCCGCAAGAGCGAGAACACCTCCATCACCCGGGACGTGTCCGGCGAGGGGGTACAGCAGGCCCTGCTGAAGATTCTGGAGGGCACGGTGGCCAACGTCCCGCCCCAGGGCGGGCGCAAGCACCCCCACCAGGAGTTCATCCAGATCAACACCAAGAATATCCTCTTCATCTGCGGCGGCGCCTTCGACGGCCTGGACAAGATCATCGAGCGGCGCACGGACCGGCGGAGCATGGGCTTTGACTCCCCCCTCCAGAGCAAGAAGGACCGGGATGTGGGGGCCATCCTCAAGGAGGTCCAGCCTCACGATCTGCTCAAGTTCGGCATCATCCCGGAGCTGGTGGGCCGCCTGCCCATCATCGCGCCCCTGGACTCCCTGCACCGGGAGGATCTGGTGCGCATCCTCACCGAGCCGAAAAACGCCCTGGTCAAGCAGTACCAGAAGCTGCTGGAGTACGACAAGGTGGAGCTGGCCTTTGACGAGGGGGCGCTGGAGGCCGTGGCCGACAGGGCCATTGAGCGAAACATCGGCGCCAGAGGGCTCCGGGCGGTGATGGAGGGGCTGCTGACGGATATCATGTACGACATCCCCTCCGATCCCACGGTGGAGAAGGTGGTCATCACCCCCGCCTGCGTCCGGGGCGAGTGCGGCCCCACCCTGGTCCGCGCCAGCGGCCGGGAGCAGGCGGCGGCCAAGCACTCCGCGAGCACGGCTTCATAGGAGTATACATTCTTTTCTTTGTGAGCAGAGGAAAGGATCAAAAGAAAAGCTCTGAACCTCCCGGGCTGTCTGCGCTTGGACCGCTGGCAGCCCGGGGGATCCGGAGTTGGTTTTGATTCTTTTTCTTTCAGGAAAAAGAATGTATACTTGTTTTTTAAGGAGATCCAATGAATGGATATGATCGAAAATACAACCATGAACATGCCGGTCCTGGCCCTGCGGGGGCTGACCATCTTCCCGGGCTGCGTCATCAGCTTTGACGTAGAGCGGGATATCTCCATCCGTGCCCTGGAGCGGGCCATGGAGCAGGACCAGTTCATCTTTCTGGTAGCCCAGCGGGAGCTGGGGGAGATCCAGCCCGGGGAGCGGGACCTGTACAGCGTGGGCACCGTGTCGGTGATCCGGCAGATCCTCCGCATCGGGGACTCCGCCGTGCGGGTGATGATGGAGGGACGGAGCCGGGCGAAGCTGCGCCGGCTGTGGCAGACGGAGCCCTATCTCCAGGGCAACGTGGAGCCCCTGCGGGAGGGGAAGGCCCGTCTGTCCGCGTCCCAGCTGGAGGCCCTGCTGCGCCAGACCTACGCCAATTTCGCCGGATACGCCGCCCTGGCCCCGCGCCTGGGCGGGGAGGTGCTGGCCGCGGCCATGGAGGACCGGGACCCCGGCCATCTGGCGGACTTCATCGCCCAGAACATCATGCTCCGGTATCAGGACAAGCAGTCCGTGCTGGAGGAGGCCCGGCCCGTGCCCCGCCTGCGGAAGGTCAACGAGCTGCTGGCCCGGGAGGCGGAGGTCCTCTCCTGCGAGCACGAGCTGGAGGGCAAGATCCGCCGGGAGATGGGGGAGGTCCAGCGGGACCACATCATCCGGGAGCAGATCCGCCTGCTCCAGCAGGAGCTGGGGGAGGACGAGGACACCGAGCTGAGCGACTACCGGACCAAGATCATGGCCCGGCAGCTCACCGAGGAGGTGGAGCAGAAGCTGCTCAAGGAGGTGGACCGGCTGGCCAAGCAGTCCTATGCCAGCGCCGAGGCCTCCGTGATCCGCAACTACCTGGACGTGTGTCTGGAGATGCCCTGGGGGGAGGAGACCAAGGAGCGGGCCAGCGTGACTGCGGCCAGGAAGATCCTGGACCGGGACCACTTCGGCCTGGAGAAGGTGAAGGAGCGGATCCTGGAGTTCATCGCCGTGCGGCAGATGAATCCGGAGGCCAAGGGGCAGATCATCTGCCTGGTGGGCCCGCCGGGCGTGGGAAAAACCTCCGTGGCCATCTCCGTGGCCCAGGCCCTCAATCGAAAGCTGGCCCGTCTGAGCCTGGGCGGCGTGCGGGACGAGGCGGACATCCGCGGACACCGGAAGACCTACATAGGGGCCATGCCGGGCAGGATTGTCAACGCCATCTCCCAGAGCGGCAGCATGAATCCGCTGCTGCTGCTGGACGAGATCGACAAGATGGGCAGCGACTACCGGGGGGACCCCTCCGCCGCCATGCTGGAGGTGCTGGACAGCGAGCAGAACTACGCCTTCCGGGACCACTTCCTGGAGATCCCTGTGGACCTGAGCCGGGTGCTGTTCATCACCACCGCCAACACCACCTCCACCATTCCCCGGCCCCTGCTGGACCGGATGGAGATCATTGAGCTGACCAGCTACACCGATGAGGAGAAGCTGCAAATTGCCCGGCGCTACCTGCTGCCCAAGCAGATGAAGGAGCACGGTCTGACCAAGACTGCCCTCCGGGTCAGCGACGAGGCTATCCGGGCCATCATCACCGGCTACACCAAGGAATCCGGCGTCCGCTCCCTGGAGCGGATGATGGGGAAGCTGTGCCGAAAGGCGGCTATGCGCCTGGTGACAGGCGGTGTAAAGCGTGTTTCCGTTACAGAGGAAAACCTGGAGGAGCACCTGGGGGTGCGCCGCTACCTGCCGCCGGCCGCGGCGAAGGAGCAGGTGGGTGTGGTCAACGGCCTGGCCTGGACCGAGGTGGGCGGCGAGCTGCTGGAGGTGGAGGTGAACGTAATGGAGGGATCCGGCAAGCTGGAACTCACCGGCAATCTGGGGGACGTGATGAAGGAGTCCGCCCAGGCCGCCGTCAGCTGCATCCGCAGCCGGGCCGTTCAGCTGGAGGTGGACCCGGAGTTCTACAAGAACCGGGACATCCACATCCACTTCCCCGAGGGCGCGGTGCCCAAGGACGGCCCCTCCGCCGGCATCGCCATCACCACAGCCGTGGTGTCCGCTCTGACAGGCCGCAAGGTTCGCTCCGACGTGGCGATGACCGGGGAGGTGACGATCCGGGGCCGGGTGCTGGCCATCGGCGGGCTGAAGGAGAAGACCATGGCTGCCAAGCGCAGCGGCATCCATACTGTGCTGATTCCCCGGGAAAACCAGCGGGATCTGACGGAGATCGACCCCGTGGTCCGGGAGAGCCTGCGCTTCATCACGGCGGAGACCATTGATGACGTTCTCCCCCAGGCGCTCTGTCCGCCGGAGCGGCGGGAGGAGCCGGAGCGCCAGCGTGAGGAGATCATCACGGCCTTTGTCCCTGTGGAGCAGAAGGTGCAGGACGCGTCCCTGCGGCAGTAGGAGGACGTTAGTGAACTTCAATAAGGTTGAATTTGTGCTCTCCGCCGCCTCCCGGGAGGGGTTTCTGCGGGACGGACTGCCCCAGCTGGCCTTCGCGGGCCGGTCCAACGTGGGCAAGAGCTCGGTAATTAACCGGCTGGTGAACCGGAAGAACTTCGCCCGGGTGGGTGCGTCGCCTGGCAAGACCAGCCAGATCAACTATTTCCGCCTGGACGGCGCGGCCTACCTGGTGGACCTGCCGGGCTACGGCTATGCCAAGGTGTCCAAGGCGGAGCGGGACCGGTGGGGGCGGCTGATGGAGGCATACTTCGCCTCCGGACTGATTACCGCAGGGGTCCAGATCGTGGACGCCCGCCACAAGCCGACTGCCGACGACGTCACCATGGTCAACTGGTTCTATGACACCGGCTGCCCGGTGATTGTGGCGGCCAACAAGCTGGATAAGCTGAAAAGGTCCGAGATCGAGCCCAACTTGCAGCGTATCCGTGAGACCCTGGAGCTTCGGGAGGAGGACCGGCTGGTGGCCTTCTCCGCCGAGCGGGGCGACGGCAGGGAGGAGCTGATGGCGGCGCTGGAGGCGGTGCTGGCGTAACGTATCCATTCTTTTCCTTTTGGAAAAAAGAAAAAGAATCAAAAAGAAAATCAAGAAGCGGGCCCCGCCCAAAGTGGCGGGGCCCGCTTGCGCCTTATTTCCAGGCGGCACGAGGGGGATTGCGGGGTGCGGTGCGGTGGAATCGCAGGTCCGTGCGGCCGACAATGAGGCATCCGTCCAGCTTCCGCCTCTCTGTAACGCCGAAATAGGCCCGAAGGTCCGGATCTCCGTTAATGGCCCGGACGGCAAAGCCGCAGTAGAGGGCCCCCAGGCCCAGGGCGTGGGCCATCAGCTCCATGTTGGCGAGAGACAGCGCGCCGTCTATGGGGGGCTCGGAGGTGACGGCGATCATCTGCGTGCCGCCGTAGAAGAGGGAGTCCGGCTCCTCCGGGTGGGCCAGATAGCTCTCGTACCGGCGCAGCAGCAGCTTGCGGCCCCCCTCCCGGGCCAGGCGGGCAAAGCTCTTCCAGATCCGGGGCCGCAGGGCCTCGAACTCCTGGTCCAGCACCGTGAAGCCCACGGACTGGCTGTTGGAGCTGGTGGGGGCGCAGCGCCCGGCCTCCAGCAGAAGCTCCAGCTCCTCCCGGGGGACCTTCTCGCCGGTGAACTGCCGGATGCTGCGGCGAAAGCGCATGGCGTTGAGCAGCACCTGGGGGTCCAGGTCAAAGGCGGCGCTGTCGTAGGGGAGGGGCTCCTCCAGCTCCGGCATGGACGCCGCCCCCACGGGGCACAGGGCCACGCACTGGCCGCAGGCGAAGCACCAGCCGCTGTTGCAGCGGTAGGTCCCGTCCTCCTCCCGGACGATGGCGTGGACAGCGCAGTTTTTGGCGCACTGGCCGCAGCCGGTGCAGCGGGTGGAATCAATGATAACCATGGCCGTTCTCCTTGTTCGTAGGATGTGTGCTGCTATTATAGAGCATCCGGCAGGAAAAATCTACCGTCAGACCAGCGGAAATGGAAAAATTTCTGCCCTTTTCCCAGGGCGGACGGGCCAATCTCCAAAAAATTTACAAATACTACTTTTCAAATAGACGAAAATATATTAGAATAGGGAACAGCGTATGGCGAAGAAAAAGAGAGCGGAGGAGAAGCCTATGGAGGAACCAAGATATAAGAGAGTGCTGCTGAAAATCAGCGGCGAGGCCCTGGCGGGAGAGCGCCATTTCGGCCTGGATTTCGACGTGATCGGCCGTGTGTGCGACGCTGTCAAGGAGGCTGTGGACATGGGCGTCCAGGTGGGCGTCGTGGTGGGCGGCGGCAACTTCTGGCGGGGCGTGAAGGACGGCGGCGGCCGGATGGAGCGCACCAGGGCGGACCACATGGGCATGATGGCCACGGTGATGAACGCCCTGGCTGTGGCGGACGTGCTGGAGAGCCGCGGCGTGGCAGCCCGGGTGCAGACCGCCGTGGAGATGCGCGCCGTGGCGGAGCCCTATGTCCGGGGCCGGGCCATCCACCACCTGGAGAAGGGGAGGGTGGTCATCTTCGGCTGCGGCACCGGCAGCCCCTTCTTCTCCACGGATACCGCCGCCGTGCTGCGGGCCGCGGAGATTGAGGCGGACGTGATTTTGCTGGCCAAGAACGTGGATGGCGTGTACAGCGCGGACCCGGTGAAGGACCCCGGCGCGGTGAAGTACGACGCCATCTCCTACGACGACGTGCTCTCCCAGCATCTGGCGGTTATGGACGCCACCGCCACCAGCCTGTCCATGGACAACCGCATCCCCGTGCTGCTGTTTGCCCTGAAGGACCCCTACAATATTATTCGCGCACTGAAGGGCGAGAAGATCGGTACAATTGTGAAGGAGGATATCACGAAATGAAAACCGAGTATAAAGAATTTGAGGAAAGAATGCGCAAATCCATCAACTCAGTGGCAGCGGACTTTGCCGCCGTCCGGGCGGGCCGGGCCAACGCCTCCGTGCTGGACCGGATTATGGTGGACTACTACGGCACTCCCACCCCCATTCACCAGATTGCCTCCATCGGCTCCCCGGATCCCCGGACCCTCACCATTCAGCCCTGGGACGCGGGCGCGGTGAAGCTGATCTGCAAGGCCATTCAGGAGTCTGATCTGGGCATCAACCCCCAGAACGACGGCAAGGTCATCCGTCTGGCCTTTCCCCAGCTCACCGAGGAGCGGCGCAAGGAGCTGGTCAAGCAGATTGCCAAATACGCCGAGGGGGGCAAGGTGGCCATCCGCAACATCCGCCGGGATGCGGTGGAGACCTTCAAGGCCCGGAAGAAGAACAGCGAGATCACTGAGGACGACATGAAGATTGCGGAGAAGGACATCCAGAAGATGACCGACGACATGTGCAAGGAGATCGACGAGCTGTTGGCGAAGAAGGAGCAGGAGCTGCTGGCGGTCTGATCCGCCGGGGCCCTTTCAGGAGCAAATGAAGCTGGCATTTTGGAAAAAAAGTGATGATACGGCGGGGCAGGTGGATTTTGGCCGTCTGCCCCGCCACATCGCTGTTATATTGGATGGCAACGGCCGCTGGGCCCAGCGGCGGGGTCTGCCCCGCACGGCGGGACACAAGGTGGGCTCAGAGACCTTCCGCACCATCGCCACCTACTGCAGGGATATCGGCATTGCGTACCTGACGGTCTACGCCTTCTCCACCGAGAACTGGAGGCGGCCCCAGGACGAGGTGGATACCATCATGTCTCTGTTGAAGCGGTACCTCCTGGAGGCTATCGACACCATGGAGCGGGACAATGTGCGCCTGCGGTTCATGGGGGACATGACGCCCCTGAGCGTGGAGCTGCGGGAGCTGGTGGACCGGTGCAACGCCATCTCAGACCGCCTGACCGGCTGCCTTTGCAGCATCTGCATCAACTACGGCGGCCGGGCGGAGATCGTCCACGGAGCGAGAGCATTCGCCAAAGACTGTGTCGCAGGGGCTGTGAAGCCAGAGGACTTGACAGAGGAGATGTTCGAGAATTACCTCTACTCCGCCGGTATTCCCAGCCCGGATCTGCTCATCCGGCCGGGCGGGGAGCTGCGGCTGAGCAATTTCCTGCTCTGGCAGTGCGCCTACACGGAGATCTACGTCACGGATGTGCTGTGGCCGGACTTCTCCAAGGAGGAGCTCCACCGGGCCATTGCCTCCTACCAGCGCCGGGACCGGCGCTTTGGCGGGGTGAAGCGGTAGGAGCCCAGCAAACGAGAGAAGAGAGGAAGGCGTTTCCCTATGAAATCGAGATTACTGGTGGCCGCGGTGGGCGTACCGCTGATTTTCTGGCTGATCCTGTGGGCGCCGGTGTGGGCGTTGGCCTGGGCTCTGGCGGCGCTGTCCGGCGTCGCGGCCTATGAGCTGATGAAGTGCGCGGGGGCCACGCGTGCCGGCGGGCCGCTGTGCTGGCTGACGGTGGCCTGGGTCCTGGGGGCGGTTTTCCTCCAGTGGGCAAGGCCCGCGTGGCTGCTGCCGCTGCTGATCCTGTATTGTCTCCTGGCCTTTGGCGCGGCGGTGCGGCGGGCTGGGGAGGTGAGGTTCCACCACATCATGGCGGGCTTCTTCGCCGTGTCGGCCATCCCCTACGCCTTCTCCTCCTTCCTGCGCCTGAGCGGGCTGGGACTCCACCGGGCCTTTCTGCTGCTGCCGCTGCTGTTCTCCTTTGCCAGCGACACGGGGGCCTTTTTCGCTGGCCGGTCCCTGGGGAAGCACAAGCTGGCCCCCCGGGTCAGCCCCCACAAGACCGTGGAGGGGGCCCTGGGCGGCCTGGCGGCCAACGCCCTGTCGGGGGCGCTCTTCGCCCTGGTGATGAACGGGGCCCTTGACTACAGCATCCCCTATCTGGCCATCGCCCTGGTGGGGCTGGCGTGCAGCGTGGTGGCCCAGCTGGGGGACCTGAGCTTTTCCCTCATCAAGCGGGAGTTCGGAATCAAGGACTACGGCCGTATCTTCTTGGAGCACGGCGGCGTGCTGGACCGGTTTGACAGCGTGCTCTTTGTGGCCCCGGCCCTGGAGGTGCTGATCCATCTGGCGGGGCTGGTGCAGAGCCATGGATAGCACAGCGCTGCGGGAGATCGCGCCGGAGCGCCGCTCGGCGGGGATCGGCGCGGCCCTGTTCCGCTATGCCCAGGAGCAGGTAAGGCACGAGGCGGCCTATATCACCCTGAGCGCGGTGTCGAAGAATTACCGGGCGCTCCTGCGCTTCTGCGTGGAGGAGCTGGGCATGGAGCTGTGGAGCGCCAGACTGTTCAAGCGCCTATAGACAAAAGGGGAGAGAGCTATGACAAAGACGATTTCCCTCCTGGGCTCCACCGGCTCCATCGGCCGGCAGACCCTGGAGGTGTGCCGGGAGCTGGGAGTCCGGGTGGCGGCCCTGACGGCGGGCCGGAATATAGACCTTCTGGAGGAGCAGGCCAGGGAGTTCCGCCCCCAGCTGGCTGTGGTGTCCGAGCTGGAGCCGGCCCTGGAGCTGGCCCGGCGGCTGGAGGGGCTGCCCATTGAGGTGGCTTACGGGGTGGACGGCCTGCGCCGGGCGGCCTCCCTGGCGGAGAGCGACACGGTGGTCACCGCCGTGGTGGGCATGGCGGGGCTGTTTCCCACCCTGGCGGCCATTGAACAGGGCAAGCGGGTGGCCCTGGCCAACAAGGAGACCCTGGTGTGCGCCGGGGAGCTGGTGATGGCGGCGGCGGAGAAGTACGGCGCGGAGATCATCCCCGTGGACAGTGAGCACTCCGCCATCTTCCAGTGCCTCCAGGGCTGCCGGGACCGGCGGCCGGAGGGCGGTCATGGGCCGGATACCGGCGGGGAGGTCCGGCGGGTGATCCTCACCTGCTCCGGCGGCCCCTTCTACGGCATGAGCCGGGCGGAGACCGCCGGCAAGACCCGCGCCGACGCCCTGCGCCACCCCAACTGGACCATGGGTGCAAAAATCACCGTGGACTGTGCCAGCCTCATGAACAAGGGGCTGGAGTTCATCGAGGCCATGCACCTGTTCGCCATGCCCCCGGACCAGGTGAGCGTGGTGATCCACCGCCAGAGCATCATCCACTCCATGGTGGAGTTCCGGGACGGGGCGGTGCTGGCCCAGCTGGGGACGCCGGACATGCGTCTGCCCATCCGGTACGCCCTGACCTATCCCCGCCGGGGGGCCTCGGACCTGCCGGCCCTGGATCTTCTCTCCTGCCCGCCCCTGACCTTCGCGCCGCCGGACCTGGAGGCGTTTCCCTGTCTGGGGCTGGCTATGGACTGCGCCAGAACCGGCGGCGCCAGCTGCGCCGTGCTCAACGGGGCCAACGAGGCGGCGGTGGCGCTGTTTCTCCGGGAGGAGATCCCCTTCGGGCGGATCCCGGAGCTGGTGGAGGGGGCGCTGAACGCAATTTTGGTGAAATCAAATCCCTCCCTGGAGGATATACTGGAAGCAGACCGGCTGGCCCGGGACTATGTGGCCCGGGCGGTGGGAAGAATGGCATGAGAAGACTGGCGGCCATGCTGCTGGGGATTATTCTGTTTTTCGTGTAAGGCCTGATTAAGAACCTGCATTCACAACATCTGAACACGGTCTGGCCGGTCTTTTTGCCGCCCCGCATCCTCTTGTTATGTTACAGTGTCTAAGAGCCTGTTTAAAATCTCCCCCGCGCATGTCTTGGCGGCGTATTTTCCGCC
>CAJTWF010000032.1 GCA_910579965.1 uncultured Oscillospiraceae bacterium
CGTCAGGATGCCTGCGGATTTTTGCCTTGCAGGGCAAAAAATCCACTCGCCAATCTATTAAACAGGCTCTAAGGCATTGAGCTTGCCCTCTGGTAGAAGTCCAAAACGCTGTCCATAAATTCCCCGTCCACCGCCGAGGCCCGGCGCTTGTCAACGGGCGCGTAGAAGGCCTCCTTCACGTCCTCCGGGATCTCCCCGCCGTACTGCTCGTAGAGGGCCTCATAGGCCCGGTTGATCTCCTCCCGGTAGGCGATGCTGTCCGGGGACTGGAAGAGGCTGTTGTGTCCATTCTGCCCCTCCTGGCTGCGGACGATGTACTCCACGTTGGGGTTGGTGATCTGGTCCCGGGCGGCCATGATGCTGACCGTGTCAAAGCCCACCGTGTCATCAGCGCTGCCGTGGAGGAGGAGCACCGGCGTACCGGCGGCGTTGATGGCGTCCACTGCTGTCAGGGACAGGGTATCGCCGAAGGTCAGCGTCTGATTGAGCCAGATGAAGGGATATTCCGCGTAGACCAGGGGCCCCATCATGTCCTCCCCCCAGGAGAGGATCATGGGCAGGGGATCGTTGAACCCGGCCACGCTGGCGGCTGCGGTGACCCGGTGGTCAAAGTGGAGGACCGCCGCTGCGGCGTAGCCGCCCCAGCTATGGCCGTAGAGGAGGACGGGCAGGCCGTCGAACCGGCTCTCCCCCTCCGCCCAGGTCAGGGCCGCGTCCAGATCCAGCAGGGACTGGCTCAGGCCCACGCAGTTTTTCCCCTCGCTGTCCCAGCAGCCTGTGTTGCTGTAGCACAGGACCTGATAGCCGTGGTCCACAAAGTACAGGGCCTCGGACAGATAGCTCTCCTCGCCGCCCCCCAGGCCGTGGGAGATGACCACCAGCCCCGCCGGGTTTCCCCCGCCGTATAGGTGGCCCCGCAGGCGGTTTTTGCCGGAGAGGAAGCTGACCGCCTCCCGGCCGTACTGGTCCGCCACGTCGCCGTAGCGGAGGCTGGCGGTGTACTCCCGGGGCGCGGTGCGCCGGAAGGTGTCGCCAAAAAGAACCTGCACCGCCGCCAGGGACACAAGGGAGAAGAGGACCGCCGCCGCCAGCAGGACCAGGCCCGCGATCTTCAGAGCGCTCCTTCTTTTCTGTGCTTTCATCTTACCGCTCCAATCCCAGCTCCGCCATAATGGCCTCCTCCCGGGCCCGCATCCGGGCCTTCTCCGGCCCCTCGTCCAGGTGGTCATAGCCCAGCAGGTGGAGGACCGAGTGGACCACCAGATAGGCCAGCTCCCGGCGGTTGGAGTGGCCGTACTCCCTGGCCTGGGCCTGGACCCGCTCCATGGAGAGCATCATGTCCCCCAGGGGGATCAGCCCCGTGGCCGGGTCCGCGTCCTCCGGGCCGGGGAGCTGTCCCGGCTCCAGGGGGAACATGGGGAAGCTGAGCACGTCCGTGGGCCGGTCCACCCCCCGCTGCTCCAGGTTCACCTCACGGATCCTGGCGTCGCTGGTGACGCGCACGTCCACCTCGCAGGGGAAGTCCACCCCCTGGGCCGCCAGGGCGGCGCGGATCACCTTCCGAATGAAGGCCCGCAGGCTCTCGCTGATCCCCGGCACGTCCGCCGTCACGGGGATGTAGTGTCTTTTTGCCATCAATATCACTTCTCTTTCTTTGCCAGCGCCTTGGTGAAAAACAGCTCCGCGGGCTGCGCATAGCCGGCCTCCCGGAGGAGCAGGCACCCCGCGTCCCGGTAGCCCAGCCGCCGGTAAAACCCCTGGGCGCGCTCGTCCGCCCGGGTGGAGGCCATCACCAGCCTGTGGCCCCGGGCCGCCATGTCCGATTCCCACCGGGCCAGCAGCGCCCGCCCCAGCCCCTGGCCCCGCCGGTCCTCCGCCACGGCCAGGAGGGTGCAGAAGGGGATCTCGTCCCAGAAGAGGTTCCAGCGCAGCAGGCCGGCGGGTTGGCCGTCCTCCTCCAGGACATACCCCTCCCGGTCCCGGACCTTCCGGGCAAAGCCCTCCTCCGGCAGATGCCGGTCCAGCCGGAGCCAGAAGGGCCTGTCCTCCGTCATCACGTGCCGGATCACTCCCGGGCCCTCTTCTTCCCCTTGCCGCTATAATTGTAGTAGTCGTCGTAGGCCTTGATGATCCGCTGGACCATCACATGGCGGACCACGTCCTGGTCCGTGAGGGTGCAGATGCCGATGCCCTCCACGTTTTTCAGCACCCGCACAGCCTCCTTCAGGCCCGAGGTCTTGTCCGCCGGCAGGTCAATCTGGGTCACGTCCCCGGTGATGACCACCTTGGAGCCGAAGCCCATGCGGGTGAGGAACATCTTCATCTGCTCCCGGCTGGTGTTCTGGGCCTCGTCCAGGATAATGAAGCTGTCGTCCAGGGTCCGGCCCCGCATGTAGGCCAGGGGGGCCACCTCGATATTGCCCCGCTCCAGGTACTTGTGGTAGGTCTCCGCCCCCAGCATGTCGAAGAGGGCGTCATAGAGGGGCCGGAGGTAGGGGTCCACCTTGCTCTGGAGATCCCCGGGCAGGAAGCCCAGCCGCTCCCCGGCCTCCACCGCCGGGCGGGTGAGGATGATGCGGTTGACCTGCTTGTCCCGGAAGGCGGCCACGGCGGCGGCCACCGCCAGATAGGTCTTGCCCGTGCCGGCGGGGCCCACGCCGATGGTGACGGTGTTGTTCAGCACCGACTCCACGTACCGCTTCTGTCCGATGGTCTTGGCCTTCACCGGCCGGCCCTTGGCGGTGATGCAGATCACGTCCGCCGTCAGCTCGGAGACCTTCTCCTCCTGGCCGGACCGGGCCAGACCGATGACATAGCGCACGGTCTGCTCCCCGATGTTCTCCCCCCGGCTGGAGAGGGTGAGCAGGGCCCGGATGGCCTTGGCGGCCAGCATGGCGTCCTCCGGCTCGCCGGTGATGCGCAGCTCCCCGTCCCGGTTGGCCACGGTTACGTGGAACTCCGCCTCCATGAGCCGGATGTTCTCGTCAAAAGAGCCGAAGATGTTCACCGCCTGCTCCAGCCGCTCGATTTCTATCCTTTGTTCCATAGATGTGCCTTGTCTCCTTTGTGATTCTCCTCTTTTCTCTGTGAACAGACGCCGCCCCCGGCGGGCCTGCCGGAAAAGAAGCAAAAGAAAAGCGTTTGAAGGTTTTGTTTCTTCTAAAAAATCAATGCCTCACGGCAGCTCCACCAGCCGCCCCACCTGCTCCTCGCACTCGGCGGAGAGGGTGACCAGCAGGGTGTCCCCCCGCGCCTCCGTGGACAGGGACCGGGAGAGCACCTTTCCCTCCTCCATGGAGGCGGCCAGCTGCTTTGTGAGCACCAGATCCGCCAGGCGCAGGGCCTCCTCCTCGCTTCTGACCTCCCGGGTGAGGGTGTAGGGCCGCAGGGTCTCCGTCACCATGGTCACCGGCAGGGCGATCCCGCCGGGCAGCCGCCACTTGTCCCAGGTTATTATTTTATCACAAGTATCCCCGGAAATGCTACTGCCAAAATACAAATTTATCCGGTTTTTTCCCACCAGCAGGGCCCGGCGCACCTGCTCCCCGCCGGTGTGGGCCTTTCGCTCCACGGTCAGGGGCACCTGACAGCGGAGGGTGTACCAGGTCCGGCCGTAGACCTTCCCCATGCCCCGCAGGTACCGGGCCCCGGCGAAGTCGTTCTCCACCACCCCGGAGATGAGCAGCTGCCCCTCGCTGACCAGTGTGCCGGGCAGGACCTGCTTCTCCCCGTCCCAGGGCTCGATGGCGGTGATGAGGGCGTCCCTGGCGGCCACTGTGTTCCCCGGCCGCCGCTTGCTGACAATCTCCGGGGGCGGGATCCGCTCCCGGACCTGGACGTAGGCCCGGCACCCCTTCACGTTCACCGCGATGTAGCTCAGCTCCGGGATCTCCAGCAGGAGGTAGTTGCGCAGCTCAAAGGAGTCCACGGCGTAGCCGTAGGTTCCGAACCCCACCCCGTACTTCTCCAGGGCCCGCAGAATCTCCTCCTCGGACACCGCCTCGCTGCCCTCGATCTCAAAGTCCCAGATGAAGAAGGACCCCCAGATCAGCGCCGCCGCGCAGACCCCCAGGGTCACCCACAGGGCGTATCGGCGGCGCATCCGGCCCATGAAGAAGGGCACGCCCTTCCACCCCACCGCCGTCATGCCGCAGTCGATGCGGCGGCTGAGGCGGCGCAGCCGCTTCCAGTCCCGCCGGGCCATGGTGAAGGTGAACTCCACCGGCGAGATCCACTGGAGATCCCAGAACACGATCCCGTACTCCGCGCACAGGTTCAGCACCCGCTCCGGAAATCCGCTCTCCACCCGGCCCGTCACCTCCCCCTTCAGGAGGTTCACTATGCGGCGCATCATCTCACTTCACCCACTCCACCCGGCTGATGTTCCCCCGTATGCGCAGCGCGTCCCCGGTCATGCTGGTCAGCTCCAGCCCCTGGCCGTACACCCGCACGATCATGGCCTCCCCGTTGACGTCGATCTCCTCCCCGCTGTAGGAGAGGATCCCCCGGTGGTGCTCCATGTAGAAGTAGCCGCTGCCCAGCACCTCCACGTGGGGCAGGCCCGCCACCAGATCCGCCGGCAGATCAAACAGCTCTGCCGCCTCAAGAAATACCTTCTTCTTTTCCATATGTTCCTCCCGATTTGCCGCCATTCTTTTTTCCTGAAAGAAAAAAGAATCAAAAAAGAACCCTTTGGCCGAAAGGCTGACGCCTTCCGGCTCTGGACAGTGCGGCGCATATCCATATCTATGCGGCCGGCGTTTTTTTTAGAAAACCTCTTGACAAATTGCTCTTGATGTATTATTGTATTAACTACCTAATACAACAGTACAGAAGCCTCGTACAGCTGCGTTGGGCGTGAACACCCTGTTAAAGTTCTTTTTGATTCTTTTTCTTTCAAGAAAAAGAATGACGGCTCATCGTATTTCTCTGCGAAAGGAGGAGCATATGGACTGGAAATTTACCGGCGACAGGCCCATCTGGCAGCAGCTGACGGAGCAGCTGACCCTGCGCATCCTGAAAGGACAGTACCCGCCCGGGGAGCGGCTGCCGGCGGTGCGGGAGCTGGCGGCCCAGGCGGGGGTCAACCCCAACACCATGCAGCGGGCCCTGGCCCAGCTGGAGGCCGACGGCCTGGCCGTGGGCAGCCGCACCGCCGGCCGCACGGTCACCCAGGACTATGGGGCCATCGAGGCGGCGGCCAAGGCCCGGGCCCGGGCCGCTGTGGCCGACTGCCTGCGCGTACTCTCAGAGCTGGGCTACACCCCCAGCGACGCCCTTGTGTTTGTAAAGGAGGAATTGGAACATGAATGAACAGCTCGTCACCTGCACGGCGCTGACCAAGCGCTACGGCAGCAAGACGGCCCTCACCGGCGTGAACCTGGAGCTGGGCCGGGGCCGCATCGTGGGCCTGCTGGGCCCCAACGGCAGCGGCAAGACCACCCTTATCAAGATTCTCTGCGGCCTTCTCCAGCCCACGGAGGGGGCGGTGCTGGTGGACGGATCCCCGGTGGGGCCCTACACCAAGTCCATCATCAGCTACCTGCCGGACCGGATGTACTTTGCCGACTGGATGAAGGCCACGGACCTCTTTGACCTGTTCGCGGACTTTTACGCCGACTTTGACCGGACAAAGGCCCTGAACATGTGCGCCAGCCTGGGCGTCACCCCCAGCGACCGGATCAAGAGCATGTCCAAGGGCACCAAGGAGAAGGTGCAGCTGGTGATGGTCATGGCCCGGAAGGCCCAGCTCTATCTCCTGGATGAGCCTATTGCCGGGGTGGACCCGGCGGCCCGGGACTTCATCCTCAACACCATTCTCACCAACTACAACGAGGAGGGCACGGTGCTCATCTCCACCCACCTCATCAGCGACATTGAGACGGTGCTGGACGAGGTGGTATTCCTCAAGGACGGCTCCGTCACGCTCCACGACGGGGTGGACAGCATCCGGGAGCGGGAGGGGAAGAGCGTGGACGCGCTGTTCCGGGAGATCTTCCGGGCCCACAATATGGAAGGAGGCGCGTTCTGATGTTTGGAAGGCTTGTGAAATACGATTTCCGCTCCATGTTCAAGCAGTTCGGCTTCATCTGGCCCGCGGCCCTGCTGCTGGCCATGGTGAACCACTTCACCCTCTTCGGTCTGAACAGCACCAGCACCGTGGGGGAGACCACCGCCGGCATGGCCATGCTGGTATATGTGGCCATCCTTATGGCCATGTTCATCATCACCATGATCTTTGTCATCCAGCGGTTCTTCAAGGGCCTTCTGGGGGACGAGGGATATCTGATGCACACCCTGCCGGTCAGGCCCTGGCAGCTCATCTCCTCCAAGCTCCTCAGCGCGGTGGCGGCCACCCTGCTGAGCATCGTTGTGGCGGTCTTCTCCATCCTGCTTATCGCGCCCGTCCAGTGGGTCCCTGAGCTGGGAACCCTGTTCCGGGGCCTGGGGTACCTCTTCACCCACTGGAACATCCATGCCACCCACGGCGTCTTCTTCCTGCTGGAGCTCCTGCTGCTTATCTGCGTGGGCATGGCCCAGGGGTATCTCCAGCTGTATCTGGCCATGGCGGTCGGCCATCTGTTCAACAGAAATCGGGTGGCCATGAGCGTGGCGGCCTATATCGCCATCAATGCGGTGATGGGCACGCTCCTGGGCGTCCTGGGGTCCATCAATTTCCGCCCCCTCAGGGCGGCGCTGGATGTGCTGTCCGGCGTGGAGGGCATGGCCGGGGCCCATGTGGCCTTATGGATTGCCATCGTGTGGACCGGACTGCTGAGCGCCCTCTACTTCTTCTGCACGGAGTACATCCTCCGCAGGCGGCTGAATCTGGAGTAAGGGGGAGATCTGTCCATGGAAGCATCTGTCACACCGGGAATCGGGGCGCGCCGGGGGCTGACCTCCACCGGGCTCAAGGGCATCGCCCTGGCGCTTATGGTTCTTGACCACATCCACTATATCTTCGGCTTCACCGGGTGGATTCCGGAGTGGTTTTCCATGCTGGGCCGGCTGTCCGCGCCCCTGTTCCTGTTCTGCGCGGTGGAGGGGTTCACCCACACCCGGAGCCGGAAAACCTACTTTCTGCGGGTCTACGCCCTGTCGGTGCTCATGACCGGGCTGCTGCTGGTGATGAACCTCCTGGGCGTTCTGGTCCGGCCGGACGGCTTCTACCCCATGAACGGCATCATGACCACCTTCGCCGTTCTCACCATTGTCTGGCAGGGCATGGACTGGCTGGGGGAGGGGCGGTATCTCCGGGGCGCGGCGGCGGTGATTCTGCCGCTGGCCTGGCCCATGCTGCTCACCGCGGCCATGGGGGCCCTCCCGGCCCTGGGCCTGCCGCTGACGGCGCTGATCGCCCTGGTCCCCACCTGGAACTTCAGTCCGGACGCCAGCCTGCCCGTGCTGGTCTCAGGGATCCTGCTCTACCTCTGCCGCCGGAGGCGGCGGCTGCAGGTGGCCGCGTTTGCGGCGTTCCACCTGCTCTTCTATCTGGTCTATGTGGGGCTGGTGTACTCCCAGACGCCCGGGTTTCACTGGACGCAGATGTTCACCGTTTACTACGAGTGGTACGGCGCTTTTGCGGGGCTCCTCATGCTGTGCTACAACGGACAGCGGGGGAGGGGCTGCAAAAACCTGTTCTACGCCTTTTATCCCGCCCATATCTATATTTTTTATATCCTGTCCTGGGCGCTGTATGTCTTCCTCAGCTGAGAGGCGCCCGGACCTGCTGAAAAGGAGATATGTCTATGACCAGACGTCTATGTGTTTCCCTGACCGCCCTGCTGTGTCTGCTGGCAATGGCCGGGTGCCGGGTCACCACTGACTTTAACGCCGAGGAGTTCTCCAAGGCCCAGAAAATCGTGGTCACCGACGGCGGGGGGACGGAACGGGCCGTTCTCACAGAGGAGACGGACATCGAGGCCTTTGTGGAGGCCGTGGACGTATCCCGCTGGCGCATGGCGGAAAAGCCCGCAGACCTGACCCCCTCCGGCAGCTTCACC
Source organism: uncultured Oscillospiraceae bacterium (assembly GCA_910579965.1). GTDB lineage: Bacteria > Bacillota > Clostridia > Oscillospirales > Oscillospiraceae > Pelethomonas. The sequence continues at coordinate 8,004 of CAJTWF010000032.1, forward strand.
CTCTGGCAGGAGGAGACCATCACCGCGCTCCTGGGTGAAAAAACGGCGGAGACCCGGGAGATCTGCACCCTCCAGTGCTACGAGGACGGGGACTATCTCACCATTGTCACCGGCGTTGTGGACCTCACCTTCTCCATCCCCCAGGAGACGGCGGCATATCTGCGGAGCCTCTGGGCGTAGGATTCCATCTGCACGAGCGGAAAGCCGGGACAGGTCTAACCTGTCCCGGCTTCGCATACCCTCTAGGGGTGATTGATGATGAAAAAATGGCTGACCCTGCCGGCGGTTCTGGCCGTTGGCGGGCTGCTCCTGCTGCGCCCCCAGGAGGCCGCCCAGGCGGTGCGGGAGGGGCTGGCCCTGTGCGCAGGGACGGTGATCCCCTCCCTGTTCCCCTTTTTCGTGGTGGTGTCCCTGCTGCTCCAGCTGGGGCTGGCGGAGACATTGCAGGGGCTGTGCGGCCCCTTCATGGGGCCCCTGTTCCGTATGCGGGGCGTGTGCGCCCTGCCCCTGCTGGCGGGCCTGCTGGGGGGCTACCCCGCGGGGGCCAGAACCGCCGCCGAACTCTTCCAGCAGGGCCGTCTCTCCCGGCGGGAGGCGGAGCTCCTCCTGGGCTTCTGCGACAACTGCGGCCCCGCGTTCCTGCTGGGCTACGTGGGCGCGGGGGTGCTGGGGGACGCCCGGGCGGGGGCGTACCTGTACCTGATCCACGTTCTCTCCGCTCTGCTGGCGGGGATGGTCCTCTGCCGCCTGTGTCCCGGCCGGGACCCGGCCCTGCCGGGCGGGCGGACGGCGGCCCGAGGCGTCCCCTTCCCCCAGGCCCTCACCGCCGCCGGCAGCGGGGCGGTGACCGCCACGCTGAATATCTGCGCCTTTGTGGTCCTCTTCCGGGTGCTGGCGGCCCTGCTGCCGCCGGTCCTGCCGGGGGCGGCCCTGGGGGTGCTGGAGATGGTCACCGGCGTGTCGGCCCTCTCCCCGGGCCGGGCGGGGTTCGTCTGGGCCGGAGCCATCGTGGGCTGGGGCGGGCTGAGCGTCCACTGTCAGGCCCTGTCCGCGGCCGCGCCCCTGTCCTTCCGCTGGCACTGGGCGGGCAAGGCCCTCCAGGCGGCGCTGTCGGCGGCCATGGCGTACGGGGTGTTTCCGGTGGTTTTCGGCGGATAGCCGCGCCGCCGGTCCCCTCCGGTGGAAATCCTACACCTCTGGGATCTCCCCCACCCGGCGGCGCAGGTCCATGACCATCTCGCCGCCCGCCGGGACAAAGCCGTATCTGCCGAAGTACCCCGCCAGCGCCGGGGGGCACGCCAGAACCAGCGTCTCCCGCCCCCTGGCCCGGGCGAACTGCACCGCCTGACCCAGCAGCTGTACGCCGTAGCGGCGGCCCCGCCAGGAGGGGAGCAGGGCAAGGTCTGTGATCCGGGCCCGGTCCGGCTCCAGGACAACGGCCACCCGGCCCGTCTCCTCCCCGTCCAGCACGGCCCGGGCGGTGCGGCCCTCCGGGCCCTCCTCCAGGGTGTCAAACCACAGCCCCGGCTCCGTGGCCGCGTCGTCCTTGTGCCAGCTCTGGCGGCCGAAGGTGGACTCCCCGGCGGGGACGTGGGACGCATCGTCCCGGAACACCACCCGGATCTCCTCCCCCTCCGCCTCCAGCAGGGATACGGCCGTGTTGTCCCCGTGGCCGGTCCTGCCGATCTCCTCCAGGCTCATGCCCTGGAGCGTCCCCAGCAGGGTCCGCAGGGCCGCGCCGTGGCTGGCGGCGGCCACGATCCCGCCGGGGTTCTCCGAGGCGATCTGCCGGACGGCGGAGAGCATCCGGTCCCGGACCTGGGCAAAGGTCTCCGCCCCCTGGACCTGCCAGAGGTCCGGGCGCTTGTTGAAGTCCACGTACATCTGCCGGTCCATGCGCAGGATCTCCCCCCAGCTCATCTGCTCCCACTGCCCCAGCCGGATCTCCCGCAGCAGGGGCAGGGGACGGAAGGGGAGATCCCGGGGGACGTAGAGGGCGGAGGCGGTGGTGTGGGTGCGGGTCAGATCGCTGCCGTACACCGCGTCCAGCCGCTCCCCCTGGAACCGGCGGCGGAGATAGGCCAGCTGCCGGTAGCCCTGGGGGGTGATGTTGCTGTCATACTGCCCGTGGGCCACCCGGAACAGGTTGCCCTCCGCCTCAGCGTGGCGGACAAGAAAAATTTTCGTCGTCATGGCGGAACCTTCCTCTATGTATTCTCAGAACCTGTATTCACAACCGCTGCACGCCGCCTGGCCTGTCCTTTTCCCGCCATACTGCGTCGATTTCCCTTGCAATCCGTCAGGATTGCTGCGGAAAATCTCCTTGTCTGACGAGAAAAATCCTCGTCCATCCGGCATCCCCCGGTTATGAATACAGGTTCTCAATGTACCGGCGCAGCAGCGCGCCGCCTGCGTCATAGGGCTCCCGGATCTCCGAGAGAAGATTCTCATAGATGCTCCTGGCGGCGGCCTGCCGCTGCCGGGCCAGCTCCCCGCCCCGGCGGGTGAGGAAGCTGCCGTAGATGTTCTCCAGCTTCACCTTGTACTCCCGGAGCACCGAGTGGACCCCCTCCGGCTCTTCTGCGGAGCCGTCGGACACCGTTCCGCCGGGCAGCAGGGTGTAGAGGGGCTGCCCCACCCGGGCGGCGTAGAAGAAGGTGCGGGCCATGCCCACGGCCCCGGTCACGTCCAGCTTGTCCGCGTCAAAGAGGATTTTTGCCTCCAGGCTCTCCGGCGGATCATCGGAGCGGTAGCGGTGGGTGCGCACGCAGTCCCCCACCCGGGCGGCGAAGTCCTGGGAAAAGCCGTGGTCAAGCAGAAACCGGCGGGCCTTCTCCCCGCCCACCCGGGCGTGGCAGAGGGCGGGGTCCGCGAACTGCTCGGGCCGCCCCACGTCGTGGAGCAGGCAGGCGGCGATGAGCAGGTCCCGGTCCACCCCCTCCTCGGTCTCTGCGATCTCCAGGGCCAGGTACAGCACCCGGCGCACATGCTCACTGTCGTGGGCCGCGTCCCCCGCGCAGGAGAGCATGTACTTCTCCAGCAGGGCAAAGGTCTCTCTCGTCATGGGAAAGGTCTCCTCTCGGATTGCAAAGATGAATTTATTATATCGGATTGTCCGGCAATTAGCAATAAAAGGATGGGCGCTGGGCGCTTAATTTCCGTCCGGCCGGGGAGACTAGGGCTGGAAACAGCGAGGGCTGTATCCCGGGAGAGTCCCAGGCGGACGAGAGGAGGAAGAGCCATGAAGAACGGATTTGTAGCCGGTATGCTGCTGGGCGCGGCCGCAGGCGCGGCGGCGGACCTGGCCCTGCATACGGCCAGCGGCAAGCGCACCAGCGCCGGCCGGGCCATGCAGACGGTGACGGACGCGGTGGACAGCGCCGCCGCCTCTGTCAAGCACACCATGGGGCGGTGAACGCCTCCTGCCGCCGGACGGCCCGGGGCCGCCCGGCGGCAGCATCCCCGGGGAACGGGAAATTTTTCAAAAATCCCGGTTTTGTCTCTTGACTTTAGGGGAAAAAACGGATATAATAACCTACGCTGTCAAGCATTATACAAATTGAACAGGCCAATGAGAGCCGGGCAACTATGTGGAGATGTCGCGTAGCTGGTCGAGCGCGCACGATTGGAAATCGTGTATACCCCAAAAGGGTATCGAGAGTTCGAATCTCTCCATCTCCGCCAGATTGTCGGAGCGAAATCCGCTCCATCCCGTGTTAAGGCGGCCCCGTCAGGGGCCGCCTTAATCCGTTCCCTGCCCGGCCCGGACAGCAGAAAGCCCTGCGCCCGGTCCGGCGCAGGGCTTTTTCGGCGCGGATCCCCAGGCCGCGCGATTTTCGATCAGAAAGGACGTGAGCGCTGTGAAAACACTCTACCTTGTGGGCGGCCCCATGGGGGTGGGAAAGACCGCGGTGTGCCAGCGGCTGAAGAGGGACCTGCCCGGAAGCCGTTCAGATCAGCAGCACCGCGTCCCTGGGCGGGAGGGTGAGGCGCACCACGCCGTCTGAGGCCAGGAATCGCTGCTCCGTGAGAGCGTCCACGGCCAGGGGCGCGGACCAGGGCAGATCCAGGCGCACCGCCTCGGGCCCCGCGTTGACGGCGGCCACGGTGGTCTCCCCCTCCCCGTCCCGGGCAAAGGCCAGGACGGGGCCCTGGGCGTGGAGCCAGCGGAGATCCCCGGTCTGGAGGCTGCGCCGCTCCCGGCGCAGCCGCCCCAGCAGGGCAAAGCGGCGCTGGAGCACCGGGTCCTCCCGGCCCCAGGGGTAGGTGCCCCGGTTGAAGGGGTCCTCCCAGCCCTCCATGCCCGCCTCGTCGCCGTAGAAAACCGTGGGGGAGCCGGGGAAGGCGTAGAGCAGCACAGCGCCGGCCTGGAGCAGACGGCTGCCCTTGTCCCGCTCCTCCGGCGACATGCGGTAGTGGGCCCGCTCGGTGCGGGTGGCCGGGGCCTCCTTGGGACAGGTGCCCAGCATGGTCAGCACCCGGGGGGTGTCGTGGGTGCCCAGCATGTTCATGCCGCTGTAGAAGGCGGACCGGGGGTAGTTCTCCCGGATGGTCTCCATGGCCTCCCGGAAGGCGGCGGCGTCGCCCCCCCGGAGGTACTCCAGGGCGCTGACCCGGAAGGGGTAGTTCATCAGGCCGTGGGTCTCCCGGCCCAGCAGGTACTTCCGGCGGCGGTCATAGGCGATTTTATTGCTGCCGTCCTCCCAGACCTCCCCCAGCAGGAAGCTGTCCGGCTTCTCCTCCATCATCGCCCGGCGGATGCCGGCGATGAACTCGTCCGGCAGCTCGTCGGCCACGTCCAGCCGCCACGCGTCCGCCCCGGCCCGGAGCCAGCGGCGGATGACGGAGTCCTTGCCCTCCACGATGAAGTTGATATACCCCGGGTCGTTCTCGTTCACCGCCGGCAGGGTGTGGATGCCCCACCAGCTCTCGTAGCTCACCGGCCACTCCCGGAAGGTGTACCAGGAGATATAGGGGCTCTCCCAGCTCTGGGCGGCCCCCAGGGAGGGGTACGCGTCGTAGGCGTTGAAGTAGCGGCTGTTGTTGCCGGTGTGGTTGAACACGCCGTCCAGCATCACCCGGATCCCCCGCTCCCTGGCCTTGGCGCACAGGCGGCGGAAGTCGCTCTCCGTGCCCAGCATGGGGTCAATCTTGTCGTAATCCCCGGTGTTGTAGCGGTGGTTGCTGTCGGCCTCGAAGATGGGGCAGAGGTAGAGGGTGGAGACCCCCAGGCTCTGGAGGTAGTCCAGCTTCTCCTCGATGCCCGCCAGATTTCCGCCGAAAAAGTCGCAGTTGCGGATCTCGCCCCGCTCGTCCGGCAGGTAGTCCATCAGCTCCTCCCAGTCCTGGTGTACGGTCCGGTACCCCAGCATACCGGCGGGGTCCGGCACGCAGGTGCGGCGGAACCGGTCCGGGAAGATCTGATAGGTCACCCCCCGGCCGAACCAGTCCGGCGTGGGGCAGGCGTCGTCGTATACGGTCTGCTGCCAGCAAACGGCCTCGCCCTCGCCGCACAGGCCGTTTCTGCCCAGCCAGCGGATCTCGCCGTTCTCCCGCCGGAAGCGGAAGCAGTACCACACCAGATCCGGGCGGAGGGGGAGATGGCAGGCCCCGGAGAAGATCTGGCGGTCCCCCTCCATGCCTTTGTTCTCAAGGGGAAGCTCCAGCCGCGCGCCGGAAAATTCCGCCGTGGCTACCATGGTGCACTGGGAAAAGTCCTCCCAGACCGGGGGACGCAGGGTCAGACTGACAACAGTGGAGCAGGGCGCGGCGCCGTAGGGGCGCTTGCAGCGTTCGTCGCGGGAGTCAAATATCATAGGCCAAAATCTCCTTTGTCGGGGTAATCATGCTTTTTCGTTTTTGTTCAATGCCGCGCCGGATCGCCGGACCGGCCCGCGAGATAATCTGCAGTATTCGATTGCAGGTGTTTTCCCGTACTAGTAGCCAGCAGTTATTATACCACATCTAAAGTTCTTTTTTGCTTCTTTTTTCTTGCAAGAAAAAAGAATGACCAGCTCCTCACGGCAGCAGCGCGCCCTCGGGGGCCATTATCGCGCCGATATCGCTGGGCGCGAAATAGGCGTTCAGAATCTCCACCGCCGTGGAGGCCAGGGCCGCGCCGGCCTTGCCCTTCTCAATCACCACCGCCACCGCCACCTCCGGCTCCTCGAAGGGGGCGAAGCAGACGAACACGCCGTTTGCCATCACCTCGCCGGTCTGGGCGGAGCCGGTCTTTGCGCCGGCTGTGACAATACAGTTGGCGAACTGCTGGCCCACGCTGCCCGTGGTGGCCAGATCCCCCATGCCCTTCTTCACCGCCGCCAGGTTGTCCGGCTGGATCTCCTGCTGGGACAGGACCTCCGGCTGGGCGGTATAGAGGACGCTGCTGCCGTCGTAGGCGGAGATGTCCTTGAGCAGATGGGCGTTGTAGCGGGTGCCGCCCCGGACCAGGGTTGCCACGTAGTTGGCCAGCTGGAGGGGCGTGAAGAGCTGGCTGGACTGGCCGAACCCCGCCCACGGGGACTGATCCTCGCCGGGCTTGTTCTCCGGCAGTGTGCCGGTGCGCTCATAGATCTCGATGCCCGTGCTCTCCCCCAGGCCGAAGGCCCGGCAGTAGGCGTTGAGCCGGTCCAGCCCCAGGGAGTAGCCCATCTGGGCGAAGAAGTAGTTGCAGGAGACAGTGATGGCCTGACTGACGTTGATGCGGCCGTGCCGGCCCCGGGAGCTGTTGTAGAGCCAGCAGTTGGCGTAGCTGTTGGGGTCCCCGGGGTAGGTCCAGGAGCCGGTGGCGTTGATGATGGTGGTGGGGGTGATGACGCCGCTCTCCAGGGCCGCCACGGCGGTGAGGGGCTTGAAGGTGGAGCCGGGGGCGTAGGCGCTGGAGATGGCCCGGTTCACGTAGGGGTGGCGGGGGTCCTGGCTGAGAAGGGCGTAGTCCTGGGCGTAGGTGCGCTGGCTGTAGGTGGGATAGGTGGCAAGGGCCAGGATCTCGCTGTTCGCCACGCTGACCACCGCCGCCGCCGCGCCGCGGTTGACCGGCTCCTCTCCGTCCTCCAGGTCCTCCTGGTCCATGGCCTGGACGGACCGGGCCAGAATCTCCTCCACCTGGGCCTGGAAGTCGATGTCCAGGGTCAGGGCCACGGTGCCCCCGGGCTCGGGCTGGATGGAGTAGATTTCGCTGGTGATCTTGCCCTCCTGGTTGGTGGTGATGAGGCGGGTGCCGTCCCGGCCCCGGAGGTACTGCTCAAAGGCCAGCTCCACCCCGTCCTTGCCCACCTGATCGTCCAGGCGGTAGTAGGGGAGGCCGGTGGTGTCCTCCCCCGCCTCCCGGGCGGCGTTCCACTCCGCGTTGAAGCCGTCCCGCTCCTCCCGGGACTCGAACTTCCCCACCCGACCCAGGATGTGGGCGGCATAGTCGGTGTTGTACTGGCGCACGGCCTTGCTGCCGATGACCACGCCCTCAAAGGCCCCGTCGTTGAGGATGGAGATGAGCTCCACGGACAGGTCCTCCGCAAAGACGTAGGGCACGGTCACCGCGTTGGCTGTCAGCTTGCGCAGGCGCAGCTCGTAGAGCACGCCCAGCACCAGCCGGGCCTCCTGGCGGGAGAAGTCGGTGGGCACGCCGAAGTCGGCCCGCATGAGCTCCAGGAGGTGGGGGGCGGTGAGGGCCGTGGAGCCGGTGAGCTTCAGCTTGTCCAGCAGGGTCTGGCTCATGAGGGGGGAGGAGGAGGACGCGGTCAGCTCGGTGCTGGACCACTTCCGGTCCGCCAGATAGTGGGAGAACCAGGCCCGCTGGGCCCCGGTGGTGCCGGCAAAGGCGTAGCCGTAGGGCTCGGCGTCGCCGATGGGCAGGCTGTCGCCCCAGGCTACGCCGTGCTCCTGGAAGAGGGTGAGAATGCGCAGAAGGGCCCGGGCCACGGCGGCCTGGTGGGTCTCGCCGTCCTGGTCCGGGACGAGGTCCGGGTCAAAGGAGACGGTGTAGATCTCCCGGTTGGAGACGAGGATCTTGCCGTTGCGGTCCGTAATGATGCCCCGGGAGGTCTCCACGGTCTTGGTGGTGGTGACCTGGATGGTGGAGCGGGCCAGATACTCGCTGCCGTTGACGATCTGGGCGTTGTAGAGGATGCCTGTAAACAGGGCGAGGCAGAGAACATACGCACCGATCAGGAAGTTTGCCCGCCGGTGGAAGCGTTTTTCGTCGGTCATTCAAGAGTGCTCCTAAGATTCGTCGTCTTTTTTCTGTTACTTTTTCTTGGAAGAAAAAGTAACCAAAAAGAACTTTAGAGGGGGAGGTATGGACTGCCGGCAGTCTTACGGCGGCGATTTCCCATCGGGTCCGCTGGGGGCGCCGTCAGAGCGGGCGGGCGATGCTCGCCCCTGCATAGATTCTGCGGGTAATCAGGATTCTTCTTTGGTCTCAGACAGCTGCGTTTGCAGTTTCAGCAGACCGGCGGCATCCGAAAGGAGACGGTCCTGGAAGGGAGGGGTTAATTTTTGAAATAGGGATACAAGTCTCTTTTTTTAGGATCTTCTAATGGTTTTTCTAAGGAAAACATTTCTCCCTCGCCTGTACGCAGCCAGACCTCATTCACATGAAATTGTGTGCAAATGGCAATGATATTTTGTTCCTTAATCCGGCCGTTCGGCTTTTCCATAAGGCTGACTGCATTTTGCTTTAGGCCGATCTTTTCTCCAAATTCACTTTGGCTGATGGCAAGGGCCTGCCGCCGCGCCAGCGCTGGGAACGGATGTGCTCGCTGATCTCCAGGACTGGGAGAGCGGCCTTCGTTCCCAGTCCAACTATGAGTGGTTCCGGGAGGGCTGGCGCATGGGGATGCTTCTTTCCCTGGAGCTGCTGGGCCGGTCTCAGTAGTCCGAGGCGCAGCGGCGGTGGATGGTGCGGTACAGGGGCATCACCACCAGCATGGCCGGCAGGGTCAGCAGGGTCTCCCCCACGGTGATCCGGGCCATCAGGGCCAGATAGCCGCCGCCGGAGAGAATCTGTACAAGAATACGCATGCCGCCCGTGGCGAGCAGCGCCGCCGCGGACACAAACAGACAGCAGAAAAAGCCCGGGGAGAGAAAATTCTCCCCCATCACGGCGGCAAACAGGGCCACGGCGGGGAACAGAATGGTGAAAAATCCCTGAAAGGGCCCGTGGAGCATGGCGTCGCACACCACGCCCAGCGCCAGGGCGAAGACGGGGCCCCGCCGGCGGCCCTCGTACATAGCCACAATGGCGGGGAGCAGGGGATAGAGGAAGGGGGTCAGGCCCAGAACCCGGATGTGGTTGAGGACCAGGGACTGGAGGGCGAAAAAGAGGAGCGTGGCGGAGGCGTAGACCAGCCACTTGAACACAAGGTAACTCTTGGGCAGCATAGCTCTCCTCCCGTCAGTCCACAACGTCGAAGTCCGTCACCACAAACACCTGGGTCAGCGCGGACAGATCCGCCTGGGGGGCGATGACGGCGTACTGGGCCAGGCCGTTGTCGCTGGCCCGGACCTCCTGGACATATCCGATGACCAGCTGGGAGGGGTAGTAGCCCGCCAGGCCCGAGGTGACGATCAGATCCCCGGCCACCACGTCCGGCTCGCTGCCCAGATAGTCCAGGGCCAGCCTGCCCTCGCCCATGAGGTCAAAGCTGCCCTGGGCCACGGCGGTGCCGCCGGTGCGGAAGACGAGAGCGCCGATGGAGGTCTCGCTGTCCAGGATGGTGCGCACGGTGGACCAGTTGTATCCGGCCTCCGTCACCACGCCCACCAGATAGCCCGCCTCCGTCACCACGCAGTCGCCCTTCTCCACGCCGTGGCTGGTGCCCTTGTTAATGGTAAGCAGGCTGGACCAGTTGGACACGTCCTGGACCAGCACCCGGGCGGACTCCCACTGGAGGTCCCGGCGCTGCTGGCGCAGGCCGGTGAGCTCCCGGAGGCGGACGTTTTCGTCCCGGTCCGCCTCGGCCCGGCGGACGGTCTCCTCCATCTGGGCGATCTGGAGCCGGAGCTGCTCGTTTTCGGCCTGGAGGGCGTCAAACTCGGTGAGGTAGTCCGTCCACTGGCGGACCGTGTCCGACAGGGAGGCGGCCACGCTGCGGAAGGGGGCGGCGATGATGCCGGTGAGGTTGGGCAGGGCGGCGGCGGTGCTGGAGAAGTAGGACATGACGCTCAGGAGGACGGCGACAGCGGCCGCCACCGCCAGGACCGTGATGCCGAATTTGTTCACAGGACGTTTCACTGGTCCGCCTCCTTGTGTGTTGAAAGGTTTCTCATTGCAGCAGCTCCACGCCGAATCCGGCCAGCATCCGGCCCAGCAGGTGGAGGGGCAGGCCCATGACGTTGAAGTAGTCCCCGCGGATGCCGGAGACAAAGAGGGCGGCCATCCCCTGCACGCCGTAGGCGCCGGCCTTGTCCATGGGATCGCCGGTGCGGATATAGGCGCGGATCTCCGCCTCCGTCAGGGGGCGGAAGATCACGTCCGTGGTCTCCGGCCGGGTCTCCATCCGCCCGCCCTGGCACACGGTGACGCCGGTGCATACGTGGTGGGTCCGGCCGGAGAGGGCGGAGAGCATGGCAAAGGCCTCCTCCTGGCTGTGGGGCTTGCCCAGGCGCAGGCCGTCCAGAAAGACCATGGTGTCCGCGGCAATGAGCACCGCGCCGGGGTCGTCCGCCAGCAGGCGGGCGGCCTCGGCCTTTTTGCGGCAGATGGAGCAGACGATGTCCTGGGGGGAGAGGGCGGGATCATAGCTCTCGTCCGCGTCCGGGACGAGGACGTCAAAGTCCGTCACGCCGATCTGAGCCAGCAGCTGGCGGCGGCGGGGGGACTGGGAGGCAAGAATGATGCGCGGCATGTGACGCTCCTTTGTATTGGAATTTCAGGCGGGCTCACCGTCCGGTGGATCCGATGCCGCCCTGACCCCGGGCGGTGTCCGGCAGCTCGTCCACCACCTCCACCTCCTGGCGGGTGACGGGGACGATCATCAGCTGGGCGATCCGGTCCCCGGGCCGGACCGTATAGGGCTCCTTGTTCAGGTTGTGCAGGCTCACCTGCACGGGCCCCCGGTAGTCGCTGTCGATCACCCCGATGCCGTTGGTGAGGGTGACGCCGTTTTTGATGCCCATGCTGCTGCGGATGGCCACAATGCCCACGTGGTTCTCCAGAATGGCCACGGCCAGCCCCGTGGGCAGGGTCATCCGCCCCCCGCCGGGGATCACCGCCGGCCGGTCAATGCAGGCGTGGAGATCCAGGGCCGCCGCGCCGCCGGTGGCGTAGTAGGGCAGGGGGATCTCCCGGCCGATCATGGGGGAGAGGGGCTTGATTTTCAGCTTCATGGCATGTCCTCTTTACTGATGGTATGATTTTCTGTGGGTTTTATTCCACGCCCCGGTAGAAGAGCCCCCGGGTGAAATGCTCTGGCGGGCTGTCCTCCCCCCGCAGGTACTGGTCCAGCACCCGGCCGCAGACCGGGCCCGTCTCCGTGGTGAACCGCAGCCGGACCCAAGTGAGGCCGCAGCGCCGGAGCTCCGGCTTTCCGGCCAGATAGAGGACCTTGCTGTTCTCCACCTCGCTGCGGCAGCCGAAGGCGGGCAGGACGGGAAATTCCTCCCCCCGGCGGTCCGTGAGGGCGTGGTCCCGGCGGCAGGGTCCGGCAAGGTTCCGGGCCCCGCAGCCGCCAAGGGCGTTGGCGGTGAGACAGTTCTCCGTCAGCATCAGGGGCAGCCGGCCGTAGACGACGGCCTCGCAGGGCAGGGGCTTTCTCAGGTCCCGGATCTGCTCCCAGCGGAGCTCGAAGGACAGGGCCGCGCTCTCCAGACCCCACCGGGAGAGCTCCTGGAGGGAGCGGCTGTTGAACACGTTGAGGCCGAAGTCCCCCCGGGCCGGCACGCCCAGCCGCTCCGCCAGGGCCAGCTGGCCCAGATTCTGGACGGACAGGGCATCGCAGCCCTTTTTCAGGCCGGCCTCCGCCAGATGCCGGAGGGCCGGCTCCTCCCGGTCCAGGCAGATCCGGGGCAGAGTCAGACAAAATCGGGCCCGGCGGTGCAGATAGGGGGCCAGATCGAAGTCCTCGATCCCCTCCGCCGGCAGGTAGATGACCTCGGCCTCCTCCGCCAGACGCTCCGACAGCTGGCAGGGCCGGAGGAGGGAGGCGGTGAGGGCGGGGGCGGCGGGGGAGAAGCGGTCCTCCGGCATGGCCGGGACCGGACCCTCCCGCCGCTGGGGCGGCGCGGTCCGCAGGGCCGTGAGCTCCTCCAGCGCGTTCCGCCGCAGGGCGTTCACCCCGCTGGCGGGGAGGGACAGGCCCTGGTCCAGGGTCAGGGAGATGTCCGAGGGGCGGTAGACCGTGCCGCCGGTCTTGGCCAGACGGGCCTTCAGGTCCTCCGGCTCCAGGGGGCGGGTCCGGGCCCGCTCCGGGACCGGCCCCTCCGCGGAGGCGGCGCGGCCGCCGCTGTCCCGGACCGTCAGCCGGGCGGGCTGCCCGGCGGTGATCCGGGCCTCCATGGACACGGGGACCGTCCGCAGGTCCCCCCGGTCATAGGCGGCCTTGGCGGACCGGAAGAGGTCCCCGGGGTCCGGGGCGCTCTCCGGGCGGACGCCGAACATGTCCGGGCCCGGGCGGCCCCGCCAGTAGCCGTCGGTAAAGCCCTCCCGGGAGAAGGCCAGCTCCAGCTGCCGCAGCTCCTCCCGGGTGGGGGGGCGGCGCTCCCGGAGGAGGGCGGCATAGATGCCGGTGACCACGGCCACGTACTCGGGCCGCTTCATGCGGCCCTCCAGCTTCAGGATGGACACGCCCATGTCCTCCAGCTCCGCCAGATGGGAGGCCAGGCAGGCGTCCTTGAGGCTGAGGGGGTGGCCGGTTTTTCCGCTGTCAAAGCGGTAGGGCAGGCGGCAGGGCTGGGCGCACAGGCCCCGGTTGCCGCTGCGGGAGCCGATGAGGGCGCTCATGGCGCACTGGCCGGACCAGCACATGCACAGGGCTCCGTGGGCGAAGACCTCAATGGCAATGGGGCTCTGGCGGCAGATATGGCGCACGTCCTCCCCGGACAGCTCCCGGCCCAGCACCACGCACCCCATGCCCAGCGCCGCCGCCCGCTCCACCCCGGCCAGGGAGTGGACGGTCATCTGGGTGCTGCCGTGGAGGGGGAGATCCGGGGTGACGGACCGGGCCAGGGCGGCCAGTCCCCAGTCCTGGACGATCACGCCGTCCACGCCGCAGCGGCTGGAGAGCAGGAGCATGTCCCGGGCGCTGTCCAGCTCCCGGTCCGAGGGGAGGGTGTTGAGGGTGAGATAGAGCCTGACGCCCCGGAGATGACAGTATTGGACGGCGGCGGGGAGCTCCTGGGGAGTGAAGTTTTTCGCGCCCCGGCGGGCGTTGAGGTCCCCGCAGCCCAGGTAGACGGCCCCCGCGCCGTTCTGCACCGCCGCGGCCATGGCCTCCCAGTGGCCGGCGGGAGAGAGCAGCTCCATGGGCTATTTCTTCTGCTGCTGGAGCTTGAACAGCTCCCGCTTGCACTCGCTCAGCTCGCTCTTGGCCTTGTTGGCCTCGTCCAGATAGCCCTTGAGCTGCCGGCGCAGGTTCTCTGTGCTTAACTGCTGCTTGAGCATTTCATCGGCCATATTGGCGGCGGCCAGCACGGCGGCGTCCATGCGGCTGACCCGGCCGCCGGCGCCCATGATCTCGCTCATCTTTGCGTCCACCAGGGCCGCGACCTTCTGCATATAGGAGAGGCTCTCCTCCGCCATAAAGGTGTAGTCCTCCCCGCAGATGGTGACTGTGATCCGATTCGCCATATCCAATCCTCCTCGTTGGCCGGGTCATTCCCTGCGCATCGTATGATATCAAAGTATACCAGATTCTCCAGGAAAAGCAATCAGCAATCTGAATAGGATTGGAAAAATATTGTAAACTTTTCGGCCCCCGTACCGGGCCCCGGGGCGGGAGAGAAGAAATTCCGCCGGACAACGGGGAGAAATATACTGTTGACAAAGGAGGTACTGTGTGGTACGATGCACCCGCGGGGAGGTGAACCGCTGTGAACATCGACGACTGGCGATCCCAGATCAAGCGAGGGACCCTGGAGTTCAGCATTCTGCTGATGATCTCACAGGGCCCCTGCTACGGCTATGAAATAATCAGCCGCCTGGAGCGGCGGCCCATTCTGGCGGCCAAGGAGAGCACGGTCTATCCCCTTCTGCGCCGCCTGCTGGGGGAGGGATATCTGACCTCCTTCTGGCAGGAGAGCAGCCAGGGCCTGCCCCCGAGGAAGTACTACGCGGTCACGGAGCGGGGCATGGACTATCTGGCGGCCATGAGCGGGGAGTGGGAGAGCCTGCTGGAGGCCATCAACGAAATCAAGGAGGGTACACAACATGGATAAGACACTCAGCGGCTATCTGGACCAGGTGGACCGCCGCCTGCGGCCCCTGCCCGCCGGGGAGCGGGCGGACATCATTCTGGAGATCCGAAGCGAGATCCTGGAGCTGGAGGCGGCGGGCGCGGCCCCGGAGGAGATTCTCTCCCGGCTGGGGGAGGCCAGGGGGCTGGCGGCGGCCTATCTGGGGGACACGATCTCAAAAAAGCCCTCCTTCAGCCTCTCCCGCCTGGGGGCGGTGGCGGCCTTCTGGGGCCTGGCCGGCCTGGGAGGCATGCTCGTGCTGCCCTTCACCAGCGTGCTGGCGGTGAGTCTGCTGGTATCCGGCGCGCTGATTCCGGCGGCGGGGCTGGCCAAATTCCTGGCCTCCCTGGCGGGGATTGACCTGCCCTTCATCATGTTCCAGATCGGCAGCTATATGGCTCCTCCGGCCACGGCCTTCAAGCTGTCCGTGGTGGCCGGGGCGCTGCTGCTCCTGGCGGGCCAGGGGCTGTGGCGGCTGACGGTGCGGCTGGTGCGGCTCATCGGGCAGCAGCGCCGCCGCCTGGCGGACCAGTGAGGCGGGCTTTTGGACTGAGAGCCTGTATGCACAACTTTCCGGAAAATAGCGGGGGCGAGCATCGCTCGCCCCCGCACAAATTCCGCAAAGGTCTATCTGCTGCTGCAAAACCTGGTTTTCTAGTCCTTGACAGTAAAGCTGTCATATCTGCTGCCCTGCCGGATGAGCTCCTCCAGCTTGTCCTGCCGGGCCGCCGGCTCGCTGCCGCCCAGGGTGAACCGCACGGCCACGCTCCGGCCCAGCTGCTCCCCGGCGGCGGTCCGGATGGCCGCCGCCGCGTCCGGGGATTTCAGGGTCTCCATGGTCAGCTCGTCGCCGCAGCGCACCACCAGCACGTCCCCCTCCAGGGTTCCGCTGGCGTCGTCCAGCATGTACCAGTACATGGGGGTCAGCTGGTTTTTGCAGATCTCCGCCACGTTCCGCCACAGCTGGCCCCCCTGCGGGGCTGAGGGCGGGGCGGGCTTTTTTTCGCTCTCTACCGGCGGCGGCGCCTCCCGGCGCGCCGGCTCGCCGTAGGGGGGCGGTCCGTCCTCCGGCCCGGGCGCGCCGTCCCAGGGGGGCGGGTCAGACGGGGGGATGGGCGCGGGCTCCGGCGGCGCGGGCTGCTGTATGACGGGCGCTGCCTGCCGCGCAGGGGGCGGCGCCGCCTGGGCTGGAGGGATGGGGGCGGGCTCCGGGCGGCCCGAAGCGGGCCGGGGAGCGGCCCTCCGGGGCTCCCCCTCCTCCAGGCGGGCCAGACGGGCGGCCAGGGCGGTCACGTCCCCGCACAGGCTCTCGTCGCACAGGCGGATCAGGCACAGCTCCGCGTCCGTGCGGCGGTTGGGGCTCAGGGGCAGGGCGGCCAGGGCGCTCTGGAGCTGGGCGGCCATGTAGATGAGCCGGGTGGGGCTCACCGCCTGGGACAGGCTGTCCATCACCCCGGTGTCAAAGCCGCCTGAGAGCAGGGCCGCGCCCCCGGCGGGGGCGGTCATGCGGATGAGCAGGTCCCGGGCCAGGGCGGACAGCTCCCCCAGCAGGGCCGCCACGTCCTTGCCGCCGGTGTAGAGCTGATGGAGCAGCGTCAGAGCCCCGGGCACGTCCCGGCGCAGCAGGAGGTCCATCATCTGGGCGGTCTGCACCGCCCCCGCCAGCCCCAGCACGTCCAGCACGCGGGGCCCGTCGATGGTCCCGCCGGCGGCGGCGCACTGGTCCAGCAGGCTCAGCGCGTCCCGCAGGGCCCCGTCGGCCAGGCGGGCCAGGGTCTCCGCCGCGTCCGGGGAGAGGGCGATGTTCTCCCGGGCGGACACGTACAGCAGGCGCTGGGCGATGTCCTGGGGCATGATGCGCTTGAAGGCGAACCGCTGGCACCGGGAGAGGATGGTGGCGGGCACCTTGTGGAGCTCCGTGGTGGCCAGGATGAAGATGAGGTGGGCCGGGGGCTCCTCCAGAATCTTCAGCAGGGCGTTGAAGGCGGCAACGGAGAGCATGTGGACCTCGTCGATGATGTACACCCGGTACTTCACGCTGGCGGGGGAGTAGATGGCCTCGTCCCGCAGGGCCCGGACGTGGTCCACGCCGTTGTTGGAGGCCGCGTCCAGCTCCATCACGTCCAGGAGGCTGCCGTTGTCAATGCCCAGGCAGGCCGGGCACTGGCCGCAGGGATCGCCGTCCGAGGGGTTCTGGCAGTTGACCGCCTTGGCCAGGATCTTGGCGCAGGTGGTCTTGCCGGTGCCCCTGGTGCCGGTGAAGAGGTAGGCGTGGGAGAGACGGCCCTGGGCGGCCTGCCGGCGCAGGGTCTGGGTGATGTGCTCCTGGCCCACCACATCCGCGAAGGTCTTGGGCCGCCACTTGCGGTAGAGCGCCTGATACATGGAAGTGTCCTCCCGGAAAAACATAAAAAATAAGCCCCATGAAATACTCTCCGCAAGCATCCGCTCCGAACCGGAGCCCTCGCGGCACATTTCGTCCCGCTTAATGCTGCTCGGTTCCCCGCCTGACATGGTTCACAGGCTTCCATTGCGCGAGACCGGAACCTCAACACGAATGCCTGCGGAGGATATTTCATGGTGCTGACCCTATTATACACGATGAACAGCCGGATTGCAAGAGGGAATTTTGGGGCGCCGCAGAAATCCGCCCTCCGGGAACAGGGGAATCTCTGCGGCCGCCGCCCCCTACCGCTCCGCCAGCTCCCCCAGCAAAAGCCCGTCCTCCACCCCGGTGATGCGGGTGGGCAGGACCCGGTTGTGGAGCGCGGCCGCCTCCCCCCGGACGGCCACGGCCATATAGTTGGGCGCGTGGCCCCGGCAGAGCCCGTCCCCGCCCTGCTCGTAGAGCACGTCAAAGACCCGGCCCGCGCACCGCTCCAGATACGTCCGGTGGAGCCGGGCGGCCAGCGCCCCCGCCCGGCCCGCCCGCTCCTCCTTCACCGGCCCGGGGACCTGCACCATCTCCGCCGCCGGGGTGCCGGTGCGGATGGAGTAGGGGAAGACGTGCATCTCCGCGAAGGCGCACCGGCGGACAAAGTCCAGGGTGGCGGAGAACTCCTCCTCTGTCTCCCCGGGAAAGCCCACGATGAGATCCGTGGTGACGGCGGGGTCCGGGAAGAACCGGCGCAGCAGGTCCACGCTCTCCAGATACCGGGCCGTGGTGTACCGCCGGTTCATCCGGGCCAGGGTGGCGTCGCACCCGGACTGCATGGACAGGTGGAAGTGGGGGCAGAGATTGTCCAGGGGCGCGCACCGGCGGCAGAAGTCCTCCGTCACCGTCCGGGGCTCCAGGGACCCCAGCCGCACCCGCATCCCCTCCGCGGCCCCGCAGACCGCCTCGATCAGCGCCGTCAGCTCCGGCCTGCCCGGCAGATCCCGGCCCCAGGAGGAGATCTCGATGCCCGTGAGAACGATCTCCCGGTACCCCTCCCGGGCCAGACGGCGGGTCTCCTCCACAGCGGCCTCCAGGGGCAGGGAGCGGACCGGCCCCCGGGCGTAGGGGATGACGCAGTAGGCGCAGAAGTTGGCGCAGCCGTCCTCCACCTTCAGCATGGCCCGGGTCCGCTGGGCCAGCCCCCCGGCGGGCAGGACCTCAAACCGCCGGCGGCGGAGGGCCTCGTCCAGGCGCACCACCGGCTCCCGCTCCCGCACCGCGCTCTCCAGAAGCTGGAGGAAGCCCAGCCGGTCCCCGGTGCCGGCGATGAGATCCACGTCCAGGGCCCGGACCTCCTCCGGCTTTGTCTGGGCGTAGCAGCCGCACACCGCCACCACCGCCGCCGGGGACCGCTTCCGGGCCCGGCGGATCATCTGCCGGGACTTCTTGTCGCTGACGGCGGTGACGGTGCAGGTATTGACGATGTAGGCGTCCGCCGGGCCGTCAAAGGGAACCAGGACGTGGCCCCGGTCCGTCAGGATCCGCTCCATGGCCGCGGTCTCGTACTGGTTCACCTTGCAGCCCAGGGTATAGATGGCGATATTCACCCGCGGCCCCCCCTTGCTTTTTTGAAAAGAATATGATAACATAAAAAATTAGACTGTTGAGCGCCCCGCGCCTCAGGGCAGGTCCCGGAGATACCACACGTCGCAGGAGAAGTGGCCCGTGTCCAGCAGGGGCCGGTCCAGGCGGCGGAAGCCGTGCTTCTGGTAGAAGCGGTTGGCGGCGGTCATGTTGTGGAGGGTCTCAATGTAGCACTGGCGGTAGAAGCGGCCGGCGTAGTCCAGACACAGCTCCATCAGCTGCCGGGCCATGCCCGTGCCCCGGACCGGGGGCAGGCAGTACATCTTTTGCAGCTCGCAGACCTGGTCCGTGAGCGCGCCGATCCCCGCCCCGCCCACCACGCGGTCCGCCTCGTCCGCCACCACCCAGTAGCGGTGACCCTCCCGGCTGTAGACCTGGGAGAACCGGCCCAGGTCCGGATCGCACCAGGCGGTTCCCTCCCGGTTCCAGCCGAACTCGATCAGGCAGGCGCGGATGACCCCCTCCACGAACGGGTTGTCCTTGGGCTGGATGGGGCGGATGGCGTAGGACATAGGGCGGCTCCTCCTGTACTGGCCGGCAGGTCCGCAGTCCCGCCGGCGGATATTTCATCTGATTATATTACATTTCCTGCCCCAGGGCAAGGAAAATTTCTGGTAGGAGAATTTCTATGCACTACTTGGATCACGCCGCCACCACCCCTGTCTCCCCCCAGGCCGCCCAGGCCATGGTGGAGGTGATGACGGAGCACTTTGCCAACCCCTCCGCCCAGTATGCGGCCGGCCGGGCCGCCAGGGAGCGGCTGGACCGGGACCGGGCGGTGATCGCCGGGGCCCTGGGGTGCCGGCCGGAGGAGCTTTTCTTCACCTCCTGCGGCACGGAGGGGGACAACTGGGCCATCCGGGCGGCTATGCACCAGAACCGCCGGGTGGGCCGCCACATCGTCACCACCGCCATGGAGCACAGCGGGGTGCTCCAATGCGTGAAGCAGCTGGAGCGGGAGGGCTGCACGGCCACCTATCTGCGCCCCGGCCCGGACGGACGGATCACGGCGGAGCAGGTGAGAGCGGCCCTCCGGGAGGACACGGCCCTGGTGAGCGTGATGCTGGTGAACAACGAGACCGGCGCGCGGCTTCCGGTGGAGGAGATCGCCGCCCTGCTCCGGGACCGGCCGGCCCTGCTCCACACCGACGCGGTCCAGGGCTTTCTGAAGGTCACCTTTACGGCCGGAGGACTGGGCGCGGACTACGCGGTCATCTCCGCCCACAAGGTGGGGGGGCCCAAGGGCGCCGGCGCGCTGTACATCGGCGGCCGGGCGAAAAACACCCTGCCCCTGCTCTTTGGCGGCGGCCAGGAGGGGGGGCTGCGGCCGGGCACCGAGGCCACGGCCCAGATCGCCGGATTCGCCCGGGCCGTGCAGCTGCGGCAGGCGGGCCTGGAGGAGGACTGGGCCCGCATGGAGGCCTGCAAGGCCTATGCCAGGGAGAGGCTGGGGGCCATACCGGATCTGCGCTTCGTGGGCCCGGCGGACGCGCCCCACATTCTGGCCCTGTCCCTGCCCGGCTACCCCAGCCAGAACATTGTCACCGAGCTCAGCGGCCTGGGGATCTGCATCTCTGCCGGGTCCGCCTGCCACCGGGGGAAGGCCAGCCATGTGCTCACCGCCATGGGCCTGGACAAGCGGACCGCCGCCGGTACGGTGCGGGTCAGCTTCGGCCCCGAGACCACCCTTGAGGACGTCGACGCCTTGGCGGCGGCCCTGCTGGAGCACAGGAAGACGAGATTTCCCATGCTGTAGCTGTAAAATATCAGGTAAAGACTGACTACCGAAGGATATAAGGAGGTATTTCCATGCTTCGCGCCCTGCGCCGGGAGCCCGGCTTCTACCGCAGACTGTGGGTGCTCGCTCTGCCCATTGTCCTGCAAAACATCATCACCACCTCCCTCGGCTTCGCGGACACCTTCATGGTGGGCCTGCTGGGGAACGCGGAAATGGCGGCCGTCACTGCCGCCAACGTGCCCATTTTCATCATCCAGCTGGTCATCTTCGGCTTCCAGAGCGGCATGGCCGTGCTGGTGAGCCAGTACTGGGGCCGGGGGGACACGGACAACATCAACCGCTGCATGGGCGTGGCCCTGTACGCGGTGACCGGCTTCTCCATCACGCTCTCCCTCATTACCTTTTTCTTCCCCGCCCAGGTGCTGCGGCTGATTACGCCAAATGAGGAGCTGGTGCGGCTGGCCACCAGCTACATACAGATCGTGGGCTTCTCCTACATCTTCAACGGCGTCAGCAGCATCTACGCCGGCATACAGCGCAGCACCGAGTACCCCGCCTTCGGCATGATCCTCTTCGCCATCTCCATGTGCGTGAACACCTTCCTCAACTTCGTGCTCATCTTCGGCCGCTTCGGCGCGCCGGCCATGGGCGTCACCGGCGCGGCCGTGGCCACCCTCACCAGCCGGGTGGTGGAGTTCGCCGTGGCCATCGGCTTCGCCCTGTGGAACAAGCGGCTGCCCCTGCGGCCCGCCTGCATCCTCCGGCCGGGCCGGGATATTCTGCGCTCCTTCCTCAAGTACTCCACCCCCGTGGTGTGCAACGAGACCCTGTGGAGCATGGGCACCTCCATGCTCACGGTCATCATGGGCCACATGGCCAACAGCCAGGACATGCTGGCCGCCTACGCCCTCATCGGCAATATTGACAAGCTCTCCACCGTGGTCTGCTTTGGCATCGCCGCCGCCTCCGCCGTCATCATCGGCAAGGAGATCGGCATGGGCCGGGACCGGGAGCGGGTGTACAGCGTGGGCTGGACGCTGCTGGTGGTGTCGCTGCTGGTGGGCGCGCTCGTAATGCTCCTGCTGCTGGCGCTGCTGCCCCTCTTCTTCCGGCCGGTGCTGTTCCGCCTGTTCAAGCTCACCGCCGGCGCGGCGGAGGTGGCCGGATACCTGGCCGTGGTCTACGCGGTGTTCATGCCCATGCGGGCCTTCGACGTCACCAACATCACCGGCGTGCTCCGGGCCGGCGGGGATGTGAAAATGGCCGCCTTCATCGACAACGGCCCCCTCTGGCTGGCGTCCATCCCCCTGATGGCCCTGGCCGGCCTGGTGCTGAACGCGCCCACCTGGCTGGTGTGCATTGCCATGCAGGCGGAAAACCTCTGCAAGTGCCCCCTGGGGCTCATCCGCTTCCGCAGCGGGAAGTGGATCAACGATATCACCAGGATATAACCCCACATCCCCATTTCTGTAAAGGAGGCGGGCGGCTGTGTTTCCCTTTCTCTGTCCCCTGTGCGGGGAGGCGCTGCAGGGCGTCCCCGGCGGCCTCCGCTGCCCCGGCGGACACCGCTTTGACCGGGCCCGGGAGGGCTATGTCCACCTCCTGCCCGTGGGGCAGAAGCACTCAAAGGCCCCCGGCGACGACAAGGGCATGGTGGCCGCCCGCCGGGCGTTTCTGGACCGGGGCTGGTACAGCCCCCTGCGGGACGCTCTGTGCGATCTGGCGGTGCGGTACGCCCCCGGCCCCGCCCCGGCGGTGCTGGACGCGGGCTGCGGCGAGGGCTTCTACACCGCCGCCGTCCGGGACGCTCTGCTGGCGGACGGGCGGTCCCCGGCGGCGGCTGGGATTGATATCTCCAAGTTCTCTGTCCAGAAGGCGGCCAAGCGGTACCCCGGGATCTCCTTCGCCGTGGCCTCCGCCTACCGCCTGCCCGTGGCGGCGGAGAGCGTGGATCTGCTGCTGAACGTGTTCTCCCCCCTGGCCATCGACGAGTTCCGGCGGGTGCTCCGCCCCGGGGGCGCGTACCTCTACGTGGTCCCCGCCGCCAGACACCTCTGGCAGCTCAAGGAGGTCCTCTATGACCGGCCCTACCCCAACGAGGAGCGGGAGACCCCCTACGAGGGCTTTGCCTACCAGGAGATTCTGCCCGTGTCCTTCACGGTCCATCTGCCCGCCCAGGCGGACATCCGCGCCCTGTTCCAGATGACCCCCTACTACTGGAAGACCCCCCGGCAGGGCGCCGCCCGGCTGGCGGCCCTGGAGACGCTGGCGTGCGAGATGGCCTTTCACATCCACGTGTTCCGCCGGGAGGCCGCCCCCTGAGAATGTATATTTTTTGCATTATGCAGACAAACGGCACCGTCAAATCATGCAAAGCGGCGGCGGCTTTCGGCCCTTTCTTTTGGTATTGTGATGAAAACGGACGGTACATATCAATAAATATGCACAATTTCTGGAAAACTATTGACAATCCGCCTGGATTGTAGTATGCTCCATTCACCCGGGCGAGGCCCGGCGCTGTGCAATTCGGGTGGAAACCACCTGCATATTGGAAAGGAAGCAATCCGTATGAAAAAGTTTGTTACTGCGATTCTCGCCCTGGCCATGGTCCTGAGCCTGGCCGCCTGCGGTGAGAAGAAGGTCCAGCTGAAGATCCTGGACACCGAGTACGCCGTTGAGGACTACGCCATCGCCATTGCCAAGGAGAACACGGACCTGCTGGACGAGGTGAACGCGGCCCTGGCCGCCATCACCGCCGACGGCACCGCCCAGAAGATCGTGGACAAGTACATCTCCGGTACGGCCCATGACCTCACCTTCCAGGCCGATGCCGAGGGCAAGCCGGAGCTGATTATGGCCACCAACGCCTTCTTCCCCCCCTACGAGTTCTATGAGAACGACACGGTGGTGGGCATCGACGCGGAGATGGCCGCGGCCATCGCGGACCAGATGGGCCGCAAGCTGACCATCGTGGACACCGAGTTCGGCTCCATCATCGGCGGCGTGCAGACCGGCAAGTACGACATGGGCATGGCCGGCATGACCGTCACCCCGGACCGTCAGGCGTCTGTCAACTTCTCCGAGAGCTACGCCACCGGCGTGCAGGTGGTGATTCTCCGGGAGGACTCCCCCATCAAGACCCTGGAGGACCTGCTCGATCCCAACGCCAGCTACAAGGCGGGCGTGCAGCAGGACACCACCGGCGACATCTACCTCTCCGACACGGCGGAGAACGGCGGCATCGGTGAGGACCGGGTGGTCCGCTACAAGACCGGCAACGAGGCCGTCCAGGCCCTGCTCACCGGCAAGGTGGACTGCGTGGTCATTGACCAGGAGCCCGCCAAGGCCTACGTGGAGACCAACAATAAATAACCCTGCATCAGGCCGGGGGCGGTCCGCCGCCCCCGGCTTTGACGATAGATCATATTTTTTGAGAGAGAGGACAGCATATGGCGGCGTTTCAAGACACCTTTTACCGCTGCTTCATTGAGGACAACCGCTGGCGGTATCTGACAAGGGGCTTGGGCAACACCCTGCTCATCACCTTTTTCGCTCTGCTCATCGGCGTGGCCCTGGGGGTGGTGGTGGCCATCGTCCGCACCAGCTGGGACAAGAACCGGGACGGCATGCGCCCCGGTCCGGGCCGCGTCCTGCTGGGGCTGGCCAACGGGGTGTGCAGGATCTATCTCACCGTGATCCGGGGCACCCCGGTGGTGGTGCAGCTGCTGCTGGGCGTGTTTGTCATCCTGGTGGCTCTGGGCAGCGACGTGGTCATTGCCTGCATTGTCTTCGGCGTCAACTCCGGGGCCTACGTGGCGGAGATCATCCGCTCCGGCATCATGTCCATCGACAACGGCCAGTTTGAGGCCGGCCGGTCCCTGGGGTTCAACTACATACAGACCATGCGCTATATCATCATCCCCCAGGCGTTCAAGAACGTGCTGCCCGCCCTGGCCAATGAGTTCATTGTGCTGCTCAAGGAGACCTCCGTGGCGGGCTATGCCGGAGTGATTGACCTGACCAAGGGCGGCGAGATCATCCGCGGGCGGACCTTTGAGGCGTTCATGCCCCTGATCGCGGTGGCGGCCGTCTACCTTGTCATGGTGGTGTTCTTCACCTGGCTGGTGGGCAGGCTGGAGAGGAGGCTGAGAAACAGTGAGCGGTAAAAACGAGATCCTCATCCAGGTCCGGGACCTGCAAAAGCACTTTGGCAGCGGCTCCATCCACGCCCTGGACGGCGTATCCGCCGACATCCGGCGGGGGGAGGTGGTGGTGGTCATCGGCCCCTCCGGGTCCGGCAAGTCCACCTTCCTGCGGTGCCTGAATCTGCTGGAGCGGCCCTCCAGCGGCTCCATCACCTTCGGCGGCGTGGACATCACGGATCCCCGGGTGAATATCGACGTCCACCGGCAGAAGATGGGCATGGTGTTCCAGCACTTCAACCTGTTTCCCCATATGACCATCCTGGAGAACATGACCCTGGCCCCGGTGAAGCTGCTGAAGAAGAGCCGGGAGGAGGCGGAGGCCAAGGCCCGCGCCCTGCTGGAGCGGGTGGGGCTGGGGGACCGGGCGGACGCCTATCCCAGCCAGCTCTCCGGCGGCCAGAAGCAGCGCATCGCCATTGTGCGGGCGCTGTGCATGGAGCCGGAGGTGATGCTCTTCGACGAGCCCACCTCGGCGCTGGACCCGGAGATGGTGGGCGAGGTGCTGGAGGTCATGAAGGATCTGGCCCGCGACGGCATGACCATGGTGGTGGTCACCCACGAGATGGGCTTTGCCCGGGAGGTGGGCAGCCGGGTGGTGTTCATGGACGGCGGCGTGATCGTGGAGGAGAACGCCCCGGCGGAGCTGTTCGCCAGCCCCAGGAGCGACCGGCTGAAAACCTTCCTGGCCAAGGTGCTGTAACCGCTCATTCCTGATCCTTGTGTACATAAAAAACGCGCTTGGGAGGTGTTTCTATGAAAAAACTCCTGCTGGTGCTGCTGCTGGGCGCTTTTCTGCTGTCTGGATGCGGTTTGAAGGACAACAGCCCTTCCCTGCCCGCCGGGACAAATCCGTCCGGCGGGAGCATATCAAATCCGGAACAGCCGGAGGCCCCGCTGGAAAATCTGGTTGGAGAATATGCGTATACGGCAGAAGGGGATGCCGGCAGACTGGTGATACAAAAAACAGACGGCGGATACGATATTTCCGACTATGAATCCGAATCCTCCTATCGCTTTTTAGCAGATTCCTCCAACATTGAAGCCATCGAAAATGGCAGGATATACTTAAAATATCCTGAGCAGGTATTTTCTGATGGCGCCGCTGTATTTCGCTACTATATTCTGGAATACCGCACCGATGAAATAACGGTATACTGCGCAGACGCCTCCTTTGAAGAGGCTCAATTCTTATACCGGGCCGGGAAGAACAGCGCCGGGACAAGCCGGGAGCCGTGACGGACGCGGCCCCGCAGCGAGGAAATTCATCTTCCGGGAAACACAGTATCCTGCAGGGGCGAGCAATGCTCGCCCCTGCACAGCTCCCGCAAGGATCCATCCGCCGCGGAAAAAATGGATTTCCCTGGTCCCGCAAAACCCCGAGATTGACAAAATTCAACAGAGAGGATATAATAAAAACGCCCCCGGCTGGGGGCCGGAAGGGCAATGCTGCAATTACGGTCGGCGGTTTGGCCACATCCTCCGGAGGGAGGTGAGGCTGATGCGGATTACGTTCCATATCGGAGCCTATACGGTGACGATTGTCGTAAAACGTAGAAACCGCCACCCCGCACGGTGACGGTTTCTATAGACATAGAAATCTCTAGCTTTGCTGGGCTGAACCGCTGATTGGCAGCTTGCCCTTCCATTAATTATTATAAGCCAATCAGAGCCCGCTGTCAAGGCGGCAGATACAAAAGAAAAGAGGAACGAGCCATGCCGTCAGAGACCACCCCCATGATGCAGCAGTACCTCCAGATGAAGGAGCAGAACAAGGACGCCATCCTCTTCTTCCGCCTGGGAGACTTCTATGAGATGTTCAACGAGGACGCCCTGCTGGCCAGCCGGGAGCTGGATCTCACCCTGACCACCCGGGACAGGGGCAAGAGCGAGGAGGAGCGGACCCCCATGTGCGGCGTGCCCTACCACTCCTGCGACGGCTACATCTCCCGGCTCATCGCCAAGGGCTACAAGGTGGCCATCTGCGAGCAGACCGAGGACCCCGCCGCCGCCAAGGGGCTGGTGAAGCGGGACATCATCCGGGTGGTCACCCC
>CAJTWF010000033.1 GCA_910579965.1 uncultured Oscillospiraceae bacterium
GCAAAAAATCCACTCGCCAATCCATACACGTCGAGATATTAAACAGGCTCTCAGAATCACTCTCCGGCAAACGGAAGACCCCTGTACTTTTTCCCCCTTCTGTGCTACACTGTGGGCAGAAAGGAGTGCTGATAAATGGCAGACATTTCAAGAGCCTCGGCCTACCGCGATAAAATCATACATAACTGCTCCCGCGTCATCGTGGGCAAGGAGGACGTCATCCGCCTGGTGCTGGTGTGCTTCCTCTGCTCCGGCCATGTGCTGCTGGAGGACATCCCCGGCACCGGCAAGACCATGCTCCTCCGGGCCTTTGCCCGGACCATCGGCGGGGACTTCAAGCGCATCCAGTTCACCCCGGACCTGCTGCCCTCGGACCTGACGGGCATCAACTTCTATAACCAGAAGACCGGGGAGTTCCAGTACCGGCCCGGCCCCCTGCTGGCCAACGTGGTGCTGGCCGACGAGATCAACCGGGCCACCCCCCGCACCCAGGCCGCCCTGCTGGAGGCCATGGAGGAGCGGCAGATCACCGTGGACGGGGTCACCACCCCCCTCCAGGAGCCCTTTCTGGTCATGGCCACCCAGAACCCCGTGGAGTCCAGCGGCACCTTCCCCCTGCCGGACGCACAGCTGGACCGCTTCTTCATGCGCCTCTCCCTGGGCTACATGACCCGGGAGCAGGAGATGGCCGTGCTGGCCCGGCCCTCCACCCAGGCGGTGCTGGAGGAGCTGGAGCAGGCGGTGACGGCGGAGGACACCGCCTATGTCCGCGCCGCCTGCCGGGAGGTGAAGGTCTCCGAGGACGTGCTGGGCTACCTTATGGACATCGTGGAGGCCACCCGCCGGGCTGGCCGGCTGGCCAGGGGCGTGTCCACCCGGGGAGCCATCGCCCTCTACAAGGCATCCCAGGCCCTGGCCCTGCTCTCGGAGCGGGCCTACGTCATCCCTGAGGACGTGAAGTACGCCGCCCCCTTCGTCCTCTCCCACCGGGTAGCGGTGGGCGGCGGAAACCGGTCCGGGGCCGCGGACCGTCTGGTGGGGGAGCTGCTGGACGAGATCCCGGTGCCTCTGGAGACGGTGTGATGCTGCTCATTGTGGTGTTTGCCGTGGCGCTGGCCCTGGCCCTGGAGCGCCTCACGGCCCAGCGCAGCCTGGACGCGGTCCGGGAGGACTTTGGACCCACGGAGTCCCTGGTGGACCCGGACGAGGTCTTTGCCCTGACCTACACCCTCCGCAACGCCAGACGCCGCCCGGTCCTCTTTCTCCGGCTGCGGCAGGACCTCCCCGAGGCCTTCCACCCCAGGGACAGCGCCCTGATCCGCGCCCCATTGGGGGACGAGCGGCTGGAGCTGACCACCTGGCTGCGCCCCCGGCAGGAGGCCCGGTTCACCCTGCCTTTGTCCGCGGACCGGCGGGGATACTACCCTCTGTCCGCCCTGGAGGTCTCCGGCGGGGACTTTCTGGGCCTGCGGGAGCGG
The DNA here is from genome assembly GCA_910579965.1 of uncultured Oscillospiraceae bacterium. Lineage (GTDB taxonomy): Bacteria > Bacillota > Clostridia > Oscillospirales > Oscillospiraceae > Pelethomonas. The sequence continues at coordinate 1,479 of CAJTWF010000033.1, forward strand.
ACCCGGGTCTCGCCCCTTTTCCGTGCCGTCACCGTGGCCCCCCGGGAGGCGGAGGACCCGGGGCTGGAGGAGGTGCTGGGCGGCTTTCTGGGGGAGGTGTCCGTGCGCCGGTTCATCCACGAGGACCCGGTGCTGACCGCGGGGTTCCGGGAGTACACCGGCCGGGAGCCCATGCGGGCCATCTCCTGGACCCAGAGCGCCCGTGGCCTGGGCATGATGGTGAAAATCTACGACCACACCGCCCAGCCCTCGGTATCCGTGCTGCTGAACGCGGACGGGCAGGGCGAGGATCTGGCCCGGGATCTGGAGATCTGCTACTCTCTGGCCAGGACGGTGTGCCGGACCCTGGAGGAGCGGGGGATCCAGTACGACTTTGTCTCCAACGCCATGGAGCTGAATACCTTTTTTGCTGTTGCCGAGCTGGGGGACGGCCTGGGCCAGCGCCACTTCGAGGGGGTGCTGGAGCGGCTGGGCCGGTCCGGCTGCCAGGCCAGCTACCCGGGGGAGCGGCTGCTGGAGCGGTCCGCGGCCACCCGGTCCCACCGGGGCCGGATCCTCATCACCCCGGGCCCGGAGCTGGACGACTCCCCGGCCCTGGCCCGGCTGCGGGAGCTCACCGGGGACAACGTGCTGGTCCTGCGGGCAAGGGAGGCGGCGTGAGATGGTTCTGATGTACTTTCTCCGGGCCCTGGAGGAGCTGGGGCTCTACTACGCCTTTGCCGGCACGGTGGCGGGGGCCCGGGGCGCGTCCATGACCATGGCGGTCCTGCTGGTCCAGAGCGGGTGCTTCGCCCTGTCCGCCCTGCTCCGGAACCGGCGCTGGGCCCGTCTGGCGGCCCTGCTGCCGGCGGCGGTGCTGCTGTTCTTTGCAGGCGGGCCGGACCGGATCATGTCCCTTCCCGGGCTTGCCTACCTGGTCTGTCTGGCCTGGCTGGGGGACTACCACCTGCGCTGGGCGCGGCAGGCGGACGTTTTCTCCCTGATGTGGAAGATCTTTCTGCCCTTCATCCCCCTGGCGGCTCTGTTCGGCGCCTTTGAAGGTCTGGCGGGCCAGGGCCTTCCCGTGTTTCTCACCGCCGCTGTATCCTCGGTGCTGCTGCTGCGCTCCATCCGCCACGGGCCGGAGATCTACTGCCGGCGGGCCTATCAGATGCGCAACTGGCTGGCCGTGGCGGCGATGCTGGCTGGGGCCTGTCTTGCCAGCATGGACTGGTTTCTGGGGTGCATCTCCTGGACCTACGACAACGTGGCGGTCCCCCTGCTGCTGGGGATGGCCATGGCGGTGGGCCTTGTGCTCACAGCGGTGATGCCCCTTATTTATCAGCTGCTTGCCAATCTCTTCTGGGAGGGCGATATCGACGTCGCCTTTCCGGCCGGGGAGGCGGGACCCCTTGATCTGGCACGGGAGCTGGCGGGGGAGAGCGGGAATCTGGGCGGACGGGTTCTGACCGCCCTGGGGATCCTGGCGGCGGCGCTGGCGGTCCTCCTGCTGTTCCGGTGGCTGCTCCGGCGCAGACCCGGTCCGGAGACAGAGACCAATTCCCGTGAGGAGCGGCGGACTGTGGCGGCGGAGTCCCCCCGCCGGGAGGTCCTGCCCGCCACCTACGCCGGGCGGATCCGGGCCCAGTACCGCCGGTTTCTGAAGCTGTGCCGGAAAAAGGGCGTGGATCTGTCCCCCTCGGACACCAGCGCCCAGGTCAGCGCCAAGGCCGGCCGCTGGCTGGCGGACCCGGAGGTCCTCTCCGCCCTGGAGGCGATCTACTGCCGGGCACGATACGACAACCAGGCCACCCGTGAGGATCTGGCGGAGGTGAAGCGCCTGTGGGGTCAGGTGCGGAAGGCGAGGGACTAGGTAAACGATAGGAGCTGTTCAGTATTTCGAGCGGCAAGGCAAAAATCCGCGCCCCCTGACGGAGGGCGCGGATTTTTTTGCGCAGTTAAAGTATGCTCGCTGCACAGGCCCTTTTTATGCCGGGTGCGGACCTGATCCAGGGCCAGCCAAAGGGGAGGAGCGCCGCGACGCCGTCACAGCCGGAGAGCGCATCTGCTCACCGCGCCAGCCACTGGGCGGTCATCTCCCCCGCGCCGCTGTCAATGTAGCCGATGGACAGTCCGGCCCCCGGGTACAGGGAGGCGATGGCCTGGGCCATGTCCGGGGGCAGCAGGGCGGTGGTCTCCTCCGCCGCCGCGTAGGCCCGGCAGCGGTAGGAGAAGGCGGTGATCGTCCCGCCGCTGACCGTGACGGACAGGGCGTCGCTCTCGTCGGAGAAGTAGACCGGGAGCCCCTGGAGCTGATAGCGGAAGAGGATGGTCCAGCCGTCCTCCCGCTCCTCCACCGTCCGCAGGCGCAGCGGCGACGCGCCGGCCCCCTCGGTGAGGGCCTCCGCCAGACCCCAGGCAGCCCGCAGGGCCTCCCGGGCCGTCGGCCTGTCCCCGGCGGCGCGGACCTGATACAAAGGTGCGGCCGCCTCCCCCCGGCTGGTGAAGCTGACCGCGCCGTCAGGGCCGATGCGCAGGGTGCGGGGGGACTCCTCCACCACCTCCGCGCCGCTGCTCTCCGTGTAGCGGAAAACGGTGTGGGGATTGAAGTCCAGGGCAGTGAGCAGGTTGTATACGGAGTAGGCCGCCGGCAGCTCCCCGCGGACCACCGGCGCGTCCTCCGTCTCCGCCACCAGCACCGTATAGGGGGCCAGGGGGGCGTAGTTGGTCTCATAGGCAAAGGTGCTGCCGTTGGGGGACAGGCCGGCGCAGACCTCCCGCACCGCGGAGGCGGGCAGGGCGGTGGCGCAGCGGAGGATATCCCCGGCCTCGCCGCGCAGATACAGCATCGCGTCCTCCTCCTCGCACGTCAGGGCCATGCTGCGCACGTCCCGATCCAGATCCGCCTCCTCCCCCAGCCACGCCGCCGCCACCTCCAGGGGCAGCTGGCCCGTGAGATCCAGATACAGCCCCGGCTCCTCCAGGGCGTCCCGCAGGGTCTTGTCCGCCGCCGCCCCCAGCTCCGTGGCAGAGCCCAGGGCCTCCTGGAACAGGGGGATGATCTGCACCAGCAGGGGATCCTCGCCGGAGACGTGGAGCTGGCCGTACCGGCCGTAGGCAATGTCGCTGGTGACCATCACGTGTACGGCGGGGAACATCTCCTCCGGTCCCCCGGCCTGGGCCGGATCCCCGTCCGCCGGACGGGGGGTCAGCAGGCTCTGGACCTGGACGGCCCAGCTGGTGTGAAACAGGGGCAGGCGGGAGATGAGAAACAGGGCCGACACGCACAGAAACAGGATGGCCAGATTTTGCAGCGCGTTTCGCAGGTGTTTATTCACCGTGGCCCTCCTCCCGCTCCTGGCGGATGGGCAGCACGATGCGCACCGTGGTGCCCGGCCCCTCGTGGTCTGTCAGGCCGATGGAGCCGTGGTGGCGCAGCACGATCTCCCGGGCGATGGACAGGCCCAGGCCCGTGCCGCCGCTCTCCCGGGAGCGGGCCTTGTCCACCCGGTAGAACCGGTCAAAGATCCGCTCCCGGTCCTTGGGCGGGATGCCGATGCCGGTGTCGGACACCTCGATCCACACCTTCCCGCCCCGCATCCCCGCGTCCACGGTAATGGTGCCGCCGTCGGGGGTGTATTTGATGGAGTTGCCCACCACGTTCATCATCACCTGCTCCAGCCGGCTGCGGTCCCCCGTTATCATGGGCAGGCTGCGGCCGTAGCTGCGCACCAGGGTGTGGCCCCGGCGCTGGGCCTCCAGCTCCACGGCCCTGCACACGCTCTCAAGGGCCTCCAGCAGGGGAAAGCGGACCATCTTGATCTCCGCCCGGCCCGAGTCCAGGCGGCTGAGGGTGAGGAGGTCCTGGACAATGCGGGTCATGCGGTCCGTCTCGCTGATGATGATATCCAGAAAGCCGCTCTCCGTCTCCCGCGGGATGTCCTCCACCGTGCGCAAAGTCTCGGCGTAGCTGCGCACGTTGGTGAGGGGGGTGCGCAGCTCGTGGGAGACGTTGGCCACAAACTCCTTGCGCATCTCCTCGTTTTTCCGCTGGACCGTCACGTCGTGGAGCACCGCCATAGCGCCGCCGTCCTCCCCGTCGGACACCGGGGCCAGATACAGCTCCAGGGCCCGCTCCCCCACGCTCAGCTCCCCGGACAGGGAGTTGGGCCGCTGAAGGTCCATCACCTTCCACAGGGGGAACTGCTGGCCAAAGAGCTCGTCGTAGTCGTAAAAGGAGACCTCCCGGCCCAGCATCTGGCTGGCCGCAGGGTTGCTGGTGAGCACAGTCCCGTCGCTGGCAAAGGAGACCACGCCGTCGGACATGTGGAGGAAGAGGGTGTCCAGCTTGTTGCGCTCGCTGGCCACCGCGTCCAGGGTCTCCTGGAGCACGGAGGCCATGTCGTTGAAGGTGGTGGTGAGGATGCCGATCTCATCGGTGGACTCCACCTCAATGGTGGAGCCGAAGTCCCCCGCCGCCACCTGCTCCGCCCGCTCGGTGAGCCGCTCAATGGGGATAATCATGGTCTTGCTGAGCAGGAAGCTCAGGAGCACGGAGATGAGCAGGCCCACCAGCAGGGCCTGGACGATGATGAGAAAGAGCTGGCTGTTGAGGGCGCTGACCGTGTCCCGGTTGTCGTAGATGTAGATGATGAAGGCGTTGTCCCCGCCGGTGATGGGGATGGCGATATCCATATAGTTGGCGGTGATGTCGCTGTCGTCGCCCACCTCGTCCGTGCCGCTGGCGATGCTGTTGCGGGCGGCCAGGAGGTTGGGGGTGGCCTGGAGGCGCTCATAGCCCGCCTGGTCCTGGCTGCCGGCCAGAAACGCGCCGGTGCGGCCGTCCAGGATGTAGTAGTTGCGGGTGCTGGAGTTGAGGCCCAGGTCCAGGGCCTTGACCTCAATCATCTCCTGGAGCTTCTGGGCGCCGTCGTCCTGGGCGGCCTCCCGGCGCAGGGAGCTGACAAAGACGGCGTTGGCGGGGTCGGAGTCCCCGAACACACTCTCCATGCGCTGGTAAAATTCGTCAATATAGAACCCGGTGATGCTGGTCATCATGAACGCGCCCACGATGGTCATCAGGGACGTGATGAGCAGCAGCATGATGAGCACCAGCTTCATGTGCAGGCTGCGGAACAAGGGACTCCCCCCTTTTTCAGTAGTGATCCTTTTTCTTGAAAGAAAAAGGATCAAAAAGAACGTTAGAAGCCGTATTCTGTGGCTGCCGGAAGCTCTGGATAACCCCGGTTTTTCTTTCGGCTACTGCCCGGCGAAGTAGTACCCCACGCCCCGGCGGGTCAGGATCAGGGACGGGCTGGCGGGGTCGTCCTCGATCTTCTCCCGCAGCCGCCGCACCGTCACGTCCACCGTGCGCACGTCGTCCCCCACATACTCGTAGTTCCACACCTGCTCCATCAGGTCGATGCGGGAGTAGACCCGGCCCGGGTGGCTGGCCAGGAAGGTGAGCAGCTCGTACTCCCGCTGGGTCAGGTCAATGGGCCTGTCCTGCTTGCAGACCTGATAGTTGTCCGGGTTGATGGTCAGCCCGCCGCCGGCGCTCATGGCTCCGCCGGCGTCCGCCGGTCCCGTCTGCTGCATGGCCGTGCGGCGGATGTTGGCCTTGATCCGGGCCATCAGCTCCCGCATGGAGAAGGGCTTGGTGATGTAGTCGTCCGCCCCGATCTCCAGGCCCTGGACCTTGTCCGCCTCCTCCTCCCGGGCGGTGAGGATGATGACGGGCACGCTGCTGCCCTTCTCCCGGAGAATGCGGCACACGTCAAAGCCGATCATCTTCGGCAGCATCACGTCCAGCAGCACGATGTCCGGGTTCTTCTCCAGGGCCATGGCGAGCCCCGTCTCCCCGTCGTAGGCGGTGAGGACGGCATAGCCCTCCTTCTCCAGGTTAAAGCGGACGATATCCACAATGCTCTTCTCGTCCTCCACGATCAATACGGTCTTTTTCTCTTCCATAGCGGTCCCCTTTTCCGTTTGCGCCCGTCTCTCACAGATTCAGCAGCAGCTTCCCCTTGAGCACCGCGGCGATGGTCTTCGCGTCCCGGATCTCCCCCTGGAGCACCTGCTCCACCAGCTCCTCAAAGGGGATCCGCTCCACGTTGAGAAACTCGTCCTCATCCAGACTGGACTCCCCGAAGGTGAGATCCATGGCCAGGTACATGTGGATGATCTCCCCGCAGTAGCCCGGGGAGGGGTACAGCTCCCCCAGGGAGCGGAACTCCCCGGGCGTGGCGCCGGTCTCCTCCCGCAGCTCCCGCAGGGCGGCCTCCCTGGGGTCCTCGCCATACTCCAGCTTGCCTGCGGGCACCTCCCGCACCACCCTCTGGTAGGGGTAGCGGTACTGGCTGACCAGCAGGGCCTGCCACTGGCTGTCCAGGGCCAGCACGCACACGCCGCCCGGGTGGTCCACCACCTCCCGGACGGACCGGCCCCCGCCGGGCAGCTCCACCTGGTCCCGGCGGATGTGCAGGATCACGCCGTCAAAGATCTTCTCGCTGGATAGTGTCTTTTCCGTCAGCTCCATGGTCTTTTTCTCCTTCCTCCGCAGAGGCTTGATTTTCCGCCCCGGTCTCCGGCTCCTCCGCCAGATCACCGGGGGTTAATTCGTCTGTGTACACCGCGCTCACGCCCTCCGCCAGCAGGGCGAGGGCCTGCTCCGGGTCGTTGACCGTGTGGGCGAAGACCTTCAGGCCCTTCTCCCGGGCGATGGGGGCGTAGTCCTCCCGCCACCAGTAGTCCCACATGGTGATGCCCATGACGCCGTTTTCCGCGCAGAAGTCCGCCTTCTCCCGGAAGTCGGCCTCCGTGCGGGCAAAGCCGTCGGTGTAGAGGGTGTAGATATAATAGTCGAAGTGGCGCACGCTGTCCACCACCCGGAACATCAGCTGGTCGTAGACCTGAATAATCATCCGGTCAAAGAGGTAGCTCAGCCCCAGCTCCGCCCCGTCCCGGACCATGGCCTCGAATTGCAGCTTCACGATCTCCGCGTCCGTGAACTTGGTGTCCGTGACCACGCAGACGTCCGGATACTGCTCCATGAGCCTCAGCAGGTCCTGGAAGGACAGGGGGGTGAACCGGCCCAGCAGGGGCTTGTCCAGAAACTGCTCCAGGGTGGGCACGCTGGTCTCGCTGACGCCGGCCTGCCAGCCGGCCCGCCAGTCGTGGCGCAGCACCACCTGCTGGTCCGCCGTCAGGCGCAGATCCACCTCGAACACCCGCACCCCGTTCTCATACTGCGCCTGGAACCCCTCCAGGCAGTTGAGGGTGGCCCGGCCGGCAATAGCGCCCATGCCGTGGGCGATGATGCGCTGCTCCTCCAGAATCTCCGCCGCCGTCCGCTCCCCAGGCGGCGGATCCTTCTCCTCCGGCAGCTCCTCCCTCTGGGGGGCGGGTTCCAGCCAGGCGGGCATCTGTTCGGGGGCCGCCGCCGTCTCTGCCGCAGCCGCCGCGGGGACGGCGGGGCCTGCCAGCACCGCCGCCAGGGCGATCAGCTCCAGGGCCGCCAGGGCCGAGAGCAGGTAGATGACAAACGTATATTTCCCAAATCGCGCCATAGGCAGCCTCGCTTCCCTCTGTTCTCCTGAGTAGTATACCATGGAAGATGGGAAATTTCCACAGGAATTTCTCCGTCCGGTCCCGGAGGGCGGAAAGGGATATGGCCGCGCCATTGTCACAGAGCCCGTCCGGCGCATATTCTGGAGGGAGAATCTGAAGAGGTCAGGAGGAGGAACCATGACACAATCTACGCACTTCTTTCTAGGCGCCAACAGCGGCCGGGGCTTTCGGAATCTGTTCGACCGCTTCTGCGCGCCGGAGAACCACTGGGATCTGCTGGTGCTCAAGGGGGGGCCCGGGGCGGGGAAGTCCACCATGATGCGCAGAATCGGCGCGGCGATGGAGGAACGGGGGGAGCAGGTGGAGTACCTGTACTGCTCCGGAGACCCCAAATCCCTGGACGGGGTACATATTCCGCGCATCAGGGCCGCCGTGGTGGACGGCACCGCGCCCCACGTCGTGGAGCCCAAATATCCCGGCGCGGTGGACCGCTATGTGAACCTGGGCCAGTTCTACGACATCGCCGCCGCCAAGGAGCAGCGGGAGGAGATCATCCGGCACACGGACGCCTGCTCCGCGGCCTACAAGCGGGCCTACCGGGCCCTGGGCGCGGCCCGGCAGATGGCGGACAACGCCGCGGCCCTGGCGGCGGAGGGTCTGGACGGCGACAAGCTGCTGCGGCGCACAGACGGGATCATCGGCCGGGAGCTGCGGGGCAGGGGGAGCGGCGGGCAGGACGCCTTCCGGTTCTTGGGCAGCCTGACCTGCATGGGGCCTGTGTGGCGGTTTGACAGCGTGGAGGCGCTGTGCCCCAGGATCTACCAGCTCCAGGACGCCTACGGCCTGGCCGCGCCCATGCTGGAGCGGATCCGCGCCGCGGCCAGGGCCCGGGGCTTCTCCGCCGTGGTCTGCCCGGACCCGGAGCATACGGAGCGGATCCAGCACCTGCTGCTGCCGGAGCTGGGCCTGGCCTTTGTCACCAGCCGGGAGGGGATGGTCTATGACGGCGCGGCCTACCGCCGCATCCGCCTGGACGCCATGATCGCCCCCGCCCACCTCAAGCGGTGCAGGCCCCACCTCCGCTTTGTCCGCCGGGTGGAGGAGGCACTGCGGCAGGAGGGGCTGGACGCCCTCCGGGAGGCCAAGGCATGCCACGATGCCCTGGAGGCCCTCTATCATCCCCACGTGGACTTTGACGGCGTGGACCGGTGCGTGGACCGGGAGCTGGAGCGGCTGGAGGCCGCCCTGTAGCCGCTCCCCACCGGAGGCGGCCGCGCCCTTTGGGATGCAGACGAAAGCCGGGTCCGGGCGGAACATTCCGCCCAGGCCCGGCTTGACGCTTACCAGCGCCCGCTGGCGCTGCCGTCCATATTCCCGTCCACGTCGGTGACGCGGGCGTTATCCAGCATCTGCTGGAAACTGGTGGTGCCGGCCGCGCCCCGGGCCGCGTCATCCACCGCCCTGCGTCCGCCGTCCCACATGTCCTCCACCGCGTCGCCCATGCTGTCCAGGCCCCGCCGCACGTCGCTGCCGACGCTGCTGCGGGCGCGGGTTCCGTCCCGGGCGCTGTCGTTGGCGTTGACGCCGTTGTCGGAGCTGGTGGAGCCGTTTGTGACGCCGCCGTTCACACCCTGATCCGCCGTTCCGTTCTCCTGGCCGCCGCAGGCCGTCAGAGAGAGCGCCAGCGCAGCCGCAGCCGCAAAAATCGCCGCTTTTTTCATCCCTGAAATCCTCCTTCCTAAAATCCAGCGCACATACGCGCTGGAGCTAGTATTTGCGGCGGACCGGATTTTACTGCTCCCTTTTCCTGCAAATTTTGTGGCGATCTGCCGATTTTTTCCATATGACGCATCTTTTTTTTTGCAGGGCTTTGCCCCGCGTCCCGTCCCTGTGGTATAGTCGACACACCTGGAAAGCGGTAAAAAGGAGGCGCGGAGAAATGGCGCAGGGCGGATCGGAGGATGCGGGCGGGCCGGCAGCGTCCCCCTGCGCCGCTTTGAGCAGACTTTACCGGTTTTCAGGTGTGTCGGCGATATGATCTGCCTGACGGCAAAGAAAGGAGGCGGCGGCCATTTCGACAAATACATACGGCTACGTCCGGGTCAGCACGCGGGATCAGAACGAGGACCGGCAGCTTCTGGCCATGCAGGAGCTGTCCATTCTGGAGAAAAACATCTTTATGGACAAGCAGTCCGGCAAGGATTTTGACCGGCCCCAGTATAAGCGGCTGGTCAAAAAATTAAGGCCGGACGATCTGCTCTACATCAAGAGCATCGACCGGCTGGGGCGAAATTATGAGGAAATTCAAAATCAGTGGCGGATTCTCACCAAGGAGAAAAAGATCGATATTGTGGTGCTGGACATGCCCCTGCTGGACACCCGGCGGGGCAAGGATCTGATGGGGACCTTCCTCAGCGATATTGTCCTGCAGGTGCTCTCCTTTGCGGCGGAGAACGAGCGCACCAGCATCCGGACGAGGCAGGCGGAGGGCATCGCGGCGGCCAAGGCCCGGGGCGTCCGCTTCGGCCGCCCGCCCAAGCCCCTGCCGGAGAGCTACCACAGCGCCTACCAGCGGTGGATGGCGGGCGCCATCACCGGCTCTGCGGCGGCCCGGGAGTGCGGAATGCCCCTGTCCACCTTCCGCTACCGCTCCAAGCTGTACAGAAAAGTCTAGGTTTCTGTGAGCAGGGCATCCTTTGCAGGAATGTGTACCTTTCTGTAACTGGGCATTGAATGTATTTATGAATGTGACAACTAAATGTAAGGGTGTATGTAATGAAAAAGACCAGTTTAATAGTAGGTATACTCAGCATTATTGAAACAATATTTCAACAGCATTAGCCTTGTTGGAGAAATTTAGGAAAATAAAAACATTATCCATAACGCCAAAAGATCATCTCGCCAGCAAGAATGTACATTCGTTGGATGAATTGTCGATATATAAGGAGCTGCTTGACGCTGGCGCCTTAACGCAGGAAGAGTTCGATGAGAAGAAAAAGCAAATTCTTGGTCTTTAATCTATAAAAGGAGAAATCAAACAGGCCCGAGTGGTCCATCCGGTCAGAAATTAAACCATATCCCGGGCGAAATTTCCGCAGGCGTTGTTGTCCTTGACGGGCGGCAGCCCGCCTGCATCCGCTGCCCTGCGAAAATTCTGCTCCGGCCTCTGGGTTTGATGAGCGCGGATTTATAGAAATAATTCACAGAAGAAGCGCCGGGAAGGCCTTTGCTCCCTCCCGGCGCTCTTTTTTTGTCCCCTCCCGCTCACTTCCACTCCCTGGGGCTTCGCCCGTAGGCGCTGCGGAAGGCCCGGAGGAAGACGGAGTAGTCGCCGAACCCGGCGTCCCCGGCGGCCTTGAGGATGGGGACGCCCCGGCGGATGTCCCCGGCGGCCCGCTGGAGGCGCTTCTGGCGGATGTACTGGTGGACCGTGCAGCCGTAGACCGCCTTGAACCGGTGCATCAGGTAGTAGCGGCTGAGGAAGAAGGCCCCGGACAGGCGCTCGATGGTCAGCTCCTCCCCCAGGTGGTCCCGGATGTAGCGGGTGACCTCCTCCATCTTGGGGTCAAAGCGGTAGGTTACGTCGTCCGGCTCCGCCGGGGCCTCCAGCAGGTCCCGGTTCAGGGCGATGAGCAGCTGGAGAACGCAGGTGTCGGAGAGGAGCCCGGCGGCAAAGCCGCCGTCCCCGGCCGCCGCCTCCACCCGCTCAAAGAGGCTCCGGTACCGCTCCCGGGCCTCGCCCCTGGGCCGGTAGAGGTGGAAGGCGCGGCTGGCGGACAGCTCAAAGCAGGCCGCCAGGTCCGTCTCCGGCGCGCTGAACCGGGCCAGAAAGCTCCGGTCCATCCACAGCACCATCCGCTCGTAGACCTGGCCCGGGTCCACCACCGGCAGGTGGATCAGGTTCCGGCTCACCAGCAGGATGTCCATGGGCTGGAGGGGGTAGCTTTTGCCCTCGATGTTGTAGGTTGCCCGGCCCCCCAGCTGGAACACCAGCTTGTCAAATTCGTGGTAGTGGTAGTCCAGGGCCAGGGCCCGGCTGTCCCGCAGGTGGAAGAGCCGGTAGTCCTCGTTGAGATAGCCCCGCTTGCCCACTTCGCTTCTGTCCAGCATGGCCGTCCTCCGTGCGTTCTTTTGAGAAAAGCAGGCGCGAAGCGGCGTCCCGCCCCGGGGAGAGCCCCGGAGCGGAGCGAAGCTTCGCGCAGTGAAAAGCCTGTATGCACAGCCGCTGAACGCCGCCGGGCCGGTTTTTTCCGCCCCGGCATTCCCCGGCTGCGCATACAGGCGGACCCGCTGTGCCGCCGTCTCAGCCGCCCATGGGCGCGCCGCAGTGGGGACAGAACTTGCTGTCGCTGATCTTGCCGCACACGGGGCAGACCGTGCCCTCGGCCTGAGCGGAGGCCTCCTGGCTCTCGGCGGCCTCGCGGCTGGCCTGGAGCTCCGCGATCTTCTCCTGGGAGGCCCGCACGGCGGCGATTACGTCCGCGATGGCCTCGGGGACCTCCTCCTTGTGCTCGCAGGCGTACCATTGTCCGATGGCGCGGTAGTTCTTGTCCAGCTCCCGCTTCTCGGCGATGATCGCGGCGGAGATCTTCGCTGAGTCGGCCGCGCCCCTGGCCTTCTCGGCGGCGGTAGCCACCACTTCCCTCGCCTTTTGGGTCATTTCCTCAAAATAGCTCATTCTGTGCTCCTTTCAAGCCCGTTATTTTCACGCAGCCCATCTGCGCTCCATACCCCCCGCAATACTTGTCGCCCTCATTATAGCTCTTTTCTCCCATTCCTGCAAGCTCTTTTTGGGCGGCCATGGTGACGGTTTGCCCGATGTGTATAGCGCCTGCGTCCGCGGCGCCGGCCCTGATGGGGAGATTTCCCGGATTTGTGACAATTTCCTCTGGAAAAATCCGGACAGGTAGTGTATCATGGTAGGACTGCGCATCATACAAAGGAGAAGAAGACCAATGGCTGAACAAATGCGGGCTCTGGGCTACCTGTGCCCGGAATGCGGTAAAATTGTATACGGCGAGCGGACCCGCTTCGCCATGAGCGCGGCTGCGGTGGGGCTGGTGTGCGGCTGCGGACGGAGCGAGCTGACCGCCCAGCCAGAGGGCGCCTCCTGCCGGCTCACCGTGCCCTGCGGCCTGTGCGGCGGGGAGCACCGGGCCGAGGCGGCGGCGGAGCGGCTGCTGGAGGGGGAGGGTATAGGCCTTGCCTGTCCCAAGACCCGGCAGCTGTGCTGCTACATCGGCCAGCCCCAGCGGGTGGAGCGTGCCCTGCGGCAGCTGGAGCTGACGGTGGAGAAGACCAGGGAGGACCGGGACGGGGCCTTTGTGGACAGCGTCATCATGTACGAGGTCCTCTCCGAGCTGCGGGACATCGCGGCCCGGGGCGGCGTCTCCTGCGCCTGCGGGGCGTCGGGCTGCGCCATGGAGATCCAGGGCGCAGCGGTGGATCTGGTCTGCCGCCAGTGCGGGGCCCGGCTGCGCCTGCCGGCGGCCACAGACGAGGATCTGGACCGTCTGTGCTGCCAGTACACCCTGACCATCCCCGGGAGGAAGTGACGCGCCCATGGTGACTGTCTGCTTTGCGCTGTTTTTCGCCATGGTGGCGGCCTGTCTGGCCGCCGGGTGGAGCGTGGCCTGGGCCCTGCTGGGGGGACTGGTCCTGTTCTGGCTGCTGGGCCTGCGCCTGGGCTTCACCTGGGGACAGCTGTGGGAGATGGCCTGGGCCAAGTGCCGGAAATCCCTGATCGTGGTGCGCATCATCCTCCTCATCGGCGTCATCACCGGAGTGTGGCGGTGCGGGGGGACCATCGCCTGCTGCATCGTGTGGGGCGTGGGCCTGGCGACGCCCCGGCTCTTTCTGGCCCTGGCCTTTCTGCTGTGCGCCGCCTTCAGCTACGTGCTGGGCACCTCCTACGGCGTCAGCAGCACCCTGGGGGTCATCCTCATGGCCCTGGCCCGGTCCGGGGGCGTGGACCCCGCCGTGGCCGCCGGGGTGATCCTCTCCGGGGTCTACTTCGGGGACCGGTGCTCCCCCGCCTCCTCGGCGGCCAGCCTGGTGGCGGCAGTGACGGGCACGGACCTGTACCGGAACGTGGGCCGGATGCTGCGCACCGGGGCCCTGCCCACCCTCCTCACCCTGGGGGCCTACCTCGTCCTCTCCCAGCTCCACCCCCTCTCCCAGGTGGATGGGGCGGTGCTCTCCGCCCTCTCGGACCGGTTTGTCCTCTCCTGGTGGACCCTGCTGCCGGCGGCGGTGATGTTTCTGCTGCCCCTTCTCAAGGTCCCCATCCAGTGGACCATCCTCATCAGCTCCGGCCTCTCGGCGGTGATCGCCGCGCTGGTCCAGGGCTTTTCCCCGGCGGAGATCCTCTCCGCCGCCTGGGGCGGCTACCGCCCGGAGGACCCGGCCCTGGCGGCGGTCCTCTCCGGCGGGGGGATCACCAGCATGGCCTCCAGCTACGTGATCGTGGTGCTCACGGGGCTGTATTCCGGCCTGCTGGAGGGCACGGGAGCGCTGGAGCCCCTCTCCGTCCGGGCCCGGGCCCTGGCGGACCGGACCGGCCGGTTTCCGGCCATGATCGCGGTGTCCGTGCTGTGCGCGGCGGTGCTGTGCAACCAGGCGGTCACCAGCATGATGGGGGAGCAGGTGCTGGGCGGGGCCTATCAGGACCGGGAGGAGCTGGCTATGGACATCGAGAACTCCGGCATCCTCATCGCGGGGCTGATCCCCTGGTCCATCGCCTGCTCCATCCCCCTGGCCATGCTGGGGGCGGACGCCTCCGCCCTGCCCTACGCCCTGCTGCTCTGGCTCATTCCCCTGTGCTACCTCTTTACCAAGAAGCGGTACTACAGCGCGGAGTAGCGGCCTTCTTCTTGAAGGCGAAAGGCATCAACTGCCTGAACCCCATGCGCTGCAACGGCTTCTGGGGTTCAGGCGGTGATTGGCGCGCAAGCGCTCCGGCTGGCCGGCTTTCAGTGCTATGCTTCTCTGCGTACAGCTGGACAAATCAAATTTGAAGGAGAAGATTTATGTGTGATTTCAGCGTAAATGAAATGTTAGATATGCAGAAAAGGCTTCAGGATAAATACAGAGATAAATGGGAATCGCTTTCTCCTCAGGCAGGTAAGCACAAGCTGCTCTGGATGATAGGCGAAATTGGCGAAGTGATTGATCTTGTCAAAAAACACGGAGACATAAAAGCATCTCATGATGTGGAATTAAGAAAAGACCTTGTAGAAGAAATGGCTGATGTTCTTATGTATTACAATGATGTCATGCTATGTTATGGAATATCTGCTGACGAATTAAAACAGGCGTATACTGCAAAGTTTGAAAGGAATATGACGCGTTGGTAACTTCCGGCTTATCGAGGAGCTTGCAGAATCAACATTGCCGCCAGCAACCGGCAGCATCCGCACGGGAGGAAACAGCAGCTATATCACCGCTTCTCAAGTTTTCTTTTGCGCCTTTTCTCTGTTCACAAAGAAAAGGATGAGTACTAGACCCGCGAGGTGATTTATGATTCAATTTTTAGCCCGGCGCTTCATCCGGGACTGTGACAATGTGGAGGACCCCGCCGTGCGCCGGGCCTACGGAGCCCTGTGCGGGTGCGTGGGCATCGGGCTGAACGTGCTGCTGTTTCTGGGGAAGCTGCTGGCGGGCCTGGCTACCGGGTCCGTGGCCGTGACGGCGGACGCGGTAAACAACCTCTCCGACGCGGGGTCCTCGGTGGTGACCCTGCTGGGGTTCAAGCTGGCGGCCAAGATCCCGGACCGGGACCACCCCTTCGGCCACGGGAGGATGGAGTACGTATCCGGTCTGGTGGTGTCCATGGCCATCATCCTCATGGGCGTGGAGCTGGCCCGGACCGCCCTGGAGCAGATCCTGCGCCCCAAGCCGGTGGACTTCACCCCCCTGGCCGCCGGGATTCTGCTGGTCTCCATTGCGGTGAAAACCTACATGGCCCTCTACAACCGGTCCGTGGGGCGGCGCATCGGCTCCGCCGCCATGTCCGCCGCCGCCCGGGACAGCCTGGGGGACTGTCTGGCCACGGCGGCGGTGCTGCTGGGCGGGCTGGCGGGGCGGCTCTGGGACGTACACATCGACGGCTGGTGCGGCGGGGCGGTGGCCCTCTTTATCCTCTGGTCCGGCGTGGGCGCGGCCAAGGACACCATTGACCCCCTGCTGGGCCAGCCGCCGTCTCCGGAGTTCGTGGCCCGGGTAAGGGAGCTGGCCCTCTCCTACCCGGAGATCATCGGGATCCATGACCTCATTGTCCACGACTACGGCCCCGGCCGCCGCATTATCTCCCTCCACGCCGAAGTGCCCGCCAGCGGGGATATCCTGGCCCTCCACGACGTGGTGGACGCCGCCGAGCGGCGGCTGGGGGAGGAGATGGGCTGTCTGGCCACCATCCACATGGACCCGGTGGTCCACGACGACGGCGCCACCCGGGAGGCCCGGGAGCGGGTGTCCGCCCTGGTGCGGCTCATTGACCCGGGCATCACCATCCACGACTTCCGCATGGTCCCCGGCCCCACCCACACCAAGCTGATCTTTGACGCGGAGGTGCCCTACCAGTGCTCCCTGCCGGACCAGGAGGTCCGGCGGCGCATCCAGGAGGGGGTGCCCACCCTGGACGGACGCTGGTCCGCTGTGGCGGAGGTGGAGAAGAGCTATGTTTAGCCGCCTCTCCTGAGGATTATCAGACAACAAATCCGCCGCAGAGGAGCCGGTACGCTCCTCTGCGGCGGATTGATTTCAGCGTCTGTGAATAAAGGCCCTAAACGCCATCAAGAAAACAGATTTTTAAGTTCCTGATAATATCCATCATAATACTGAGGAAATCCGTCGTTGCCGCGCCCCCGTAAGCATACTGGTTTTTGATAAAAAACTGGTTGATTTTAGTCGGTATATCTGCGCTTGATAGTCCTTTTTCCTCGGCAAGCTGCTCACTGGAAGCAATATTTGTTTCAATCACACTTCCTTCGCTACCTAAAATAACCCCTTCATATCGTGAACGAATAATATTCAGCGCCTTTTCAATATCGGCAGAGTTCACATAGCTGCCATCATCGGAAATAGGAGCCGATATCGGCGTGGCTGACTCAATTACTGTGGCAGGTGCTTGAGAAAAAAGTACTACCTTCCAAACGCCGTTTTCCTGCCCAAGGGTTACCAGGAAAAAGTTTACACCGTTGTAGAAATATTTGCTTTCCTTATTGGCAAGCATATCAACGCCTACTAAATAAAGTTTCAGGGCGTTATAAGTGTCAAAATAATCATTCGCATTTGTATAATCTAATAAGTCCTGGTTGTCTAGCTCAATAGCCGTTACAAGCTTTGCCGAAGTAATTGTGTGGAAACCCACACCGTTTTCGGCATTTTCTTTGCTATAGTAGAAGGAAATATTTTCCTGATAATCGCAATCAGGAGACAACGTTATGATTTTACCCCAGTCGTTATTATCCAACGCCTCAATGTACTCACGAATTGTATCCTGAGCATTTTGCGCAGAAACATCTGTAGCGTAGACAACAGGAGAAACCGTAAGAGCCCAAAAGGCTGCAAGAAACAAAGACAAGACTCTTTTTACATGAAACTGCAACATAACAAACGCCTTTCGTATCCTTTTTGTCAAGATTTTCTACATTCCGAATGCCATCCAACGGTCCGGCAGACCGGGTGCAGGGGGTTGACACAATGCCCGCCCCTGCACAGATCCTGCAAATTCCAGGTCTGTGCAATTCTCCCAGATAACGTCTGTCCGATTGATACGGATTAAGTCTCTTAACCGCCGTCCCCGCTGTCCATTCCGCCGCCCGCCAGCCGGCAGAACTCCCCTCCCATGGCCGTCAGCCGGTCCCCTGCTCCGCAATCCGCCCATGCTTTACCACAAAAACAGCGTCGTACTGCCGCATGTTTTCCTCTCGGCGGAGCTTCTCCGCGCCCCGCCTATTTTCTCACAATATCCGCGTTCCGGTACTGGACCGCCTCCGCCAGATGGGAGACGGCAATGGCCTGCGCCCCCTCCAGGTCCGCGATGGTCCGGGCTACCCGCAGAATCCGGTCATGGCTCCTGGCGGTGAGGCCCATGCGCTGGAAGGCGCCTTGCAGCAGCCGCTCCCCGGCCTCGTCCAGCCGGCAGTGCTCCCCCACCATGGCCGGGGTCATCCGGGCGTTGCAGCTGACGGCCGTGCCCCGGAACCGCTCCGCCTGCCGGGCGCGGGCCTTGTCCACCCGGGCCTTGACGGCCTGGGAGCTCTCCGGCTTTTCCCGGCGGCGCATGGCCTCGAACTCCACCGAGGGCACCTCCACATAGAGGTCCATCCGGTCCAGCAGGGGCCCGGATATGCGGGAGGCGTACTTCTCCACCGCCGCGTCGGTGCAGGTGCACCGGCCCGAGGGGTGGCCCCGCCAGCCGCACCGGCAGGGGTTCATGGCGCACACCATCATGAACCGGCTGGGCAGGCAGACGCTGCCGGCGGCCCGGGTGATGGTCACCTCCCCGTCCTCCAGGGGCTGGCGGAGGACCTCCAGGGCCTCCCGGGAGAACTCCGGCAGCTCGTCCAGAAACAGCACCCCGTTGTGGGCCAGGGAGATCTCCCCCGGCCGGGGGAAGGACCCGCCTCCGGCCAGGGCCACGGCGGACACGGTGTGGTGGGGGCTGCGGAAGGGGCGGCGGGTGAGCAGGGGATGGCGGCGGTCCGTCATGCCGGCCACGCTCCACACCTCCGTGGCCTCCAGGGCCTCCCGGCGGGTCATGTCCGGCAGGATGGAGGGCAGGCGGCGGGCCATCATGGACTTGCCCGCCCCCGGGGAGCCGATGAGCAGGATGTTGTGTCCCCCGGCGGCGGCCACCTCCAGGGCCCGCTTCACCAGCTCCTGCCCCATGACCTCGGCAAAGTCGGGGCCCGTCAGGCCCTCCTCCTCCGGCTCCCAGGCCGGGGCCGGGGCGATGGGCCGTTCCCCCCGCAGGTGGGCCAGGAGCTGCCCCAGATCCGGCACCGGATACACGGTCAGATCCCCGGCCAGGGTGGCCTCGGCGGCGTTCTCCTCCGGCACGTACAGCTCCCGCACCCCCGCCCGGGCGGCGGCCATGGCCATGGGCAGGGTCCCGGTCACCGGCCGCAGGGCCCCGGTCAGGGACAGCTCCCCCAGAAAGGCGGCGGTCTCCGGCGGCGGCGGAACGTCCCCCTGGGCGGCCAGGATGCCCAGGAGAATGGGGAGATCGTAGAGGGTCCCCTCCTTGCGCAGGGCGGCGGGGGCCAGGTTGACGGTGATGCGGGACACGGGGAACCTGGCCCCGCAGGACCGGACCGCGGCCCGCACCCGCTCCCGGGCCTCCTTCACCGCCGCGTCGGGCAGGCCCACCACGTCAAAGGCGGGCAGGCCCCCGGACAGGGCGCACTCCGCCGCCACCGGATATCCGGCGACGCCCTGGAGGCCCAGGGACGTGATTGTCACAACCATGGTCTCGCTCTCCTTCCTCTGCCCAAAAGAATTTTTTCCCATTATACCACAAAAATCCGGGCCGCCCATTTGCGAAAATCGCCAAAAAAAGCCCCGCTTTTTGAGCCAATCGGAGAAAAAGAAAAAATTCCCCCCATTGGCGCAAACATAGCGTTTACAGCGGGGAAATTTCGTGCTATAGTAGTTGACGTATGAGTACCTTGCTGTGTATTCACACCATGGCAGTATCAAATATTCAGGAGGAGCAAAAAACTATGGCAAGAAAGTTCAAGTCCATGGACGGCAACAACGCGGCGGCGCATGTATCCTATGCGTTTTCCGAGGTTGCGGCGATCTACCCGATCACCCCGTCCAGCCCCATGGCCGACCTGGTCGACCAGTGGTCCGCCAACGGCCTGAAGAACATCTTCGGCACCCAGGTGAAGGTTGTCGAGATGCAGTCCGAGGCCGGCGCGGCCGGCGCGGTCCACGGCTCCCTGGGCGCCGGCGCTCTCACCAGTACCTATACCGCCTCCCAGGGCCTGCTGCTGATGATCCCCAACATGTACAAGATCGCGGCCGAGCAGCTGCCCACCGTCTTCCATGTCTCCGCCCGTACCGTGTCCACCCACGCCCTGAACATCTTCGGCGATCACTCCGACGTGATGGCCTGCCGTCAGACCGGCTTTGCCATGCTGGCCGAGGGCAACGTTCAGGAGGTCATGGACCTCTCCCCTGTGGCCCATCTGTCCGCCATCTCCGGCAAGGTGCCCTTCATCAACTTCTTTGACGGCTTCCGTACCAGCCACGAGATCCAGAAGGTGGCCGTGTGGGACTTCGAGGATCTGAAGGAGATGTGCGACATGGAGGCCGTGGAGGCCTTCCGCAGGCACGCCCTCAACCCCGAGCACCCCAACACCCGGGGCTCCCATGAGAACGGGGACATCTTCTTCCAGCACCGCGAGGCCTGCAACAAGTACTACGACGAGCTGCCCGCAGTCGTCGAGAAGTACATGGGCAAGATCAATGAGAAGCTGGGCACCAACTACCAGCTCTTCAACTATTACGGCGCTCCCGACGCGGACCGCGTCATCATCGCCATGGGTTCCATCTGCGACGTGGCCGAGGAGGTCATCGACTACATGAACGCCCACGGCGAGAAGGTGGGCCTGGTGAAGGTCCGCCTCTACCGCCCCTTCGCCGCTGACAGGCTCCTCTCCGCCATCCCCGCCACGGCCAAGAAGATCGCGGTTCTGGACCGCACCAAGGAGCCCGGCGCGCTGGGCGAGCCCCTGTATCTGGACGTGGTCTCCGCTCTGGCCAACGCCGGCATGAACGACGTGAAGGTCATCGGCGGCCGCTACGGCCTGGGCTCCAAGGACACTCCTCCCTCCAGCGTGTTCGCTGTCTATGAGGAGCTCAACGCCGCTCAGCCCCGCCGCCAGTTCACCATCGGCATTGTGGACGACGTCACCAACCTCTCCCTGCCCGAGAAGGAGGCCCCCAACACCGCCGCTGAGGGCACCATCGAGTGCAAGTTCTGGGGTCTGGGCGGCGACGGCACGGTGGGCGCCAACAAGAACTCCATCAAGATCATCGGCGATCACACCGACAAGTATATCCAGGCCTACTTCCAGTACGACTCCAAGAAGACCGGCGGCGTGACCATCAGCCACCTGCGCTTCGGAGACAAGCCCATCCGCTCCCCCTACTATATCAACAAGGCCGACTTCGTGGCCTGCCACAACCCCTCCTATGTCACCAAGGGCTTCAAGATGGTCAACGACGTCAAGCCCGGCGGCGTGTTCATGATCAACTGCCAGTGGGACTTCGAGGAGCTCAGCCACCACCTGAACGCCGAGGCCAAGCAGTATATCGCCAAGAACAACATCCAGCTCTACACCATCAACGCCATTGACCTGGCCGCCAAGATCGGCATGGGCAAGCGCACCAACACCATCCTTCAGTCCGCCTTCTTCACCCTGGCCAAGGTCATGGGCCAGGCCGAGGCCATCCAGTACATGAAGGATGCCGCCACCAAGAGCTACTCCAAGAAGGGCGAGGACGTGGTGAAGATGAACCACGAGGCCATCGACGCCGGCGCCACCGCCTTTGTGAAGATCGACGTGCCCGCCGACTGGGCCAACGCCGCGGACGAGAAGGCCGGACACGAGCTGGCCGGCAAGCCCGAGCTGGTCACCATGGTCAAGGAGATCCTGGAGCCCGTGGGCCGCATGGACGGCGACAGCCTGCCTGTCAGCGTCTTCGTGCCCCATGTGGACGGCCAGTTCGAGCTGGGCGCCTCCGCCTACGAGAAGCGGGGCGTGGCCGTGTCCGTGCCCACCTGGGATCCGGACAAGTGCATCCAGTGCAACACCTGCGCCTATGTCTGCCCCCACGCCACCATCCGCGCCTACGCCCTCACCGAGGAGGAGGTCAAGAACGCTCCCGAGGGCCTCAAGACCGCGCCTGTCAAGGCCGGCAAGGGCAAGGGCGTGTACACCTACGCCATCGGCGTGAGCCCCCTGGACTGCATGGGCTGCGGCGTGTGCGTGGAGGCCTGCCTCGCCAAGGATAAGGCCATCAAGATGGTGCCCCAGGAGAGCGAGGCCGCCCAGGCCAAGGTCTGGGATTACCTGGTCAAGACCGCTCCCAAGGCGGACATGCAGGACAACACCGTCAAGGGCAGCCAGTTCAAGCAGCCCTACCTGGAGTTCTCCGGCTCCTGCGCCGGCTGCGCCGAGACCAGCTATGCCCGTCTGGTGACCCAGCTGTTCGGCGACCGGATGTATATCTCCAACGCCACCGGCTGCTCCTCCATCTGGGGCGGACCGGCTGCCACCAGCCCCTACTGCACCAACGCCGAGGGCAAGGGTCCCGCATGGTGCAACAGCCTGTTCGAGGATAACGCCGAGCACGGCCTGGGCATGTATGTCGGCCAGAAGGCCGTGCGCAACGCCCTGGCTGAGGAGACCAAGGCCCTCATCGCTGTGGAGTGGGCCTATCAGCCCCTGAAGGATGCCGCTCAGAAGTGGCTGGACACCATGGAGGACGGCGAGGCCAACCAGGCCGCCACCAAGGAGTATATTGCCCTGCTGGAGGAGAGCCTGCTGACGCTGGATCAGAATGAGGCCTTCCTGAACAGCCCCAAGGGCGCAGAAGTCTTTGGCGATAAGCGCGACGCTATGCTGGCCCACGTGAAGGAGCTGAAGGCCTCCGGCGAGAAGTACTGCGACTGCGACGCCTGCAAGCTGGCCAAGGCCATCCTGGACAAGAAGGAGTACCTGAACAAGAAGAGCGTGTGGATCTTCGGCGGCGACGGCTGGGCCTACGACATCGGCTACGGCGGCCTGGACCACGTGCTGGCCTCCGGCGAGGATGTGAACATCTTCGTGTTTGACACCGAGGTCTACTCCAACACCGGCGGTCAGGCCTCCAAGGCCTCCAACATCGGCCAGGTTGCCCAGTTTGCCGCTGCCGGCAAGGAGATGAAGAAGAAGAGCCTGAGCGAGATCGCCATGCAGTACGGCTACGTGTACGTGGCCCAGGTGGCCATGGGCGCCAACACCGCCCAGACCCTCAAGGCCATTGCCGAGGCCGAGGCCTATCACGGCCCCTCCCTCATCATCGGCTATGCCCCCTGCGAGATGCACTCCATCAAGGGCGGCATGATGAACTGCCAGAAGGAGATGAAGAAGGCCGTGGACTGCGGCTACTGGAACCTGTTCCGCTTCAATCCCGCTCTGGCTGCCGAGGGCAAGAACCCCTTCGCCCTGGACAGCAAGGCTCCCGCCGGCGGTTACCGCGACTTCCTGATGAACGAGGCCCGCTACGCCCGTCTGACCCGGGAGTTCCCCGAGCGGTCTGAGGTCCTGTTCGCCCGGAACGAGGAGGCCGCCAAGGAGCGCTACGCCCACCTGATGAAGCTCATCGACCTGTACAAGGTAGAGGAGTAAGCTGACATTCTTTTCCGGAAAGGAAGAGAATTAAAAGAACCTTTTGCGCAAAACGACGTTTCGCGCCAGGGCCGGAGGAATTTTTCCTCCGGCCCTCCTTTTTCCCCGCCCGCCCCGAAAATTCCCCTTGTCAAACGGCGGCAAACAGGCTAAAATAGGCTTGTTTACCCTGGAAATCGAGGGTGGCTAGAAAAAGGAGATGAACTGTGGACAAGAGATTGGAAAGAATCCTGCCCCGTGTGCAGAAGCCCGCCCGGTACGTGGGCGGGGAATATAACGCCGTGATGAAGGACAAGGCCCAGGTGGATCTGCGCTTCGCCTTCTGCTTCCCGGACACCTACGAGATCGGCATGAGCAACCTGGGCTACCGCATCCTCTACGGGGTGCTCAACGAGATGCCCGGGGTGTGGTGCGAGCGGGCCTTCGCCCCCTGGACGGACATGGAGGCGGAGCTGCGCGCCGCCGGCCTGCCCCTCTGCGCCCTGGAGTCCGGGGACCCGGTGGGGGAATTTGACGTCATCGGCTTCTCCGTGGGCTACGAGATGGCCTACACCGCCATGCTGAACATGCTGGATCTGGCGGGCCTGCCCCTGCGCAGCGAGGACCGGACCGCCCTGACTCCCCTGGTCATCGCCGGCGGCACAGCCATGTACAACGCCGAGCCGGTGGCGGACTTCATCGACATGGCCCTCATCGGGGAGGGGGAGGAGCTGCTGCCGGAGGTGGTAGAGCTCTGCCGGAGGGCCAAGGCGGAGGGCTGGGACAAGCCCCGCCTCCTCCGGGCCGCCGCCCAAATCCAGGGGGTCTATGTGCCCAGCCTCTACGATGTGGATTACAAGGAGGACGGCACGGTCCGCGCCATCACCGCCCGGGACGGCGCGCCGGAGAAGGTGGTCAAGCGGGTGGTCCACCACATGGACAGGGCCTACTACCCCGCCAAAACCATCGTCCCCTCCACGGAGATCGTCCACGACCGGGTGACCCTGGAGGTCTTCCGGGGCTGCATCCGGGGGTGCCGGTTCTGCCAGGCGGGGTACGTCTACCGCCCGGTGCGCTGCAGGAGCCGGGAGCAGCTGGCCCGGTACGGCCAGGAGGCCATTGCCGACTCCGGCTACCAGGAGATGACCCTCAGCTCCCTGTCCACCAGCGACTACCCGGAGCTGGTGGGGCTGTGCGACGACCTGGAGGAGATGTGCCGGCAGAAGCACGTGAACCTGTCCCTGCCCTCCCTCCGGGCGGACAACTTCTCCATGGAGCTCATGGGCCGCCTCCAGCGGGGGCGGAAGGCGGGGCTCACCTTCGCCCCCGAGGCGGGCACCCAGCGGCTGCGGGACGCCATCAACAAGAACCTCACCGAGGAGGACCTCACCGAGAGTCTGAAGACCGCCTTCTCCGGCGGGTGGAGCGCGGTGAAGCTCTACTTCATGCTGGGCCTGCCCACAGAGACGGACGAGGACGTGCTGGGCATCGCGGAGATGGCCAGCCACGCCGTCCACACCTGGCGGGAGCACGCGTCCAACAAGAACCGGGGCCTGCGCATCACCGTGTCCACCTCCTGGTTTGTGCCCAAGCCCTTCACGGCCTTCCAGTGGGAGGCCCAGATCTCCCGGAGCGAGTATGAGCGGCGGGTGAGGCTGCTGCGGGAGGCCATCACCGCCAAGGCCGTCACCTATAACTGGCACGACGGGGACACCAGCTTCCTGGAGGCGGTGCTGGCCCGGGGGGACCGGCGGCTGGGCCGGGTGCTGGAGCGGGCCTGCCGCAAGGGGGCCAGGCTGGACGCCTGGAGCGACTGCTTTGACCTGAACCGGTGGCTGGAGGCCTTTGCCGAGTGCGGCCTGGACCCGGCCTTCTACGCCAACCGGGAGCGGACCCGGGAGGAGATTCTCCCCTGGTCCATGATCTCCTGCTATGTATCGGACGACTATCTCTGGCGCCAGCGGCAGCTGGCCTATCAGTCCGTCACCACCCCGGACTGCCGCACCCAGTGCAGCGGCTGCGGGGCCAACAGCGTGGAAGGGGGAGAGTGCTATCATGGCTAAGCTGCGGCTTCTCTTTGTCAAGGAGGACCGGGCGGCGTACATCTCCCACCTGGACCTTCTGCGCACCTTCCA
The DNA here is from genome assembly GCA_910579965.1 of uncultured Oscillospiraceae bacterium. Lineage (GTDB taxonomy): Bacteria > Bacillota > Clostridia > Oscillospirales > Oscillospiraceae > Pelethomonas. Next base: position 26,548 of record CAJTWF010000033.1, read on the forward strand.
GCGGGCCTTCCTGCGCCTGGGGCTGGTGCTGCGCCACTCCCAGGGCTTCCACCCCCACCCCATCCTCTCCTTCGCCCTGCCTCTGCCGGTGGGACAGTGCAGCGACTGCGAGCTCCTGGACTTTGAGACCGTGGAGGACCTGGACGCCGCCGCCCTGCCGGCGGGGCTGAACCCCTTCCTGCCCCAGGGCATCCGGGTCCGGGCCTGCTACGCGCCGGCCTGGCCGGTGCGGGATCTGGCCCGGCTCTCCTGCCGCGCCGCCTTCCACTACGACAGGGGCGTGCCGGAGAACGGGGCCTCGGAGATCCAGGCCCTGCTCACCGGCCCCAGTCTGGTGATCCAGAAGCGGACCAAGCGCAAGAGCATGGCGGACGTGGATATCCGGCCCATGCTCCACGATCTGACTGTGAACGAGGAGCCGGGGGTGCTGCGGCTGGACGTGGTGGTGTCCGCCCAGAACCCGGGGCTGAACCCGGCCCTGCTGGGACAGGCGGTGGGTACGTATTTGCCGGCCCTGTCGCCGGATTTTGTCACCGTGCGGCGGCTGGAGCTGCTGGACGAGGGCGGCGGATGCTTCCGGTAGTTGGAAAAAAATTGAAATCTAAGGGTTAGAATGAGACAACGTGTGTAAAACGGCGGGTACCCGCCGTCTCAGACCGGACCAGTCCGGTCTGACCAAAGGAGGGCTGGCTATGGGGAAAGACGAGGGAGGCGCGGCTATGGAAAGGGGAACAGAGCTGGCAGGGTGCATTGTGATGATTCCGGCGCTGGACCCGGGTCCGGACCTGGCGGCCTACGCCGCCGCCCTGCTGGCGCGGGGCCCGGAGGCCCTGGTGGTGGTGGACGACGGCAGCGGCCCGGGGAGCCGGGAGGTGTTCGCGGCCCTGGAGGCCATGGACCGGTGCACAGTGCTGCGCCACCCGGTGAACCGGGGCAAGGGCCGGGCCATGAAGACCGCCTTTGCGTACATCTTAAACCAGAGCGCCTGGACCGGCTGCGCCGTGGTCACCGCCGACGCCGACGGCCAGCACGATGCCGCCGACGTGTGCGCCGTGGGCCGGGCCGCCCGGGAGGAGGGCGGCAAGCTGGTGCTGGGGGTGCGGAACCTGCGCCTGCCCAGCGTCCCCGCCCGGTCCAAGGTGGGCAACCGGCTGAGCAGCTGGGCCTTCCACAGCCTCTACGGGGTCCGGCTGGAGGACACCCAGACCGGCCTGCGGGGAGTGCCCTGGGAGCTGCTCTCCTGGTGCGGCGAGATCAAGGGGGAGCGGTTCGAGTACGAGATGAACATGCTCATCCGGGCGGCCCGGGAGCGCCGGGAGCTGCGGGAGGTCACCATCCAGGTGATCTACTTTGACAACAACCGGGGCACCCACCTGCGGGCGGTCCGGGATTCCTGGCGGGTATTTCTGGTGCTGGCCTCCGGGCTGGGGTGGTACGCCGTGTCCTCCGTGCTCTCGGCGGTGACGGACGTGCTGGCCTTCTGGCTGTGCAGCGCGGTGGTCTTCCGGTCCCTGACGCCCCTGTACTGCTACTGGTGGTCCACCCTCACGGCCCGGGCCCTGTCCTCCTCCCTGAACTACACCCTCAACCGGCGCTATGTCTTCGGGGCCCGGCCCCGGGGGCGGACCCTTCTGCGCTACTACATCCTGTGGGGGAGCCAGCTGCTGTGCTCCTACCTGCTCCTGCTGGCCCTGGAGCGGCTGCTGCCGGGGATCTATCCCACAGTGAACAAGGCCCTGGGGGACATCATCCTGGCCCTGTGCAGCTACCAGATTCAGCTGCGCTGGGTCTTTCGGGAGGACGGCAGGCCATGACCCGGGGGAAGCTCTTCTTCGCCAGCCGGCCCTTCATCCGTCTGGTGGTGGGCCGCTGGAGCGTCCAGGCGCCGCCGCCGGAGGGGCCCACGGTGTTCGTGTGCAGCCACGGCGACATGGCCGGCCCCCTGGCAACCCAGTGCTGGCTGCCCTTCCCCACCCGGCCCTGGGTGCTCCATGTGTTTCTGAGCCGGGAGGAGTGCCGGCGGCAGTACCGGGACTACACCTTTACCCAGCGCTTCGGTCTGCCCAGGCCGGCGGCCGCCCTTCTGGCCTGGGCCGTGTCGGGGTACGCCAGCGCCCTGGTCCGCTCCGTGGGGGCCATCCCGGTGTACCGGGGCTCTGCGCGGCTCAAGGAGACCTTCCGCCGCACGGTGGAGGCCCTCCAGGCCGGGGATCCTGTCATCGTGTTCCCGGATGTGGACTACACCGACAGGTCCGGGGATATGGGGGAGATATACGATGGATTTCTGCTGATTGACCGGTTCTGGCAGCGGGTGTCGGACACGCCCCTGGACTTCGTGCCGCTGCGGCTGGACCGGAAGGCGCGGCGGATCGCCGCCGGAGAGGCGGTGCGCTTTGACCGGACCGCACCCCGGCAGGGGGAGACGGTCCGGGTGCGGGAGGCGCTGCTGCGGGGCCTGAACGGGGAGATATGAAACAGGCTCTGAAGAGAGAGGAGAGGATTGCCATGCCCTATAAGCTCCTCATTGCCGACGACGAGCGGGACATCACCGACATGCTGGCCAGCTACTTCCGCCGCCGGGGCTGCGACGTGCTCACCGCCTACGGCGGGGAGGAGGCCATCGCCCTGTCCGCCCGGGAGCCGGATCTGATATTGCTGGATGTGAGTATGCCGGATGTGGACGGGCTGGAGGTCTGCCGCCGCATCCGGCAGGACGTGGCCTGCCCCATTCTGTTCCTCACTGCCCGGGTGGAGGACGGGGACAAGCTGCGGGGCTTTGCCGCCGGCGGGGACGAGTACATCGTCAAGCCCTTCTCCATCGACGTGCTGGGCGCCCAGGTGGAGGCCCATCTCCGCCGGGACAGCCGGCGGGCGGCCCCGGCCCGGCTCCGCTTTGACGGGGATCTGGTCATCAACTACTCGGACCGCACCCTCCGCTTCCAGGGCCGGGAGATCCCACTGGCCAAGAAGGAGTTCGACATTCTGGCCTTTCTCTCCCAGAACCCTGGTCTGGTGTTTGACAAGGACCGGATCTACGAGCGGGTGTGGAGCTACGACAGCGAGGGGGACAGCTCCGTGGTGGCCGAGCACATCCGCCGCATCCGGGGGAAGCTGGCCGCCGCCGGGGCGAAGCGCTACATTGAGACGGTCTGGGGGTGCGGCTACCGGTGGAGCAGGTGAGAGGACGGCGGTGGCGGGACATGGGCCTGCGGCCCGCCTACGCCCTGTACGCCCTGGCCGCCTTTGCCGCCGCCACCGCGCTGTGCATGGTTCTCAGCCGGGGCCTGGACAGCGTGCGGTGGAGCATCCTCCGGCGGTGCCTGGACAGCAGCGAGGTCTGCACCATCCAGCTGGAGGACCTGCCGGCGGCCGGCGGCTTCTCCTATGCGGTGCTCTACAGCGATGGGGAGGCCATAACCTTCTCCGCCGACGGGCGGGATCTGCGCCTGGAGCGGGATGTGGAGGGCGCGGCGCTGGAGCTGATGCTCACGCCGGAGATGCCCGCCGGGGACCGGCGGGCCTTTTTCCTCCTGGGGGCGGCGCAGCTGCTGCTGGTGCCCCTGTGCTACGGATGCTGCGCCGTGCTGTGCGCCGCCGCCTTCTACCGGCACAGGCTGGCGGAGGCCCTGCGCCTGCTGGAGGACGCCTCGGCCCGGATCGCCGCCGGGCGGCTGGACTTCTCCCTGCGCTACGGCCGGGAGGACGAGATGGGGCGGCTGTGCCGGTCCTTTGAGACCATGCGCTCCGCCCTGGCGGAGAACCAGCGGGCCATGTGGCGGCAGATGGAGGAGCGGGGGCGGCTGAACGCCGCCTTCTCCCACGATCTGCGCACGCCCCTCACCGTGCTCAAGGGCCACGCGGGGATGCTCCTCTCGGGCCTTCCCCGGGGGGAGCTGACAGAGGAGGAGGTCCTGGAGGAGGTGCGGGTGATGAGCCAGCACATTGACCGGCTGGAGGGCTACGTGGAGGCCATGGCCCAGCTGCGGCGGCTGGAGGACGTGGAGGTCCGGCGGGGCCCCACCAGCAGCCGGATGCTGCTCTCGGACCTGGCGGACACGGCGGAGATCCTGCGAAATGGCCGGGACCTGGTGTGGACCGTCCACGGGGAGGGCGTGTGGAACGTGGACGGAGAGATCGTGGTCCAGGTGTGCGAGAACCTGCTGACCAACGCCTTCCGCCACAGCCGGAGCCAGGTGGAGGTGTCCGTGTCCGCCGAGGGGGGCGCGCTGTGCGTGGTGGTGTCCGACGACGGCCGGGGCTTCTCCCGCCGGGCCCTGGAGCGGGCCATGGAGCCCTTCTACCGGGAGGTCAGCGGCGGCCGGATGGGCATGGGCCTGCATATCTGCAAGCTCCTGTGCGAGCGCCACGGCGGGGATCTGTCCATCTGCAACAACGCCAAGGGCGGCGGTCTGGTCTGCGCCAGCTTCGCCTTCCAGGGCCCCCTGCTGAAAAAATAAGAACCTGTATTCATAGCCGAGGGATGAGGGATTGGCGGAGGATTTTGCCGTCAATCAAGGCAAATTTTCGCAGGCATCCTGACGGATGGCAAGAAAATTGAACGAAGAGTGGCGGCAAAAGAGCCGCCAAGACCCATTCAGCGGCTGTGAATGCAGGTTCTAAGCCCCCGGCAGAGGACGCGGCGGTCTCTCTGCCGGGGGCTCTTCCTGCCCGAAAACGGCTCTTTTCTATATCCTGCGGAGGCGGAAGGTCTTGACCAGCTGCTTCAATACGCTGGCCTGGGCGCTGAGCTCCTGGCTGGTGGCCGCGCTCTCCTCCGCGGTGGAGGAGTTGGTCTGCACAACGCCGGTGATCTGCCCGATCTGATCCTGGATCTGCTCCACCGCGCCCGCCTGGGTCTGGGCGTCGGCGGCAATGGCGTTGATAGTCTCCACGATGCCGTTGGCGTTTGCCACAATGCCCTCCAGCTGCCTGGCCGTGGCGCCGGCAATCTGCGTCCCCTGGTTCACCGCGGCAATGGAGCGTCCGATCAGAGCCGAGGTGGACTGCGACGCCTCCGCGCTCTTGGCCGCCAGATTGCGGACCTCGTCCGCCACCACGGCAAAGCCCTTGCCCGCCGTGCCGGCCCGGGCGGCCTCCACGGCGGCGTTCAGGGCCAGGATGTTGGTCTGGAAGGCGA
>CAJTWF010000034.1 GCA_910579965.1 uncultured Oscillospiraceae bacterium
TCAAGGGCTTTTTTCTTGCTTTTGGAATTTATTGGTTAACTTAATGGCATTGGCCCATTGAGGATATCTTCCACAACCGGCTGACAGAAGCCTACCACTATTATCTCATCATCGGCGGGATGCCGGAGTGCGTTGCTTCCTGGATCAAGCACAAGGACCCGGCCAAAATCGCACAGATCCAGCGTGAGCTGATCGAAATTTACGAAAATGACTTCTCCAAGCACAACGGCAAGGTCAACAGCGGGCGTATCCTCATGGTGTTCCGCAGCATCGTGTCCCAGCTGGCCAAGGCCAATGAAAAGTTTATGTACTGCGCAGTCCGTGAAGGCGGCCGAGCCAGGGACTTTGAGAAGGCGATAGAATGGCTTGTCTCTGCCGGGATGCTGAACCGGGTCTACAACGTCTCCAAAATGGAGCATCCCCTTGCCGCCTTCGACAAGCTGGATCAGTTCAAGCTCTTTGTTTTTGACACCGGGCTGCTCAAGCAGATGGCGGGGATCGACAACAGCGCTATTCTCCTGAAGAGCGATTACCAGTTCAAAGGTCCTCTGACAGAAAACTATGTTTTGCAGCAGCTTCGGGGGCAGTTTGATGTGGAGCCTCGCTACTATTCCGACAAAAACGGCGAGATCGACTTTGTACTGCAATATGGGACAGAGATCATCCCCATCGAGGCCAAGGGCGGTGAAGACAAATCTGCCCCCTCCTTCAAACGGTATATTGCGGAACACCAGCCGGAACATGCCCTTCGATTCTCCAAGCGCGGCTACCGGAAGGACGGGTATATCACCAATCTTCCACTGTACCTGGCGAGAAAAACAAGAGAGCTGCTTTAACGGCAACACCCCCTGCGGGCGGCCGCCTACAGGGGGTGTTTGTATCATATCCTATATCTCAAAACTCAGATATAGACGGAGGTACTTATTCCCCGAACACATCACTATGCGTTCCATTGCGAACCAGCGTCAGCACCAGCACATCATCGTCAATGCGGTATACCAGCAACCAGTCCGGGAGTATGTGGCACTCCCGATGCCCTGCCCAATTTCCGGACAAACTGTGATCTTTATTCTTCTCCGGTAGCTTTTCGCCCAAAGCAAGCGCGGCAATAACCTTTTCCAGCAGGGATACATCTCTACCTCGCTTGATTGCTCTCTTAAAATCCTTCTTGAATTGCGAAGTAGGTTTGACCGTATATTTTGTCTTTCTCACGAGCGCAGCTCCGCAAACAACTCGTCTAAATCATCGTACCCCTTTACGGATGGATCATGGGCGATCCTCTCTGCCTCCAACATAGCGGCAATCGTCTCCTTATTAGGCCGCTCTTGTCTCAGCTCAAAAGGCAGGCCGCCCACGCGAAGGGATTGGCGTAGGAACACATTGATGGCGGTAGTGAGCGTCATACCTAAATCGTTGTAGAGCGCCTCGCACTGTTTCTTGACTTCACTGTCCATGCGGACACTGAAATTGGTCGTATCTGCCATAGCAAAAGCTCCTTTCAGTTTTCTACGTCTATTATACTCCTATTGCAATGCAAAATCAACTCGATTGCCGTATTTTTAAAAAACCACTGGCGACAATACGCCTGCTTGAAACTCTATCCTCTATCTGCTATACTGGAAAGCACCAAATAAAGGAGGGACAAGGCCATGTCACTTTCCGGTACAATCAAACATTGGGTGGTCAATGACTACTTCACCCCCAACATCAAAGCGGAGGTCATTCTGGACACGCTGCTCACGCCGTATATCTCACAGATACTCAAGAACCAGCTCGACATCGACGCAGAGCTCCTGACCAAAGAAATGTCCATTCAAGATAAGAACGGCAGTGATAACAGGGGTGCTAAAATTGATTACGTGCTGGAGGGTAAGGATACTGTATATCTTGTTGAGCTGAAAACAACAAAAGGGAGCATCAACGCTGACCAGGCAAAACGGTATACGCAAAACTGCTGCGATGGCGGCAGGGCTAAAACTTTTGGCCCAGTGTTAGGGGAAAAGCTGCTGACTATCTTGAAAAGTAGTTTCAAAAAGCAAAGTCTCTGGACAGTTGAAACACTGCAAAAAACAATACGGGACAATAAATGCGAGGATCGGGCAAGATGTTATCTGAAACGTACCGGTTCCGCATCGACACGCAAATATTTATACACAATAGGGCAGATATTGGATCACTGTGCCGACCTGGGTGCGTTGTGGAAAAAAGAACTGCGGCTGATCTACCTGACCCCAGACGGAGGGAATGTTTTCCCAAACAAGCCGACAAAGATGAATAAACAGAACCAGACCGAGGCCGAACAGGAGTGGAAGGAACTTATGTCAGGATGGGGAGCCCTCTATCGCGGCCCTCAGAGCCTTCAGGATCCTAAAGGAGTAAATTCCAGCATCAGCCTGCGAGAAGCGGTCCAGAAGCTTCAGCCGGAACCTGGTGACGAGGAGTTTGTCGCGCTACTCCAGTCCATTGTAAAATCGATATACGATACGGAGGAAATACTGCCATGTCAGACCTGACCATCTACCGGGGCACCCACCAGATCGGCGGATGCTGCACCGAGATCAGTGTGGACGGGAAGCGCATCCTCATCGACTTCGGGGCCAATCTTCCGGACACGGACGAGACCTCTCCCCTGCCGGATCAGAAGCTGACCTCCCAGGTGTTCGACGGACGCCCCACAGAGGCCGTGCTGTTCACCCACTACCATGGGGACCATTATGGTCTATTCAAGAGCATTCCGAAAAATGTTCCCCTGTACATCGGCCCTCTGGCCAAACAGATTTTGAACGTGCTTGTCCCCTATATCGACTTGGGCGAAAAGGAAAAGGGTCTGCCCCGGGTGCAGGGGATGAAAACCTATCCGTACAAGAAGTGGATCAAACCGGCCCCCGGCATCCGCGTCTTGCCTTTGTATGTGGACCATTCCGCCCTGGACGCCTATATGTTCTATATCGAGGCCGCCGGGAAGCGCATTCTGTTCACCGGGGATTTCCGGGATCACGGCATCGTGGGGGAAAAGGACCGGGTCTGGCGGACGCTGGCCGCCTATGTCCCCCAAAACATCGACCTGCTCATCACCGAGAGCACCATGCTCAGCCGCGAACGTACAGCGCAGCAGGCCCCCTGGTTCGATGAGAATGGAGACGAGCACATCCCCGTCAAAACAGAAGCGGAGCTGGGCCGGCGGGCGGCAGAGGTGTTCCGGCGGAGCAAATACAATTTCGTCCTGGTGTCCTCCACCAACCTGGACAGCATCATGGAGTTCTACCACCACACGCCCAGGGGGATGCACTTTGTCTGCGATTTCTACCAGGCGCGAATCATGATCACAGCCATGCGGGGCATGGAGGCCAAGGGCGATTTCCCGGAGTATCAGCCGTCCTGGAAGCATCCCACGGTGCGTGTGCTGGGCAAGCCGGATTACCGGTGGGCCCAGCTGCGGGAGATTGGAAAGGCCATGAAGCATCCGCTGTATTTCAAGTCGATCTCCGAAGAAGCGCCGGAGCTGGAGCGGGACGGCTTTGTGCTGCTGGCCCGAAAAAATACTCATCCGGAAACCTACACTTCTCCCTTTGAGACCATGCGGGACACCTATTTCCAGCAGGGTGGCCAGCTCATCTACTCCATGTGGGACGGCTATTTGCAGCCTGACCATGCGGACAGAGATCTGCTGCGCTACATCGGCAGCAGGAAGATCGTTCATCTCCACACCAGCGGCCACGCCTATGTGGAGACCATCGCAAAACTGATCGAGACGGTCAATCCCAAGGTCATTATCCCCATGCACACCGAGCGGGCGGAGGAGTTCTCCTCCATCCCGGAGTTTGCCCGTTGGAAAGACCGGGTGAAGGTCCTCACGGACGGAGAGCCCCTGGATCTGGACGAAATTTGCGCACAAGTGTGACCGGTACAGGCCGGTCATGCTTATGCTAATAATGCGACAATACGATTGTCAGAAACAATCAGGGCGGTGTGCTATACTGGCCCCACAACACAGGCAGACACGCCAGAATGGGAGGAACAGCATGGGCAAAAAATGGCCAACCAACGAAAACATCCACATCGGCGGCATTTTTAAGGAAACATTTCGCGACGAGTGCGGCAGCTCCTGCGCCTTCTACCAAGTGGTGGGAAAGCGGGCCAAAACCCTGGTAGAACTGCGGCCCATCCGTGGAGAGGACTTCGTGGACGAGACCTGCAACCTCGGCCTGGGACAGGTCCTGGTGCGTCCTCTGCCTGGACAGTTTTTTGAGGACGCGGAGATCATAACGGTGGGGGTCTGCACGCCCAGTGCCATTGATGGCAGGAATTGTCTGCACGGGCGGGGCGAGGACAGCTGGAGATGCTTTTCGGAAATGCGGGATGGGGAAATAGCCCACCTGTCCGGCTATGATGGTTTTTACGCCATAGATAAGCTGAAAAAGGAGGGGAAGCTCCCGTCGTGAACCAGCAAATCACCAAAACCAGCCGCATCCTTTCGGTCTACCACCTGTTCCTCCACTGCGAGGAGGTCTCCTACCAGGAATTCACCCTGAATTTCGGTGTGAGCCAGCGCACCGCCCTCCGGGACATCCGCCTGCTTCAACAGACGGGTGTCCTGGAGACACGGTGGGACCAGGCACGGCAGGCGTTTGTTCCCGTGACGCTGGAGCCGTTTCCTATGGAAGTGCAGAAGAACAAAACCCGGCAGAAATATCTGGAGAAGCTGCGGCGGCTGTGTATCCTCATGCGCCGGATGGGCTGGGAGGATTATGAGAATGGCACGAACAAGGTGGAGCTGTATCGGGCGCTATTTCCAGGCATCCCAGACCGCACCCGTCAGCGGGATTTCAAGGAACTGGAGCAGTTGGGCTACGAGGTCTGGTATGAGCGGGGATTTGAGGACGAGCCGGGGCGGTGGCACTACGATATCCCCAGCGCCTACGGACTGGCAACGATACCGGGAATGAGGTGTTGATATGTGGGACTATGTACAGCTTCCGCAGGCGGCGGACGATCCCAGCCAGCGGGAGAAGCTGATCGAGCAGTATGCGGCGGACAAAATGCGGGAATATGACGGGACCATCTTCCTCTGCATCTCCCGCTCGGACCGGGAGCGCTGGCTCACCTTCCGCCAGGCGGCGCAGTCGGTGGGCTGCTCCGCCCAGGACGGGCGGGCGGTCTGTGCGGCGTATTCGGCTGAGAAGCTGGCAAAGCGTCCCGGACGGAATATGCTTTTTGTGGACCCCTCTATGCAGCAATATTTGGGGGAATACCTGGACGCCTGTCCCGCCGGGGTGCGGCATTTGCTGCTCTACTCCCGCCGAAAGGGCAACGGGGCGAGTCTGCGCATGAGCCTATTCATGGACTTCTGGATGGAGCGGGGTGTGGATATTCTGGACCTTTATCATATTGACGAAAGACCGGTGACGGAGCAATGCTGACACAAACCACAGTGGAAAGTCCCCTCTTGAATCTGACCGGGACGGTGCACTGGCGGGACCGTTGGTGGCTGCTGGACGTGGAGACCAGTGGTCTGGACCGCCAAGAGGATGACATCATCGCTCTGCAGCTGGCCTGCATGGAAAATTACAATGTCATACAGGAACGAGAAATCCTGGTCCGCCCTCGCCGTCCGCTCCGTCCATGGGTAGAAGGGCTGACCGGCATTTCCAATCAAACGCTGGAGCAGGCACTCCCTTTGGAGGAAGCTCTCCGGGAACTGGATGCTCTGGACAGCCCGCTTTTGTTCCTTGACCGGGACTTTACCCTGCCGTTTTTGCGAATCGCCTGTTCGCGGTGCGGGCGGGAATTTTCAAAGCCCTGCCTTCTGCTGGACCGTTTGACCGCGATGCTGCTGGGTGGCTCTCCCAGGCAAAAGACGGAGCGGTTTCTGGAAAAGCTTCCGCCGCCTGACCGCCTGCGCGGTATGCCGCCCCGCAATAGTGACTTGAGAAAGCTTTATGAACTGTCTCTGGCCGTTTTTTATGCGCTGGAAAATGTACACCACATTCAGGATACCGCACAATTGAACGACTGGAACTTTTATGGTATCATACTGTCAAATTTGAGGGGGGGACGAAAATGCTGATTAAAAATATGGAGTACCTGTCCCAGCGCCTGCGCTGCACAGATGAAGAAAAGGACGCCTGCCTGGAGACGATCACCGAGATCCTTCACTTCTGGACGGATACCCGCAAAAACGGACTGCTGGCCATTGGGGGCGACCGGGCGGAGCAGGACCCCAACCCTTTTTTCCGAGCCTGCCTGCTCGACGCCATCGAATGGATGGGCTCAGAGGATGAGCCGCTGCTTGAGGAATTGTTCGCTCAGTATCTGATTGCCGGAGATTACACCGGCGGGCTGTTTCTGCAAAATATGGTGATCGCCGAGGGAATTCTGGCATATTTGAAGTTTCTCCAGGAACATGAGGACGGGGGGAGCTTCCAGCAATGGGGAGATCGGCTGCCTGCGGTGGTGGGGGGATACTTCGGTGTGGAACACCGGGAAAAGGTCCGTAAAACCATCCGTCAGGAGATACGGAAATGGGAGAGAGATGTCAAAAAGACTTCCTTCCTGCCGGAGTTTGACGCCCTTGGGTCGCTGCCCCTCCCGCTGTGCGAAAAGCTGTTACGGGATACGTATGATGATCATTATGCTTTTGGAGATCGTGCTCTTGCGCTTGCCTTAAAATATGCCAGCGGCGCGGTGCAGGACCATGTTTTATCCGTCCTCTCCCCGGAAGAACGGGACGCAATGGAAGAGGAGATGGACGCTTGTACCCTCGTGCGGCAGACAGACGTGGAACACGCCCAACGGGAAATCTTAGAAAGAGCCGCAAGCTATGAATCGTCAGAAAGATAAGGAGAAATGTGAATATGTCCATTTACAAAAAAGAGGCATCCCTGGAAGAAATGAAGCGGGAGGCCATTTCCCGCATGGAGCTTTTGAAGCTGGATACCCAGACCATCCAGGATTTTGAGCGGGACGGATCGGTCAACCTGTCCCAGCAGCTCGGAGATCAGGTTTTTCTCCAGCCCTCCGACGATGAGATCAGCGAACGGGTCAAGCGGTTTGAACAGGAATATGACTGCCTGGTTTACCACGTCCTCTGGGCAGACAGCCCTATGGCCGGGGAATGCTGGAGCCTGCTGTTCGTATCCCCTGCATCGTCAGACTGGAGCAGCGAGCGGAAGTACATCAAGAGCTCCGGGCTGGTCTATGCCTATGTGGAGTCGGAGATGGAGGACGGTGTCAGTGAGATCATGGCGGAGCCACGGGACGGCGGTCTGATTCGGCTGGGATAAGGCGCCTTCCTGACAAGGAGATGGTAGGATGTATTACGCAATGTCAGATATCCACGGTTGCTTTGACAAGTACAAAGAGATGCTGTCGTTGATCGAGTTCACCCCAAGGGACACACTCTATGTGCTAGGGGATGTGATCGACCGGGGGCCGGATGGGATCAAAATCTTGCAGGACATGAACACTCGTCCCAACGTGTTCCCGCTTTTGGGGAACCATGAGTTCACTGCCGCCATTTGCCTCCCCTGGCTCATGGACGAGGTCACCGACCAGAGCCTCGCCGCCCTGGATGAGACTCAGCTTGCCGCCCTCAGCGAGTGGATCACCAACGGCGGCGGGCCTACCCTCCGCGGCCTGAAGCAGCTGACCCAGGAGGGGCGGGAGGACATCCTGGAATATTTTCAGGAGATGGAGCTCTACGCCGAGGTGAAAGCGGGCGGCAGGTCCTTTGTGCTGACCCATTCCGCGCTGGAAAATTTTGCGCCCGATAAGCCTCTGGATTCCTACGAGCTGCAAAACTTTCTCTTTGGACGCCCGGAGCCGGACGCGGTGTATTACCCGGATAAGCTCCTGGTTTTCGGCCACACGCCCACCCGTATTTTAGGCGGCAAGGACAAGATCCTCCGGCGGGAGACCTGGATCGACATTGACTGCGGCTGTGTGTTCAAGGGTGGACGGCTGGGCTGTCTGTGCCTGGACACCATGGAAGAATTTTATGTGTGAGCAGCTCGATTCTATTCTGAGGGAGATTTTTCCCTCAGCTGAAATGGCCTCTTATCTGGCAGAGTGCGCGCTGACAAGGACGAAACTGCGGGACGCGGTCGCGTATGCGGCCATTCCGCTGGAACAAAAGCGGGACATCTTTTTGCAGCTGTCCTCCGGGAAAAATACCGCCTATTTCCGCCGTCAGTCAGCCAGTATAGAGGCGGCCATTCGGGAGATGCAGCCTAAGCCCGGGGAATTCTTTGTCCTGAAACATTTTTGCCATGACGAGGATGAACCATTTTTCAGGGAGAAGACATTGGAGCCGTATCTCGCATGGGAGCACATCTGGGAACGTATCCGGGAATATCTTGGGTACCTGGAGGACGATGAGAAAGAGCTGACCTGGTTCGAGGTCGAGAAGTGGTCGCCGGATGGGACTGGAAGATTGAAAAATGATTACGATTACACGATTTTTGGCAGAGAGGTCTGCTATTTCTCGCACAATATTCACTCTTCCCGGGATTGGCTTGAATTTTCAACGAATTGCGATCTGAACCTGCCTGTTCCCTTTCATGCAGGGGATCTCGTGACCATAGACTGCCGTCCATCTGAGCCGGTGAGCCGCGCTGTCATATTGGAGGTGGGAGATAATTGGGATTGCTGTTGCCTTCAGGCTCTGTACCGCAATGATGATGGCACCTGGAGCACCGGGGCGGTCAAGCATGGCCGCGTTTTCCCGGTCCACCACTCGCCGAATATTTCCCCGCTCTACCGCCTGGCCTCCTTTCGCGGGCAGCTCTCGGAAGAAGAGCGGCTGCTGGAACAGGTCAGCCGGTATGTGAACGGAGACGAAGAACGGGGGAGCGGCCTGTGGTATCACATCTACGAGCTCTGTGAGGACAGAAGGAACCGGACGGTGACAGAGGATGAAATCCTGTCTTATATTACGGATGAGGGAGTGTGAATACATGACATTTGAACATACCGTAAAGAGCGCCATACTTGGCCTTGTGGTGGGCGACGCCCTGGGTGTGCCGGTGGAGTTTCAGTCCCGGGAGGAGCTGGAACAGGACCCCGTGACGGGGATGCGGGCCTACGGGACTCACCATCAGCCTGCCGGGACCTGGTCGGATGATTCCTCCATGGCGCTGTGCCTGCTGGAGAGCCTGACCCATAGCGTCAGCTATGACGACATGATGGCTCGGTTCCTCCGCTGGGCAGAGGAAGGATACATGACCGCCCACGGCGATGTTTTCGATATGGGCATCGCTACCCGGCAGGCACTGACCAAATACGCTAAAGGCACTCCCCCGTTGAAATGCGGTGGCACTGGGACCTATGACAACGGCAACGGTTCCCTCATGCGCATTCTGCCGTTGGCCCTCTATCTGCACCGCACCATGGGGCCGGAATTTCCCAGGAAACCGGAGGCTTTTCAAATCATCCACAACGCCTCCGCCCTGACACATGCCCATCCAATCAGCCTGATCGCCTGTGACATCTACTGCTCCATAGCGAACGAACTGCTCTGCGGCAGGAGCAGTCCGGCGGACATCCAGCATGGCATCACAGCAGCCAAGGAGATGTGCGCCTCCCTGACGGATACCGCTCCCTATCTGGACACCTTCAAGCGGGTGGATGTGGACGTGCTCCGGTCCCTTCCAAAATCAGAGATCCGCGGCAGCGGCTATGTGGTACATACCCTGGAGGCCACGCTGTGGTGCCTGCTCCATACAGACAGTTACCGGGCCTGTGTGCTGGAAGCTGTCAACCTGGGGGAGGATACCGATACGGTAGGCGCTGTAGCCGGCGGGCTGGCCGGAATACAATACGGCATGGCGGATATCCCGGAAGAATGGCTTGCTGTCCTTGCAAAACGGTCCGAGATCGAAGCACTTTGCCAAGCTTTTGCCCAAAGTCAATAAAAAGATGCACCGCAGGCGCGGTGCATCTTTTCTGTTTCCCAATTCCTGAATTCAAGCGCAGACTTTTCCTTCCCGATAGCACTCGCAGATATAATCCCGCGACTGGTAATAAAAGTCTGTGTTATAGTTGGAAATGGCGTCACTGATCCATGAAGCATAGACCTCCATCAATCGGGCCACGATATGCGCTTCATCATCACCGGAAATGTCCTCGATCAACCGCTCATAGACCTCGCCGATGGTCCAGTAGTCCGGCACCTCATAGCGGCAGAATGCCACGTTGTCAAAGGTTCCCTCCGGTATATTCAGATTTGTGATAAAGTCATCCGCTGTCTTTGCAATCGGTTCACAGTGGAACACGTCCGCATAGCGGTAAATTTGCCTGATGGTTTTCTCCCCGAGAATTTGGACCAGTTCCGAACGCTTCATTTTCCGTTCCCGCCCGATAAATTCAATCAGGCTGCAAGCATAAAACAATGCGCTGTTATTCTTCATTCCGGACTTCACTTCCCTTCATAAACGACAGCGTGGTCAAGGCTCTGGCTGTATGGAAACTGATCTGATGAGTAGGCTTTTTGAACTTTGCAAGCTCCCAGAAAGCTTCCCGGCTGATTTTTCCATCTACAAAGTTCTGAACGTAGTTGAATATCGTATCATTCGCCATTGGGCCTTCCACAATATCGTATTCGTGTGAATGTCCCAATCGGCAGGATACGATGAAGTCCAGCCATTCCTCTGACATCTCCGGGAACCGCTTCACTTTCAAACAATCATCAGGTGTATATAGATACTCGCTTAAATACCCCACACCATCAAACCGAACAGCCCACCGAATAGCCTGCTCCGGGAATAGTGTGCAATAAAAGCCAAAGTAAAAATCCTTGTTGTATTTCTGAATACGGATCTCAGGCGATTCAACGATCATTTTGCTTCCATGATATAGAATCATTCCCTGTCCCCCTGTTTCATAATTTGTTTTGATTTTACCACAAATTCATGAACTTTTCAACAACCATCAGAAAACACTCTGCCAGGGCATCCAAGCCCTTGCGATGTGAACAGCTTCTCCCATGTCTGCCTGGTCATGCGCACGGAATCCGTCTCCCAGTCCCGGACAGTAGACGGCCAAACCCTAAGCCTGTCCGCAAATTCCCTTCGTGAAAGCCCTATACTCTCCCGAAGAGCCCGGACCTGCCGTCCCTGTCCCTCATAGAGGAACCTGTTGTAATCATCCAAAAGATAGTCCAATGGGACCTCGAACAGCTCCGCTAGGGAGGACAGCTTGTCCAGTGGGTAGTAGTCCCTGGCCCCTGATGTCTCATAGCCAGCATATGTGCCTCTATGTAAGGTGACATAGGCGGCGACCTCCTGCTGCTCCAAGCCCCGCGCATGGCGGTAATACCGCAGCTTGTCCGCTGTCGTTTTGAGGGCCTCCGGGTCTGTCTGAATCATGCGTTCCGTCTCAGTGTAGGTATGGGCCAAAAGGGGCCGGAAGCTGTGAATATAAAGCAGCGCAGTTTCAATACTGCTCCCGAGGCGGCGGCTCATCAGATAAAGGCCGGAAGCCAGCCGGAACAGGGGATGCCACCGTGAAGTTTCTTTTGGGAGCGGATTGCCAACGTGTGCCATTGTGTGAGGGTTGCATTTTCAATACATCTGGCCGCATAAGTCGCTAATTTGACATTTTTCTCTGGTTTATAACTGGATATTCCCTTGATTAAGCCAATAGTCCCGATGGAGATCAAATCATCCTGCTCCACGCTTTGTGTGTAATATTTCTTAATAATATGCGCCACCAGCCGCATATTCCGTTCCACCAGCACGTTCCGCGCCTCCAAGTCCCCCTGGACGCACCGCTCCAGATAAACCTGCTCCTCTTCCGCGCTCAGCGGCTTGGGGAATGAGCTGGCATTCCCCGACAGATGCAGGGATAAAAACAGGCTGCTTCGCAGCAGCAGCAACGCAGTAGACAACATGTGCATTCCTCCTTTTTTCTCACAATATGTTCCGATGGACTGTCCCTATGCCCCTGGAAAACTGCGAACAATCGCTGGACATTTCCCCGCCATCGCGGTATACTGGGCATATACCCAGAGAGCGCCCAAGGAGGACCACGCCATGTACGAACTGATCCAGGCCGGTGAAAACACCTTTTATATCGACTGCCCCACCAAGCTGGGCGTCTTCCGCACCCCCCAGGGCGCCTATTTGATCGACAGCGGTAACAGCAAGGACGCTGGAAAACGGGCCCGGCAGATGCTGGACGCCAACGGCTGGCCCCTGCTGGGCATACTCAATACCCATTCCCACGCGGACCACATCGGCGGAAACCGCTTTTTGCAGGACCGTACCGGCTGCAGGATCTTCGCCCATGGCATTGAGGGAGCCTTTACGGAGCACCCCATCCTGGAGCCCGCCCTCCTCTACGGCGGCTGCCCCTGCCGGGATCTGCGCCACAAGCTCCTCCTCGCCCAGGAAAGCCGCGTCTCCCCCTTCACTGACCCCGGCTTTCCCAGCCAGATAGAGGTCATCCCCCTGCCGGGACACTCCTTTGACATGGTGGGCTTCCGCACGCCGGACAACGTTGTGTTCCTTGCCGACTGCGTCGCCAGCCAGGCCACGCTGAGCAAGTACGCCGTCTCCTTTCTCTACGATGTGGACGCATATCTGAACACGCTGGATCAGGTGGAGGCCATGGAGACCGCCCTGTTCGTCCCCTCCCACGCGGAGGCCGCCGGGGATATCCGGGAGCTGGTCCGTTATAACCGGGCCAAGGTTCACGAGGTGGCCGCCCGGCTGCTGGAGATCTGCCGGGAGCCCCTGCCTTTTGAACAGATCCTGTCCCGGCTCTTCCAGTTCTGCGGCCTGACCATGAGCTTTGAGCAGTACGCTCTGGTGGGCAGCACGGTCCGCTCCTATCTGGTCTGGCTGCGGGACAGCGGCCGGATGGAGGTGGGCATCCGGGAGAACCTGCTGCTGTGGCGGAGCGTCTGACCTGCCGTTTCCCCGTATTCCATACCAACATGCCCCCGCGCAAAGGAGGACACATGATGAATCTCTGCGATATCCGGGAGATCCGGGCCCTTCTCTCCCGTCACGGCTTTCGCTTCTCCAAGTCCATGGGCCAGAACTTCCTTGTTGCCGGCTGGGTTCCCCGGGAGATCGCCGCCGCCAGCGGCGCGGACGGGGCCCACGGCGTGCTGGAGATCGGGCCGGGCATTGGGTGCCTGACCCGGGAGCTGTGCGCTCTGGCCGGTCAGGTGGTGTCCGTGGAGCTAGACAAAGCCCTGCTGCCGGTGCTGGCGGAGACCATGGCCGGTGCGGACCGCTTCACCCTGATCCCCGGCGACATTCTCAAGCTGGACGTCCCCGCCCTGGTGGACCAGCATTTTCAGGGGCTGACCCCCCTGGTCTGCGCCAACCTGCCCTACAACATCACCACCCCCGTCCTCCGCGTCCTGGCGTCCTGCGGCCGGTTTGAGGCCATGACCGTCATGATTCAGCGGGAGGTGGCCCTGCGTCTGGCCGCCCGTCCCGGCACCGGGGATTACGGCGCGTTCACCGTCTTCATGCAGTATTACTCCCAGCCGGAAATCCTCTTTGACGTTCCCCCGGACTGCTTCCTCCCCGCCCCCAAGGTCACCTCCGCCGTGGTGCGGTGCCGGATGCGGCAGACCCCGGCGGTGTCGCCTGCCTGCGGCCAGGACTTCTTCTTCCGGACGGTCCGGGCCGCCTTTGCCCAGCGGCGAAAGACCCTGGCCAACAGCCTGGCCTCCGTCTTTGGACTGGGCAGGGAGCGGATCGCCGGCGCCATCTCCGCCTGCGGCCTGTCCCCGACTGTGCGGGGGGAGGTCCTGGGGCTGGAGGAGCTGGCCAATCTGGCGGACCGCCTGTGGGAGATGACCGGCGAGCAAAATCCATAAGCGCGCAAAAACGCGGATGATCCGAGAAAATCCTCGGATCATCCGCTCCCTTTTCTCACGCCTCATCCCCCCAGCAGGCTCTCCAGGGGCAGGCCGCCCGTGGCGTACAGCGCCGCCGCCAGCTGCTCAAGGTCACAGTTGACCTCCACCTGATCTCGAATCCCCTCCGGCAGCGCCAGGGGCAGGCGGCCCCGGCCCGCCTCTCCGCCGGGATAGAGGGTGTACAGAATCGGGTTGTTCCTGGCCAGATCCCCCCGCTGGGAGAACATGACCAGCGCGTCCGCCCGGTCCAGCTGGTCCGGCGAGGGGTCCAGCACCAGGGAGATGCCGTACTCCCGCCGCAGACTGCGGGAGAAGGCCTCCCCGCCGCTGTTCACCCCCAGCAGCACGTACCGGTAGCCCAGGGCCAGCATTTTGGCGCACTCGGCCACCTCCCGGGCGCACCGCTCCCCCGTCACCGCCACCACCGCCTGGGTGGGCTCCAGCCCCAGCTTCTCCAGGCTCCGTCTGGTCATGGGGGCCGCCAGGGCCCGCCGCAGGGGCAGGGTGTCCACCGGGCAGACCCCCTGCCGGATAAACAGCGCGGTATAGGGGAAGTCCACCGGAAACACTGCGGAGCGCACCCCCGCCTCCCGCAGCCGGCGGGCGCCCTGCCGGGCCCGGGACAGGGCCAGCGGCCCCGTGGGATGGGCCGCCTGTCCCATGCGCAGCGTCACAAAGGCCCCGCCGGGGAGCTGACGCTCCCCCAGCTCCGGGCGCTTGGGCCCGTCGCCGTACAGAATATATCCCAACATCATAAACCGCCTCCCGCACCATACTATGGTCCGGGAGGCGGTATTATACGTTATCCTCAAAGAACTACCACGCCTTGATGTATCCGGGCAGGTAGTTGAGGGGATTGACCCGGCTGCCCCCCTCAGTGATCTCGTAGTGGAGGTGGGGTCCGCTGGAGATGCCCGTGGAGCCGGTAACGCCGATCACCTGCCCCTGGCTCACCACATCCCCCTCCTTCACCGCCCGGGAGCTCATGTGGGCGTAAAGGGTGGTGTTCCCCGGACCGTGCTGGATGACCACATACTCCCCGTAGGAGCTGGACCGCTTGGAGATGGTCACAATGCCAGCCTTGGTGGCCAGTACGTTGGTGCTGTAGCCCACGCCGCCGATGTCCACCCCCTTGTGGTTAGTGGACGCGCCCTTGATGCCAGTGTCACGTCCGCCCATGGGGGAGGTGATCCGCTTGCTCTTGGTCTCCGGCCAGATGTATCCGCCCGCAGTGGCCGTCCAGTTCATTTGCGCCGCAGCCATCTGCTCCGCCAGCTCCCGCTCCTTCTTCTTGATCTCCTGCTGGATGCGGGCCTCCTCTTTTTCCTTCTCCTGGAGCAGCAGCTCGGCGGCCTCCTGGTCGGCCTGAAGCTCCTTCACCATCTGGTCGGCGGCCTTGCGCTGCTCATCCAGCTCCGCCTTCTTGCTCTCCAGATCCTTCTTGGCCTCCTCGGCCTCGCCCTTCAGCGCCTCCTGATAGGCCTGCTTCTCCTCAATCTGTCTGCGCAGCTGCCGCAGCTGGTCCAGGACGGCCTGGTCGTAGTTCATGACCTCCTGCACGTCCGAGAGGCGGCTGAGCAGGTCGGAGAAGCTGTCCGCCTTGAAGAGGACGGACCAGTAGGTGGTTGTTCCGGACTCCTCCATCACCCGCGCACGCTCACAGAACAGGGCGTACTGCTGCTCCTCCTCCCGCCGGTTCTCCTCCAGCTCCAGGGCCGTCTGGCTCAGCAGAGCCTCGTAGCCGGAGATCTGGTCCTCCGTGTTTTTGATCTCCCGCTCGGTGACAGAGATCTGCTGGTCCAGCAGCGTCCGGCGCTGAATGGCGTTATTCTTGTCGTTTTTCAGCTGAGAGAGCTGGTCCTGGATGTCCTTTTTCTCGCTGGTCAGACCCTTTTTGTCGTCCTTCAGCTTGTCTATGTCCTTTTGGCTCACCGCCTGGGCCACAGGCAGCACGCCACCCTCCTCCTTCACAGGGAGCACGGCCGCCAGCATCAGCGCCGCCAGCACCAGGGGTAGTATTCTTCGCCAATTTTTCATCATATGTAATTTGACCCTTTCCTGTTCCGTTTCTTCGCCGCAGCGTCAGACAAAGGCGCCGCCGATACATTTTTAGCGATAGCCCCGCAGTACAGCCGCAGGGAGGGCGCTGCGGAAAAGAGCCCAAAAGAAAAACGTAAGAGGCGCTTTCTGCTGTACCGGCGCTTCCTTTTCCGGTCCCGCCGTGTGTCTCCGGGACTGCCGGAGGTCAGAACTATACCTGCAAAAACTTCCGTATGGCGCTGAGGCTCCCGCCCACGCCGATGAACATGCCGGCGGCGGCAAAGATCACAGCCACATACTCCCACATGGTCTCAAAGGGCACCACGGAGATGAGGTTGATGGTGTCGTTGGTGGCCACAGACCGGGCCACCGCCTCGTAGAGCCCCCACTGGAGGAAAAAACCGATCACCGCCGAGAACAGCCCCAGCAGAAATCCCTCGTACACAAAGGGCCAGCGGATAAAGCCGTTGGTAGCGCCCACCATCTTCATGATGGCGATCTCGTCCCGCCGGTCAAATGTAGTGAGCTTGATGGTGTTGGCGATGATGAACACGGACACCAGAAACAGCACCGCAATGAGCACCACGCACACGATGCCCGCCACGTTGCGGATAGTGATGAACCCGGCGGCCTCGTCCTCGTAGGCGCTCACGTTCCCCGGCCCGATGCCCTCCACCGCCTCCAGGTCCGCCTTGGTCTGTCCCATGAGGCCGATATCCTTTAAGTCGATGGCGTAGCGGTGGCGGAAGTTCTCGTCCGGCAGGCCCTGGAAGAGCTCGTCTTCCTCATACCGGTCCCGGAAGGCCGCCGCCGCCTCCTCGTTGGAGATAAAGCTCGCCTTGGACACGTTGTCCACCGCCAGCAGCTTCGACTCCAGGGCCCGGGCCTCCGTCTCGCTCAGGCTCTTGTCCACAAAGGCCAGCATCTGGTTCTGGGCCTCCATGTCCTCCAGCATGGCGTTGGCGTTCACTGCCACCAGGGTGAAGGTGCCCATAATCAGCAGGCAGGCCACTGTGATGCCGATGGCGGCAAAGGACATGAAGCCATGGCTGAACATGTTGTACGCGCCCTCCCGGGCGAAATAGAAAAAGTTGTGTCTCCCCACTGGTTATCTCCTTCCGTACCAGCCCTTGCCGTCGCTGACCACCCGGCCCCGCTCCAGCATGACCACCCGCTTGTCGAAGCGGTTGACCAGGTCCTTCTCATGGGTCACCACCAGCACCGTGGTGCCCAGGGCGTTGATCCGCTCCAGCAGGCGCATGATCTCCAGGGAACGGGCCGGGTCCAGGTTCCCGGTGGGCTCGTCGGCAATGATGGTGCTGGGGTTGTTAAGCAGGGCCCGGGCGATGGCCACCCGCTGCTGCTCCCCGCCGGACAGCTCCGTGGGAAGCCGCCGGCCCTTGTTCTCCAGTCCCACCAGATTCAGGCAGTAGGGGATGCGCTTTTTGATCTCCCTGGGCCCCGCGCCCACCGCCCGCATGGCAAAGACCATGTTGTCATAGACCGTCTTGTGATCGATGAGGCGGAAATCCTGGAAAATAACCCCCACCGTCCGCCGCATATGGGGGATCTGCCACTCCCGGATGTTTTGCAGGGAGAAGCCGTTGACCATCACCCGGCCGGCGCTGGGCTCGATCTCCCCGATGAGCAGCTTGATGACCGTGCTCTTACCGCTGCCCGAAGGGCCTACCATAAATACAAATTCCCCGTCCTGGATCTCCATAGACAGCCCGTTGAGGGCGTGGGTGCCGTTGGGGTATTCCTTCACTACGTCTGTCAGTCGTATCATCGTCTTGCGTACCCTTCCTTGCCGTCGCTCCACTGTGTTATTATGTAAACAATTCCTCAGAAAAAGACAAATATCACCGATACCATGATACACAATGGATTGCTCTGCGTCAAGGGAAGAAACGCTGTTTTCGCCAAATTTCTTGCCGCCGGCCTCTGCCAACTTCTGCCGGCAAATGTCTGTCACGTCAAATTTCTCCATCCTTCCTCTCAAAAAAGAGATTGTTAAGCTGCCTTTTTTTGACAGCCCCGCGGGAAGAGATGTATTTGCCTTTGCAGAAGATAAATACATCTCTTTCATAAGAACAGACTTAAAGGAGGTCCCCGTACATGGACAACAAAACCAGCTGGCACCAGGTGCTGCTGGGGGCGCGGTGCGCCGCACCACACTGATCGGAGCGGCGGTCTGGCATGGCCTGACGGAAGGCTTGTCTACCCTTTGTATTTCTATGCCCACCTGGCTACGGATATTCCGGGAGTGTCCCCAATAAGGGTATTATTAAAGAAGTGAGTACATCCCAAGAGAAGATCCCGAACGTCCTGATACAGGCATCCGGGGGCTGTTCGCTTATTTGACCCGCACGGTGCAGGACCGGGACTGGCTGCCCTGGGAGACCGTGCAGGTGGTCATGCCCTTGCTGACGGCGGTGGCGGAACCGTCCCGCCATCGGTGGCGATGCCGCTGCCGCTCACATGCCAGGTCAGCGTGGAGGCGACGCCGCTGAGGGACAGCTGTCCAGCTCTCGCCCACCACGAGGGTCATGTCCTCCCAATTCAGCTTGTTGGCCTCGCCGGAGCCGCCGGTCCCGGAGCTGCCGGAGCCGCCTGTGGAGGCTCCGGCGCTGCCGCCTGTAATCCGGTACAGACATGATTTGCAGCTGTACCGCGCCGGTACTGTCGCAGGAGAGCAGGTGTACCGGCAGATGTAAGCAGCGGTAGGCGCCGCCGAAGCGCGTCAACTATAGCAAATAGCTGAATGCACAAAAACTCTTGTTAAGATTTTGTCAAAATGTCCATTGCTCTTTTTCGACAAATGTGGTATGATAACAGTGTCAAAAGGGAGTAGTTCCCCGGTACGCCGGGGCGCGCACCGTCAGGACGGCGTTCACCACGCCCGGGACGCGCGGAGGTCTCCAGCTGGGATCTTAACGAGACTTTTACCGGGAGGTAGAGGTCTCGTTTTTTCGTACCCGGGTGCGAGAGAACCCTCCCCGCTGACAGACAGAGAAAGTAAGCGGACATATTTTTAAAGGAGGAGAAAACATGCCTGATATCGTAAAAATCATTCTGCCCATCGCCCTTGTGGCCGTCATTGCGCTGCTGTTCTTCCTGGGCTACCTGAAAGCGCCGCCGGATACCGCCTACATCATCTCCGGCCTGGGCCGCAAGCGCATCCTCATCGGCAAGGCCGGCTGGCGGGTGCCCTTCTTTGAGCGGGTGGACAAGCTGAGCCTGCGGATCATGCAGGTGGACGTGAAGACCAGCGAGGCCGTGCCCACCAACGAGTTCATCAACGTCACCGTGGACGGCGTGGCCAACGTGAAAATCAGCTCCGATCCCGATCTGCTCAAGCTGGCCGCCGAGGCCCTGCTGGGCAAGCGGCCGGAGGAGCTGGTGAGCCTGGTCACCCAGGTGCTGGAGGGCAACATGCGGGAGATCGTGGGCTCCGTGGGCCTCAAGGAGATGGTCCAGGACCGCCAGGGCGTGGCCAGGAAGATCACGGAGAACGTGGTCCCCGACATGCGCAAGCTGGGCCTTGAGGTGGTCAACTTCAACATCCAGAACTTCAAGGACGGGGCGGGCACCATTGAGAACATGGGTATCGACAACGTGGAGCAGATCCGCAAGAACGCCCAGATCGCCAAGGCCAACGCCCAGCGTGACATCGCCATCGCCACCTCCCAGGCCCAGCAGGAGGCCAATGCGGTGAAGGTCCAGGCGGAGAAGATGATCGCCGAGCAGGACGCGGCTCTGGCCATCCAGCAGGCGGAGATGAAGGTGAAGGCGGACGCCAAGAGAGCCGAGGCCGACGCGGCCTACTCCATCCAGCAGGAGACCCAGCGCAAGACCATCGAGGTCACCCGGGTCAGCGCCGACATCGCCCGCAAGGAGAAGGAGGCGGAGCTGGCGGATCGGGAGATCGCCATCAAGGAGCGCCAGCTGGACGCGGAGGTCCGCAAGCAGGCGGACGCTATGAAGTACAAGGCGGAGAAGGAGGCCGAGGCCGAGCTGGTCCGCCGTCAGAGGGACGCGGACGCCAAGGCATACGAGGCTCTCAAGGAGGCAGAGGCCCGCAAGGCCGAGGCGGAGGCCCTGCGCTTCTCCATGGAGCAGGAGGCCGAGGGCATCCGGGCCAAGGGTCTGGCGGAGGCCGAGGCCATTGAGAAGAAAGCGGAGGCCCAGAAGAAGATGGGCGAGGCCTCTGTGCTGGAGATGTACCTCAACGCCCTGCCTGACGTGGTGAAGAACGCCGCCGCCCCCCTGGCCCAGACCGACAGGATCATTATGTACGGCGACGGCAACTCCACCAGGCTGGTCAAGGACGTCATGAGCTCCGCCAGCCAGGTGATGGACGGCGTGAAGGAGTCCACGGGCCTGGATCTCTCCGCCCTGCTGGCCGGGGTGGTGGGAGGCCGGATGGCGGCCCAGCCGGTGACGGTGGAGGTCACGCCGGCCCCGCCGCCGGAGACGGACGCCCTGGCCGCCGCCGGACAGGAGCCGGACAAGGAGGTCTAGTCCCCGCCGGCAGGACAGCCCGGCTCTGATTTGCCCGTGAAGGGGCGGCAGCTTTCGCTGCCGCCCCTTTGGCGTGCCGGCGAATGGCCGCTATTTTGCGTAGGGGGACAGCTCCAGGCGGATGAAATATCCCTGGTCATGGGAACAGACGGGGCACTTGGCGGGGGCCTGCTTTCCGGTGAATACATGTCCGCAGTTGAGGCAAATCCAGCCGGTCTCCACGTCGCTGACAAAGAGCTTGCCGTCGGCCATGAGCTTGGCGAAGCGGTCAAACCGGTCTGCGTGGACCTTCTCGATCTCGGCGATCTGGCGGAAGTGGCGGGCGATCTCCGCAAAGCCCTCCTCCTGTGCCTTTTCGGCAAAGGCGGGGTACACGTCGCCGAACTCGTCCATCTCGTGGCTCCTGGCCAGCTCCAGCAGCTTCTGGGGCTGCTCGGGCAGGTCCACGGGGTAGTTGGCGGTGATGGTCACGTTCTCACAGCCCGCCTTCTTGAGGTGGCTGTAGAACACCTTAGCGTGGGCCAGCTCCTGCTGGGCGGTGTAGAGAAACACCGCCTCCAGCACGTGCAGCTTCTCCTGACAGCAGGTGCTGGCGGCAAAGGTGTAGCGGTTTCTGGCCTGGCTCTCCCCGGCAAAGGCCCGCAGAAGATTTTCTTTGGTGACGCTCTCTCGCAAATCCATAGGGAAATTGCTCCTTTCCAAATTGCTCAGAGCCCGGCTGCGGCAGGCGGGCTCCGGAATATCCCTAGTGTTTTCCGAAACTTTCCGTTTATTCCCCCCATGGGCTGTATAATGCCCCGCACAATGGGAAACAATAGGCACGTACCGCTTTTGGAAAGGAGGCTGCCTCTTATGAAGAACAACCAGAATCAGAATCAGAATAACAACCAGAACCAGAACAGCAACCAGAACCAGAATCAGAATCAGAATCAGAACAACAATCAGAACAAGCGCTGATCGAGGACGGACAGGCCGCCGGCAGGAGAAGATGCCGGCGGCCCTTGCTTTTCTATACCAAGGCGGGGCTGCCTTTTTTGTCAGAGCTGATAAAAATGATTTCGTCTTGCAGGAGCATCTTGACATTCCGGCAAAACAGCGGTTTAATGTATAATAGAGACCCTTCTCCTCCCGGCAGACCGGGAGATTTTCCCCGCGCTTACCAGCCGCGCATATCGCCGCGCTGGAAATGAACTGAAAATCACAGGAGGAATACGAATATGGGCTTATTTGACTTTTTGAAGGGGAAGGAGCCCGCCGCTCCCGCAGCAGCCGCCTTTCCCGCCATACTGGGCGCGCCCTCCAAGGGCGCCTTTGTCCCCATGAGCCAGATCCCCGACGAGATGTTTTCTCAGGGCATCATGGGCGTCTGCTGCGGCGTGAACCCGGAGGAGGGCCGCGTCTACGCGCCCATTGACGCCACCGTCACCCAGCTCACCGACACCCTCCACGCCGTGGGCCTGGAGGCCGGCGGCATGGAGATCCTTATCCATGTGGGCGTGGACACGGTGGAGATGAAGGGCGAAGGCTTTGCCAACGCCGTCAAGGAGGGCCAGAGCGTGAAAAAGGGCGAGCTGCTGCTGACCATGGATCTGGATAAGATCCGCGAGGCGGGCCACCCCTCCACCGTCATCATGGCCGTGACCAATACGGACGATTTCGCCGGCGTGGAGGAGACCGGCTCCGGCGCGGTGCAGCCCGGGGACGGCGTTCTGCGGGTGAACAAGTAATTCCCTGTTATTCAACAAACAGAAAGGACGATACCACCATGAAGCAGTTTACCTACGTCATCAATGATCCCATCGGCATCCATGCCCGCCCCGCCGGGCTGCTGGTCAAGGCCGCCAAGGCCCTGGACAGCACCATCACCGTAGAGAAGGAGGGGGGCAAGTCCTCCGCCGCCACCAAGCTTATGGGCGTGATGGGCCTGGGCGTCAAGGGCGGCGACACGGTGATTGTCACCGTCGAGGGCGGCGACGAGGAGGCCAGCTGCCGGGCAATGGAGCAGTTTTTCAAGGACAATCTGTAAGAAAGAGGAGGACGCAAGCCCATGCAGGTAGCAACCGGTAAATCTATTCTGGGCGGCGTGGCCATCGGCCCGCTGCGTGTCTACCGCAAGGAGGAGACGCAGACCGCCGCCGCCTCCGCCCTGACCGCAGAGGAGGAGCTCGCCCGCTTCGACGCTGCCCGGGAGAAGGCCAAGGAGCAGCTGCGGGCCCTCTACGACAAGGCCCTGGAGGAGGTGGGCGAGGAAAACGCCGCCATCTTCGAGATCCACGAGATGATGCTGGAGGACGACGACTACATTGACGCGGTCAGGAGCATCGTTGAGAACCAGGGCGCCACTGCGGAGTACGCCGTGGCCACCACAGGGGACAACTTCGCCGCCGCCTTCGCGGACATGGAGGACGCCTACATGAAGGCCCGGGCCACGGACGTGCGGGACGTGTCGGGCCGGGTGGTCAACATCCTCAGCGGCGCGGAGGAGCAGGACGCCCTGGGCGACGAGCCCGCCATTCTGGTGGCCGACGATCTCACCCCCAGCGAGACGGTGCAGATGGACAAGAGCAAGCTGCTGGGGTTCATCACCCGCTACGGCTCCGCCAACAGCCACACCGCCATTCTGGCCCGGACCATGAACATCCCCGCCCTTATCGGCGTGGACTACGACGAGAGCTGGGACGGCAAGCTGGCGGTGCTGGACGGGTACAACCACTGTGTGTACGTGGATCCCGCGCCGGAGCTTCTGGGGGCCATGGAGGACAAGCGCAAGGACGATCTCAAGCAGGAGGCTCTGCTCCAGGGGCTGAAGAAGAAGCCCAACGTCACCCTGGACGGCCGCGAGGTGAAGGTATACGCCAACATCGGCAACGCCGGGGACGTGGGTTTGGTGCTCCAGAACGACGGCGGCGGCATCGGCCTGTTCCGCAGCGAGTTCATCTACTTAAACAGCCAGGACTTCCCCACCGAGGAGGAGCAGTTCGCTATCTACAAGCGGGTGGCGGAGACCATGGCCGGCAAAAAAGTCATCATCCGCACCCTGGACATCGGCGCGGACAAGCAGGCGGACTACTTCGGCCTGGACAAGGAGGAGAACCCGGCCCTGGGCTACCGGGCCATCCGCATCTGCCTGACCCGGCGGGACATCTTCAAGGCCCAGCTGCGGGCCATCCTCCGGGCCAGTGCCTTCGGCGCCGTGTCCGTCATGTTCCCCATGATTATCTCCGTGCGGGAGATCCGGGACGCCAAGGACGTGCTGGAGGAGTGCCGCGGGGAGCTGCGGGAGCGGGGCGTGGCCATGGGCGAGGTGGAGATCGGCATCATGATCGAGACCCCCGCCGCCGTGATGATGGCCGAGGAGCTGGCTCAGGAGGTGCAGTTCTTCTCCCTGGGCACCAACGATCTGACCCAGTACACCCTGGCCATTGACCGGCAGAACCCCAAGCTGGACGCCTTCTATGACGCCCACCACCCCGCTATTCTGCGCATGATCCGCCAGACCGTGGAGGCCGGACACCGCCACGGCTGCTGGGTGGGCATCTGCGGCGAGCTGGGCGCGGATCTGACCCTCACGGAGACCTTCCTGCGCATGGGCGTTGACGAGCTGAGCGTATCACCGCCGGCGATTCTGCCCCTGCGCAAGAAGATCCGCAGCTTGGATCTGAGCAAGGAGCCGGAGACCTGAGATTACGGATATATGGAACCGCCGGCAGACGCGCCAAATGGGGTGCAGGGTGAATATTCACCCTGCACCCCATTTGCTGAAGGGACTTACTTTTTGACGCTGTGGCTCAGCCAATCCCCAGCCGCGCCATGCCGCCGGCCCCCACCAGCTCCGCCAGCTGCCCGTAGTCCAGGCGCAGCTCCACCGTGCCCATGGCGTAGGGCCCCAGCACGTAGTGGGAGAAGACCACCAGCATCCCCTCCTGGTCAAAGAGCACCGTGCCCTCGTTCCAGGCGGCGATGATGTCCGCATACTCCGGCCAGAAGTCCCCGCGCTCCTCCAGAGCCTCCGCCTGCTCCAGCAGCAGCTCCGCCGCCCCGGTGCGGAAGGTCTCCGGGGCCTCGGCGATCTGGGTGGGATCAATAAACTGCCCGATGCTCAGGTCAAAGAGGGCGCTGGAGGTGTAGCTGTTGGCGTGGGCCCCGCCGGTAAACCCGCCTGTGTCCATGCGCACGGACACCAGCCGTCCGGCCTGGTAATAGGACGCCTCGGTGACGTCGTAGTAGTCAAGCGACGCGCTGCCCAGCAGGTATGCCTCCTGGGCGTCCTCCCCCATGAGCCGGCCCCGGGCCACGGACTCCTCCATCAGGCTCTCCATCCTGCTGTTGAACCCCTCCATGTTCCGCGCTGCCGCCTCCGCCTCCGCAGGGGCCAGCTCGTCCATATTTTCCACCGACATAGTCAGCAGCTGATAGCTGTAACGGGCCAGCTCCGTCCCATCCCCGGCGGCGAACCGCTCCTGGGCGGACAGTGTGTCAAACTGGTAGACCGGTTTCACCGCCTCCTCCGGCGCGCTGGCCGGGGGAGCGGAGGGGGACCGCGCCGCCGGGGTCAGGCTCGCGCACGCCGCCAGCAGACACAGTCCGCCGATGAGCAGGACGATCCAATATTTTTTCATAGATTTTGCTCCTTTTCTAGGGCTTGTTTGATAATTGGCGATATGCCCAACGGCGAGGAATTTTTTCGCCAAACAAGGCAAATTTTCGCAGGCATCCTGACGGATGGCAAGAAAATTTAACGCAGTATGGCGGAAAAATAACCGCCGTTTGGGCATATTGACAATTTTCAAACATGCCCTAGGCCCCATGCCACGGCGGGAGAGAGGGCGTAGTCGCTCTCCGCCGTCTCCAGGGCCGGAAGAGCCAGCGCGTACAGCTCCGTACACACCGCCTCCTGGTCAAACACCCGCCGGACCTCCCCGCCCAGCCGCCGGACGCGGCCGGGCTTTACAATCACCGGCAGGGACGCGCTCTCCCGCATCCGCCGCAGCAGCGTCCGGCCCCGGGCCCCCACGCCCAGCACACGCAGATAGGGCGGCGTCTGTCCCTGGCCTGCCTGCGGCACGCCCAGGTAGCTCAGCAGAAGCATCCGCCGCAGCCGGGAGAGGGGGTAGCGCCTGGTCTTGGCGGCAAAGAGGATGTCCTCCACCCCGGCCTGGGTGTGGACGGCGGCGTAAAAGCGGTGGTAAAGACCCTCGTTTCCCCCGTCGTAGGGGAGAAACGCCGCCTCCTCCATCCGCCGCAGCCGGGCCAGGATGGCCCGCTGGCAGCTCCGCCAGTCCGCCGGGGCACGGCCCCGGTCCATCTCCCGGCGGAGGACGGCCGCCGTGGCCGGGGGCAGGGCCGCCGCCCAGTCCCCGGCGGAGAGGATCCGGTCCCGAATGGCGGCGGCGGAGAGAAATCCGTCCTCCTCCCGGCTGTCGTGGCCCGCCCCCAGACGGGGCAGGGCCAGGGGCTCCATGGGGCCGCCCATGGCGTTCAGGGCCCGCAGGTACTCCACCGCCAGGATGTTGTTGGGCGTCGACAGGCAGTCCGCCGCGCCCCCGATCAGTCCCCGGGCCGCCGCCTGACGGGCCGCGGCGAAGGTCATCCCCCTGCCCGTGTACCGGCCCAGGGCCTCCCGGAAGGCGGGACTGTCCAGGCACTCCGCCGCCGCGGCCAGGGGCGGCAGAGACCCGGTCTCGCAGCCAAAGACCAGATGAGTCACCACCCCGGCGGCCGCCAGGACTGCCGCGCCCCCCTGGGCGAACCGCTCCGCCGTGGCGGCGGACCAGGGCGTGGGCAGCTCCAGCACCAGATCCACGCCCCCGGCCAGGGCGGCCTCCGCCCGGGGGTGCTTGGCCAGGATGGCGAAGTCCCCCCGCTGGACGAAGTTTCCGCTCATGCAGGCCACCACCGCCGTGTCCGCCCCCAGGCGGCGGCGCACCTCCTGGATCTGCCAGGCATGGCCCCGGTGGAAGGGGTTGTATTCAGCGATGATGCCCGCTACCGCCACGGCATGGCCTCCCCTCGTCCCTGCTCTGTCTCCCGCCATCCGGCAGGATACCCGGGGAGATCTCCTGGTCTGACGGCAAAGCGCCTCCGCCGTTCCGCGTCCCCCGGCAATGAATGCAGGCTCTGAGATTTTTTTGAAAACAGACGAAAAAATGGTTGTCTAACGGAAGAAAATAGTCTACAATAGATAACGGTATTTATTCTACCTGTCTCCTGCCGAAAATGCAAGCCACAGGCCGGAAACAAAAATTAACAAAACAATGACAATCTAGGGATAAGGAGAATTGACGCACATGAAAATTCTGATTATCAACGCAGGCAGCTCTTCCCTGAAGTACCAGTTCATGGAGTCCGAGGGCGGTCAGGTCTTCGCCAAGGGTCTGTGTGAGCGCATCGGCATCGACGGCCGCCTCACCCACAAGGTCCCGGGCCGGGAGGATGTGAAGCAGGACATCCCCATGCCCACCCACAGCGAGGCCATTCAGGCGGTGCTGGACATCATGGTGGACCCCGCCAAGGGCGTGATCGCCTCCACCGGCGAGATCGCCGCTGTGGGCCACCGCGTCCTCCACGGCGGCATGGCCTTCACCAAGAGCTGCATCATCGACGACGCCTGCATTGAGGCGATCAAGAAGTGCATTCCCCTTGGCCCTCTCCACAACCCCGCCAACCTTATGGGCATCGAGGCCTGCCAGAAGATCATGCCCACCACGCCCCAGGTGGCCGTGTTCGACACCGCCTTCCACATGACCATGCCCCCCAAGGCCTACATCTACGCCATCCCCTACGAGTACTATGAGAAGGACGACGTGCGCCGCTACGGCTTCCATGGCACCAGCCACCGCTACGTCTCCGCCCGGGCCATCGACATGCTGGGCAATCCGGAGCACAGCCGCGTCATCTGCTGCCACCTGGGCAACGGCTCCTCCCTGTCCGCGGTGGTGGACGGCAAGTGCGTGGACACCACCATGGGCCTGGGGCCCCTCGCCGGCTTCCCCATGGGCACCCGCTCCGGCGACGTGGACGCCACCATTCTGGAGTACCTGATGGGCCGCTACGGCTATGACATCAAGGAGATGCTCAACATCCTCAACAAGAAGAGCGGCGTGCTGGGCATCTCCGGCGTGAGCTCCGACTTCCGGGATCTGGACGAGGCCGCCGCTCAGGGCAATGAGCGCGCCGCCCTGGCCCTGGAGAAGTTCATCTACGAGGTGAAGAAGTTCATCGGCGCTTACGCCACCGCCATGGGCGGCGTGGACGCCATCGTCTTCACCGCCGGCATCGGCGAGAACTCCAAGGAGCTGCGGGCTGAGATCTGCCAGGGCATGGAGTACATGGGCGTGAAGATGGACATGGAGAAGAACAACGTGCGGGGCCAGGAGGTGGACGTGTCCGCCGCCGGCTCCAAGGTCAAGATCTTCATCATCCCCACCAACGAGGAGCTGATGATCGCCATGGACACCGCCGCGCTGTGCGCCAAGTAATCCCATAACCCAGTAAAACAGAAGCCAGCGCCGGCCCTCCTGGTTTAGACCGGAGAGGGCCGGCGCATACTATTTCATACAGACTTTTATCAGGGAGGAACATGTATGCTGAAAGACAAGATTGCCATCGTCACCGGCGGCACCCGGGGCATCGGGTACGCCATTGTGGAGAAGTATCTGGCCAACCACGCGGTTGTCGTCCTCTGCGGGTCCCGCCAGGAGACGGCGGACAAGGCTGTGGCGGCGCTGAAGGCAAAGGACCCCAGCTGGCGGGTGGAGGGCATCGCCCCGGACCTGGGCAGCTATGCGTCCGTAAAGGCCGCCTTTGACGGAGTGCGGGAGCGCCACGGCCGCATTGACATCCTGGTGAACAACGCGGGGATGTCCTCCTCCGAGCCCCTGTCCGACTACACCCCGGAGCTGTTCCGGAAGGTGATGAGCCTGAACGTGGACGCGGCGTTCTACTGCGTCCGCGCTGTGTACGACGCCATGGCCGCCCAGAAGAGCGGCTGCATCATCAACACCAGCAGCATGGTCAGCCGCTACGGCCAGCCCAAGGGCGTGGCCTACCCCACCAGCAAGGCCGCCATCAACGGCATGACCCTCTCCCTGGCCCGGGAGCTGGGGCCCCTGGGCATCCGGGTCAACGCCGTGGCCCCGGGCATCACCAACACGGACATGATGCGGGCGGTGCCCCAGGAGGTCATCGCCCCGCTGGCGGCACAGATCCCGCTGCGCCGCATCGGTGAGCCGGAGGACCTGGCCAGCGCCTTCCTCTTCCTGGCCAGCGACGGGGCCTCCTATATCACCGGCGAGATCATCCACGTGTCCGGTCAGGCCAGGAGCTGAAACCCACCCGTGGGGAAAAAGGGGGAGAACCGTCCGAAGGCGGTTCTCCCTCTCTCTTCCCTACCGTCCCTGGGGCCGCTTCCGCCGGCTCCGGCGGCCGTCGGCAAAGGCCACCAGCCGCCCCATTCTGGGGGGCTCGGAGGAGATTTTCCGCACCGCCGGCTGGGGCGGCGGGGGGACCGGCGCAGGCAGCGCCGCCGGCCGCAGGGACGCTCTCTCCGGGCGAATGGCCGGCCTCTCCAGGGGCGCACGCTGCTCCGGCCGCACAGCCGGCTTCTGCGGGCGCTTCTCCAGCCGGACGGGGACCGGCCCCTCCGGGACCGCCTGACGGCCCCGGGCGCGCTCCGCCCGGGGCGGACGCTGACCCGGCTGCTTTTTGGGCGAGGCCTCCAGGATCTCCATGGGCCAGGGGTGGTTCTCCACCACAGGCACCTTTCTGCCAGTGACCTTTTCAATGTCCTTGAGATAGGCCAGCTCGTCAAAGTTGCAGAAGCTGATGGCTACGCCGCTGCGGCCGGCCCGGCCGGTGCGGCCGATGCGGTGGACGTAGGTTTCCGGCACGTTGGGCAGCTCGTAGTTGACCACCGCCGCCAGCTCGTTGACATCGATGCCCCGGGCGGCGATGTCCGTGGCCACCAGCACCCGGATCGCCCCGCTCTTGAAGCTGTCCAGGGCCCGGATGCGGGCGGTCTGGCCCTTGTTGCCGTGGATAGCCATGGCGGCCACCCCGGCCCGGCCCAGCTCCTTCACCACCCGGTCCGCGCCGTGCTTGGTGTTGGTGAACACCAGCACGCTGTCCAGGCTCTCGTCCGCCAGCACATGCTGGAGCAGCAGCTTCTTGTTGCCCTTGTCCACCTTGTACAGCCGCTGTTCAATGGCGTCCACCGTGGAGGACTGGGGGGTCACCTCCACGCGGACGGGATCGTGCAGGATCTTTTTCGAAAGCTCCGCGATCTCCTGGGGCATGGTGGCGGAGAACAGGAGGGTCTGCCGCCGCTCCGGCAGGCGGGCGATGACCTTGCGCACGTCGTGGATAAAGCCCATGTCCAGCATCCGGTCCGCCTCGTCCAGCACAAAGGTCTCAATCCCGTCCAGCCGGATGTGGCCCTGATTGCACAGATCGTTGAGCCGGCCCGGCGTGGCCACCAGCACGTCCACCCCCCGCTCCAGCGCCTCCACCTGGGGCCCCTGGCCCACGCCGCCGAAGATGACCGTGTGGCGTATGCTCAGATACTTGCCGTACTGGTCAAAGCTCTCCTTGATTTGCAGGGCCAGCTCCCGGGTGGGGGTCAGCACCAGGGCGCGGATGGGGGT
>CAJTWF010000035.1 GCA_910579965.1 uncultured Oscillospiraceae bacterium
CCTGATCTGGCTGTCCAACTACAACACCGCCGGCACCGCCAAGCTGGTCATCAACACCATGATCCAGAAGTACGGCCACGACGAGGGCATCCAGTACCTGGTTGACCTGGACAAGAACATCCAGGTGTACACCAAGTCCGGCTCCGGCCCGTCCAAGAACGTGGGCACCGGCGAGTGCGTGGTGGGCATCGGCTTCCTCCACGACGGCATCACCCAGATCGTGGACAACGGCTATGAGAACATCGAGCTGGTGATCCCCTCCAGCGGCACCTCCTTCGAGGTGGGCGCCACCGCCATCTTCAAGGGCGCGGCCCATCCCAACGCCGCCAAGCTGTGGATTGAGTACGCCCTGTCCCCCGAGTGCGTGGAGCTGGCCGACGACTACGGCTCCTACCAGTTCCTGGTCATCGACAACGCCCAGCAGCCCTCCCAGGCCGCGGACTTCGGCCTGGATCCCAACAACGTCATGAAGTACGACTTCGAGGACGCCAAGAACAATATCACCACCTATATTGAAGAGGTCATGAACGCCCTGGGCGGCGGCGACGACCGCTTCCAGACCGAGTAAATCGAACCCAGCACAGATGGGGGATGGCCCACGCCGCCATCCCCCGTTTTGTATCCATTCTTTTTCTTAAAAGAAAAAGAATCAAAAAGAACCCTGCTTTTTCTTGAAAGAAAAAGTAGGCAAAAAGAACTTTAGAGGTGTTTTGATAACTGCCAGCGGCCTGACGCGCGATCGTGAGAGTGCCTGTACGCATACGCACAGCCTGTAAAGTTTTTCTTTTGATTCTTTTCTTTGTTCACAAAGAAAAGAATGAAGACCTGTTCTGTGTTTTGTGACAAGAAAGGAGGGCTACCCTTGGCGAAAAGTCAGAGCGCGATGCTGGACCGGAAAAAGCTGATGGCGGACCCGATTATGGTGCTGACCATTGTGGTCCTCATCACATTCCTCACCCTGTTCATCCTCTACCCCCTGGCCATCCTGCTGGTGGACAGCTTCTACGGCGGGAACGGCTTCACCCTGGCCACCTTCCAGCGCATTATGGCCATGCCCAACTTCATCACCGCCATCACCAACACCCTGAAGGTGGGCTTCCTGGTGGGTATCCTCTCCACCATTGTGGGCCTGCTGTTCGCCTATGTGGAGGTCTACGTCCGGGTGGGCAAGGCAGTGGGCGGCCTCTTCAAGGTGGTGTCCATGCTGCCGGTGGTGTCGCCGCCCTTTGTGCTGAGCCTTTCCATGATTATGCTCTTCGGCAAGGCGGGGCTCATCACCCGGTTCCTGCTGGGTATCTACGACAATAACGTGTACGGGTTCTGGGGCATTGTCATCGTCCAGACCCTCACCTTCTTCCCTGTGTGCTACATGATGCTCAAGGGCCTGCTGAAGAACATCGACCCCTCCCTGGAGGAGGCGGCCCGGGACATGGGGGCCTCCCGGAGCAAGGTGTTTCTCACCGTCACCATGCCTCTGCTGCTGCCGGGCCTGGGCAACGCCTTCCTGGTGACCTTCATTGAGTCCATTGCCGACTTCGCCAACCCCATGATTATCGGCGGGTCCTACGACACCCTGGCCACCACCATTTACCTGCAAATCACCGGCGCCTACGACAAGGAGGGCGCGGCGGCCATGGCCGTTGTGCTTTTGAGCATCACCCTGCTCATGTTCGCGGTGCAGAAGTACTACCTGGAGGCCAAGACCGCCGCCACCCTGACGGGCAAGGCATCCCGGGGCAGGATGCTCATTGAGGACCGGAGCGTCTCCGTCCCCCTGACCATCCTGTGCGCCCTGGCGGCCTTCTTCGTCATCATGATGTACGCCTGCGTGCCCATCGGGGCCCTGTTCCCCACCTGGGGGTACAAGTTCACCCCCCTGACCTTCAAGTGGTTCGGTCAGGTGTTCACCAAATACAAGGGCCTGCGGGCCTTCCGGGACTCCTTTGTCCTCAGCCTCATCGCCGCCCCCATCACGGCCCTGCTCTCCATGATTATCTCCTATCTGGTGGTCAAGCGGCGGTTCAAGGCCAAGGGCTTCATTGAGGCCGTGTCCATGCTGGCCATGGCCGTGCCCGGCACGGTGCTGGGCGTGGGGTACATCCGGGGCTTCTCCGGCGGCGTGTTCCACACCGGGTTTTTGCAGGGCATCTACGGCAGCGCGGCCATCCTGATTATCGTCTTTGTGGTCCGCTCCCTGCCCACGGGCACCCGCAGCGGCATCTCCGCCCTGCGGCAGATCGACAAGTCCATTGAGGAGTCGGCCTACGACATGGGCGCGGACAGCTTCAAGGTCTTCATGACCGTGACGCTGCCACTTATCAAGGACTCCTTCCTCAGCGGCCTTGTCACCGCCTTTGTCCGCTCCATCACCGCCATCTCCGCCATCATCCTGCTGGTGACGCCCCAGTTCCTGCTCATCACCGTGCAGATCAACGAGTTTGCGGAGAAGGGCTCCTACTCCATCGCCTGCGCGTTTGCCACCATCCTGATTATCATCACCTACGGCGCGGTGCTGCTGATGAACCTGTTTATCCGGTTCTTCGGCACCAGCAGAAAAATCAAGGAGGACAGCCATGTCTAAAGTGAAAAAGGGCGTCAAGCTGGAGCATATCTCCAAAATCTACCAGGACCCCAAGACCGGCAAGGATTTCTATGCGGTCAAGGACACCTCCCTGACCATCGAGCCCGGCTCCTTTGTGACCCTGCTGGGCCCCTCCGGCTGCGGCAAGACCACCACCCTGCGGATGATCGCCGGCTTTGAGAGCCCCGACGAGGGGGAGATCTACCTGGGGGACGAGGCCATCAACGCCCTGACCCCCAACAAGCGGGACACGGCCATGGTCTTCCAGAGCTACGCCCTGCTGCCCCACTACAACGTCTTTGACAACGTGGCCTACGGCCTGAAGCTGCGCAAGGTGGCGAAAAACGAGATTCAGGAACGGGTGATGCGCATTCTGGATCTGGTGGAGCTGACGGGCATGGAGGGGCGCATGACAAACCAGCTCTCCGGCGGCCAGCAGCAGCGGGTGGCCCTGGCCCGGGCCCTGGTGATCGAGCCCAGCGTGCTCCTCTTTGACGAGCCCCTGAGCAATCTGGACGCCAAGCTGCGGGTGTCTATGCGCACGGAGATCCGCCGTATCCAGCAGGAGGTGGGCATCACCGCCATCTACGTCACCCATGACCAGAGCGAGGCCATGGCGCTCTCGGACAATATCATCATCATGAACAAGGGCGTGGTGGCCCAGATGGGCACGCCCCAGGAGATCTACTACCACCCCAACAGCGAGTTTGTGGCGGACTTCATCGGCGAGGCCAACTTCCTCACCGGCGCGCTGGAGGGCCTGGAGGGGGACCACGCGGTGCTGCGCATCGAGGGAAATCCCACCCGGGTGCCCGCCAAGGCGGGCATGAAGTCCGGCGAGACGTACACAGTGGTGCTCCGTCCGGAGTCCGCGGTCCTGGCGGACCAGGGGGGCCTGCCCTGCAAGGTGATCCTGTCCTGCTTCATGGGCTCCTATCAGAACTACCATGTGATGGTGGGCAATACCCTGGTGAAGCTGACGGACTACAACCCCAAGAACAAGCGGATCTATCAGGTGGGGGAGCGGTGCCATCTGGCCTTCGATCCGGAGTCGGTGCATATTCTGTAGGTTTTGCGCGGCTCACAGCGGGCGGTATGCTTTTCCGGCATACCGCCGCTTTTGCGTCCGCCGGGCCGGGTCAGGATGGGTCTCCGATCTGCACGGTCCTGAACCCCTCTCCGGTTTTTTCATTCTTTTGTCCTCCGTTTCCAAATGATTGCGTGCATAACAAAAAGAGCGCAGGCGTATTTGATGATACGCTTGCGCTCTTTTCTTTATCAGCTTATCATAGTTTGCGGGGAATGTCAAGGGAGCGTGGGGGGCACGCACGGAAACGCGCCGCACTAGCCTGGCACTATAGGCATAGCACCAAGTATGTCTCCACGTGAATAACTCCCCCCCTAATAGATCGGCGTATAGCTGATGCCCCGCACGTCCCCGCAGGAGCGGAGGAACTGGTTGAGATCGCTGATGGTCATCTCCCGGGGGGCCCGGACGGTGATGTCGTAGCTGACAAAGCCGTCGTCGTGGTATGTAATGCGGCTGTCCATGATCTGGACATTGCGCTCCTGGAGGTAGTCCCCCAGCCGCTCGTGGAACTGGGCGCTGTCCTGAACCGTGAAGTGGAGGTGGTTGCTGGCCAGGGCGTCCGCCTGCATGACAAACTTGTGCATGAGAATCTGGAGCAGGGCGATCATCAGCGTGCCGAACACGCCCACCGGGTACATCCCCGCCCCCATGGCCAGGCCGATGCCCGCCGTGGCCCACAGCCCGGCGGCCGTGGTCAGGCCCCGCACCGCGTTGCCGTGCTTGAAGATCACCCCGGCCCCCAGAAAGCTGATGCCGCTGACCACCTGGGCCGCGATCCGGGCCGGGTCCGCGCCCCGGATGCCGCTGTACATGGCCCCCGCCGGGTCCGTCAGGTCCGCAAAGCCGTATTTGGACACGATCATCAGCAGGGCCGAGGCGCAGCACACGATGATGTGGGTCCGTATGCCCGCCTCCTTGTACCGCTTGCTCCGCTCCGCGCCGATGCAGGCCCCGCACACGCAGGCCGCCGCGATGCGCAGAAAGAAATCCACGTTCTGCCACAGGGAAAACTGGCTGTTCATATACTCCGACAAGGTCATAGCGACTCCGTCCCCTTTCCGATGGTCTGGCTGGATTGTACCGATTGTACAGGATGACTCCGATTTTGTCAATCTTTTTCAACTTATCAGAGGGGATTTCGCAGAATAGTGGTTAAAAGATCAGTTTATTGCAATCTTATCAAAAATATTCCTCCCCCCGGCTCACCGGCCCGCCCGGGGGACAGGTCCGGTCCCCGCCCGCCGGCAATGGGAATATTCCCCTGCCGGCGGATATTTCCGGCCCTGTCCGGCCGCCCCGGGCGGACGTTTTCCCCCGCCGGACGGGCTCACAGGTATTGGCACATTGTCCAAAATTGCCAGCGCCAGCCGGAAAAATGCTTGACAGGCTGTGACAAAAATGATAAATTATTGGTAGCAAATAGAGCAGAGGCTCCCGGAAATTCCAAATGGCTCCCGAGCCATTTTTGTTTCCCCGCGGCGCGGGGAAACAAAGGTCCTTCTGCCGCGTCCGCCTGCGGCAGGGCTGGAGTTCCAGCGGGGGGCTTTGCTTTATTTGACAATTTTGTGAGGAGTGACACCAAGATGAAGAGAAAGGCAACTCGTATTCTGGCGATGCTGCTGACCGCTCTGCTGGTCCTGTCCGCCTGCGGCGGCAACAACAACCAGCCCGCGGACAACAACAACGCCAACACCCCCGGCAACACCGACAACACCAACACCACCCCCACCGAGCCCCCCGCCCCCAGCAACGGCGGCGAGCCCATCAAGGACCTGGTGACCTGGGAGAGCAGCGGCTCCCGTGAGCTGGAGGAGTTCTTTATCCTCCACACCGAGAAGGCCGCGGACCTGAACGTCCTCTGCAACGCCTACTCCCCCCTGCTGGAGATCGACAACTACGGCAAGCTGCAGCCCGCCGTGGCCAAGAGCTGGGGCTCCGAGGACGGCGGCAAGACCTGGCACTTCGAGCTCCGCGACGACGT
The DNA here is from genome assembly GCA_910579965.1 of uncultured Oscillospiraceae bacterium. Taxonomy (GTDB): domain Bacteria; phylum Bacillota; class Clostridia; order Oscillospirales; family Oscillospiraceae; genus Pelethomonas. Next base: position 5,653 of record CAJTWF010000035.1, read on the forward strand.
GGTCTGGGTTGACATGGAGGGCAATGAGAAGGCCAAGTGCACCGCCCAGGACTGGGTCACCGCCATGGAGTGGATCCTCAACTTTGAGAAGAACGACGCCAGCAACACCTCCATGCTGGTCACCATGGTGGAGGGCGCCATGGACTACTACAACTACACCAAGGAGCTGGCGGAGACCACCCCCGGCGCCGCCAAGGCCCTGACCACCGAGAACAACCCCGAGTTTGACAAGGTGGGCGTCAAGGCCCCCGACGACTACACCCTCAACTACACCTGCATCAACAACACCCCCTACTTCGACACCCTCTGCACCTCCGCCGCCCTGTACCCTGTCTCCCAGGCGGAGATCGATGAGAAGGGCGTGGACGGCATGGTGGGCATGAACAACACCCAGATGTGGTACAACGGCCCCTACACCATCACCGAGTACATCATGAACAACGAGAAGATCCTTACCCGCAACCCCAGCTACTGGGATAAGGACGCCTATCTGTTCGACACCGTGACCATCGTCATGATCGACGAGGCCACCAAGGACGACGAGCTCTTCGACACCGGCGAGGTGGACAACACCGAGCTGAGCGAGTCCACCCTGAATACCATCCTCAGCAACCCCGACGATCCCGATAACGACTACCTGGTGGAGACCCGCTTCCGCAAGTACTCCTACCAGTATCAGCTCAACTTTGCCAAGAACAATCCCGACGGCACCCCCGACACCAACTGGAACACCGCCGTTACCAGCGAGGCCTTCCGCAAGGCCCTGTATTACGGCGTGAACCTGGAGACCACCTGGGCCCGGCTCAATCAGGTCAACCCCCTGAACCTGGAGAACCTGTGCTTCACCATGCAGGGTCTGCTCTACTTTGAGGACGGCACCGACTACACCGAGCGGGTCATTGAGAAGCTGGAGAACATCGGCCCCGCCGGCACCGGCAGCCCCCGCCGCTTCAACGAGGAGCTGGCCCTCCAGTACAAGGAGCAGGCCATGGAGGAGCTGACCGCCAAGGGCGTCACCTTCCCCGTGCAGATGGACTACTACATCAAGGCCGGCGGCGGCTCCGCTCTGGACGGCGCCACCGTTCTGAAGGAGAACTTCGAGCGCACCCTGGGCAAGGACTTCATCAACCTGAACATCTGCGAGTTCGTCTCCTCCCTCCAGCAGGAGGTTGTCAATCCCAGGCTCCAGAGCTTCACCGGCAACGGCTGGGGCGCTGACTACGGCGACGTGGAGAACTTCCTGGATCAGATCGTCTACGGCGACGACAACGCCTACTACGCCAACAACTACACCAACATCAACGATCTGACCGATCCCGACACCATCGCCCTCTTTGAGGAGTTCACCCGCCTGGAGCGCGAGGCCAAGAACATCTTCGACGATCTGGACGCCCGCTATGAGAAGTTCGCCGAGGCCGAGGCCTTCCTGCTCAACCACGCCCTGTCCATCCCCTCCAACTACGAGAACGCCTGGCAGATGACCAAGATCAACGACTACTCCAAGATGAACGCTCTGTACGGCTGCCAGAACTACACCTACAAGAACTGGGAAACCTCCACGGAGCCCTATACCGCCGAGGCCTACGCTCAGTTCGTCGAGAATTTTAACGCCAACAGCTGATGGCTAAGTACACGGTCAAGCGGCTGCTGCAATCCCTTCTGACGGTTTTCATCATTGTCTCCATCGTCTTTGTGCTCATGCGCATGCTCCCCACGGATTACTACTTCACTGAGGAGCAGCAGATGAAGTACGACGAGGAGACAAAGCACGACATGCTGCAGGCCGCGGGCCTGCTGGACCCGATACCCACACAGTTGTTCCGGTTCTATAGGGGTCTCCTTCGTCTGGACTTCGGTGAGTCGCGGAGGATTCAGACTGGTGTTTCTGTGTGGAGCATCGTGGCCGGCAAGTTCACCATCTCCATGCGGCTGGGACTGATCGCCATGGCCATCTCTCTGGCCGTGGGCGTGATCCTGGGAGTGCTGCAGGCCCGGCAGAAGGACCGTCTGATGGATCATGTGGGCACCGTCTACACAGTATTCGTCAACTCCGTGCCTCCGCTGGTGTCCTACTCCCTGGTTCTGGCCTTCGGCGCCAGAATCCTCAAGCTGCCCAGCCTCTACTCCAACCGCAACCCCGGGCCCTCCAGTATCCTGCCCATCGCCTGTCTCGCCCTCACGTCCATCGCCCACTACGCGCTGTGGACCCGGCGGTACATGGTGGATGAGTCCACAAAGGATTACATCAAGCTGGCCCGGATCAAGGGTATGTCCAGTCAGAGCATCATGGTCAAGCACGTGCTGAAAAACGCCTTCGTGCCCCTGGCCCAGTACATCCCCGCGTCTCTGCTGCTCACCCTGGGCGGCTCCCTGCTGGTGGAGCGGTTCTTCTCCGTGCCCGGCATGGGCACGCTGATGACCGACGCCATCAACCGTTACGACACCAACGTGGTCCAGGGCTGCGTATTCCTGTACGCCAGCCTGGGCATCATCGGCGTGTTCCTTGGCGATATCCTGATGATGATTCTTGATCCGCGCATCAAGCTGGCGGGAGGAGGCGAGACCCGATAATGAGCAAGGTGAACCAAGACGAACTGTTCCGCGTAGTGGAATATTCCGCCGCCGCCGCCGAGCGGATCGGCTACTCCAACTACTCCTACTGGCGCTCTGTGTGGCACAACTTCCTGAAGAAGAAGTCCGCCGTGTTCATGGCCATCGTGTTCATCGTGCTGGTGGTCTTCACCTTCATCGCCCTGGCCATCGGCAAGTATCAGTATACGGAGCTGGTGAGCAATCGGGAGACAACCTTCCTGGGTCCCTGCGCCGAGTACTGGTTCGGCACGGACAACCTGGGACGGGACTACTGGTGCCAGGTGTGGTACGCCGCCCAGGTCTCCATCAAGCTGGCCCTTGTGGTGGCTATCGGGGAGGCCATTGTGGGCGTAGCCATCGGGTGCCTGTGGGGCTACGTGCGCTGGCTGGACCGGCCGCTGACCGAATTGTACAATGTCATCAACAATATACCTACTGTCATCTACATGACCCTGGTGGCCCTGATCGTGGGCCAGGGCTTCGGCATCATGGCCACGGCGATGATCGCCATCGGCTGGCTGGTCATGGCGCGGAACGTGCGCAATCTGGTGCTCATGTACCGGGACCGGGAGTACAACCTGGCCTCCCGGTGCCTGGGTACCCCGGTGTGGCGGGTGCTGGTGAAGAACATCTTCCCCTACCTCATCAGCGTGATTATTCTGCGCCTGGCCCTGTCCATCCCCGGCACCATCGCCCTGGAGTCCACCCTGAGCTACCTGGGCCTGGGCCTGGGGGCGGCCACCCCGTCCCTGGGGCTGCTGCTGCGCAACGCCCGCAACTTCTTCCTGGACTATCCCTATCTGCTGATTGAGCCGGCGGTGATCGTATCTCTGATTACGGTTACCTTCTACCTGGTGGGCAACGCGGTGTCCGACGCCGCTGACCCCAGGAACCACGTGTAAGGGAGGGGGAGAAGGAATGGCGAAAGAACCGATTCTGTCCGCAAAGGACGTAGAGATTCAATTCAGCCTGCGGGGCAAGATCCTCAAGGCGATCCGCCGGTGCTCCCTGGACCTGTACGAGGGGGAGACCCTGGCCATCGTGGGCGAGTCCGGCTCCGGCAAGAGCGTGTTTACCAAGTCCTTCCTGGGCATGCTGGACGCCAACGGCTCCATTACCGGCGGCACCATCATGTATGAGGGCACGGATATCTCCAAGTATACCGCGGAGAAGGACTGGCTCACCATCCGGGGCAAGAAGATCTCCATGGTGATGCAGGACCCCATGACCAGCCTCAATCCTCTCAAGAAGATCGGCAAGCAGATTCAGGAGAGCATTGAGCTCAACCAGGGGATCAAGGGCGAGGCGGCCAGGAAGCTGGCCATTGAGATGCTCAAGAAGGTGGGCATTCCCGACGCGGAGCGCCGGGCCAACCAGTACCCCCACGAGTTCTCCGGCGGAATGCGTCAGAGAGTGGTGATCGCCATCGCCGTGGCCTGCCGTCCCCAGATTCTCATCTGCGACGAGCCCACCACGGCCCTGGACGTGACCATCCAGGCACAGATTCTGGACCTGATCCGGGCGCTCCAGCGGGAGCTGAACATGACCGTCATCTACATCACCCATGACCTGGGCGTGGTGGCCAACGTGGCGGACCGCGTGGCGGTCATGTACGCGGGACAGATCGTGGAGTACGGCATGGTGAACGAGATCTTCTACGACGCGTGGCACCCCTATACGTGGGCGCTGCTGTCCAGCCTGCCCCAGCTGGGGGTGAAGGGCGAGGATCTGCCCACCATCGACGGCACGCCGCCGAACCTCTTCTACGAGGTGAAGGGCGACGCCTTCGCGCCCCGGAACCAGCAGGCCCTGGCCATTGACTTTGAGGAGGAGCCGCCCTTCTTTGATGTGTCGGAGACCCACAAGGCCAAGACCTGGTACTTAGACCCCAGAGCGCCCAAGATCGAGCAGCCTGCGTCCATCAAAAAGCTGCGTGAACAGATGCTGAAGTAAGGGAGGGAATTTGCTGTGCCAGAGCGTGAAAAGCTGATAGAGATCAAGGACCTGCAAATTACCTTCGGAAGTGGCAGGAAAAAGTTTGTCGCCGTTGACCACGTCAACATCGACATCTACAAGGGGGAGACCTTCTCACTGGTGGGCGAGTCCGGCTCGGGCAAGACCACCATTGGCCGCGCAATCACCCGCATCAACCCGGTGTCCGCCGGCGAGATCCTCTTCAAGGGCCGCCGGATCAGCGGGAAGATCTCCAAGGAGCTGGATCTGGAGGTCATCAAGAAGTGTCAGATGATCTTCCAGGACCCCATGGCCTCTCTGAACGAGCGGGCCAAGGTGGACTACATCATCTCCGAGGGCCTCATCAACCACCACCTCTACAAGGACGAGGATGACCGGAAGAGGAAGGTGGAGTACGCGCTGCGGGAAGTGGGCCTGCTGCCGGAGTTTGCCTCCCGGTTCCCCCACGAGTTCTCCGGCGGCCAGCGTCAGCGTATCGGCATTGCCCGGGCGCTGATTATGGAGCCTGAGTTTGTGGTGGCCGACGAGCCCATCTCCGCGCTGGACGTGTCCATCCGGGCCCAGGTGCTCAACCTGCTCAACCGGCTGAAGGTCAGCCGCGGGCTGACGTACCTGTTCATCGCCCACGATCTGTCGGTGGTGCGGTTCATCTCGGACCGGATTGCTGTTATTCACAAGGGGCGCATTGTGGAGCTGGCGGAGGCGGAGGAGCTGTTCCTCCACCCGCTGCACCCCTACACCAAGGCGCTGCTGAGCGCGGTCCCCATCCCGGATCCGGAGATGGAGAAGAAGAAGCAGCTGGTGGTGTATGATCCCTCTGTCCACGACTACAGCACTGACAAGCCCGTCTGGGAGGAGATTCTGCCCGGCCACTTCATCTATGGCAACAAGAAGGAGCTGGAGCAGTACCGCAGAGAGATCCAGGCCTAAGCAAAATATTTCGAGGAGGCCGGCCCAAGGGCCGGCCTCCTTCACGTAAAAAGGAGCCAGACGGGATGAAGAAGATGCTGTCGCTGTTTTCAGCGATCATGATCCGGCCCACGATCTACCGGGCCGTGACCAAGTGCGCGGTTATGCTGACGGTGGTGCTGCTGTGGGACCGGTATGTCAACAAGGGGCTGCTGCCCGTGGGACGGGACGGCTGCTTTGTGGCGGCGCTGTTCCTGTTTGGTCTGGCGTGGCTGAACTATCTGCGCCTGGACGGGCTGGAGGTCCCCCACCTGCTCTCCAGGGGAAAGAAGAAGGAGAAGAAGCGCCGGCGGCTGACCGGGGATATTGCGGACTTCGCGGACGAGCATATCGTGCCCTTTGACGAGCTGTCCGAGGAGGAGCAGCTGGCCTGCTCCATGGCCGCCAATCTGTCCAGCGGCCTGATCTTCCTGATCCCGGCGCTGATCGGCGTGCTGATGGGATAAGGGAGCGCCCTACCCCCTTTGACGGGGTAGGGCGCTGGTGTTTTTGGGGGTCAGATGACGAGGTGCTCTCTCAGCAGCTTCTCGATGTCCGTGCCGGCGATTTTTTTCAGGGCCTCGTGGAGGACCAGCTTCTCCTTCAGTCCCAGGTCCATCTCCGTGATCTTCTTCCCGTCCCGGAGCTTCACGGTGGCGTCCAGCAGGTCCCGGACGTCGTAGGTGCTGCCCCAGACCTCGGGGACGCCGCGGTCCACGTCCAGCAGGGTGTAGACCGCCTCCATACCGGTGCGCATGGAGTATTCGGTGGTGAAGATGGTATCGCGGGCGGTCTCGGCAAACTGGCCCAGGAAGGCGAAGTTCACCGCGCCGTCAGGCACCACCTTGGGCCGGTCGGTGTCGTTGCGGGGCATGAAGAAGGCGTCAATATAGGGCATCATCACCGGCACCGTGTTGGCGCTGACAGAGGCCAGATCCTCAATCTGGTCCTCGGGGACCCCCAGATGGTAGAGCCACTCCATGCAGATCTCCTTGCCGGTGCAGTCCCGCATGGGCTTCTTCACATAGTCGCCGGGCACGTCGCTGAACAGGGCGTACACCCACACCAGACAGTGGTCCTTGGGCTGGGCGCGGAACTGGGGCTGGCGGTTGATGGTCCAGCTGAGGAGCCATGAGGAGTCCTTCACCGTCACGATGCCGCCGGTGACCACGCCGCCGGTGAAGGGGTCCCGCTGGCAGATGTTCTTGATATAGGGGATGATCCGCTGGTCCAGGGTTTCCACGGTGGCGCTCATCCAGTTGGTCTGCTCCGGGTCATAGCAGAATTTGTCCGGGTTGCCGAAGGCGGGGTCCTGGGCGGCGATCTTCCGCCACATGTCCCAGCCGCCGCCGGGTCTGATCTCTGTGTTGTAGGAGGCGGGCTCGTTCTGGGAGCCCATGGAGGAGTTCTCCACACAGCCGCCGTTGGTGATGAAGACCAGGTCGTTCTCCGTCAGGTCCACAAACTCCTGATGCCCCTCCCGCAGAAGCTCGACGCGCTTGGCCAGCTTCTTTTGGGGCTGAATGTCAAATTCCACGTTGACCACCTTGGTGTTGTAGTGGAACTGGACGCTGTGCCCCTCCAGATACTTGACCATGGGCAGGATCATGGACTCATACTGGTTGTACCGGGTGAAGCGCAGAGCCTTAAAGTCCGGCAGGCCGCCGATGTGGTGGATGAAGCGCTTGATATACCGCTTCATCTCCAGGGCGCTGTGCCAGTTCTCAAAGGCAAACATGGTGCGCCAGTAGAGCCAGAAGTTGGAGTTGAGCACCTCGCCGTCGAAGTAGTCGGTGATGCGCTTGTCGTACAGGTCCTCGTCCGGGGTGAAGAACAGGCGCATGATCTCCATGGCCGCCCTGTCGGAGACGTCGAATTTGCCGTCCGTGTGGGCGTCCTGGCCCCGGTTGACGGTGGCCCGGCAGAGGGAGTAGTTGGGGTCCCTCTTGTTGAGCCAGTAGTACTCGTCCAGGACGCTGACCCCCTCGGTCTCAATGGAGGGGATGGAGTGGAACAGGTCCCACATGACCTCGAAATGGTTATCCATCTCCCGGCCGCCCCGCATAACGTAGCCCACGTTCTCGAACTTCCACCCATCGCAGGCCCCGCCGGGAATGGGGTCCTTCTCGAAGATATGGATATGCTCCCCCTTCATCTGACCGTCCCGGACCAGATAGCAGGCGGCGGTGAGGGCCGCCAGGCCGGTGCCGATGATATAGGCGGATTTGTGATCCACGCCCTCGGGCTTCTGGGGACGGGCAAACGCCTCGTAGTTTCCGCTGGAATAATACATGAAAAACATCCTTTCATTCTGTTTTGGTTGGGTTGTTCACCTGATAGGGCTATCATAGGACAGTTTTTTTCTTTTCACAATAAACAATCATGCCCCGATGATAAGTTTCTTATCATCGGGGCATGATTGATAGGATCTAAGGGCTTTCCGCTGAATGGAGAGGCTCGCCGGCACGAAAGGCGCCCAGCGCCCGGAGAATGCTGCCATGTACCACACGGCTGGTGCGTTCGACAAGCACGGATGGCTCCTCCCGCATATTGTTGTCGATCCACTCCAGCATAACGCCAATGAAGGCATACTCGTAGAAGTTCGCAATGAAGCGCTTGTCCGCCTCGCTGACCGGCATTTCCGCCGATTTTTCCTCTACCACGCCCAGGATTAAACTACAGATCAGCGGATTCAGGTACTGCTCGATTCGTTCCCGGCTGACACAGCGGTAGACGTTCATGATGAGGGGCTTGTTGGCCTGTACCGCGGAGAAGATGTTGAGAAAGCCCTCCTGCCAGGTGTCATAGGTCTTCTTCCCCTCCATGGCCTGGGCGGCCTCCTCTGCGCAGGTCCACTCCACCAGATCATAGATGTCCTTAAAATGGTAGTAGAAGGTCATGCGGTTGATACCGCAGTCATCTGCAATATCGCTGATGGTAATTTTATTCAGCGGTTTCTGAAGAAGCAGGTTTTTCAGCGACTCTGCCAGGGCCTTCTTTGTTTTCATTCGTTGTCCCTCTTCCTGTCAGCCGGCTGTTTTATCCGGTTTGACCAGCGGCGCCTTCGCGGGATACATCGCTGGCAGTGTGAAAACGGCGTCCGTTTTTAACAATGCGTTGGCAAAGAAAAAATAGCATAGCAGGGGATGTTTGTCAAGATTCTGGAAGTCTTTGGCGTCCGGAGAGGTGGGGGCGCAGCATCGCTGCAAGCAGATGCAGTTCCCTTCGGCGGTTGCTGCAAGCTATAGGCGCTGAATGGGTGGAGTTCGTCATAATTACGATTTTCTATTGACGGACAGCCCTGCATTTGTGCAATGAATACATAACAATATAGAAGAACTATCCGTAATATTTGCTGTTTCTCCTGTAAAATGGCAGCTTGTTAGGCAGGGAACATTTCGCATAGACTGAGCCGCACCGCAGGACACGGTGCGGCTCTCTTCAGTCCGGCAGTCTACCGGCCGTACATTTTGGTATAGCAGCGCAGCTTCTTGGCCAGGGCCGGACTGGCCTCTCCGGGGAGCAGACGCCAGCGCCAGTTGCCCCAGCCCGTGCCGGGGGTGTTCATCCGCCCCTCCGCGCCCAGGCCCAGGCAGTCCTGCATCTGCACCAGGAAGGTGTCCGCCACCGAGGACATGCCCCCGCGGATCATGCCCCAGTGGAAGCCCTCCGCGTCGTTGAGGCCCAGGTATTTTCTGGCAAAGGTCACGTCCGCCCGGTCCGCCTGCCAGCGCCACTGCTCCACGGTCTCGTTGTCGTGGGTGCCCACGTAGCAGACGCAGTGGCGGTTATAGGTGTGGGGCAGGTAGTTGCTGGGCTCCCGGGCGTCAAAGGCGAACTCCAGCACCTTCATCCCGGGCAGGCCCGAGTCCTCCAGCAGCCGGCGGACCTCCGGCGTGAGAAAGCCCAGGTCCTCCGCGATGAAGGACAGGCCGGGGAACCAGCTGGTCAGGGTTCCCACCAGATCCATGCCCGGACCCTTCCGCCACCGGCCGCTTTTGGCGGTGTCCGCCCCGTAGGGCACGGCCCAGTAGCTCTCCAGGCCCCGGAAGTGGTCAATGCGGATGATGTCAAAGAGCCGGCCCGCGCCCTCCACCCGGCGGATCCACCAGCCGTACCCGTCGGCCTTCATCCGGTCATAGTCATAGAGGGGGTTGCCCCACAACTGGCCGTCGGCGCTGAAGTAGTCCGGCGGCACCCCGGAGACCTCCGTGGGCACGTTGCCCTCCCCCAGCTGGAAGAACTCCGGCTCCGCCCACACGTCGGCGGAGTCCATGGCCACGTAGATGGGCAGGTCCCCGATGATCCGGATGCCCAGGGAGTGGATGTACTCCCGCAGCGCGTCCCACTGCCGGAAAAAGAGGTACTGGAGGTAGGCGTAAAAGGCGATATCCTCCGCCAGCTCCTCTCTGGCCCGCTCCAGGGCCTCCGCCCGGCGCAGCCGCAGGTCCTCGTCCGGCCAGTCCAGCCAGCTCTTCATGCCGAAGCGGGCCTTGAGGGCCATGTAGAGGGCGTAGTTGTCCAGCCACTTGTTCTCGCGGCAAAAGGCCTCCACCGCCGCCCGGTCCCGGGGATAGCCGGCCTGGAAGGCCTTGCGCAGCAGTCCGAAGCGGGCGGCGTAGATCCTGCCGTAGTCCACATAGCGGCGCTGGCCGCCCCAGTCCTCCGCCTCCAGCTCCGAGGGGGAGAGGAGGCCGTCCTCCGCCAGGAGATCCAGGTCAATGAAGTAGGGGTTGCCGGCAAAGGTGGAGAAGCTCTGGTAGGGGCTGTCGCCGTAGCTGGTGGGGCCCAGGGGCAGCAGCTGCCAGTACTTCTGGCCGGCGGCCCGGAGGAAATCGGCAAAGGCGTAGGCCTCCCGTCCCAGGGTGCCGATGCCGTAGGGGGAGGGGAGGGAGGAGATATGCATGAGGATACCGCTGTGGCGGTCCATAGTCCATCACTCTTTCTTTTCGGTTTTTGGCGGGGTTCCGCTCCATCTTACCATCTGCGGCCGCCGCTGTAAAGGGACAAAAGGGCGGCCGCACCGCTTTTTTCTCCCCCGGCCCCGGGAATTTTGGCACAGTGCATGGGGGCGGGTTTGACAAAAAACCGTGAAACTCCGAAAAAAGTGACCGCCCTCCGCGGGGCCATAACAGACAGGAAACCCGTGGGAGCACCGCAGGCGCAGGGTTTTACACATTATCCACATCGTTTTCCACATCGTTATGTCAACATCTCCTGGCTGAAAAAGTTGGGAAATAGGGAAAACATTTGAAAAACCGGCTGAAAGAGAAGAGAATTTTTATTCGTCCGGCCCTGGGACGGGGGAGAACCGTCTGGGGGGCAGGGTTTTCAGGAGGCTCAGGGCGCAGGCCGCCGCAACCGCCAGCGGGGAGGCGCTCCACAGAATCCGGGCCCCCGCCGTCCGGACGGCGGCAAAGACGGCGTCCACAATCATCTCCCGGGTGATGTGCGCTTTCGGCATGACAGAGCGCCCTCTTTGCACGATAACATAAGCTGTATAAGAGCCTGTTTAGCATCTCCCCGCGCCTGTCTTGGCGGCGTATTTTCCGCCCTGACTTCGTTATAGATTCTGCAACGGCCCCATCGAGGGGCCGTGCAGAATTGAATTGTGCATGACCGCTCGATGCGGTCATTGCACAATCGTTCCTTGCCATCCGTCAGGATGCCTGCGGATTTTTGCCTTGCAGGGCAAAAAATCCTCTCGCCAATCCAAACACGTTGAGATACTAAACAGGCTCTAACGCAAATGAAAACGCTGGGGTCCAGCCGTGCCAACCCCCGGAGCAAAAATTGCCGGACCCGCTCTTGTAAACCGGAGATGTTTTTGGTATACTATGGACAATGTGTCCTTTTATGAGAAAGAATCCCAGTAAGGAGGTTTTCCCCATGGAGAACAAGCGCTTTTACATTACCACCCCCATCTACTACCCCTCCAGCCGCTTCCACATCGGTCAGGCCTACTGCACCGTGGCCACCGACGCCATGGCCCGCTACAAGCGTCTGACCGGCTGCGAGGTCATGTTCCTCACCGGCACGGACGAGCACGGCCAGAAGATCGAGAACAAGGCCAGGGAGGCCGGAATCACGCCCCAGCAGTTCGTGGACAACATCGTCACCGCCCCGGGCGGCGTGCTGGATCTGTGGAAGCTGATGAACATCAGCTATGACCGCTTCATCCGCACCACCGACGGCTATCACGTCTCCGCCATCCAGAAGATCTTCAAGAAGATATACGACAACGGCGACATCTACAAGGGCTCCTACAAGGGCAAGTACTGCACGCCCTGCGAGAGCTTCTGGACCGAGAGCCAGCTCAAGGACGGCAGGTGCCCCGACTGCGGCCGGGAGGTGGTGGACGCGGAGGAGGAGGCCTACTTCTTCCGTGCCTCCAAGTACGCGGACCGGGTCCGGGACCTGCTTTTGAACACCGACTTCCTGGAGCCCAGAAGCCGGGTCAATGAGATGGTCAACAACTTCATCGACTGCGAGGGCGGATTGCAGGATCTGTGCGTATCCCGCACCAGCTTCACCTGGGGCGTTCCTGTGGACTTTGACCCGGGCCATGTGGTCTATGTGTGGCTGGACGCGCTGTTCAACTACATGACCGCCCTGGGGTATGAGAACGATCAGTATGACGATCTGGAGAAGTTCTGGCCCGCGGACGTCCACTTCCTGGGCAAGGAGATCGTCCGGTTCCACGCCATCTACTGGCCCGCGTTCCTCATGAGCCTTAACCTGCCCCTGCCCAAGAAGGTCTACGGCCACGGCTGGCTCAACTTCAACGGCGACAAGATGAGCAAGTCCAAGGGCAACGTGGTGGACCCCTACCTGCTCTCGGAGCGGTACGGCGTGGACGCGCTGCGGTTCTTCCTGCTGCGCACCTTCCCCTTCGGCTCCGACGGCAACTTCACCAACGAGCTGCTCATCCAGACCATCAACGTGGACCTTGCCAACGACCTGGGCAACCTGGTCTCCCGCACCACCGCCATGGCGGAGAAGTATTTTGGCGGCGCTCTGCCTGCGGACCAGCGGGAGGACGCCGGGCTGGACGAGAGCCTCATCTCCCTGGTCTCCGGCCTCCGGGACCGCTATGAGGCCCAGATGGAGAAGTTCCAGTTCCAGAACGCCCTGGAGGAGATCTTCAAGGTGATCCAGCGGGCCAACAAGTATATTGACGAGAACGCCCCGTGGGCGCTTGCCAAGGACATGGAGGCCAACGGGGCCCGGCTGGCCCGGGTTCTCTACAACCTGCTGGAGACGGTGCGGGTCTGCACCATCCTGCTGACCCCCTTCATGCCCGAGAGCTGCGGGAAGATCTTCGGCCAGACCGGCGCGGACAGCGTCTGCCAGAGCTGGGAGAGCGCCGCCAGGTGGGGCGCGCTGCCGGCCGGCGCGACGGTCCGCAAGGGGGAGAATCTGTTCCCCCGCATCGACATGGCCAAGGAGCTGGAGGAGCTGGACCGGATCATGGAGGAGGCCAAAAGGGCCGCCCTGCCGGCGGTGGAGATCGAGCCCCAGGCGGAGGAGACGGTGGACTTTGACACCTTCTGCAAGTCGGACTTCCGGGCGGTGAAGGTGAAGGACTGCCAGAAGGTGAAGAAGTCCGACAAGCTTCTGCGCTTCACCCTGGACGACGGCACGGGCACGGACCGGCAGATCCTCTCCGGCATTGCCAAGTGGTACGCCCCCGGGGACCTGCTGGGCAAGACCCTGGTGGCGGTTGTGAACCTGCCGCCCCGGAAGATGATGGGCCTGGAGAGCTGCGGTATGCTGATTTCCGCCGTCCACACGGAGCACGGCGAGGAGCAGCTCAATCTGCTGATGGTGGACGACAGGATCCCCGCCGGGGCGAAGCTGTGCTAGCGGGATAGAGGCTCCGGCAGTCTCGATACCCACGGTTAGAGTTTTTCTTTTGCTTCTTTTCTTTGCTCACAAAGAAAAGAAGAGAAAAAAGTCAAATATAATTTAGGAGTTGAATCGTTATGGCAAAGGATCAGAGACAGGTGGACGCGATCACCGCCAGGGACGTTGATTTTGCCCAGTGGTTCACCGACGTGTGCAGGAAGGCGGAGCTCATCGACTACTCCAGCGTCAAGGGTATGTTCATCTACCGGCCCTACGGCTACGCCATCTGGGAGAACATGCAGAAGGAGCTGGACCGCCAGTTCAAGGCCACGGGCCACGAGAACGTGGCCATGCCCATGCTCATCCCCGAGAGCCTGCTCCAGAAGGAGAAGGACCACGTGGAGGGCTTTGCCCCCGAGTGCGCCTGGGTCACCTGCGGCGGCAGCGAGAAGCTGGAGGAGCGCTACTGCATCCGTCCCACCAGCGAGACCCTCTTCTGCGAGCACTACAAGAATATCATCCACTCCCACCGGGACCTGCCCAAGCTGTACAACCAGTGGTGCAGTGTCCTGCGCTGGGAGAAGACCAGCCGCCCCTTCCTGCGCCACCGTGAGTTTCTGTGGCAGGAGGGCCACACCATGCACGCCACGGAGGAGGAGGCCCGGGAGGAGACCACCCGGATGCTGAACATCTACGCCGACTTCTGCGAGAACTATCTTGCTATGCCCGTCACCCGGGGCCGGAAGACGGACAAGGAGAAGTTCAACGGCGCGGAGGAGACCTACTGCGTGGAGTGCATGATGCACGACCGCAAGGCCCTCCAGGCCGGCACCAGCCACTTCTTTGGCGACGGCTTCTCCAGGGCCTTCGACATCACCTTCACCGGCGCGGATAACCAGCTCCACCACCCCTTCCAGACCAGCTGGGGCGTGTCCACCCGTCTTATCGGCGGCATCATCATGACCCACGGCGACGACAACGGCCTGGTGCTGCCCCCCCGGGTGGCCCCCATCCAGACGGTGGTGCTGCCCATCGCCATGCACAAGGGCGGCGTGCTGGAGAAGGCCCGGGAGCTCAGGGACCGCCTGGAGGCCGCCGGCGTCCGGGTGAAGCTGGACGACAGCGACAAGGCCCCGGGCTGGAAGTTCGCCGAGTACGAGATGCGGGGCGTGCCCCTGCGGGTGGAGATCGGCCCCAAGGACATGGAAAAGGACCAGTGCTGCATCGCCCGCCGGGACACCGGGGAGAAGACCTTCGTGCCCCTGGCGGAGCTGGAGGATACCGTGGCAAAGCTGCTGGACAGGATCCACGACAACATGTTCGCCATGGCGAAGAAGAACCTGGAGGACAACACCTTCACCGCCGAAACCTGGGAGCAGGTGAAGGAGCTGGTGGAGAAGAACGGCGGCGGCTTCGTCCACACCAAGTGGTGCGGCGCCCTGGAGTGCGAGATTGCCATGAAGGAGAAGGCCGGCGTCACCAGCCGGTGCATGCCCCTCCGGCAGTCCGGCGAGACCGGCAGGTGCCCTGTGTGCGGCAAGGAGTGCGCCACGGACATCATCTGGGGCGTGGCGTATTAAAGGGGTTTTCTTCTTTTCCCTCTTTTTCTCTTCTTTTTCTTTTTGAAAAAAGAAAAAGAAGCAAAAAGAAAAACTTTTTCGCCAAACTTCGTTTGGCGTGCCGCCCATGACGAAAAAAAGCCGGAGGAGCGTCTATGGAAAGAGAGAAGTCCATCCTGCCAAGAACCATACACATGGTGCCCATGGACGAGATCAACGGGTTCTCCGTCCGTCCCGGGTACTATGAGATCAACGGGGCCACCGCCATCCCCGGCGGGGTCAACTTTACTGTATACTCCCACGGGGCCTCCTCTGTGGAGCTGCTGCTGTTCCACCGGGAGGCTGAGGAGCCCTTCGCCGTGCTGCCCTTCCCCCAGCACTACCGCATCGGCAACGTCTACTCCATGATCGTCTTCAAGCTGAACATTGAGGAGTTTGAGTACGCCTACCGGGTGGACGGACCCTATGCGCCGGACAAGGGCCTCATCTTTGACCGCACCAAGTACCTGCTGGACCCCTACGCCAAAGCGGTGACGGGCCAGAGCCGGTGGGGCTGCACCTCCCCCCAGGGCCAGCACTACAAGGCCCGGGTGGTGAAGGACGACTTCGACTGGGGGGATCTCCGCCAGCCCCTGATCCCCATGGAGGACCTTATCATCTACGAGCTCCATGTCCGGGGCTTCACCCGCCACGCCTCCTCCGGCGTCCAGTACCCGGGCACCTTCGCCGGGCTCATGGAGAAGCTCCCCTACCTCAAGAGCCTGGGGGTCAACGCCCTGGAGCTGATGCCCATCTTTGAGTTCGACGAGATGCAGGACTACCGGGAGGTGGACGGGGAGAAGCTCTGCAACTACTGGGGCTACAACACGGTCAGCTTCTTCGCCCCCAACACCAGCTACGCCGCCAGCACCGAGTACAACCGGGAGGGCAACGAGCTGAAAATGCTCATCCAGGCCTGCAAGCGGGAGGGGCTGGAGGTGTATCTGGACGTGGTGTTCAACCACACCGCCGAGGGCAACGAGCGGGGCCCCTTCTTCTCCTTCAAGGGCTTCGACAACAATATCTACTACATGCTCACCCCGGACGGGAAGTACTACAACTTCAGCGGCTGCGGCAACACCCTCAACTGCAACCACCCCATGGTCCACCAGATGATTATGAACTGCCTGCGCTACTGGGTGACCACCTACCGGGTGGACGGGTTCCGGTTCGATCTGGCCTCCATCCTGGGCCGCAACGAGGACGGCTCCCCCATGAACAAGCCGCCCCTGCTCCAGGCCATGGCCTTTGACCCCATCCTGGGGGACGTGAAGCTGATCGCAGAGGCATGGGACGCCGGCGGGCTCTACCAGGTGGGCTCCTTCCCGGCCTGGAACCGCTGGGCGGAGTGGAACGGGCGGTACCGGGACGATCTGCGCCGCTACCTCAAGGGGGACGAGGGCTGCGCCCAGGCGGCGGCCCTGCGGATCGTGGGCAGCCGGGACATCTACGAGCCGGACAAGCGGAAAAACGCCTCCGTCAACTTCATCACCTGCCACGACGGCTTCACCCTCTGGGACCTGTTCTCCTACAACGAGAAGCACAACCTGAAAAACGGCTGGAACAACACCGACGGGGCCAACGACAACAACAGCTGGAACTGCGGCGTGGAGGGGCCCACCACGGACGCCTCCGTCAACGCCCTGCGCCGGCGGATGGTGCGCAACGCCTTTGCCCTGCTCATGTGCTCCCGGGGGATCCCCATGTTCCTGGCCGGGGACGAGTTCGGCAACACCCAGTTCGGCAACAACAACGCCTACTGTCAGGACAACATCACCTCCTGGCTGGACTGGACCCTGCTGGAGAAGAACCGGGACCTCTTCCGCTTCTTCCAGTACATGATCCGCTTCCGCAAGGACCACCGCATTCTGCGCGCCAACGTCAGCGGCGGCTGCTGCGGCTTCCCGGACGTGAGCTTCCACGGCGTGACCCCCTGGCGGGAGGGCTTTGAGGGCCACGAGCACTACGTGGGGGTCATGTTCGCCGGCGGCGAGCAGGGGGCGGGGCCCCAGGTGATCTACGTGGCCTCCAACGCCTACTGGGAGCCCCTGGAGGTTGCGCTGCCGGCGCTGCCGGCCTCCATGTGCTGGACCCTGGCCGCGGACACCTGGGACGAGACCCCCAGCCCGCGCCGCCACGAGGGCAGCCGCTTCACCATCCGGCCCAGGAGCGTCATGGTGTTTCTGGGGAGATAGGGCCGATGTGGAGTGGAAAAGCCCTGGGGAAGATCCTCCGCTTTGAGCTTCTCTGGAAGCTGGTCTTCCTCTTTATCATCAACCCGCTCCTCCGCGGGGCGTACCACGCCTATGTGTCCACAGCGGGCCTCCGCTTCAACGGGGGCGTGCTGTGGACCTTTGCCAGCCTGCAGGGCGCGGTTTTGTTCCTGGCGCTCTTCTGCGCCGCCGCCTGGCTGGTGTTCTATGAGTACAGCGTCATCATCCGGGTGGCCGCCCTGTGCCGCCAGGGGGAGGATTTTACCCTGGGGGAGGTGATGGGGGCCGCGCTGTGGGACCTGAGCCTTCTGCGGGGCTGGTCCCTGGCCATTGGGTCCCTCTACTACGTGCTGCTGCTGCCCCTGGCCTGCGTGGGCTATGTGAGCACCATTGTGCCCCAGGTGGCCATCCCATGGTTTGTCTTCGGAGAGATGCAGAAGACGCCGCTGGGCATGGCGGGCATCGTGGCCATCTACGTGGTCCTCTACGGCGTCCACCTGCTGCTGCTGTTTGTGCCTGTGCTGATGACCCTGGAGCACCGGCGGTTCGGACAGGCCGCAGGGGAGAGCGTCCGCCTCTGGCGGCGCATGGAGTGGACTGACCGGCTGGCCATGCTGGCGGTTCTGGCCCTGTGGTACCAGCTGTTTACGGAGGCGGCCCGGTACTGGCGGCGGAACCTGCTGGGCAACGACGACTTTGACGGGAACTTCTTCCAGTACCTTCTCATATCCGAGGCATTCCGCAAGGATCTGGTCTGCTGGGTCCTGCTGACCCTGGTGCAGACCATCGCCATGGCGGGGGTGATCTGCTTCCTCGCCGCCCTGCTGGACAAGCACGGGGCGGGCCGGGCCGCCCTCCAGCCCGCCTGGAGCGGGGACGGCGCTGTGCTGTGGGAGATTTTCTCCCGGCGGCGGGACGCCTGGGCAGGCCGGTGGCGGCAGCGGCTGGCCCGCCGGCGCTGGCGGACCGGCATCCCGGCAATCTGTCTGGCCCTGGCGGCGGTGCTGCTGCTGAGCGCGGAGCGCCCCCTGCCGGTCCACCGGCCCTTTGCCATCGCCCACCGGGGCGGCGAGGGCGGGATAGAGAACACCCTGGAGGCCCTGGAGGCTGCGGCCCGGCAGGGGATGGACTACGGGGAGATCGACGTGCAGCTGACGGCTGACGGCGTGCCGGTGCTGTTCCACGACGGAAGCCTGACCCGCATGGCCGGCCGGGGGGAGAGCGTGGGCGAGCTGACCTGGGAGGAGCTGCGGCAGATTCCGGTGACGGACTACGCCCACCCGGGGGAGACGGCCCGCATCCCCTCCCTGGAGGAGACGCTGGCTGCCATGGCGGGGGAGGACATGGGTCTGCTCATTGAGCTCAAGCCCGCCGCCGGGGGCAGCGAGGCCCTGGCGGACGCGGTGATCGCCCTGGTGGAGCGCTACGATTTCGGGGACCGGGCCATGTTCATGAGCCTGGACTATCTGTGCCTGATGACGGTTATGGAGCGGCATCCGGAGTGGTGGGCGGGCTTCTGCGCCTACGGCGCGGCCGGGGACATCGACGACGCGGTGTGGCGCTATCAGGTGGACTTCCTGGCCGTGGAGGAGGCGCTGGTCAGCAACCGGCTGGTGACCCGGGCCAGGGAGGTGGACCTGCCGGTGTACGTGTGGAGCGTGTACGACGGGGAGAAGATGCTGCAATACCTGGAGATGGGGGTCAGCGGCATTATCACCGACTACCCGGAGGAGATCCGGCGGGTGCTGGACGGGTATCTGGCCAGCCACCCCGGCCAGCCCTACCAGTGGACGGGCGCAGGCGTGCCCGGAAAAGAATAAATCAGGGCGGCGTCCTCCATCCGAGGACGCCGCCCTGCGCTTTTTTAGCGGCGGACCCTGCTGTCTCCAGAGGGGCCGGCAATATTCCGTCTGTCAGCCGTCCATGTCCTCAAAGGCGTCCAGGCCCCGCTTGACCGAGGCCCTGCTGTCGCCGTGGCGGACAAAGCACATGGTCACAAAGCTCAGAGCCACGAAGATGGCCGCGTAGGGGAAGAGGATCTGATAGCTGATATGCTTCATCAGCGTGCCCGCCAGGACAGGGGTGATGACCTGGGCGGCCATGGAGGCGGTGTAGTAGTAGCCGGTGAACTTGCCCACGTCGCTGCCCCTGCATATCTCCACCACCATGGGCAGGGAGTTGACGTTGATGGCCGCCCAGGCCAGACCCACCAGGGCAAAGGCGGCGTACATGAGGGGGGTGATGGCGTGGGAGTGGCGGGTGAGGAGGAACCCGGCCATAAAGCAGGCTGCCAGCAGCACCACGCCGGCCATGATGGTCCTGCGCCGCCCCACCCGGGAGGCCACGATGCCGATGGGAATATAGGACACGATGGCCCCCACGGTGGCCACCATCAGGCAGGTGGCGGTGCCGCCGATGCCCTCGCCCATGACCTCGGAGACGTAGGTGGAGAACCAGGTGGTCACGCCGTTGTACCCCGCGTACCACAGGGCGATGGAGGCCAGCAGAAAGCCCAGGCTCCGTTTCACGGCCGCTGGCAGCCGTTCACTGCCGCTGCCGTCGTCCTCGGCCAGATTCCACTCCGGGTGCCGCTGCTCCAGGACCCGGTTCTCCGCCGCCAGCCTGGGCTCACGGATGGTCAGCAGCAGTACCGCCACCGAGGCCAGCATAATCACCGAAACAATGACAAACAGGGGCTGGTAGTTCACGTGGTCCAGGCCCTGGGTCCTGGCGGCGGGATAGAGCGCCGCCGTCACGCCCAGATACAGCACGCCGCCCACCGCGCCCATGAGGTTAATGATGGCGTTGGCCCTGGAGCGCAGGGGCTTGGGGGTCACGTCGGGCATGAGGGCCACCGCCGGAGAGCGGTAGGTGCCCATGGCGACGAGCAGCAGGCCCAGCACGATAACAAAGCTCACCAGCTTGAAGGGGGCGGCCTGGGCGGCATAGCTGTTGTCCAGGATGGGCAGCAGGTTCATGAGGACCACCGCCGCCCCGGTGCCCGCCAGGATGAAGGGGGTCCGGCGGCCCACCCGGGTCTCCCGGCACCTGTCGGAGAGACTGCCGAACAGGGGCAGCAGGAACAGGGCCAGAATGTTGTCCGCCGCCATGATGACGCCGGTGAGGGACTCGTCCATGTGGAAGGTTCTCCCGAGGATCAGGGGCACCAGATTGTCGTACATCTGCCAGAAGGCGCAGATGGAGAGAAAGGCCAGCCCCACCAGGATGGTGCGCTTGTTGTTCAGCTTCAGCTCATTCATGGTGATGTTCTCCTGTTATAATCAAACAACTTGAAGAGAAGCTCTGCTCCTTTTCAAGCGCCCAGGCCCGGTGCAGCGCGGCGACGTCCTCAAAGACCCAGGCGGGCTTCACCGGGCTGTCCGCCAAGTCCTCCCGCGTCCCCTCGCCGGAGAGGACGAAGGCCGTGTCAATACCGGCGTTGACCCCGGCGGCGATATCGGTGTACAGCCGGTCCCCCACCATCACCGCCTGGTCCGGTGCAAAGCCGGTCCGCTCCAGGGCCAGACGGACCATGGCCGGCTCCGGCTTCCCGATGACCAGGGGCCGCCGCCCGGCGGCCCGGAAGAGCATTTCGCACACGCTGCCGCAGTCGGGCACAGAGCCGTACCAGGTGGGGCAGACCCAGTCCGGGTTGGTGGCGATGAAGTCCACGCCGCGGCCCAGCAGGATGCAGGCGTCCTCCAGCTTCTGGAAGGTGAGCTCCGTGTCAAAGCCGACGAGGAGGCAGTCCACGTCCTCCTCCAGCCGGTCCGTCACCGCCACCCCCGCCCCGGCCAGCTGACTGCGGAAGCTGGCCGTGCCGAAGACGTAGCACTTGTGGTAGCGGGGCTGCCGGGCCGCCAGATGGGCGATGAGGGCGTCCACGGAGGTGAGAAAGTCCTCCCGCCGGGAGGGGATCCCCAGCCGGGCCAGCTTGGCAATATACGCGTCTGCGGATTTGGAGGAGTTGTTGGTCAGGAAGAGGTACCGGCCCCCGGCGGCCCGCACCGCCTCCAGAAAGGGGCGCGTCCCCGGAAAGAGGGCCTCGTCCAGATAGATGGTCCCGTCCATGTCCAGCAGAAAGAGCCGCTTCATTCCGAGCTCTGTCATGGTCCCGCCTCCCGTCTTTTGCATGGGCAGCACTTGAAAATTTTGCCTACAGCGGTATTCTACCACACCCGCCCCGCCTTGTCCACGGCGGATGGCCAATATTTCGGAGGAACAGGCTGCGGACGCAAAAAAGTCTGCCCTGAGTTAGATACTCGTGATATATGCTTTAAGCGACTTGTTAATTCACTGATTCTCCGGTGATAGGCGAGGACAGCTTAGAGCATATTTCATTTCAAGGAGGTCTGCACTATGGCAAACGCCAAAATTGCGCTGCTGTATGAGAGGTTGAGCCGTGACGATGAGAAGTCAAAAGGACGTAAAGCCAAGTTATTTTTTTCGGCATCCATAGGGGATGCCGTTTTTGCTTTATTGGATAGCCCCGACAAATTTGTAGTAGATGGCAATACGCTTTTCCTTACCCTTGCGGCAGCGTCCCATACCTGGCGTTTCGTAAATCGTAATCCGGTCAATCAGTTCGTGAAGCATGAAGCGGTCGAGTTTTTCAAAGCTGGTATATTTTCGGATAAGGGCTGCGAAGCGGTCAATATCGGCCTTGGTATCCCGAACCTTTTCCAGTGCCTTTTCCATCTCTGCAATGTTCGCTTTCAGTGCAGCCCGTTCCTGGTCGTAGTCTGCGATAAACATGGTAAAGATGTGGTCGGGCAGTTTGCCGCTCATATTGTCCTCGTAGGTGCGTTTCAGCTTCACATCCAGGTCAGCCAGCCGCTTCTTTGCCGATGCAAGGTCGCGCTTCATCGTTGCGGTCTGCTTCTGCTGATGGTGTCAGCGCCAATGATAAAATGAAAGAAAACGCCGAGGAAAAAATGTAGTT
>CAJTWF010000036.1 GCA_910579965.1 uncultured Oscillospiraceae bacterium
TGCTCCGCCTGTCCGATATGACCTGGGTGGAGCAGGCCTTTAATATCTGCTTCCTCGGTCCGCCCGGTGTGGGCAAGACCCACCTCGCTCTCTCACTGGCCGTCCAGGGCCTCGACCTGGGATACTCCGTGGCCTTTGAGACCCTGGACAATCTCATGACCATCCTCAAGACCGCCGAGATCTCCAGTGCCAGCAAGCGCCGCCTCAAGTATCTCCACAAAGCCGCCCTTGTGGTGGTGGACGAGGTGGGCTTCATGCCCCTCTCGCCCGTTGAGGCCAATTTGTTCTTTGCTTTTATCTCCGCCATGAGTGAGAGAACGTCACTGATCATTACTTCCAACAAGCAGAAAGAGCATCGCCCGCTCTGACAGCGCCAGAGGGACCTATTACAAAAGCATTTCCGGCCATGAGTGGGGGGATGCCCACCAGTATGAATTGAGCGTGGACAGTTCCATCGGGCCGGAGAAAACAGCGGAATTGATTTGCGGTTACATCAGCCATATTTGAACATAATGAAACGGCAGGGGACGCCCTGCCGTTTCATTTTTGCTGTTTTGTTTTAGGCGGTGGCTCTGCGTCGTATGTCCGCATAGAGACGCTCTCGAATCAAATCTGGTGTGGTATCCAATGCAACAGCAAATTCCTCGCAGATTAGTTTTTCCGCCAGCTTCAAGTATTGGGTGTCTACCTGTCCCGGCCGTTTCTTCTGCCGGGCAATTTCCCTCTGCCTGGTGTGGATTTCTTTGATTAAAAGCAGGCAGTCCTCAACCTTATGAGAAGCAAGCATATCTCGGTAATGGACGGCTAAGTCCATCGCTTTGCCGGGGTGGAAAGCATGAGGTTCCAGCCGGGCAAACAGCTCCAGATAATTGGCCGCTTCACCGCTGCTGATCAGAGGCCGCATGGATGCAGCCATATCCACCGGAGTATAGATGATTTCGTTGGTGTTGGAAAACATGGCGCGCAGCTTGTAATAATCGCCGGCGGTTCCTCGCACTGGCGGGGGGCCCTCGCTTTCGATTTTGTAAACGCCTCTTTTGCCATACAAGACCAGTGTTCCGATTTTATACATGGCGTTTAGTCCAGATAGTTTCCAACCGGCTGAGTATTGTTCTGCTTCTTAATTTTTACGATAAGGGAACCGTCGGGCTGTTCAGCTTCTTCAATGACCTTGTACTGTATTTTGTGGCAATCCATCTGCGCCTTGTAGGACTCATATTCCTGCAGAACCTGCTGCTTTGCCAACTCCGCAGAAATTCCATCTTTCAGTTGGAATTGAATGGTCTGCTCCAGACAAGCCGCCTTGATGCGTTTCATGATAAAAGGTCCTCCATTTCCTAATATAGAAATATTTTATCAGGAATTTGCACATTATTCAAAGGGCTTAATTTACAAAATTGTGCGTCTCGCACATAGGGCAATTTGCACAAAGGGAAGGTAGCGGCAAGACCAACAAGATACCTGTAGGTCAGGCAATGCAGAGCCGGAGACCGTCAAACGACTTGTTTAACAAAGAGGCACAGACAGCCTGATCGATTGAAACAGAATATAAATGTTCCAGCCGGGCGAGAAAATCCCGCCCGGCTAGGTTACGATGACTGTTTTGTTGTGATATAGCCTAAAAACAAAGTAAGCTGCTTGTATGATTCGCTGGTTATTCTCTTTTCCTAGAACTTGTGGCGTTCCCCAAGCGGCTCAGCGGCCGCTCTCCAGATCCCTCACCAGAGGCGGAATCTGGGCAATCATGTTATCCATGTCCTCGAACATGGCGCTCTTGGTGGTGCCCAGGCGGCTGGCGGATTCAATGTGCTTGAGCACCTCCTGGTACTGCTCCTTGATCTGGTCAAAGAACTGGCGGATGACCTGGAGCTCCTGCTGGGATGCGCCGATTACGCCGGAGATCTCCGACTGCACGGCCACCGCGCCCTCGGCCGCGGAGGTGATCTTCCGGAAGGTTTCGTCGGTGCGGCTGACAATGTCCGCCCCCTGGCCCAGGGTCTGCTGGGATGCCTGGATGCTGTTGCTGAGCTGGCTGGCGCTGCTCTCCACGTCACACACGCCGGTGTCCACCTCGTTGGCCAGCACCTTGATCTCCTTAGCCAGGGCCTTTACCTGCTCCGCCACCACCGCGAAGCCCCGGCCGGCCGCGCCGGCTCGGGCGGCCTCAATAGAGGCGTTGATGGCCAGGATGTTGGTCTGATCCGCAATGGAGACGATCTTGCCCATGCACTGCTGGATCTCGTGGATGGCGGACTGGAGCTGATGAAAGGTCTCCGACATCTCCTCATAGGACGCCTGCACCTGGGCGGAGCTCTGCCCCAGCTCCTCCATCTGGCTCTGGGCCTCGGCCACGGTCTGGGAGATATCCCCCTTGACCTGAGCGAACTGCTCCGCGGTCTCGTTGATATTGGAGAAGGAGTCCCCCAGGTTCTTCAATTTTGTCTGGAACTGTTCCGCCTCCCGTATCACGCCGGAGAAGGACGCGCCCACCTGACGCAGCTCCCAGAGGGAAGATACCTCCTTCTGCACCAGCTCCTTCTGGTAGTCCTTCAGACTGCCCGCCACGTGGAGCACCGGGTAGAGGCTCTTCTCCTCCCGGATCTGCTCCGGCTTTGGCCCCTTCTTTCCTGCAAACAGCATATGGCAATCCCTCCCTTATTCAAACACCACGCACGTCATGGACTGGTTGACGAAGCGGTTGTTGTAGTGCTCGCCGTACCCTACGAAGCCGGCGTGGCAGCCCAGGGCCGCCATCTCCCGCAGGTAGGTCTGCATGTAGTTGTGTTCGGAGAACAGCTTGTAGCGGAACAGGCAGTTGACCGAGAAAATGGCCGAACGGCGGGGAAACTCCTGGCAGATCTGCGCGATGGTGTTCCTGGTGATGGCCTGATAGTCCCCCAGTTCCAGGAGGATGAGCACGTCGGAGTCGTTGACCTGGCGGAAGCAGGCCAGGGCGTTGCCGTGGACCTCCTTGATGGAGATAATGCAGGTATCGTCCCCGTTGACCTTGCCGAAGGGGTTCTGGAAGGTGCGGGTGAGGATCTCCTCATCCGTCACGTGGAGAATGCCCTTGTAGACCTGCTTGGCGGGCTTGCCGTTGAGGGAGCCCAGTATGTAGTTGGCGCGGTCCGTGTCCGAGGCGATGAAACTGTAGTTCCCCAGCTGGTGGTAGATGTTCTCCTTGTAGGTCTTCACCCGGCCGTTCAGATTGCGGACCAGGGCGTAGGCCACCGCATCCTGGTAGACGCGGCCGTTGGCGGACACCCTGCCCTCGCCGCCGGTGCCGCCCACCAGGGAGATCCCCCGCTGCCGGAGGGCGTTGTTCATGGTGGTCAGCACGCAGGCGTCGTTGCCGGTGCAGAAGTCGATGCACACGGTATCCCGGCTGGCCCCGCCCACGGTCCGCATGTCCTGCTCCAGGCGGCGGATGTACTTGACCGGCATGGAGGACACCTCCTCAAGGACGTTGGACGCGGCGGTCACGCCGTCGGAAAAGGCGATTACCCCCACGCCGTTCTCCACGATCCCGATCTGATAGCTCATGCCGATGCACCCGATGCTGGGCACGCCCGGGAATTGCTTCTCCAGCTCCCGCACATGCTCCTCAAACTGGGAATTGTTGGACAGCAGCATAATAAACTGGGGGCGTTGGAGGCCCTGAACCGCCTCCCCCAAATTCCCCCGCTGGCTCATCCCAAAAAACTGTTTCACACCCAAGGTCTCCCTTCTGCGATTCTGCGTTGTCAAGTCTGATTATACTGGAAAGCGTCTCCTATGTCAATATTCTCCATGTTGAAGGCATGGAAACCAATTTTATGGGAGTATTTGTAAAACCACAGAATTTGTGTAGGGGACGGGTAATATGATTAGTCTGGTAACATGGTTTACAATTAACTGATACTATTTCTTGATAAAATCATTTAAATTAGGCAAAGGATATGGTAAAATAAATCTGGGTGATGAAAATGGCTGGCAGATATCAATTTAGTGAGGAAGAAATAAAAGAGATAGAGCAAAAACACAAGGAAAATAAGGATCAACAAGCCAAAGTACTGCTGGAGTGAAAAAGGGATTCGTCCCGGTGTGCCTTGCCACCATATCTGGGAGTATCGCTATGCCTATGGAGCGGTAGAGCCGCTGACTGCCGAGGGATGCTTTCTGATCCTGCCTTACTGCAATACAGCATGCATGAATCTATTTTTGACGCAATTATCGGAACAATATCCTGATGATGTTATTTTGCTTTAAGGACGAATTTTACTTTGAAGGATTGACATCGTGTGATAATGCCAAAGAACAATACCGGATACCTTTTTGAGGTATCCGGTATTGTTCATGCAAGAAAAACAGCGGAAACGCCGCATCTCCATGCGCGGTCATGGGCGGCCGGAGCCCCCCTGCTCACAGCTCCCTGTACGGCGACGCGCCCAGGCGGCGCTGCGCGTCCTCGAAGTAGGCCAGATCGCACAGCGTCATATAGGGGGTCAGCCACACATTCAGCAGGCCCATAGTCAGGCTGGAGAGCAGGCTCCAGCCGATGAAGCTGAGATCCAGCATGAACAGCTCCCCCTTGTAGCCCTGGGTCTGGCGGCAGCTGAGGCGGATAGCGTCCCCGGCGGAGAGGGAGTCGTCGGAGAGAACATTATAGTAGGCGAATCGGTAGCGGTAGGCGGCGATGATGCCCGGGATCACAAACAGCATGGACCACAAAAAGATCTTCACTGTGATTTGCAGCCAGCACCAGATCAGCTTCCCGGCCACACTCAGCCCGTCCAGCAGCGTGGCATAGGGCATCTCCGCCCCCCGGCGGATGCCTATGCAGTAGACGTAGTATCCGCCGTTGAGCACCACGGTGAACAGGGAGACCAGGGTGGAGAAAAAGAAGGAGGAGGCGGTGCTGGCCGGCAGATTGTTGAGCAGCATGTCCATGGCGTAGATATCCCCCTGGAGGGATGCCTGGAGATAGTCCCAGTTGAGGGTGTAGGTGTAAAAGAGGGACCCGCCCTCCACCAGATCCACCACCCGGTCCAGCACAAAGCAGATGGCCATTACAATAGCGGTCATCACTATGGGGGAGACCCGGGCCGTGCGGACGAGAACCTTTGCGTCCATCTTGATTTCGACGCGATTTATCATGATTTCATACCTCCGATTCGCAAAAATAGGGCCATTTCCTCGAATTTCCATCCTATCATACCATGAACCAGGCCCAAACGCAAGTCTTGAAACAGGGGCTGTATGTTACACAATTAACAAGCCTTGCCGGATATTCCCAGTCATTGCCATAAAAAAATGATATAATCAGCGAAAAAAGCCTGGACAGCGGCGGAAGATGGGAGTATGATGGTATCCGTAGAAATCGGGCCCTGGGGCCCATGCGAGAAAAGAGAATGAGGTGAAGATATGGCACAATCTTTTTTTGGCGGCATCCATCCCAACGACCAGAAGGCCGCTACCAATAAGAAGCCGATCGAACTGCTTCCGCCTCCCGCCCGGGTGGTGATCCCCATGTCCCTGCACATCGGGGCCCCCTGCAAGCCCTGCGTGGCGGTGGGGGACAGGGTGACCGTGGGGCAGATGGTGGGGGAGGCCCCGGCCTTCGTCTCCGCGCCGGTCCACGCCAGCGTGTCCGGCACGGTGTCGGCGGTGGAGCCCCGGCTCCACTTCTCCGGCGTGCCGGTGATGAGCGTGGTCATTGAAAACGACTTCAACGACACTCCCTGTCCCGACCTCCACCCCCCCAAGGACCCGGAGAGCCTCACGCCGGAGCAGATCAGCGACATCGTCAAGGCCGCCGGCATCGTGGGCATGGGCGGGGCCACCTTCCCCACCCACGTGAAGATCTCCTCCGGCCTGGGCAAGGTGGACACGGTGATCGTCAACGCCTCCGAGTGCGAGCCCTACATCACCAGCGACCACCGCACCCTCCTGGAGCACCCGGACGAGGTGCTGGGCGGCGTGCGCATCCTGGCAAAGCTCTTCGGCGTTGACTGGGTTCACATCGCCATTGAGGCCAACAAGGCCAACGCCGCCGAGATGCTCAAGCTGAAGATCGCGGAGGAGAAGGCCCCGGCGGTGGTGGACGTGCTCCAGACCCGCTACCCCCAGGGGGCGGAGAAGCAGCTGTGCCAGTCCATCACCGGCCGTCAGGTGCCCCCGGGGGCCCTGCCCGCCTCCATCGGCTGTGCGGTGTTCAACATCGTCACCACCATGGCCATCTACGAGGCCGTGTACCGGGGCAAGCCTGTGACCCACCGGATCGTTACCGTCTCCGGCTCCGGGGTCAACGAGCCGAAAAACCTCCTCTGCCCCATCGGCACCCCCATCAGCGACCTGCTGGACGCCTGCGGCGGCGTGAAGAAGTCCACCTTCAAGATCCTCATGGGCGGACCCATGATGGGCCACGCCCAGTACGACATGGACGCGCCCATCGGCAAGGGCACCAACGCCATCCTGGCCTTCTGCGAGAAGGAGGAGCGGACGGTGGAGCATCCGGCCTGCATCCGCTGCGGCAAGTGCATCAGCGTGTGCCCCATGCACCTCCAGCCTGTGTTCATGTACCAGTACGAGCAGGCGGGAATGCTGGAGGAGCTGGAGAAGGCCAACGTCCTGGACTGCATCGAGTGCGGCGCGTGTACATACATCTGTCCCGGTAGGCTCTACCTGGTGCAGTCCTTCCGGGCGGGCAAGCAGAAGATCAACAACGCCAGAGCGGCGGCCAAGGCCGCGGCCGAGAAGGCTGAGAAGAAGGAGGCCAAGGCATGAATTACAAGGAACTCAATCTCATCGGCTCCTCCTCCCCCCACATCCGCACCAAGGACGGCGCGGGCCACATCATGGGGGAGGTGCTCATCGCCATGGCCCTGCCCCTGGCCTTTGCGGTGTACAACTTCGGCCCCCGGGCCCTGGCCACCGCGGCGGTGAGCGCGGCGGGCTGCTGCGCTTTTGAGTGGCTGTACCGGGCGGCGCTGAGAAAGGACAACACCCTGGGGGACCTGAGCGCCGCCGTTACGGGCGTGCTCATCGCCTTTGTCTGCCCGGTGACCATCCCCTACTGGATCCTCCTCATCGGAGACTTTTTCGCCATCGTCTTTGTCAAGCAGCTCTTCGGCGGCATTGGCAAGAACTTCCTGAATCCCGCCCTGGCGGCCCGGGCCTTCATGCTCTCCTGGGCCGGGGAGATGACCACCTGGGTGGGGCCCCGCACCGCCGCCCCCATTGTGGGGGCCTTCGACGCGGCCACCTATCCCACCCCCATGGCCCTGCTCCACGAGAACAACCTGGAGGGCCTCTCTCAGATGTATGACCTGCCGGAGATGCTGGTGGGCCTCACCGGCGGCTCCATGGGCGAGGTGAGCGCCCTGCTGCTGGTCCTGGGCGGACTGTTCCTCATCTTCCGCAAGGTCATCACCTGGTACATCCCGGTCAGCTACATCGGCACTGTGGCCGCCCTCACCTTCCTCTTCCCCCGGGGCAACGACCCGGTGCAGTGGATGCTCTACAACCTGTTGGGCGGCGGTCTGATGCTGGGGGCCTTCTTCATGGCCACCGACTATGTCACCAGCCCGGTGAGCCACAAGGGACAGGTGATCTTCGGCGTAGGCTGCGGCCTGATTACCGTGTTTATCCGGTACTTCGGCTCCTACAGCGAGGGCGTGTGCTACGCCATTCTGGTCATGAACCTGACGGTGTGGCTCATTGACAAGAACATCCGCCCCAACCGCTTCGGCGTGGTGAAGGCGGCCAAATCCGAGAAAAAGGAGGCTGCGGGCAAATGAGCAAGAACAGCAAGAACAGCGTGAAGGAGCCGGCGGAGGAGAGAACCCCCGCTCCCCAGCCCAAGGCGCTCAATCAGACCGCCATTGACCCGATGTACATAGGCCGCCTGGCCGGGACCCTGCTGGGCATCTGCCTGGTGACGGCCCTGCTGCTGGGGGCGGTCAACCAGGTCACCAAGCCCCGCATCGACGCGGCCCAGAAGGCCAAGACCGAGGCCGCCATGGCCCAGGTGCTCCCGGCGGACGCCTATGAGCGGGTGGACACGGACGCCCCCGGCGTCACGGCGCTCTACCGGGCCGTCTCCGGCGGGGCCCAGGCGGGCTTTGTGGCGGAGATCTCCGCCACCGGGAGCCAGGGATCTATCGACATGGTGGTGGGCGTGGACACCGCCGGCGCGGTGACAGGCGTGTCCGTCACCAAGCACAGCGAGACGAAAAACATTGGCACCAAGGTTGTCTCCGATCAGGCGGTGCTGGACCGGTTCATCGGCATGAGCCATGACGCCGGCGACATCACCGTCAACGCCGGGACCAACCGCTTTGACGGCGTCAGCGGCGCTACGGTCACTTCCAAGGGCGTGGCCGCCGGGGTCAACGCGGCCCTGGCCGCCGTGCAGGGCGTGCAGTAAAGGAGGAGGGAAGCGCAATGAATATCGGTAAGCAGTTAAAGGAAGGCTTTATCACCCAGAACCCGGTGCTGGTCCAGCTGCTGGGCATGTGCTCCACCCTGGCCATCACCACCACCATCGCCAACGGCATCGGCATGGGCGCGTCGGTGACCATCATCCTCACCCTCTCCAACATCTTCATCTCCCTGCTGCGGCGGGTCATCCCCCAGCAGGTGCGCATTGCGGCCTACATTGTGGTTATCGCCGGCTTTGTGACCATGGTGGATCTGCTGCTCCAGGCATTCTTCCCGGATATCGCGGAGAGCCTGGGCGTGTTCATCCCCCTCATCGTGGTCAACTGCGTCATCCTGGCCCGGGCGGAGTCCTTCGCCAGCAAGAACAAGCCCCTGGCCGCGGCCGTGGACGGCATCTGCCAGGGCCTGGGCTATACGGTGGTGCTGCTGGTCATGAGCGGCATCCGGGAGGTGCTGGGAGCGGGCACCTTCAACGGCGCGGAGGTCTTCCCCGCCGAGTACGCCGCCGGGATGATGGCCCTGCCTGTGGGCGGCTTTCTGACCCTGGGCGTGCTCATCGCCCTGATGCAGTGGGCCCAGACCAAGGTAAAGGGAGGTAAGTGACCATGGAGTGGACGACATTGTTTGACATCGCCCTGGGCGCGATTCTCATCAACAACTTTATTCTGGTCCAGTTCCTGGGCATCTGCCCCTTCATGGGCGTGTCCAAGAAGATGGACACCGCCGTGGGCATGGGCTTCGCGGTGATCTTCGTCATGGCCCTGGCCTCGGCGCTGTGCTACCCGGTGAATGTGCTGCTGGAGAGCCTGGATCTGAAGTACATGCAGACCGTGGCCTTTATCCTGGTCATCGCGGCCCTGGTGCAATTTGTGGAGATGTTCCTGAAGAAGTCCATGCCCTCCCTCTATGAGGCCCTGGGCGTGTACCTGCCCCTCATCACCACCAACTGCGCGGTGCTGGGCGCGGTGCTGCTGAACGTGCAGAACCACAACAACTTCATTGAGTCCGTGGTCTACGGCATCACCGGCGGCGCGGGCTTCCTGCTGGCGATTGTGCTCTTTGCCAGCATCCGGGAGCGGCTGGAGTTCTCCGATCCGCCCAAGGCCTTCCAGGGCTTCCCCATCGCCCTTGTGACGGCGGGACTGATGGCGCTGAGCTTCATGGGCTTCCAGGGGCTCCAGATCCCGTGGTAAAGAGGAGGAGATAGACTGTGAATATATTCTATGCTGTGCTCACCCTGGGCGCGCTGGGCGGCGTGTTCGGCCTGGTGCTGGCGGTGGCGTCCAAGGTGTTTGAGGTGAAGACCGATCCCCGGCTGGACCTGATTCTGGACTGCCTGCCCGGGGCCAACTGCGGCGGCTGCGGCTATCCCGGCTGCGCCGGCTGCGCGGCGGCCATTCTGGAGAAGAAGGCCCCGGTGAACGCCTGCCCCAGCTGCTCCGGCCTCCAGACCAGCCGCATCGCGGCGGTGATGGGGGTGGAGGTTCAGGCGGTGGAGCGCCGGGTGGCCTTCGTCCGCTGCAACGGCGGCGAACGGGCGGGCCACAAGTTTGAGCGGTACGTGGGCATCGAGGACTGCGTGGCCGCCATGAAGGTGGCCGGCAACGGCACCCTGGACTGCTCCTTCGGCTGCCTGGGCCGGGGCACCTGCGTGAAGGTGTGCAAGTTCGACGCCATCCACATCAACGCCCACGGCGTGGCGGAGGTGGACCGGGAGAAGTGCACCTGCTGCATGCAGTGTGCCGCCGCCTGTCCCCGGCACGTCATCGTCAGTATGCCCTACGCCGTGGACGTGGTGCTGCCCTGCGCCAACCACGAGAAGGGCGCGTCGGCCAAGGCCCACTGCGCGGTCAGCTGTATCGGCTGCAAGCTGTGTGAGCGCAACTGCCCCGCCGGCGCCATTACGGTGAACAACAACGTGGCCCGCATCGACTACGACAAGTGCACCTCCTGCGGCACCTGCGTGGCCAAGTGCCCGAGAAAGCTGATTGTGGACATCCACGCCGACGGCAAGGTGGCCCCGGTGGTGGCGGACAAGTAGGCGTTCCCCATCAGCGCCTGATATCAGGCGTTAAAAATGGCTGCCAACCGTCTTTCGACAGACTGCTGGCAGCCGTTTTTCCGCCTCCGGGGAGAGAGGATTGACAATGACGAAAAATCGTTATCATGGAGAGTACATCCCCCTGGAGGATTCTGCGCGGGGCGGCGGGGCCTCTGACGGGCCGCCGGCCCCATCCATCATCAGACGGAGGAAAAGAATATGAAAATCGCGGTTCCCTATGAAAACGGCATGGTATTTCAGCATTTCGGCCACACAGAGCAGTTCAAGGTCTATGACGTTGAGAACGGGGAGATCACCGGCTCCAGCGTCGCGGACGCCAGCGGCAGCGGCCACGGCGCGCTGGCCCATCTCCTGTCCGGCATGGCGGTGGAGGTTCTGATCTGCGGCGGGATCGGTCCGGGGGCGCAGAACGCGCTGGCCAGCGCCGGAATTAAGCTCTACGGCGGCGTGTCCGGAGAGGCGGACGCCGCGGTCAAGGCCCTTCTGGCGGGCACTCTCGCCTATAACCCGGAGGCTCGCTGCGATCACCACGCCCACGGAGACCACGGCAGCTGCGGGCAGCACGGCTGCGGCGGCCACGGCGGCGGATGCCGCAGCTGAGAAGCGCCCCCAGCCGGAGGTGATGGACATTGGGAGCGTGGTTTGTGTTTGCCCTGCTGTCCGCCCTGTTCGCGGCCCTCACCTCGATCCTGGCAAAGGCCGGGCTCCAGGGCGTTCCCTCCAATCTGGCGACAGGCATCCGGACGGCGGTGGTGCTGGCCATGGCCTGGGGCATGGTGTTTCTCACCGGGGAGCAGACCGCGCTGGCCCGGGTGAGCCCCAGGAGCTGGCTGTTTCTGATTCTGTCCGGCCTGGCCACAGGCGCGTCCTGGCTGTGCTACTACAGGGCCCTGCAGCTGGGCGAGGTGTCGAAGGTTGTGCCGGTGGACAAGCTGAGCGTGGTAATTACCCTGGTTCTGGCCTTTGTATTCCTCCGCGAGCAGTTCACCCTCAAGTCCCTTGCCGGCTGCGTCCTGCTGGCCGCCGGAACCCTGCTTCTGGTGCTGTAATTTCCCCGCTGGCGGCATTGCACCTTGAACTGGAAAAGATTTCATGGTATAATCAACCATAACACCCTTTCAAAAGGAGGACCTGACATGCAGGAAATGGAGAGACAGTATCATATCAACTGCGTCCACGGGGATGTGGGGCGCTACTGCATCCTGCCCGGCGATCCGGGCCGGTGCGAGTCCATTGCGGCGCTGTTTGACGGCGCGGCGTTTGTGGGGCAGAACCGGGAGTATGTCATCTACACCGGCACCCTTCTGGGGGAGAAGGTCTCCGTCTGCTCCACGGGCATCGGCGGGCCCTCCGCCGCCATCGCCATGGAGGAGCTGACCGCCATTGGCGCGGACACCTTTATCCGGGTGGGCACCTGCGGCGGCATTGACCTGAGCGTACAGTCCGGGGACATCGTGGTTGCCACCGGAGCCATC
The DNA here is from genome assembly GCA_910579965.1 of uncultured Oscillospiraceae bacterium. GTDB lineage: Bacteria > Bacillota > Clostridia > Oscillospirales > Oscillospiraceae > Pelethomonas. The sequence continues at coordinate 11,959 of CAJTWF010000036.1, forward strand.
CGCTTTGAGGGAACCAGCCGGGAGTACGCGCCCATCGAGTTCCCCGCGGTGTCCGACTTCGGCATTGCCGCCGCCCTGGCGGACGCGGCCCGTGCCATGGGCAAGACCTGCCACACCGGCGTGGTCCAGTGCAAGGACAGCTTCTACGGCCAGCACTCCCCGGCCCGCATGCCTGTGAGCTATGAGCTGCTGAACAAGTGGGAGGCCTGGAAGCGGCTGGGGGTCAAGGCCAGCGAGATGGAGTCCGCGGCTCTGTTCGTGGTGGCGGCGGCGCTGGGTGTGCGGTGCGGCAGCTGCTTCCACGTGGTATGGAACCAGGAGCGGGAGGCCGCCGGCCTGGATCAGCGGATGAGCGAGGACACCAGCGCCGCCGTCCGGGTGGGCGTAGAGGCGCTGAAGCTGCTCATTGAGCGGGACCGGGCGGCCCGGAGCTGAGAAATTTTTCCGCCCAGGGGTTGACATCCGCCCCTGCATCCCGTATACTGTGGACAGCAAGAGGGAGTAATCGGCGTCTTCGGGCGCGGTAAAGGCCGTCAATACGGGGCAGCCCCGTCTTTACCTGAAATGATGAGACTTTTGCGGTACGATTGTACCGCAAAAGTCTCTTTTTTTCGTCCATACTCCCCAAAAGGAGGTTTTTCCCATGCAGCTGTTCCTGGATCTGTTCGGCAATGTCCTGCGCTTCACTTGGCAGGAGGGGGTGATGCTCCTCATCGGCGGCGTTCTCATCTACCTGGCTATCCGGCGGGAGATGGAGCCTGCCCTCCTGCTCCCCATGGGCTTCGGGGCCATCCTGGTGAACCTGCCCTGTGTGAACACCGGGGCCATCGAGACCCTCTTTCAGGCCGGGGTGGCCAGCGAGCTCTTTCCTCTGCTGCTCTTCATCGGCATCGGAGCCATGATCGACTTCGGCCCCCTGCTCAGCAATCCCAGGCTGCTCCTGTTCGGCGCGGCGGCCCAGTTCGGCATCTTCTTTACCCTGGTGCTGGCCGCCGCCCTGGGCTTCCCCCTGGTGGACGCAGCCTCCGTGGCTATCATCGGCGCGGCGGACGGCCCCACCAGCATCTACGTGGCCAACTACTTCTCCAGCCAGTACCAGGGGGCCATCATGGTGGCCGCCTACTCCTACATGGCCCTGGTGCCCGTGGTCCAGCCCCCCATCATCCGGGCCGTCACCACGAAAAAGGAGCGGCAGATCCGGATGGACTACGCCCCCTCCGGCGTGTCCAAAACCACCCGCATTCTCTTCCCCATCCTGGCCACCGTGGTGGCCGGGGCCCTGGCGCCCAAGAGCGCGGAGCTCATCGGCTTTCTCATGTTCGGCAACCTGCTGCGGGAGTGCGGCGTGTTGGACAGCCTCAGCCAGTCCGCCCAGCACGAGCTGGCCAACCTCATTACCCTGGTGCTGGGCCTGTCGGTGTCCTTCCAGATGCGGGCGGAGCTCTTCATCACCTGGCAGACCCTGCTGATCCTGCTGCTGGGGCTGGTGGCCTTCATCTTCGACACCCTGGGCGGCGTCCTCTTTGCCAAGCTCCTCAACCTCTTCTCCGCCAAAAAGATCAACCCCATGATCGGCGCGGCGGGCATATCCGCCTTCCCCATGTCCTGCCGGGTGGTCCACAGGATTGGCCAGGAGGAGGACCCCGGCCTGTTCCTGCTCATGCACGCGGCGGGGGCCAACGTGGGCGGTCAGATCGCCTCTGTCATTGCCGGCGGCCTCATCATCACCCTGGTGGAGGGCCTGCTGTAGCCGCCGGAGCATACGATTAGTTGTCTGTGCGAATTATTATACGGAAAGGAGCTGTTTTCTGTGAATGTTTCCCTGGTTATCGTCTGTCTGGGCATCATGGGCAAGGGGATGCTGGGCATTCTGCTGGCGATCCTGGCGCTGTGGATGGCGGTTGCCGGGCTCAACCGCCTGACCCGGCCGAAGTGACCCCGGGCAGCGGATCGGGCCAGAAACTCTCCGCGTAAGAGCCTGTTTAAAATCTCGGCGTGTGCGGATTGGTGAGCAGATTTTTTGCCTTGCAAGGCAAAAATCCGCAGGCATCCGTATCGTGCAATGCCCCCATCGAGGGGTCATGCACAATTCAATTCTGCACGGCCCCTCGATGGAGCCGTTGCAGAATCTATAACGAGGTCAAGGCGGAAAATACGCCGCCAGGACATGCGCGGGGAAATTTTAAACAGGCTCTAAGGTCACGCCTTTTTCCGCATCAGGCGCGAGGGCGCGTTGCTATGAAATAAATTCATAACAATATGAAAAACCGAGACTACCCAAGCCGGCATAACTGCGTTATAATCTGAGAGGTGAACAGAGCGCCGCAGGCGGGAAGGCGGGAAAGAACATGCTGGATATCTCGGTAAAGCAAATGAAATACGCGGTTGAGATCGCGCACTGCGCATCCATCAATCAGGCGGCGCAGAGGCTTTATGTTACGCAGTCCAGCCTCAGCAAGTCGATGAAGGAGCTGGAGATCGTGCTGGGCTACGCCGTCTTTCAGCGGGGGGCTGCCGGGACGACTGTGACGGAGGAAGGCCGTGAGTTTTTGCAGACGGCGGAGAAAATCGTATACCAGATGGAGCTCCTTGAACGGCAGACCAGGCTGCGGAAAGAGCAGCGGGCGTCCATAAAGATTTCGATTCCCCGGGCCACCTATATCACATACGCGTTCACGAAGTTTTTCCAGCGGATCCAGAACATGGACGAAATTCAAATCAATTTCTCCGAAACCAATTCCAAGGAGGCGGTGGACAATATACTCTACCGCGGCTTCCATTTTGGGATCATCCGCTACCCGGATATTTTGGAGAAGAGCAGTCTCCAAATGCTCCAGCAGAAGAAGCTCCTTTTCCGGCAGATCTGGACCTTTGACTATATGCTTCTTGTTTCCCAAAGCTCGGAGCTGGCGTCCCGCACCGAGATCCACCCCAGCGATCTGAAGGGATACACGGAGCTGCTGCACGGCGATGTCAGCGACGCGTATTTGCCGGAGCATGAAGAGGTCTCCGACAGGGAGCAGCAGGGAAAGCGGATCTACCTGTATGAGCGGGGAAGCCAGTTTGATTTCCTCAGCAACGTGCCGACAACGTATATGTGGGTTTCACCTCTGCCGGAGGCGGTGCTGAAACAGCATGAGCTGGTGCAAATTCCCTGCCCGGACAATCGTTACCAATATCATGACATCCTGATCTATCACGAGGATTACCCCTTTACGGGATATGGAGAAAAATTTTACAATATCCTGCTGCGAACAAAGGATGACATTGAAAAATCCTTGAACCGGGCGAAGCATTAGCCCAGCTCACAGAAAGAAGGTGCCCTGTATGGAAGAAGAAAAGACAGTCACCCTGCGCCCTGTTCTGGCACTGCATGGCTACGCGGTTGATTTTTCTCAGAAGCCCGGAAAGATGACCTACCGGTTCTGCGTGAAGTCAGGAGAAGTCGAAATCCATCATCACAGCTATGACGGCGCGGCAGGCTTCTGGTGCCTGCCGCCGGAGTCCGGGGATGATGAAAAGAAGGTGCTCCACACCGGCGATGACGTCGAGATTACCTTTCACAGCAGCATCCACGACTGCGAGCCGGATTACATCGTGGTCACAAACCATCACTATGGGAGGCCCGCCGTGTTCTCCTATAGCAGGGTGAGAGAAACAGCGTGAACCCGGTATGCGCGGACTGGCGGAGGATTTTGGCCCTGTAAGGCCAAACCCTCCGCTTCCTTTTTTGACAAGCAGGAGCGGGGCCCCACGGGGCCCCGCTCCTGCGTTCGCTATATGGCGAAGTCCTCCTCCTTGAGCTGGGAGGTCTTCAGCTTCAACGGCCTGGGCGGGACCCGCTTGAAGGGGTCATACTGGAACCGCCTGCAATGGTACTCCCCGGCCACCACGCCCTTCCGGGCGCAGGCCACCTCCCTGTCGTTGATCACCGTGCCCTTGGCGCAGTATGCGCACCGGGGCTCCATGTCCCTGCGAAATAACAGCATACTCTCTCCTTTGTCACACGCAGACCGTCCGCCTACAGGGCACGGACACTCACCTTGTCCTCCTCCGCCGTGACGGACAGATGGGTGACCGGATGATCGAAACTGTTGATGATCTCCACGGCCAGCACATCCTCCACCTCCTTCTGGATGGTGCGGCGGAGGTTGCGGGCCCCGTAGGCGGCGGAATAGGACTTCTTCACCAGCCATTTCACCAGCTCAACGTCGTAGGTGAAGGTGAGCCCCTTCTCCTTCAGGCTGTCCCGCAGCTCATCCAGCATCAGCCGGGCGATGGGCAGGAAGTTCTCCTCCGTGAGCTTGTTGAAGTAGACGATTTCGTCCACCCGGTTGAGGAACTCCGGCCGCAGGAACTGCTGGAGGGCCTTCATGGCCCGGTCCTTGCCCTGCTCGTTGACCGACTTGTTGAAGCCCACGCTGCCCTCCTTCCGGTCACTGCCGGCGTTGGAGGTCATGACGATGACCGTGTTCTCGAAGTTCACCTTTCGCCCGTGGGCGTCGGTAATCTGGCCGTCGTCCAGGATTTGCAGCAGCACGTTGAGCACGTCCGGGTGGGCCTTCTCGATCTCGTCAAAGAGGACCACCGAGTAGGGCTTTCTGCGGATCTTCTCCGTCAGCTGTCCGGCCTCGTCGTAGCCCACGTAGCCCGGGGGTGAGCCGATGATCCGGGACACGGAGTGTTTCTCCATAAACTCCGACATGTCCAGGCGGATGAGGCTCTCCGGCGCGTTGAACAGGTCCTCGGCCAGCTGCTTGACCAGCTCTGTCTTGCCCACGCCGGTGCTGCCCACAAAGATGAAGCTCACCGGCTTGTGCTTGGGGGAGATGCCCACCCGGTTGCGGCGGATGGCGGCGGACACGGCGTCAATGGCCTCGTCCTGGCCCACGATCTTTGTCCGCAGCCGCTGGTCCAGCTCGCTCAGGCGCTTGAACTCCTCCTCCCGGATCTTGCTGGCCGGGATCTTGGTCCACAGCTCGATGACCCGGGCCAGATTGTCCATGGTCAGCTGGGGCTCCCCCTGGGCGGAGAGACCGTCCAGCTCGGTCTGTAATTGCAGCTCCCGGCTCTTGATCTCCGCCAGACGCTCAAAGTTGGGCTCCTCCACCGCCTCCAGCAGCTCCCGCTCCTTGCCGTAGTCGGCCAGCTCCCGGCTGATCTCCTGGCGGCGGTTGATGCCCGCATCCTTCAGATTCATGTCCGAGCAGGCCTCGTCGATAAGGTCAATGGCCTTGTCGGGCAGGAAGCGGTCCGTGATATACCGCTCGCTGAGCACCACCGCCTGGCGCAGGATCCCCTCCGGGATCTTCACCCCGTGGAAGCTCTCATAGTAGTGGGCGATGCCCCGGAGGATCTTCATGGTGTCCTCCAGGTTGGGTTCGTTCACCGTCACCGGCTGGAAGCGGCGCTCCAGGGCGGTGTCCTTCTCAATGTGCTTGCGGTACTCGGTGAAGGTGGTGGCGCCGATGACCTGGATCTCCCCCCGGGAGAGGGCGGGCTTGAGGATGTTGGCGGCGTTCATGCTGCCCTCCGCGTCCCCCGCGCCCACGATGTTGTGGACCTCGTCGATGACCAGGATGACATTGCCGCACTTGCGGATCTCCTCAATGAGGCCCTTCATCCGGCTCTCAAACTGGCCCCGGAACTGGGTGCCTGCCACCAGGGCAGTGAGATCCAGCAGGTACACCTCCTTGTCCCGCAGCTTGAAGGGCACCTCCCGGTTGGCGATGCGCTGGGCCAGACCCTCGGCAATGGCGGTCTTGCCCACGCCGGGCTCGCCGATGAGGCAGGGGTTGTTCTTCTGGCGGCGGTTGAGGATCTGCACCACCCGCTCGATCTCCTGCTCCCGGCCCACCAGCTGGTCCAGCTTGCCGGACCGGGCCCGCTCGGTGAGGTTGATGCAGTAGCTGTCCAGATACTTCCGCTTGGGGGGTTTGTCGCTCTTGCGCTCCTTGGTCTCGTGGCTGCGGGGGGACTCGGGCGCCGGCTCCCCGCTGCTGGCGGCGCTGTTGAACAGGCGGTTGAGGAAGGGGAAGGTGGCGGTCTTGCCGTCCTCGCTCTCGTCCTCCTCGTCGTCCCTGGGGATCATGCCCTCCATGGACTCCGCGCCGCCGAAGGCGTGCATCATCTCATCGGAGATGGCGTCCAGATCCTCGTCGGTGATGCCCATGCGGCGCATCATATCGTTCACCTGGGGCAGGCCCAGGTCCTTGGCGCACCGCAGGCACAGGCCCTCGTTGACGGCCTCGCCCTTCTCAATTTTGGAGATGAAGACCACGGCTACCCGCTTCTTGCATCTCGTACACAGGGTCGGTTGCATAACTTTCTACCTCCATGGCCGGCGGCGCCTTATATCCGATGGTTCTGGAAAGGGGGCCGGCATACGCATTTTCTCGTATCCTTTTATATCAAAATGGCGGGACTTTAATATGAACAAATTGAAAATTTTCGGGTCCTGGAAGATATTTTATACGGTCAGACCGCCTCCAAAGGCCCCGATCCAGTCCGCCAGGGGGGCAAGGAGCACGCTCCCCTCCGCCATCTCCGGCGTGACGGTCCCGGTCCGGCCCAGGACCCAGACCACCAGACAGATGACCACGGCCCCCTTGACCATGCCCAGCAGCGCGCCGCCGGCCTCGTTGAACTGCCGGAGCACCGGCAGGCGCAGGGCCGCCGACACCAGACGCACCGCGAGGCGCAGCAGGAACGTGAGGACCATGAAGCAGACCAGGTACACAATCGAGTGGACCAGGCTGTAGGCCACGCCGTCCAGCACCATGTCCGCCAGCTGATATCCCAGCCGCAGCAGCGTCTCCCGGGCGGAGTCGCCGGCGGCCGCGGAGGAGAGATCCAGGCTCTCCACCAGCTGGGCGGCCCGCTCCCGGACAAAGCGGTTGGGAATGCTGTCCACCACCCGCAGCAGCTCCTCCGCAGGCGTGAGCGCGGAGACATTCTCCGCCATCATCTCGTCCACCCTCTGGGCAATGGCCTCGTGGGCGGCGGGCCGGAGGGCCTTGTCAATGACCGCCGGCGCTGCGGCCGCGGCGATCTGGGAGGCCAGCAGCAGGGCCAGCGCCATGGCCGCCAGCTCCGCCAGGCTGCGGAACAGCCCCCGCTTCCACCCCAGAAGCGTGAACAGCAGGAACACGGCGGCAATCGCAATATCCATCATAACAGAAACCGGCAATCCGGTCATCCCCTTTCAGCGGAGTTTTTTCTCCGCACAATATTACGGTAAAAACCGCCACGCGGACGCGCCGGCGATGAGCAGCACCGTGCCGTCGTCCTCCATCTCCACCTGCCCGGCGTAGTCCGTGCCCTCCATGCGGGCGTGCTCCGTCAGGTCCTTGTTGTAGACCACCACGCTGTTGCCGTAGAGCACCGCCAGATAGCTCCCGGCGGCGGAGATGTCCAGCACCTCCTCCGTCAGCGGCAGGCTGGCCAGCTCCTTCCCGTCCAGGTCATAGGTGGTGAGGGTGCAGATGTTGCCCGCCTGATACCGCCCCAGCAGCAGGGCGCAGAAGCCGTCCCCGGAGAGGGCGTAGTCGTGGAGGTACAGGTTGCCGTAGGCCCGGTCCAGCAGCGTCTCCCCGTCCAGGGAGGTGATGACGAACCGCTTGTCGCACAGGGAGAGGACCCGGTTTTTCACGCAGCGGATGTCCAGCGCCAGCCCGTCCCGGATCACGGCGGACCCGATCTGCTCCGCCGTGTCCAGGCTGTAGGCCAGCAGTCTGGCGGCAAAGGTCCCCTCCTGGGTCTCCAGGCTGACCATCACCACGCTGCGGCAGTCCTCGGTCACCGCCGCGTCGCTGATGTAGTTGTCGTAGGAGTCAAAGTGGAACTTCAGCTCCCCCTGGCTGCCGTACACGGAGACCGTGGCCTTGTAGCCGCTCTTCTGCTCCGTCACCGCCAGATAGTCGCTGCCGTTGAGCCGGGCGGAGTAGTAGCACAGCCCCTTCTCCGTACTCATGGTCCGGCGCACGCCGCTCTGGTCCATCAGGTACAGGGTGTCGCCCCCCACGTCGCAGACCGCAGCCTGCCGCGCACCCACGGTGAGCTGGGGGCTGGACATGTTCAGGCGCTGCTCAAAGGCAATGGCCCCGTCGTCGCCGATCATCTGGGCGGTGTTGGGGCTGACCACCAGCAGGCTGTCCCCCACGCGGCCGTAGCGGTTGGCGGGGTCCGCCGCGTAAACGTACACGTCCCGGCTGCCGCTGCTCTCGCCGTACATGAGCCACCGGCGCAGGGAGGCGAAATGACGGCCGTCCTCCATGGTGGTCAGCACCACCACCGCCAGCACCGCGCACAGCACCAGCGCCAGCGTTCCCATCCGCCGCAGCAGGCCCCCTTTTTTCTTCGCCGGACCCTCGCCGGCGCGGTTACCCTTGTTAGCCATTGAGCCGTTCATCCTCATACCACAGTCTGGTCAGGTACAGTCCCCCCGGCGGCACGGTGGGGCCCGCCAGGGTCCGGTTGCCGCTGGCCAGGATGGCCGGGATGTCCTCCGCCGCCAGCTTTCCCTCGGCGGCGTAGAGCACCGTGCCGGTGATGGCCCGTACCATATTATACAGAAAGCCGTTGGCGCATACCTTCAATTCCAGCAGATCCCCCCGGCGGGTCACGCGACAGTAGTGGACGGTGCGCACGGTGGTCCGGGTCTCGGTGCCCACGCTGCGCACGGCCCGGAAGTCGTGGGTCCCCTCAAAGGCCCGGGCCGCCCGGTCCATCACCGCCTCGTCCAGCCGCTTGGGGTAGAAGTAGGCCCGGTGGACATAGAAGGGGTTGCGGATACGGGAGTTGAAGATCCGGTAGGTGTACTCCTTCTTCAGGCACGAGCCGATGGCGTTGAAGTCCTCCGCCACGTCAAAGGCCTCCGACACCACGATGTCCTCGGGCAGGCGGCCGTTGGCCGCCAGTGGGAAGCGGTCACAGGGGATGGAGGAGCGGGTGCGGAAGTTGGCCACGTACCGCTCCGCGTGGACCCCCGCGTCGGTGCGGCCGCAGCCGGTGACCTTGACGGGCTCCCCGCACAGGGCGGAGAGGGCCCGCTCCAGGGTCTCCGCCACGGTGGCCTGGGTCTTCTGCACCTGCCAGCCGTGGTAGGCCGTGCCGTTGTACATGAGCTTGAAGGCTACGTTTCTCATCATCGTCTCCTCAGAGCCCGAACCGGGCCAGAATCAGCACCGCCGCCAGCACCGCGCCATAGGCCGCCAGCACCAGATAGTCCCGGAGCTGATAGCGGAGCACGTGGAGCTTGGTGCGGCCCTCGCCGCCGTGGTAGCAGCGGCACTCCATGGCTACCGCCAGCTCGTCCGCCCGGCGGAAGGCGCTGATGAACAGGGGCACCAGGATGGGCACCAGGGCCCGGGCCCGCTGGAGCAGGTTCCCGCTCTCAAAGTCCGCGCCCCGGGCCTTCTGGGCGGACATGATCTTGTCCGTCTCCTCGATGAGGGTGGGGATGAAGCGCAGGGCGATGGACATAATCATGGACAGCTCGTGGACCGGCACCTTCACCCGCTTCAAGGGCCCCAGCAGGGTCTCCAGGCCGTCGGTGAGGGCGATGGGGCTGGTGGTGTAGGTGAGCAGGAAGGTGCCCATGATGAGCATGGTGATGCGCAGCACCATGAAGAAGGCCGTGACAAGGCCCTCCTTTGTGATGGTGAAGATCCAGAAGGAGGCCAGGGCCTCGCCGGGGGTGTAGAACAGGTTCAGCACCGCGGTGAAGCAGATGATGAACAAAATCGGCTTCAAGCCCCGCACCAGGGCCCTGGGGGCCACGCCGGAGACCTTGACCCCGGTGAGCAGCAGCAGGGCCACCACGCCGTAGGAGACAAAGCCCTTGGCGCAGAAGAGGATCACAATATACAGGACCGTCAGAATAAGCTTGGTCCGGGGGTCCAGCCGGTGGGCCAGGGAGTTTCCGGGGAAGTACTGGCCCAGGGTGATATCCTTGAGCATCAGCGTCTCCCCCCCTTCAGCGTCGCCAGACCGGCGCGGAGGTCCGCCACCGTGTACACGGCGGGGTCAATGTCCACGCCCTGGCGCTTGAGCTCCATAGCCACCTGGGTCACCTGGGGCACGTTGAGCCCCACGTCCATGAGCTCCCGGGCCCGGCTGAAGACCTCGTGGGGCGTGCCGCTCATGACAACCCCGGCGTTAGCCAGGACCACGATCCGGTCCACGTTCTCCGCCACCTCGTCCATGCTGTGGCTGACCATGACCACGGTGGTCCCCTTCTCCCGGTGGTAGGCGCGGATATTCTCCAGCAGGCTCCGGCGGCCCGCCGGGTCCAGGCCCGCAGAGGGCTCGTCCAGGATGAGCACCTCCGGCTCCATGGCGATGACGCCGGCAATGGCCACCCGCCGCTTCTGGCCGCCGGAGAGATCAAAGGGGGATTTCTCCAGCAGCTCCTCCCCCAGCCCGGAGAAGGCCAGGGCGGCGCGGACCCGCCGGTCAATCTCCTTCTCGTCCAGGCCCATGTTTTTCGGGCCAAAGGCCACATCCTTGTACACGGTCTCCTCAAAGAGCTGGTACTCCGGGTACTGGAACACCAGTCCCACCCGGAAGCGAACGTCCCGGATCTTCTTGGGGTCCTCCCAGATGTCCCGGTCCCCCAGGAGGATCCTGCCGCTGGTGGGCCGCAGGAGGCCGTTGAGGTGCTGGATCAGAGTGGATTTCCCGGAGCCGGTATGGCCGATGACCCCCAGGAACTCCCCCTCCATGATCTCCATGTTCACGTCTTTGACCGCACTGCGGCAGAAGGGCGTATTTTCGCCGTAGGTGTGGGTCAGGTTTTCCACACGAATAATTGGTTTCAATGTCTATACCTCGAATTGTTCTTGAGATGATTCAGCAGCTGTATCAGCAGGTATAAAGTTTTTCTTTTGCTTCTTTTCTTTGTTCACAAAGAAAAGAAGAGAAAAAGGTAATAAGAAAACGGAACAAAAAACAGAAAAGAGGAACGAAAAGCATCAGAAACAATCTGATGACGTTACGCCAGCGCCCGGACAATGGCCTCCGCGCACTCCTGAATCCCCAGGGCGTCCAGGGGCACGTCAAAGCCCTCCTGGCGCAGGCCGTGGAGGAGCTCCACGGTGTGGGGCGCGTCCAGGCCGATCTCCCGCAGCTCCTCCATGCGGACCAGGATCTCCCGGGGCGTGCCGTCCATGACCACCCTGCCCTGGTCCATGACCACCACCCGGTCCGCCATGGCGGCCTCGTCCATGTGGTGGGTGATAAGCACCACGGTGATGCCCTTGTCCCGGTTGAGGGTCTTTACTGTGTCCAGCACCTCCCGGCGGCCCGCCGGGTCCAGCATGGCCGTGGACTCGTCCAGCACGATGCAGGCCGGCTCCATGGCGATGACGCCGGCAATGGCGATGCGCTGCTTCTGGCCGCCGGAGAGGTGGTGGGGCGCGTGGAGGGTGAACGCCTCCATGCCCACGGCCTTCAGGGCCGCCGCCACCCGGGCCTGGATTTCCGCCGTGGGCACGCCCAGGTTCTCCGGGCCAAAGGCCACGTCCTCCTCCACCACGTTGGCTACGATCTGGTTGTCCGGGTTCTGGAACACCATGCCCACCCGGCGGCGGATCTCCAGAAGCGCCGCCTCCGCCAGGGTGTCCATGCCGTCTACCCAGACCCTTCCGCCCCCGGGGAGCAGCACAGCGTTCATATGCTTGGCCAGGGTGGACTTGCCGGAGCCGTTGTGGCCCAGAATGGCTGTAAAGCTGCCCTGCCGGATGGACAGGTCCACCCCGTCCAGGGCGGGCACGGGGTCCTTTCCCTCGTCGGGGGGATAGGCAAAGGTCAGATGTTCTGTTCGAATAATATCACTCATGTGTCGTCCTCATGATTTGGATAGGGTGATCCAGTACCGCTGGATCACGCCCGATTGGCCCAGGCCCGGCTCGTCCGCCACCTCGTTCTCCAGTACGCCTCCGTTGGCCAGGATGGTCCTGGCGGAGGCCGGGTTGTCCCTGTCGCAGGTAATCAGGACCCGCTCCTCCCCGGCCTCCCGGCATTTGACCAGGGTCAGGCGCAGGGTCTCCTTGGCATAGCCCTTCCGGCGCTCCGAGGGGCGGACACTGTAGCCGATGCTGCCGCCGTATTGGAGCAGGAAGTCCGCCAGGGGACTGGGGCGGTAGTTGACAATAGCCACCACCACGCCGTCCCGCTGCCGCACAGCCAGCCAGGTCTGAGAGGGGCTCCAGCCCTTTGCCGCCTCCCGGCCCCGGAAGTCCAGCCACTCCCGGTAGGTCTCCGCCTCACTCAGGCCGGCGCAGCCGTCGAAGCTGCCGTTCTCCGCCAGCAGCTCCGCCTTGAAGGCCATCACCTGGTCCTCGTGGGCCGGGGAGGGGGAGACCAGCTGTAAAATATCCATTGGGTAAAACCTCTCTTTCAAATTGCGTGCGGGCATACAGCCCCCGCCCGGGCTACCGGTCCCCTGTCCAGCGTCCGGTGGCCCCGCAGGGCAGGACCAGCCCCGTCTCCGTCACCGGCAGGCCGATCTCATCGCTGACCGTGCGGCCGCCGTATTTCCGGGAAACCACCGTCTCCAGGATGTAGGTAAGCACGCTGGGGGCCAGGCCCGTGGTGTAGGAGTTGATGATAATGAACAAGGGCTCGTCGGAGAGGACCTGGGCGCACAGCTCCACAAAGGGGTAGAGGCTGTCCTCCAGCTTCCACACCTCGCCGGTGGGGCCCCGTCCGTAGCTGGGCGGGTCCATGATGATGGCGTCGTAGCGCCGGCCCCGGCGGATCTCCCGCTCCACGAACTTGGCGCAGTCGTCCACAATCCAGCGGACGGGGGCCTCCTCCAGGCCCGAGGCTTTGGCGTTCTCCCGGGCCCACTGGACCATGCCCTTGGCCGCGTCCACGTGGCATACGCTGGCCCCGGCGGCGGCGCAGGCCACGCTGGCCGCCCCGGTGTAGGCGAAGAGGTTGAGCACGCTCACCGGCCTGCCGGCGGCCCGGATCTGCTCCTGGGCAAAGTCCCAGTTCACCGCCTGCTCCGGGAAGAGGCCGGTGTGCTTGAAGTTCATGGGCCGCACCTGGAACGTCAGGGCCTTATAGCGCACCTGCCACTGGCCGGGGAGCCCCGCCTTCTCCCAGCTGCCGCCGCCGCTGCTGGAGCGGAGATAGCGCCCGTCGGGCTTCCGCCAGCCGGCGTGATGCCGGGGGGTGTTCCAGATGGCCTGGGGGTCCGGCCGCACCAGCACCTGCTTCCCCCACCGCTCCAGCTTCTCTCCGCCGCCGCAGTCCAGCAGCTCATAGTCCTTCCATCCGTCCGCAATCCACATGGCCGTCCCTCCCCGGCTTATATACAAAAAGTCATCCTATTATATACCAGTACCGCCCGGCAGTCAACAAAGGAAATACACCGTAGGGGGAAAGAAAATGTCAATATTTAAATGCAGAAAAATCTAAAATTATTTTTTGTGCATTATTCATAAAAGCAATTTTACCTCCTCAATACCGGCCCCTTGGGTAAGCTCCAGCAACACCCGCCCGGTACACCTCCCGTCGAGGATGCCGCGGGGTATTCATTTACCTATTGCTGCACTTCCAATGTGTCGGCCTCCGTAATCTCGGTGAAGTCCGGCCACTTCGGGATCCTTCGCCGAATCATGCGGTTTCCGTTCTCATTGCTCCCACGTTCAAATCCGTTTTCTTCACCGTGGTTTCCACTGTGCTGACCAGCTCGCCCAGCATAGGCACGGACAGCGCCAGCGCGGCGTCGCCCTTCTGCTTGCGCATCTTCGCCTCAATCCGGGTGGTCAGGTATTCCCGGATGCCGTCGTATGCGGATTCAATGAACCTCTGCGCCGCCGGGCTGATGGACTGGAGGCAGGCCGTCAGCGCCTTTTTCGCGAACTCCTCCTGCGCTTCCGCGTCAAATTTTCCGGCGTTTTTCAGCGCGTCCACATAGGTCTGGCTGGTCGCGTCCACAGCGGCGGTAGCGGCCTCCGCCGCTTCCGTGATGCAGCTCTTTTTGCCGTTGGGAAACTCACAGCCGAGTACGGAAAAATCGGCGGCAACTTGAACCAGATCGCCCGCTGTCTGAATGAGTACAGGGTAAGATGGCATCACTGAACTGTACAAAGAAGAAAGTTAAATGGAATGGGTAAGAAGAATGGACAGCATCCTCAATCGAGCAGAAGAAATCATTCTGGAAGAACTGGTTTTGGCATAATGTAGGCCCCGCACAAGTGTTTACCTGTGCGGGGCTTGTACTCTCCGGTATTTAGATATCCTGACCTATAGCAATCATCAGAATTCCTGGCAAAAGTTCGTGGGTAGCAATCACGCAAGGCTGCGTGTCGTCGTTGGCGGGCGTCAGTCCGCCTGCATCCTTCGCCTTGCCCTGCGCGATTTCCCCTCCCCTCCTTTTTTGTCATGAATTCTGATGATTGCTATTATAAAGACTTTCAAACAAAAAGTTCATTTTCCTTTGCCTTGCTGCACGCTTTTTTGATTGCCAGCGAAGCAACAGATATCAATGCACCGTTTACCGTCCGGGCGCCTTGAGGACACCTCACAACGCAGCGCATACAGGAAATGCACTTCTTAGCGTTTGCTGCTTTCAAATTATCCTTAGAAATTGCCCCCGCTGGACAACTATCCGCGCAAAGTCCACAGCCATTACAACTCGCACCTGCCTTTGGAACCAAGCCTACGCCCCCTGCTTTTTTGTAAGGCCGATCACCTGGGAGTTGCGGCTCTTCAGTCAATGTTCCTGCCCTGAATTTTTCAAGAATCACTGTTGCAAAGGACTTGAGCTGGTATTCATCTTCTCGGTCTGGCCTGCCAGACGCGTACTGGTGCATAATAGAATGTTCCGCAACTGCGGAAATGGCGGCAACTACGGTAAATTCAGCTTTTTTAGCGATGTCTGCCATTTCAACCAGGGTATCCTCATAGGCCCGGTTCCCATATACGCATAACAACACACACTTTGCAGAATTACCCTGGATTTTTGCCAGTCTTTCGGCGGCAAGACCAGGAACACGCCCTCCATAGGAGGGGAGCGCGATCAGAACAAGGTCATCTGCTTTTGCCTGACATTTTGAGAAATCAACAGCAGAATTTGTCAGGTCAACAGTTTCTACCGATGTACTCATGATAAAATGAAAGAAAACGCCGAGGAAAAAATGTAGTTTTGTGGCGGAGGAGG
>CAJTWF010000037.1 GCA_910579965.1 uncultured Oscillospiraceae bacterium
GCTCCCATTGGTTCGCCGCTTCTGATTATTGTTAGGTTTTTTGATGATTGCTATAATTGTTAACCCCAATCCAACCCAAAACAGGAGGGACTGCTCATGAAAAAACGGGAAAAACAGGCCGCGCTTCTGCTGGCCCTTGCGTCGGGAGCGGCGATGGCGGCCGCGCTGCCACTGGCGGCCCTGCCCGCCTTTGGCAGATGGCTGCGGGCCCTCTCCCTCTCCGGCGGGACGGGGAATCTTGCCGCCTGGGGGATCACCCTGGTCCTGACGGCCCTGCCCGCCCTGGGTCTGCTGTGGCGGGGCCGGTGCGGGTGGGACTGGCTGCTGGTCCTGGCGGCGGGGGAGATCTTCGCGGGGGTATTCTTCCTGGTGAACCCCGCCATGCTTCGCCCCGGCGTGGACAGCGAGACAGTGGGGACCATGTGGGCCCTGGCAGCCGCCGGGAGCACGGCGGCCACCCTCCTGGCCTGGGCGGTGCTCCGGGGCCTGGGCCGGCTGGAGCGGACAACCGGCCGGACCATGGAGGTGCTGCTGCTGGGAGCCGCCCTGCTGCTGGGATGGCTGGCGGCCTGGAGCCAGTGCGCGGACCTTATCGCGGAGATCCGGGCGGCGGCGGAGAGCAACACCGCCCCGGGCCTTATCCTGTGGCCCACGTATCTGGTCCTGTGCCTGCTGGCGGCGGCGGATCTGATCCCGGAGCTGCTGGGGTGCGCGGTGCTGGTGTGGGGCGGCCGTCTGGCCCGGGCCATGGAGAGCGCCCCCTTCGGGAAAGAGACGGTGGCCGAGGCGGAGAGCCTCAGCCGCCGGTGCGGACTGGTGGCGTCGTCGTCGGTGCTGCTGTGCGCCGGGGGAAACCTGCTGCAAATGCTGCTCTTCTCCCAGCTCCGCACCACCCATTTCCAGGTGGCCTTTCCCTTCTCCACGGTCCTGCTCTCGGCGGCACTGGGCCTGCTGTGCCGGTACTTCCGGCGGGCCAAGGCGGTCAGCGACGACAACCAGACCATCATATGAGGGCGCGCCATGGCCATTACAGTACACCTGGACGAGCTGCTGCGGCAGCGGGGCATGACCGGCAAGGAGCTGTGCGCCAAGGTGGGGATTACGGAGGCCAACCTCTCCATCCTCCGCTCCGGCAAGGCCAACGGCGTGCGCTTTCACACCATCAACCGGATCTGCTACTACCTGGACTGCGGCGTGGGGGACCT
Source organism: uncultured Oscillospiraceae bacterium (assembly GCA_910579965.1). Classification (GTDB taxonomy): domain Bacteria; phylum Bacillota; class Clostridia; order Oscillospirales; family Oscillospiraceae; genus Pelethomonas. Next base: position 1,206 of record CAJTWF010000037.1, read on the forward strand.
GCTGCGCTTCGACGGACGATTGGAGGACGCCAACGATGAAAAATAGGATGCAATGGCTGCTGCCGGCGCTGCTGACCCTGCTGGCCCTGACCGGCTGTTCCCTGGCCCGGCCCGAGGCCGGGAGCGGCGGGGACCGATTCGTGGGCTTCTACCTGGTGCGGGAGGAGAGCGGCCGGGATTTCTACCAGAATCCCCACCTGGAGGAGTACGGCGGGGAGACCGTCCGCTTGGACGGTTACGGCGCCATCAACATCCCCCGGGAGGTCCTCTTTGCCCAAAAGGAGGGGGAAGAATGGGTATTCCCAGGCCTGGAGGGCTGGCGGCTGTTCGTGTACCGGGACTTCGAGGAGGACGGCGGCGGCTATCTGTCCATGGTTACCGATCTGGCCGCCGGGGAGGAGCCGCCCCAGTTCAGGATCACCGACGAGGGGGGCGTTGACATCATCAGCGGCGCTCTCTATCTGGGCCCGCCCCTGGGACAGGCGGACTGGGACCCCTATGAGGACCGGAGCGTCTGGACCACCTACCGGGTCTATCAGGCCCCGGACGGGCGGCCCTATCTGGACGGCAGCGGCAACAGCTTCACCGGCGCCCTGGGCAGCTACCAGGAGAGCCAGACCTACACCCGTCAGGAGAACGGCGGGGTTGTGGAGAAGGAGACGGTGGAGGTGTCCATATCCGTGAAGGCGGTCCCCCGGCTGGAGGGGCTGGTGGTGCGGCAGTTTGACGGAGAGGGCGGCCAGCTGTCCGCGGAGGACCTGACCCTGGAGGGGGAGCTGCCGGCGGTGACGTGGCTGCCGGAGGCGGCCTGGGCCCTGGTGGAGGAGCGCAGCCCCGAGGGCGTGGTCCGCACGGCCTACACCCTCCCCGGACCGGGGGAGGAGGCCGTCACCCATCCGGTCATCCTACTGGACAGCGCCGGGGTGGGCAGCGTGAAAGATTTAACCATCGGGGGACAGCCATAGGCTGTCCCCCAAAAATTTTGGTTCCAGGTCTTGACAAAGTGATTCTATTGGAGTAGAATGCAGGTGTTCTATTCCGATAGAATGAAAGGAGCACACCATGGAAGACAGAATTTACGACAGCGAGCTGCGGGTGCTGGAGTTCCTGTGGCAGGGCGGGACGTTATCCGCCAGGGAGATTGCCGCCCGGGCGGCGGAGGAGGTGGGGTGGAGCAAGACCACCACCTATACTGTTCTGAAAAAATGCGTGGACAAGGGGCTGGTGGAGCGGCGGGACCCGGGGTTCCTCTGCCGGGCCCTGGTCAGCCGCCGGGAGGCCCAGCACCAGGAGACCCGGGGGCTCATTGACCGGATGTACGGCGGGTCCGCGGACCGGCTGGTGGCCTCCCTGCTGGAGGGGCGGACCCTGTCGGAGGCCGAGATCAACCGCCTGCGCCGGATGGTGGAGGAGCTGTCATGAGCGGGGCGGCGCTGGAGATTCTGGGGCGGGTGTCCCTGTCCGCCGGGGTGATGATCCTGGCGGCGGCGGCTCTGCGCCTCCGGTTCGGCGGCAGGACCCCGGGGCGGGTGTTCTGCCTGCTGTGGGACATCATTCTGCTGCGTCTGCTCCTGCCGGTGGACATCCCCTCCCCGGTGAGCATACAGCGCCTGCTGGCCGGCGGATCCGGCCGGGGTGGGGCTGCCGCTGTGACGTTCGTGTCCGGCGAGGTCTTGACGGAGGGGCAGTACGTGGTCCGGGAGAAGCTCCCATCCCTTCCGTCCCTGGACTGGACAGCGGTGCTGCTCCTGCTCTGGGCGGCGGGGATGGTCCTGGGCCTCACGTGGCTGGCGGCGGTCCACCTGCGCAGCCGCCGGATCTACGCCGCCGCCCTGCCGGCGGAGGACGAGGGGATCCGCGCCTGGCAGGCGGCCAACCCCCTCCGCAGGCCGGTGCAGGTCCGGGTCAGCGACAGAGTGGCCTCGCCCCTGACCTATGGCGCGGTCTACCCCGTGGTGGTGCTGCCCCGGGGGATGGACCGGGACCTGCTCCCCTGCGTCCTGGCCCACGAGTACGCCCATATCCGCCGCTTTGACGCCCTGCGCAAGCCCCTGCTGGCCCTGGCGCTGTGCGTCCACTGGTTCAACCCCCTGGTGTGGGCCATGTACGTCCTGGCGGGCCGGGACATGGAGCTGGCCTGCGACGAGGCGGCGGTCCGCGCCGGCGCGGACCGGCGGGGCTACGCCCTGGCGCTGCTGAGCATGGAGGAGGAGCGGGGCCGCCGGCCCCTGTCCGGCAGCTATTTCAGCGCCAACGCCCTGGAGGAGCGGATCAAGGGCGTCATGCGGGGCAAGCAGACCACCCTGGCGGCCCTGCTGGCGGTGCTGGTGGTGATGAGCGCGGCAACCACCGTGTTTGCCGCCGGGGCCCCGGCGGAGGGGACCGGCGCTGTCAGTCTGGCGGAGCGGGAGGTGATGCTGCTGGACGGGAACGGCCAGACCTGCCTCTCCTCGGACGGCGGCCTGACCTGGATGACTGAGGAGCGCTATCACGCCCAGTACGGCGACTGGGGCGGCGATTGGGACGTGGAGTGGTGGACCTACGAGGAATACAAGGCGTGGCTGGACCAGGAGCGGGAGGAGCTGCGGGACCTGATCGGCGAGCGGGCCTATACCGGCTCCGACGGCTGGTTCACCTGGGACCAGGAGAAGGTGGACGATACCATAGCCCTCTATGAGGAGATCCTGGAGGACATCAAAAACGGCGGCCTCTACTCCCGGGAGGTCCGGGACTCCAGCGGAGAGCTAATCCCCGACACGGCCCTGAGCAGCGGCGGGACGGCCCCCGGGGATATCTGGCTGGAGGAGCTGAGACCCTTTGGCATAGAGGGCGGCGGGGAGGAGCTGACCTACCGGGGGGAGCGGATCCGCACCCTGGTGGACGGCGCGCCGGCGGGCGGCGGGGGCTACGCCGTCCGGAGCCTGTACGCCTGCGACGAGGGGACTGTGGACGTACACACCCTGCGCCGCCCGGTCCGGAACCCCGACGGGTCCTATGACCCCATGGGGGAGCTGACCGGGCTGGCCGCCGGGGGAGACCCGGATTTTGACCCGGCGCTCATCGCCTGCGCCCGGTTCGAGGGCGCGCCCGAGGCTGTTGGGACGGACGGCGGGGACCGCGTTGGAGGGAGGTCCCTCCGGGAGATTTTCACCGCCTACGAGATCTGGGGCCTGACCTATGATGAGGACGGGTCCCTGGCCTGGAACGGCCAGCCCGTGCGCTCCTTCGCAGACCAGAAGCCCGGCGGCGGGGTCTTCTCCTACGAGAACCCCTATGCGGACGAGGGACTGCGGGTGGGCACTGTCTACGACGGCGGCGTGCTGGCGGGACTGACTGCGGCCTAGGGAAAGAAATAGGGAATCGGGACGGCCTGCGCCGTCCCGATTCCCTATGTACGCGCGGTGTATACAGGCGCTCAGTCCCGGTTGCGGCGGCGCAGCTCCTCACGGAAGACATAGCTGCGCAGCTGGGACTCGTAGCGGGCGGGGAGATCAATGAAGTGGCAGCCGTAGCCGAAGACCTGCTTGGCCGGGTGGGGAGAGAGATCGTCCACCCGGAGAATCTGGGCGGTGAGGGGGATGGTCTCCCCGGCGCCCTTGAAGTCAAACCACAGCCGGCGGCCCTCCTGGAGGGGCAGGGCCGTGCGCAGATACACGCCGCCCGCGCTGATGTTCAGCACTGTGGCGGGATAGCCGTCCTTCACCACCTGGATGTGGTCCCCGGGCTGGCGGGCCACGTGGATGGTCACCTCAGCCCCCGCGGCCACGGACACCTTCACGTCCTGGCGGCGCTGCTCCTGGTTGAGCCGCTCCAGTATCTCGCACCGGTAGGAGGTCATATGGTCCGGCAGATCCAGCGGGGCGGACAGCTCGCACCGGCATGTCAGCACCCCCAGCACGGGATCGTAAAATACAATGCGGAATAAGTCGTGCTCCCTGTGGTCCAGGCTGTCCGGCGTTATCACAAGGATGCTGTCCATGGGCCCGCTCTGCACCGTCGCCGGACACAGCAGCGTCCCATTCGTATCATAAACCTCTGCCTTGGTGCAGTTTTGTAAAATAGCCATGCGCTGTTTCTCCCCTGTTATCACGCGCCGGCGGCCCCGGAGGCGCGGCGCTGTAGTCATACAGCATATTATATAGGAAGAAGGCCCCGCTTGCAATGTCTTTTTTGAAAACTTCCCCCTTTTATACCGCTGAAAACGACGGCAGAGGGGCGTGAGGGTGAATTTTACAAAAAATTTCTGAGGGTTCGTTATTTTTTTTGTTTCGGGTCCGATAAAAATAGTACAAAGATACGCTCGTTTTGTGTCCACCGGCCAGTCCGGCGCGAGCAGAGGAGGTCTATACCATGCTGATTACAGGACCAGAGGGCTTTTCCCCTATTCAAAAGAAAACAGCCCGCCCTGCAGCCTTCCCCGGCCCCGGCCGGCGGCAGGTGCAGGACGGTTATTATGACCAGTACACCGCGTCCGCGCCGGCGGCCCAGAGCGGCTCCAGCTTCCGCGACGCGGTGGCCAGCCTGTCCTATCAGGTGCGCACCCACAACACCACCGGCAAAATCCAGGAGCTGCGCCAGGAGGTCCGCTCCGGACAGTACCAGATCTCCCCCAGGGAGACCGCCGCCCGGATGCTCCTGCTGGAGGCTGAGGAATGATGGATCCAAAGCTGTGGCAGGACTACCTGCGCCTGCTGGAGCAGCTGACAAGGACCATCCATCAGCTGACCGGCATCGAACAGAGCAAGACCAGGGCCGCCAGCCAGGGAAACCTGGAGGAGCTGGAGAGCTGTATGCGCCAGGAGCAGGCCATGAGCCTGTCCCTGCGGGGCCATGACCAGAAGCGGGACGCCCTGCTGGCCCGGATGGGGCTGACGGGCGTGCCCCTGCGGGAGCTGGAGAGGCACGCCCCCGTGGACCTGCTCATGGAGACAAAGCGGGTGGCCGAGACCCTGCGGAGAGAGTACGGTCTGTTCCAGACCGCCTCCCAGGTGGCCCGGAACACCCTGGAGTGCAACCTGCGGATGATTGAGAAGGCGCGGGCCCAGCTGGAAGGAGAGGCCCCGCCCCCCGGAGAGAACGGGGACCAGCCCAGCCAGTATGAGCTGCGGGTGTAAGAGCCCCAACCGTTCATCAAACTTTCGTAGCAAGATAAGGAGAAAACGACTATGGCCGTAATGGGTACCTTCAGCTCCTTCACCGGCGCGCGTCTGGCGATCTACGCGTCCCAGGCGTCGCTGAACGTGACGGGCAACAATATCGCCAACATCAACACCAAGGGCTACACCCGCCAGCGTATGGATCTGGTCAGCCTCCACTCCACCGGCTGGCCCGAGTACCGCAACAGCTATCAGGTGGACATCGGCTACGGCGTGCTGTGCGATCAGGTCAGCCAGCTCCGGGACCCCTTCCTGGACATCCGCTACCGGAACGAGAACGCCGAGCTGGGCTTCTACGAGACCAAGCAGGACGCCCTCAGCCAGCTGGCCAGCATCCTGGACGAGGTGGCCAAGGGCGACGACTACTTCGGCGTGATTGAAAAGCAGCTGGGCGAGGTGTTCGAGACCCTGGAGAACCTCAAGCAGAGGCCGGGCTCCCACGTGTACGACGATCAGTTCCGCGCCGCCTGCTACACCCTCACGGGCCTGCTCAACGACAGCGCCAAGCGGCTGGAGACCGTGCGGGACAACAAGGCCGAGGAGCTCAAGCAGGACACCAACAAGGTCAACCTGCTGCTCAAGGAGATCCGGGCCTACAACGACGAGATCCGCACCCAGGGCATCTGCGGCGACAACGCGCTGGAGCTGCGGGACGCCCGGAACGTGGCGATTGACGAGCTGTCGAAGTACGTGAAGATCGACGTGAAGTACTCCAACGAGTACATTGACCAGTACACCACCGTGGAGAAGCTGTCCATCTCCCTGGCCGGCACCCAGCCGGAGATCAAGCTCATCGACGGCATCTACGGCACCCAGTTCATGATGAACGAGGAGGTGCCCCAGCCAAACCCGGAGTATGATCCTAATCTGTCTACCAGCAAGCGATACATTGGCCGGGATGGCCAGCCCACGGACAACTGGCGGGAAGCGGCGTATATGACGGTAGATAAAAATAACGCGAACAATTATACAGATGCAAATAAGCCCTATGTAAAGATAGATAAAGACGGGAATCCGGAAAAGACCGTGGACGGTAAATTTGTTACTACCGATAAGCTGGATGAAGCCGCTAAGATGATGAACGCGGACTACGATGGGACCCTCTCCTCCAGCAACAAGTATCTAAAGCCCGGTGCTGAGATAGTAAATGGAAAAGTGCAGGATCCCGAGAATTCTACCACCGATGATCCAACGGAGGCCGCAAAGATCCCCGCCTTCTCCACCGATGACGCGAATGTGGACAAAAACACCTACCTCTATCAGCTGGAGCCCCTGCGGGACAAGGACGGCCGCCTCATCCGCGACAAGTACGATCAGGAGATTAACGAGATCGTCGATATCCTGGACACCACCCTGGTCAGCGGGTCCCTCCAGGCCACCCGGGAGTTCCTGACCGAGGAGGGAGAGTTCTCCAGCGCCTATGACATTGCCGTGGACAAAGACGCCGCCAACAAGCGGGGCGTGCGCTACTATCAGCGCGTGCTGGACAGCTGGGCCCAGAAATTCGCGGAGACCTTCAACGAGACCAACCAGATGCCGCCGTCTGTGCTGTATAAGACGGACCCTGACGGTAAGTTCTTCTTGGATGAGAATGGAGATGAAATTGAGACCGCTGATGGCCTCGTGATACAAGGCAATAAAGAATTGGTGAGCCTGGGCGTCGATACAAAGCTTTCAGAGTACACAGAGACTGCCATAGCCTCCCTGCAAGCGAATGGAAAATTTGCGGGAGATATTAAAGATGCGTTTAAGATGAACGCCAAGGGTGAGTTTGTAGACAGCAAGGGCGAGCCCCTTCTTAACGCAAAGGGCGAGATTTTAAACAAGAACAATTATAATGCTGCAGATGACGAAGCCACCCTGCGTAAGCGGGGCGTGCTGAAAGAGGATCTGGAGGCGCAAAAGGTATTTGCAACAACGACGGGCACAGACGGTGTAACAACAGTCTTTGCAAATACCGCAGATAAACCCCTCCAAACCCCCAAGGACCCCGAGGACTACAATGCCGACGAGCTGGCGGCCCTGCGGGGCAAGGGCGTACTCAAACCGGAGTACAACTACTACAACGGCGGCGTTCTCTTCAGCAACCGCAGCAATGGCAACGATCCCACCAACATCACCGCCAAGAATATCTCCATCTCCTACTCCTGGAGCAGGGGCGAGGTGCGTGTGCTCCAGACCAAGCAGCCCAACTATGTGGACCCCGACACCGGCGAGATCCAGACCAACACCACCGCCAACGACAACCTGCTGCATATGCTGGCCAAGTTTGACGAGAAGCTGACCTATGAGGCCAAGGACGTTCAGGCCGATGCAAACTCGGAAGGCCCCTTCTTCAAGGGCACCTTCCAGGAGATGTACACCGCGATCTCCGGCACCCTGGGCGGCGACGGCATGGAGACCAACGCCCGGTACAAGACCTATGACCTCTCCGCCCTGGATCTGGATAATCAGCGCTCCAGCGTTTCCGGCGTGGATCTGAACGAGGAAGCCACCAACATGATGCAGTTTTCAAAGTCCTACTCCGCGGCCTGCCGCCTGCTGACGACGCTGGATTCCATGCTCGACAAGCTCATTAACGGCACCGCGATCTAACAGAACGCCCAAAGGAGGTAAACAGATATGGCTATGCGCATTACCACCAGCATGACGATGAACACCTACCGCTATAACCTGATGGGGTCAAACGTCCGGGTGAACGACGCCATGAACAAGGTGCTGACCAAGCGCAACTTCAACAGCTATTCCGAGGACCCCGCCGCCGCCGCCCACGCGTGGCGCATCCGCCGGGCCTTCACCAAGAACAACGCCTATATCGCCAACAACAGCGACACCTTCAGCCGCTACCGCATCGCCTACGCGGCCATGGACAAGATCAAGACGGACCTTGCCAACAACGACGGCCTCAAGGACGCGGTGCTGGGCAACAGCGATCCCCTGGCCTCGGGCCGCTACGCCCTGGGCAGCGTGGTGTATAACGGCGCGGAGTCTGTCATCCAGGCGATCAACGGCGCTAAGTACGGAGACCACTTTGTCTTTGCCGGCAAGGACGGGCTGAACGTGCCCTACTCCTGGAGCGATGACGGCAAAACCCTCTATTACCGGGGCGTGAACGTGGACGCGGGCGGCGTGCCCGTGCCCAAGGCGGAGGAGATGCCGGGGTTTACAAACGCGCTGAACACTGCTATACCTGCTCAGGGGGCAACAGAGACACAAGCAGAGTACGACGCAAGAGTTGAGAACTGGAACGCCTGGAAGGACTACTACAGCCATGAAACGGACACCCAGCCCGAAGGAGCGCCGCCTGCTGAGTTGAAGAAGGCGCTGGACGATGCCCTGGCAGATGTAGAACAGAATGGGACTGCCGAGGAAAAAGAGGTTGCCAAAGGCTGGCACGACTACTACACCCACGCCTCCGAGGAGATCCCTGATGACCCGATGCCCCTCTGGCTCAAGACCGGAGAGAAGGACCAGTACGGCTACCCCACCGAGGAGACCATCAAGGCGCGGCAGGCTGCGATTGATGCGGATGCCACACTCACTCAGGATGAAAAGACGGCGATGAAGGCCAAGGACCAGGAGTGGCTGACCTACCTCAAGGACCAGAGCGATCTCAACCGCCTCAAGGAGATGGACGAGGAGCAGACCAACGTGGATCTGGGTCTGGGCCTCCAGGAGGACGAGAACGGCGAAATCGTCAACGGCAGCGTGTTCAACATGGCTCTGCCGGGGCTCAGGATGCTGGGCGGCTACGGCGTGGACGAGGACGGGGATCCCCGCAATCTGGCCACGCTGATGAAGAAGTACGCCGCCGTGCTGGAGCGGGCGGACCCCGAAACCGGCCAGTGGAGCGAGGAGGACCGGGCGGAGGCTGACCGGCTGCTCAACAAGATCAACAAGACCAACAACAACGTCATCAAGTCCTACAGCGACGACGTGGCCGCCAGCGCCGAGTTCCTGGAGACCAACGGCGAGCGGCTGGAGGATCAGGGCTACGCCCTCAACCAGGAGCGGGCCGCCATTGAGGACATTAACCCGGCGGACGCGATCAGCGCGTTTCTTTACGACTACACCTGCTACAACGCGGCGCTGAAGGTGGGAACGCAGATACTCAGCCAGTCGCTGATCGACTATATGAACTAAAATTGTGTGTTAACGGCATGGAAGCCGGCAAAATATAAGCAGAAGGGAGCGCGTACCACACAATGAAACCATTGATTGAGATCACTACGGTCCCCATTCAGATCGAGATGAAGACCACCAATGCCAAGCTGGAGTACGCCCGCGGGACTGCTGAGATGGAGATCACACGGGACAAGGGCGGCCTGAGCATCAAGAGCCGCCCCATCCGCGTCAATATCGACACCTTTGAGGCCCGCAACTCCGTTACGCCCACTCTGGCCCGCAGTCTCCAGCAGAACGCGCAGAAGGGGCAGCAGGCCGCCTATCAGGCCACCGCCACCTACGCCAAGCAGGGCAAGCTGATGATGGAGACCAAGCTGGGCGAGGAGATGATTACCAAGTTCGCCCAGAGCGCCATGGTGGACACCCGCCAGGAGGTGCTTGGGTTCCTGCCCGAGGTGGGGCCGGAGATCACCTGGGACGTGGGAGAGATGAACATCCGGTATGAGATGGATAAGCTGAACTTCGACTGGAAGTTCGGCAAGGGCGACTTCGAGTTTACCCCCGGCGACATCGAGTTCACCGTCACCCAGCGGCCGGAGGTTGTCATCAAGTACGTGGGCGGACCCATCTACGTTCCGCCCTCTGCGGACCCCAACTATGAGCCCGTGGATGTGAAGGGGTAATCCCTCCCGCCGGCGGCGCAGAAAACGTGTTTTACAAAAGAATGGTTTCAGAATTTTCTTTTTGATACTCTTTCTTTGACGGCAAAGAAAAAGTATGCGGCAACAAGGAGGACAAAACGTGCTGGTGCAGACAAAGTATTTCGGTCAGGTGGAGTGCGGCGAGGAGCAGGAGCTCCATTTCCCCCGCGGGCTGTTCGGGTTCGAGGAGGAGAAGAGCTTCCTTCTGCTGCCCTTCGAGGGGAGCGGCGGGAGCCTGCTGTGCTTTCAGAGCGCGGTCACGCCGCACCTGGCCTTCGTGGCCATGAACCCCTTCTACCTCAAGCCGGATTACGCCCCCGTGCTCACGGGGGAGGAGCTGCGGGAGCTGGGCGTGGAGCGCAGCGAGGAGCTGTGCTTCTACGTGCTGTGCGTGGTGCGGGACAAGGTGTCGGAGAGCAGCGTCAACCTCCGCTGCCCCATCGCGCTCAACGATCACACCCGCACCGCCATGCAGGTCATTCTGGAGACGGACGCCTACCAGATGCACCACCCCCTTTCCGAGTTTGGAAAGCGGAAGGAGGGGTCCCCATGCTGATCCTCCAGCGGAAGGCGGGGGAGTCCCTGTTCATCGGTGATGAGATCGAGGTTTCCGTCCTCTCCGTGGAGGCAGGGCGGGTGCGCCTGGCCATTGATGCGCCCAAGAGCGTGTCCATCCTCCGCAGTGAGCTGAAAATCGCGGCCGACACCAACCGGGAGGCGGCGGACGAGGAGGTCTCTCCCCTGACCCTGCTGGACGTCCTGCGGGACGCGGGCGGCGGGCAGGATGGCTCCGGAGGAATCACGTTATAGAGACGGATGGCATAGAATGCCCGCGGACAGCATAGATTGTCTGCGGGCATTTCCCTTTGACTGGAAAAAAGAGGGGCGAAATTTGTCGTAAATTGGGGGAATTGTCAGGCATTGGATGGAAATTTGTGAACCTACCTAAATGTCCTGAAAAAATTTTTTAGATCTCTCCATATTCTACAATTTTTGATTTTACGCCTTGCAAATCAGAATAAAATGTATTATAATGAGGTAAAAATCGGCACGGATTTTGGGGGCTTGTGGCGAACAAAATCGAATCGGCTGACTTGATTTCTCAGAACAGAGTGATATAATAGCCTGCGATGGCATATTTTTACGAGGGGAGGACAAACCTGTGTCTGATTTTCTCACACCCAACTCCATGATTATGCTGCAGCAGGCCATGAGCTTCCAGTGGGCCAAGCAGCGCGCCATCTCCGACAATATTGTCAACGCAGAAACCCCCAACTACAAGGTGAAATACGTCACCTTTGAGGAGGCTCTGCGCAAAAATATCCAGGCCGCAGCCCAGGACCGGAACGCGGCCCCCAGCGCCATGCGGCAGACCCTGGAGGCCGCCGCGCCCCAGGTCCGGGTGGCCGACGACGAGCGGGCCCGCATGGACGAAAACGGCGTGAACGTGGCCGAGCAGCACATTGAGCTGGTGCGCAGCGCCTACCAGACCCAGCACCTCTACCGGGCCTTCAGCAGCGACATGTCCCGGATGCTCATGGCGATCCGAGGCCAGTAAAAGACAAAGCGGTACAGACAGATACGGCCGGCAAAACGGCAGAAGAAAAGCATAGAGAGATATTGTTCCGCCCCGCTTTCGAGAGGGGCGTTTGGGAGTGGGAGCAAGGAGGTTTCTTATGGCTTTCATGAGCACAATCAGCATCATCGGCTCAGGCATCACGGCCCAGCACCTGCGGCTGGACGTTATCAGCGAGAATGTGACCAATATGAACACAACCCGCACCGAGGAGGGGGGCGCTTACCGGCGCAAGCTCACGGTCTTCCAGGCGGTAGACGGGCGGGACACCTTCCGCAATGTGCTGGCCCTGACCCAGAACGGGATGGTCAGCAACGTGCGCCACGAAAACACCGGAGGGGTGAAGGTGGTGGAGATCGCGGAGGACCCGTCAGACTTCAAGCTCAAATACGATCCCACGGACCCGGACGCCAACGAGGAGGGATACGTGGAGCTGCCCAATGTGGACCTGGTCATGGAGGTGGCTGACGCAATGGCCGCCAGTCAGGCGTACTCCGCCAACGTGACGGCCTTCAACGTACTCAAGAGCGTGATCTCCTCGGGCCTGGAGATCGGAAGATAAAAAGAGAGAGAATAGGGTCAGGCAGATCAAAACAGATGTTGATTCGCTGGCCCTGTCTTCGCGTCAAGGCGGCCCCTGCGGCAGCCGGCTGCGGATTTACATAACAACGACACCTGGAGGATTTCAATATGAGCATGACCACCCAGTCCATCTCCCCCCTGTGGGAGACAATGCCCCTGCAGAAGACCGCTCCGGCGGCGGAGAAGCCGGCAGCCGGCTCCCTGTTTGCCGATATATTCAAAAGCGCCATTGAGAACGTCCGGGAGGCGGAGGACGATGTGGCGAAGAAGGAGTATCTGCTGAGCACGGGGCAGCTGGACAACCCCGCGGAGATGAACATGGCCACTTACAAGGCGGAGACTGCCATATCCCTCCTGACCCAGCTGCGGGAGCGGGCCCTGAACGCCTACAGCGAGCTGAGCCGCATCAACCTGTAAGGGCGGTTCGCCATGCCATTCGATAGAAAAGGCCGGAGGAATACAGTGTGGAAACAAAGCTGAAAGGCGCCTGGGAAAAAGTAAAGGACTTTTTCAAAAACATGAGCACCAAGGTGCGCATCATATTGGCCGCCGCCCTGGCCGCTGTCATCATTCTTGCCGTGGCGCTGATCGTCTGGAGCGGCAACCAGCCCTATACAACCCTGTTCACCGGCCTGAACGCCACGGAGATCAGCTCCATTCTGGGCTATTTCCAGGACAACGGCATCACTGACTACCGGCTGGAGGGGGATTCCATTCTGGTGCGCGAGGATCAGGAGAGCATTCTCACCGCCCAGCTGGCCATGGCCGGCTACCCCAAGAGCGGCACGCTCTACAGCTCCTATTTTGAGAACGTGGGCACCATGTCCACCACCTCCGAGCGGGCCACGGCCTGGCTGGTGGCGGTGCAGGAGCGGCTCCAGGCCACCATCCGCCAGCTGGACGGCGTGGTGGACGCCCTTGTCAACATTGACCTGGGGGAGGAGCGGACCTACGTCTTTGAGAACGTGGACACCAGCTCCAGCGCCTCCGTTACCCTGACCCTCCGGGAGGACTACACCCTCACGGACCAGCAGGCGGACGCCATCCGGGGCATTGTGTCCCACGCCATCAAGGGGATGTCCATTGACACTGTGTACATCACGGACCAGCGCTACAATACCTACTCCGGCGACGACACCGCCACCCTCAGCGACACCAACGCCCTCAAGCGGAAGATGGAGGAGCACTACAACAACCTCATCCGCAGCCAGGTGCTGCTGGCCCTCAACAGCATCTACGGCGAGGGCAACGTGAAGGCGGCGGTGACCACCACGGTGGATGTGAACCGGCGCTACATCGACTCCACCTTCTACGAGCAGCCCGAGGGCTCCTATGAGAGCGGCGGCCTCATCGGACGGGACATCGAGTACTTCTACATCACCCGGGACGGGCTGGAGCCCGTGGGCGGCGTTGTGGGTACCGCCAGCAACTCCGATCTGCCCACTTATGTAGGGGATCTGGAGCAGTCCATCGGCGACGGCGACACCGCCGGCAGCAGCCGCGACCGGGAGAACAAGATCAACGAGACCCATGAGCAGACGGAGGTGGCGGCCTGCACCATCACAGCCGTCTCCATCGCCGTCACCATCAACGAAAATGCCAACAATTCCGCCTCCGTGGAAGTGGACACCCTGCGCAGCCACGTGGCGGCCGCCTCCGGCATCGGCGGGGAGAACCCGGAGCAGTACGTGTCCGTGCTGCTGGCCCCCTTCTACACCGATCCCGTCCCCGAGGTGCCTGACGGCGGACTGTTCTCGCCGGAGAACCTGCCCTACCTTATCATCGCCGCCGCCGTCATCCTGCTGCTGCTGGTACTGCTGATCGTCATTCTCAGCATCCGCCGCAGAAAGCGTAAGAAGCAGGAGGAGGAGCTGCGGGCTCTGGAGGAGGAGCAGCAGCAGGCCGGAGACGTGGCAGCGATCACCATCACCAGCGACATGACGCCCGAGGAGGTGCAGGCCGCCATGGCGGCAGCTGCCGAGGCCGCGGCCACAGCGCCCACCGGAGGTGCGGACATCATGGATATCAACACCGAGAAGAGCATGGAGCTGCGCAAGACGCTGCGCCAGTTCGTGCAGACCAACCCGGAGGTTGCCGCGCAGATGCTGAAGACCTGGCTGAGGGGAGAGGAGGAGAGCAATGGCTGAGATCGCGAAGGCTGAACTTACGCCAGCTCAGAAGGCGGCGGCGGTCATCGTCTCCCTGGGCGCGGAGAAGGCGTCCCTCCTCTACCAGTTCATGGAGGCGTCGGATCTGGAGATGCTGACGCTGGAGGTGGCCCGCCTGGGGCTGCTGGACGCGGCCCAGACCGAGGCCGTGCTCACGGAGTTCTACCAGGCCTGCCTGACCAACAAGGCGGTCACCGAGGGCGGCCTGGAGTATGCCAGAACCGTTCTGGAGAAGGCCTTTGGCCAGCAGACCGCTCTGGCCCTGCTGGAGAAGGTGACCAAGAGCCTGAAGAATCGGGAGTTCGCCTTCCTGGACAAGGCGGACGTCAAGAGCCTGTACTCCGCGCTGCAAAACGAGCGGCCCCAGACCATGGCCCTTGTTCTGGCCTACGTAGACCCGGACAAGGCGGCCGGCGTCATCGAGCAGCTGCCGCCTGACCGGCAGGTCAAGGTGGTGGAGGCCATCGCCACCATGGAGAGCGCCAACCCCACAGCCATCAAGATCATCGAGGCGGATATGGAGCGCAAGTTCTCCAACATCACCACGTCCAGCAGCGTAAAGGTGGGCGGCATCGACTATGTGGCCGGCATCATGAACAATCTGGACCGCTCCAGCGAGAAGAGCATCTTCGATCTGCTCAGCGTCAACAACGAGGAGCTGGCCGACGAGATCCGCAAGCGCATGTTCGTTTTCGAGGATATCGTCACCATGGACGACCGGTCCGTGCAGCGGGTGCTGCGGGACTGCGATCCCAGGGATCTGGTGCTCTCCCTCAAGACGGCCAACACCGAGGTGGCCAACAAGCTCTTTGGCAACATGTCCGCCCGTATGGCGGAGACCATCCGGGACGACCTGGAAATTACAACCAATGTCCGCATGAAGGACGTGGAGGACGCCCAGCAGAGAATCGTGGGCATCATCCGGGATTTGGAGGAGAGAAACGAGATTGTAATCCTGAAGGGCGGAAAGGACGATATCATTGCGTAACATTCTCAAGGGATTCCTCAACCCCAAGGCGGAGGAGTACATATTCCCCGACGCCGATACCATCGAAATGGAGGCCCCGCCCGTGCCCGGCGATCAGCCTGGGGAGGAACCCGCCGGAGAAGAGGCCGGCTTCGACTACACGGAGCCCGCTGAGGACGGACAGGAGGAGCCCGAGGCTCCGCCGGCCCTTGAGGAGGAGACGGCGGACGGCGGCGAGCCCAGTCAGTCCGGCTCCGGCGGCGTGGTGCAGTACGCCCAGCTCCAGGCCGAGCTGATTTTGAAGCAGGCCCGGGAGGAGGCGGAGACGCTGGTGGAGCAGGCCCGGGCCAACGCCAAGGCGGAGCAGGAGCAGATCCGGGCGGGCGCCCGGGACGAGGGCTACCGCGTGGGCTACGCCGAGGGCACCGCCAAGGCCATGGAGGACGCGGCCCGAGACCGGGAGGCCACCGCGGCCCGGCTGGAGCAGGAGGTGCAGACCTATCTGGAGAAGGCCGACATGGCCCGGGAGGAGATGCTCCTCCAGTCCAGAGAGGAGCTGCTGGATCTGTGTCTGGCGGTGGCGGAGAAGGTGGTGCGGGTGAGCCTGCGCAGCAGCAGAGACGTGGTGGTGCGCATGATCCAGGCCGCCACTGAGCGGCTCAAGCGGCAGGAGTGGGTCCATATTTACATCTCCGGATGCGACGCCAAGGGCGCGGCCCAGATCTCCCCCGCCCTCACCACCGCCCTGGGGGCCCTGAGCCAGCACGTGAAGATCGTCCCCATGGGGGACGACGAGAGCGGCACCTGCATTGTCGAGACGCCGGAGGAGATTATCGACGCCAGCGTCTCAACCCAGATGTCCAATATCCGGGACATCCTGCGGGACCAGATGGGCGCTCTGTAGAACCGTCCCGCCCAGCGGAGAAAGGCAGGCTATGTTCCGCGAACTGATTCCTCTTGTCCGGTCGGCGGAGACCATGAGCCGCACCGGGAAAATTGAAAACATCGTGGGCATGTCCATCGAGGCCTCCGGCGGCCGGGCTGCCATTGGCGACATCTGCCGCATCTACTCCAACGAGTCCGGAGGCCAGGTCCCCGCCGAGGTGGTGGGGTTCAAGAACGATCACATCCTGCTGATGCCCTACGCCAACATGAGCGGGATTTCCGCGGGCAACTTTGTCCGCAATACGGGCAAGCGGCTCACCCTGCCGGTGGGCCCCTTTCTCCGGGGACGGGTCATCAACGCCCTGGGCCAGCCCATCGACGGGCTGGAACCCTTCGGGCGGGGGGACACCTTCTCCGTGGATTCCACCTACATCAACCCTATGACCCGGCCCCCCATCCGGGAGCGGATGGAGTTCGGGGTCAAGGCCATTGACAGCCTCCTGACCATCGGCAAGGGTCAGAGAATCGGCATCTTCGCCGGCTCCGGCGTGGGCAAATCCACCCTCCTGGGCATGATCGCCAAAAATGTGAAGGCGGACATCAACGTCATCGCCCTGGTGGGCGAGCGCGGCCGCGAGGTGCTGGAGTTCATGCAGAAGGATCTGGGGGAGGAGGGGATGCGCCGCTCCATTCTGGTGGTGGCCACCTCCGACCAGCCGGCCATGCTGCGCATGAAGTGCCCCAGCGTGGCCACCAGCATTGCCGAGTACTTCCGGGACCAGGGGTACGACGTGCTGCTGATGATGGACTCCCTCACCCGATTCGCCATGGCCCAGCGGGAGATCGGGCTGGCCATCGGCGAGCCGCCGGTGGCCCGGGGATACACCCCCTCCATGTACGCGGAGATGCCCAAGCTCTTAGAGCGCAGCGGCAAGTTTGAAAAGGGCTCTATCACCGGCGTGTATACCGTGCTGGTGGAGGGCGACGACACCAACGAGCCCATCGCGGACACGGTCCGCGGTATTCTGGACGGGCACATCGTCCTCTCCCGCCAGCTGGCCAACGCCAACCACTTCCCGGCCATCGACGTGGGGGCCAGCATCTCCCGTCTGATGGTGGAGATTGTCTCCCCGGAGCACCGGCAGCTGGCCGGAAAGCTGCGGGATATCATGGGCGTATACGAGAAAAACGCGGACCTGGTGTCCATCGGCGCCTACAAGGCGGGGACCAACCCCAAGCTGGACCACGCGCTGAAGAAGATCGACGCCATCAACCAATTCCTCATGCAGGGCGTGGACGAGGCCTTCTCCTATGAGGAGAGCCTGAACCAGCTGCGGCGTATCATGCAGTAGACAGACAGAGAGGACGAGGCGGCTGACCTATGAAGAAATTCCGATTTTCCCTGGAGACCGTGCTGGACTACAAGCAGCAGGTCCTCGCCGCCCTCCAGACCGAGCACGGGGCCATTCTGGCCCAGGTGCGGGACCAGGAGAAGTTTCTGGAGGAGCTGGAGGCCGGCTACCGCCATATGAACCACGAGTTCACCCGCCACAAGCTCAGCGGCATCAGCATTGTGGACGCGATGAAGTACGAGCAGTACCTGCGCTCCATGGAGCGGCAGATCCAGGAGGAGACGGAGCGCCTGGAGGAGCTGCGGGCCCAGGAGGAGGCCAAGCGGGAGCAGGTGGTGGAGGCGAAAAAGGAGACCTCCGCCATTGAGAAGCTGCGGGAGAAGAAGCTGGAGAGCTACAACAAGGCGCTGCAAAAGAGCGAGGAGGCCATGATTGACGAGCTGGTCTCCACCAAACGGGTCATGGCGGCCCAGAGCGCATAGAATGGTGAGTACCGCCCCCCAGGGGCGTTCTCAGATAAAATTGGCAGGAGAGGTGGTGAGGCAGTCTCAGGCGCATATCCCATTCCAACAGGGAGGGGAGGTGAGCGGGCGGCGGCGGACAGGGCCGCCGGAAAAACTTACCCACACGCGGATGCGCGGAGAAACGACACAGGAGAAAAAAGATGTATTTCTTAGGAGCGCAAGACCTGACAGCACTGGCAAACAACCTGTACAGCGTTTACACCTGCAACCCCGATCTGGCCGGCGGCTCCCTGAAGGAGCAGCTGGAAACCCTCTCCCGGGAGGAGTTTGTCCAACAGCTGGTTCAAACCCACAAGGAGCGCTGGAGCAGCGGAGAGGCCCAGAAGGACTTTCTCTACGCCGGGAGCTCGCAGCGGGCCTCCCTCTCCGATACGGAGATTGCCGCGCTGGCCAACAAGTATAACCCCCACAGCATGAGCCAGAAGGAGTACAGCAGCTTTCTGGATGATCTGGCGGACATGGGCGCGATTTCCCAGTATGAAAAGCGTCTGATGGGCTACAACGGCATGGTTTCTCTGGGATACTTTGACGCCGGCGGCGCGTTCGTAGGCAGCAGCTGGGATGCTCAAATCCTCCCCGGAAACCAAGCGGATGTCAGAAGCCCGGCCGAGGCCGGCGACATCCTGGGCTGGCTGCGCGATATGCTCAGCAGGCAGAATGTGGTGATGGGGGGCATGGACCAGGAGGCTAAGGAGCAGAACCGTGAGCGGTACGAGGCCGTTTCCGGCATCCTTGAGCGCATGGAGGCCCTGCAAAAGCCCCAGTCCGGCGAGGACGGGAAGAAGGCCGGTCTGGTCCGTCAGCTGGCGGACCCGGACAGCGACTTCTACAGCGGGATCCTGGAGACCCTCCGCCTGAAAATGGAGGAGCGGGAGGACCAGGAGCGGGAACAGGCCATCATCGACGCGCTGGGCCTGGTCCTGGACACCATGAGCGGCAAGAGAGACACCCACCGCTCCGACATCACCCTCTCCACGGCGGAGATTGCGCAGCGGATCAGCGAGCTGGACCCCCAGGACCCGGAGCGGGTGCGGCTGGAGCTGTTCCTCCAGCGGCTCAATGAGCTGGGCATTTACTTTGACCCGGCGGACCTCACCGGCGGACGGGAGGAGGACTCCTTCGAGACCCTGTCCCAGCTGCTTCTGAGGCGGCAGAGAGAGCAAATTTCATCCAGCGGAACCCCATGAGAAAAGAGGTGACTACCCGACAATGACTGTAACAGAGAACTATATGCTCCAGCAGATGCAGCAGATGGCCGCGTCCATGACGGCCCTGCCCCAGACCGGGAGCAAGGACAAGTCTGAGGGCTCCAGCTTTCAGGAGCTGATGGATAAGACCCAGAAGGACGTCCAGAAGCCCGCCTCCAAGGACGAGAACGGCAAGCCCGTGGAGGACAAGAAGGGCGAGGAGGAGACGGCGGAGACCGTTCCCGTGCAGAACCAGGAGAAGGAGGAGCTCCGTCCCGAGGACATGACCGCCAACCCCAACGCCGTGATTCTGGACCTGTTCCGGCCCGAGATCGCCCCGGCGGCGGAGGAAGCGGCCATTCCTGCCCCTGTGGAGGCACTGCCCCAGGAGACGGTGGAGGAGACCGCCATGAACCTGGACGGACAGATGCCCACCCTTGACACCAGCGTGGAGACCACGGTGGAGATGGAGACCCCCACAGGCGAGGAGCAGGGGGATTTCCGGCAGGCCATGCAGGAGCCCGCGGAGACGGCGGAGGTCCAGAGCCAGAGCACGGAGCAGACGGTCCAGCAGCCGGAGGCGGCGGACCCCGAGCAGTCCGCTGAGCGGCCCGAGAGCCAGGACGGAGAGGTCCGCGCCGAGACGGCGGAGACCAGCCGGAAGGACGGCGAGGAGCTCCAGGGCGAGGCGGCGGAGCCGGAGCAGAGCGTGTTCCGGGAGACCCAGTCCACCCCCGTGAAGGTGGGCGAGCGGTACGAGACCGTGGACACCCAGAAGCCCGACATGGAGGCCAAGCTGGCCGACACCATCCGGCAGGCGGCGCAGACCGGCACGGAGCGGGTGGAGATCCGGCTGACCCCGGCCAACCTGGGCGCGGTGACCATCGAGATGACCAAGGACGCCAGCGGCGCCTTGCAGGTGGTGCTTCACGCGGCCAACAGCCGGGCGGCGGGACTGCTCCAGCAGCATCTGGACGGCCTGCACACGGCCTTGCAGAGCTACGGCGCGGGCCAGGAGGTCCACGTGGAGGTCCAGCGCAATCAGGACAGCCAGCAGCAGCACTTCCAGCAGGCGGACCCCGACGGACGGGGCCAGCAGCAGCGCCAGCGGCAGCAGGAGGAGCGGCAGGACAATCCGTCCGACGGCCAGGACTTCATCCAAAAGCTGCGTCTGGGCCTGTTCGGCACGGAAGAAACCATTTGATCGTTTTACTGCGAGAAAGGAGTGAGAGCCAATGAGCGATTGGAGCAGCAGTTTTGACCTGCTCACCCGCACCACCGGCGCGGCCAGCACTACCGGCACTACCCCCAGCAAGGTGGACGACACCTACTATACCAACGAAAATTACACGGGGGAGCCCAGAGAGAAGGTCAAGGACAACTCCACCCTCACCTTTGAGGACATGCTTCTCCTGATGGTCACCCAGCTGCAAAACCAGACCATCGACAATCAGGCCGACACCAACGACATGATGAACCAGCTTATTCAGATGACCGTCATGCAGGCCATGACCGAGATGAGCACCCAGGTGGAGGAGCTGACCCAGGCCAACGTCATGAGCTACGCCGCGTCCCTGGTGGGCAAGGAAGTGACTGTGGGCGTTTACAACGAGGAGACCAAGAAGATCGACGAGATCGTGGGCACCGTCACCGCAACCGGCATCTATGACGGCATGAACGTGATCTTTATCGGCGACAAGAGCTACACCCTCAGCAGCGTCATGGCCGTGGGCCGCCTGCCCAGCAAGCCGGACACCGAGGACCCTGACGGCACCGAGAATCCCGACGACGTGGAAAAGCCCGGCGATACGGAGAATCCCGACGGCGTGGAGGGCGGCGGCGGAGCCCCGGACGCCGGAGACGAGAATAAGCCCGTTGAGGGCACAGGCGGAGATCAGGAGAACCCGGACAACACAGGCGATACTACCACAGACAGCGGCACGGAAGCTGCTGGAGAGAGCATCGGCGCCACGGAAGGAATCTGATATCCGGGTTCCGGGCCGCGCCGGAAAGAGGATGGCGGTATGATAGAACGAATTGAGCGGATTACTCCCGTGCAGGGAGCCAATCAGGTGGAGCAGGTCCAGCCGGTTCACCGCAGGGAGGCGGGGGGCCAGTTCGGCACGATGCTCCGCAGGGAACTGGAAAGCCCAGCCCAGGCCACCGAGAGCTTTGCCGTGGCCTTCTCCAAGCACGCCATGGCACGGGCCGAGGAGCGGGGCATCGAGGTGACGGACACCCTGATGGACCAGCTGGCCAGCAGCGTGGAGCGCGCGAGCGCCAAGGGAGCTACCAACATCCTGGCCTTCGACGCGACGCGGGCCTTTATTATCAACGTCCCCCACGGGCGGGTGATTACCACCATGTCCCAGGAGGAGATGGCAGAGAATATTTTCACAAACATCGACGGCGCTGTGCTTCTGAAATAGGAAAAGCAGGACCTTTGCAGGATGCTTTGGTCCCCCGCCCGACTGACGGGGGACCGGCAGCGCCCAAAGAAAAGGAGATCTTTATTCCATGACTGGTGCAATGTATGCCGCCATCGGCGGCCTGAAAACCCATATGGCAAACCTCAACGTGATCGGCAACAACATCGCAAACGTCAACACCAATGCCTACAAGGCCCAGAGAATGACCTTCCAGGAGTCCCTGTACACCACCAGCCGCTCCGGCAGCGACGGCGGCGTCAGCGCCGGCGGCAACAACCCCTCCCAGGTGGGCTACGGCGCGTCCATCGGGTCCATTGACCTGAACATGACCGCCGGCACCTACAGCCCCACCGGCTTCGGCCTGGACTGCATGATCGACGGCGAGGGCTTCTTCATGGTGGGCGACAAGGACATGAAGATCAACAGCGCCGAGGACCTGACCAAGCCCAAGCTCAGCCGCATGGGCGACTTCTGGAAGGACCCGGAGGGGTATATCTGTGACCGCCGGGGCAATGTGCTCTATGGCTTCGCTATGGTGTATAATCCTGACTATGATCCCACTCTGTCCGAGGAAGAAGCGGCCGCTAAGAAGGAAGCGGGCGGCGTGAACGTCTGGGATAAGCTGATTGTCAGCACTGAGCTGGTTCCCCTGCGCCTGCCCCTGTCGGCCTCTGTCCCGACGGAGGATAACGGCGGCATTGTTGACGGTAAGCAGATATGGCAGACCGGAGACCCTGTTTATGGGATGCTGAGTTCGCCGGATGCGGCCAACAACGCGGCCAGAACAAACGTCAGCCTGGCGGATACAGCGCTCCTGAATGAAGATGGCGCGTTTGATTTAACCAAAATCAATGCAGCTGGCGTAAAGATTGGCGGTACCGTCAATGAAAAGGGCGAGGCTCAAGACATGACGAAGGATTATCTCGACAAGATGCAGATCCCTGTGCCCAACCTGCGGGACGAGGTCATCGGCATCAAGAACCTGCAGGTCAGCGAGCAGGGCGCTGTGATCGGCACCTGTGAGAACGGCCAGACCGTGGTGGTGGGCTACGCGGCTATCGCCAGCGTGGACTCCCCCGACGGCGTGACCCACATCGGCGGCCCCTACTATCAGGCACTGGAGGGCTCCGGCGACGTCCATGTCAGCGGCGTGGGCGGCGTTCTCACCGACAAGTTCCTCAACAATAAGAAAACCCTTGCGGGCGCGGGGCAGGGCGATGCCAGCACGCCCCCGCCTGTCACCGAGGCCATCGGCCAGGGCAAGGGCATCAAGATCCGCAACGCCGGCCTGGAGTCCTCCACCGCCGACGTGGCAACGGAGTTCTCCAACATGATCCTCACCCAGCGCGGCTATCAGGCCAACACCCGTATCGTCACCGTCACCGACTCCATGCTGGAGGAGCTGGTGAACATGAAGCGGTAAGCCTGACCCATAGGGGCGGGCCCCGCCAGGGGGCGCGCAGAGCCCCGCAATGAAGCAGTCCCAACATCATCCCCCGGCCGCCAAAGGCGGCCGGGGGCCAGGAAGAAAGGAGAGCGGCCATGATCGTTCTGACCAAGCGCAACAACGAGCGGTTCCTGCTCAACCACAACCAGATCGAGAGCATTGAGATGATTCCCGAGTCTAAGATCGTGATGATGAATCGGGACTACTTCATCGTGAAGGAGGAGCCGGAGGTCATTATCAGGAAGATCCAGGAGTACAATGCCAAGGTGCAGGATGTACACAGGATCGTAACCGTTCAGGATAAGCGATAGGACCTGCTGGGACGTGTTTGAGGAGTGTTGAAGCCGCGGGCGCGCCGCGGGGGTGCGTCCGCGCCTCGACGTTGATCAAATGCGTCCCGCCATGGGATCATTTCTCCCTGCGCGGGAGTAAAATGGGTGGAAAAGTATGAATATAACATATATTATCGGTGTAGTCGGCGCAATCGTCATCATGCTGATCGGTATGATGTTCGGCGGCGAGGGCGGGCTGCTGACTCCTACTCAGGTGGCGAACTTCTGGGACCCGGCCAGCGTGTTCATCACCATTGGCTGTACGCTTTTCATTATCGTGGCCTCCTTCCCGCCCAGCGCCCTGAAGGATATCCCCAAGCATTTCAAGGTGCTGCTCAACACCAAGGGCAACGATCCGCTGGCTATTATTGACGAGCTGGTGGAGCTGGCCCAGGTGGCCCGTAAAAACGGCCTGCTGGCCCTGGAGGA
>CAJTWF010000038.1 GCA_910579965.1 uncultured Oscillospiraceae bacterium
GTTCATCCACGTCAACCACTCCATCGCCGACTCCGTGGCCTTCGCCATCCACACCAGCATGGGCGTCCTCGTCCACACCGGGGACTTCAAGATCGACTCCACCCCCATTGACGGCGAGGTTATCGACCTGGGCCGCTTCGGGGAGCTGGGCCGGGAGGGGGTGCTGGCCCTGCTGGCGGACTCCACCAACGTGGAGCGGCCGGGGTACACCATGAGCGAGCGGATCGTGGGCAAGACCTTTGACCGGCTCTTCACCGGCTGCAAGCAGCGCATCATCGTCACCACCTTCGCCTCCAACGTCCACCGCATCCAGCAGGTCATCGACGCGGCGGCGGCCTGCGGACGGAAGGTGGCGGTGTCCGGCCGGAGCATGGAGAACATCATGCGGGTGGCAACGGAGCTGGGCTACATGAAGCTGCCCAAGAACACGGTGGCGGACCTCAACAAGGTCAAGAGCCTGCCCCTGGACAAGCAGGTGCTGGTGACCACAGGCAGCCAGGGGGAGGAGATGAGCGCCCTGTACCGCATGGCCTTCTCCCAGCACCGGCAGATCGACGTGGGCCCCGGGGACCGTGTCATCATCTCCGCCAGCGCCATCCCGGGCAACGAAAAGACCATCGGCCGAGTCATCAACGAGCTCTTCCGCAAGGGGGTGGACGTAATCTACGACAAGTCCGATCCCCTCCACGTCTCCGGCCACGCCTGCCAGGAGGAGCTGAAGATCATTCACGCCCTGACCAAGCCCCGGTTCTTCATCCCCCTCCACGGGGAGCAGAAGATGCTCCGCCGCCACGTGAATCTGGCCATGGAGATGGGCATGGACCGGAAGAACATTGTGCTGCCGGAGATTGGCAGCGTCATCGAGCTGACCACCAAGACCATCAAGATCGCCGAAAATCCGGCCCCCTCCGGCTCCGTGCTGGTGGACGGCAGCGGCGTGGGCGACGTGGGCGCGGTGGTGCTGCGGGACCGGAAGATCCTGGCCGAGGACGGCATGGTGGTGGTCATACTGAACCTCCAGCACGGCCAGCTCCTCAGCGAGCCGGAGATCATCACCCGGGGCTTCATCTACGTCAAGGAGTCGGAGGAGCTGATGCGGGCGCTGAAGGAGGTTGCCAGCACGGCGGCCATGGCGGCCATCGGCAAGAAGACCCGGGAGACCGGGGAGCTGCGCTCCGCCGTCAAGAGCGCGGTGAGCGGCTACCTGTTCAAGCACACCAAGCGCAGCCCCATGGTGATTCCGGTGGTGAACCGGCTGTAAGAAGCTGTGTTCATTCTTTTTTCTTGAAAGAAAAAAGAATCAAAAAAGAACTTTTAGAAGTGGCAAACAGGGCTGCCGGCAATCTGATGATAGATTGCCGGCAGCCCTTCTATTGCCTGTAAAGTTTTTCTTTTTGATTCTTTTTCTTTGTTCACAAAGAAAAAGAATGACTGCGCATCTTACTTCATGCCTGCGGTGATGATGGCCATCTTGTAGACCTCCTCGGCGTTGCAGCCCCGGGAGAGATCGTTGATGGGGGCGTTGAGGCCCTGGAGGATGGGGCCGTAGGCCTCGTAGCCGCCCAGGCGCTGGGCGATCTTATAGCCGATGTTGCCCGCCTCGATGTTGGGGAATACGAAGGTGTTGGCGTAGCCGGCCACCTTGCTGCCCGGGAACTTCAGCTGGCCCACCGTGGGGGAGACGGCGGCGTCGAACTGCATCTCGCCGTCAATGGCGAACTCCGGGGCCAGCTCCTGGGCCGCCTTGGTGGCGGCGGCGGACAGGGGAACCGTCGCACCCTTGCCGGAGCCCTTGGTGGAGAAGCTGAGCATGGCAACCTTGGGCGCAATGCCGAAGAACTGGGCGGTGCGGGCGGACTCCACGGCCACCTCCGCCAGCTTCTGCGCGGCGGACACGGTGACGTTGCCCTCCTTGTCCACGCTGTCCTCATAGGAGATGTTGATGGCGCAGTCGCCCATGCACAGCATCCGCAGGGCCTCGTCCCCGGTGTCCCGCTTCATGATGAAGCAGGAGGAGACCAGGTGCGCGCCGGGCTTGGTCTTGATGAGCTGGAGGGCCGGACGGACGGTGTCGGCGGTGGAGTAGGTGGCGCCGCCCAGCAGGGCGTCGGCCTTGCCCAGCTTCACCAGCATGGTGCCGAAGTAGTTGCCCTTCTGGAGGGCGGCGCGGCACTCGTCCTCGCTCATCTTGCCCTTGCGCAGCTCCACCATCTTGGCCACCATCTCGTCCATGCCGGCGTAGGCGGTGGGGTCAATGATCTCCGCCCTGGCGACGTCGAAGCCGTTCTTCTCCGCCGCGGCCTTGACCTCCTCCACATTGCCCACCAGGATCACGTCCATCAGATCCTCCTTCAGCAGCCGGGCGGCGGCCTCCAGAATGCGGGCGTCGGGTCCCTCGGTGAAGACGATGGTGCGGCGGTTCTCCTTCAGATTCTTCAAAAGACCGGTAAACATGGTTTGCTTCCTCCGTTTTTCTGTTCAGTATTGTGCGCAGGGCCGGGCCCTGCCCCAAGTAATCCCATTATACACCTAACCGGGCCGGGGCTCAATGCTATTTTGCAAAAGATTTTTGTTTTCTCGGGGCTGGTACAGCTTCTGCATCCTGAACCGGTATCTGTGACCGTCGGAGACCATGCTCAGGCCGCCGGTCTGGCTGAGGGTTCCCATCAGCGGAACCTCCTCCAGCGCGGAGACGATTCGCTCACGGATCTGCCTTTCACAAATGCTCCCTCCCCCGGCCGCTACCGCGCCCCCTCATAGGCCCGCCGGACCTCCGCCAGGGTAACGCCCTTTTCCCGGGCAATGGCCGCCAGATCCGCATACTCCGGCTTGCTCTTGACGATGCCCCAGCCGGTCCCGGTCTTCCGGGCCACCGTCCCCAGGGGGGTCTCCACCTCGTCCCTGGTCACCGCCAGGGCGTACCGCGGGCAGTCTGTCCGCCGCACGCCGAAGGTGCTGGTCAGGCGCAGGATCTCCCGGGCCAGCCGGTGGGCCTCCGCCGGGCGGCACAGGCACAGGAGCAGCGCCCCGGGCCGGTGCTTCTTCATCTGGAGGGGCACATAGGACACGTCCAGGGCCCCCGCCTCCAGCAGGGCCTCCATGGCCTGCCCCAGCTCCTCGCCGGTCATGTCGTCGATGTTGGCCTTCAGCTCCGTCACCGTGTCGTTGGGCCCCGCCCCGGTCTCCGCCGTGTCCAGCCAAAAGGCCCGCAGGCAGTTGGCCCGGGGGAAGTCCTTGGTCCCGCAGCCGTAGCCGCAGCCCCGGACCACCCCCTCCGGCATGGGGCCGAAGCCGCCGGCAAAGGCGCGCAGCAGGGCCGCCCCGGTGGGGGTGCACAGCTCGGCGGCAATGTCCCCGCTCACCACCGGCACCCCCTCCAGGAGCCGGGCCGTGGCCGGGGCGGGCACCGGCAGCAGGCCGTGGGCGGTGCGCACCGTGCCGCTGCCCACGGTTACCGGGGAGGCCCACACCGCCTCCGGGGCCAGCAGGTGCATCAGATAGCACACCCCCGTCACGTCCATCACCGCGTCCAGGGCCCCCACCTCGTGGAAGTGGACCTCCCCCACCGCCACGCCGTGGGCCGCCGACTCCGCCTGAGCGATGCGCTCATAGACCTCCATAGCCCGGTCCCGCACCGCCTGGGGCAGGTCAAAGCCGCCGATCATCTCCCGGATATCCCCCAGGGAGCGGTGGTGATGGTGGTGATGCTCATGATCGTGATCGTGGTGGTGATGTCCCTCCTCCCGGCCGTGGACCGCCACCCGCATATGGGTGGCGGCGATACCCTGGCGGGTGACGGTCTCCGCCGTCACGGCCACACCGGGGAGGAGACGGTTCATGTCCCGGAGAAAGCCCTCCCTGTCCGGGCACAGCTCATAGAGGGCCCCCATGAGCATATCCCCGGCCGCGCCCATGGCGCACTCCAAATACAGTGTCTTCATTGGTCAATCCCTTTCATCTGGTTGATCCGGTGAGCCAGGAAGCCCCCGCCGAAGCCGTTGTCAATGTTCACCACGCTCACCCCGCTGGCGCAGGAGTTGAGCATGGCCAGCAGGGCGGCCAGCCCGCCCAGGTTGGCCCCGTAGCCCACGCTGGTGGGCACGGCGATCACCGGGCAGCTCACCAGTCCCCCCACCACGCTGGGCAGGGCCCCCTCCATTCCGGCCACGGCCACGATGCACCGGGCCCCCTCCAGCACCTCCAGGTGGGCCAGGAGCCGGTGGAGCCCGGCCACCCCCGCGTCGTAGACCCGGTGGACCCGGCTGCCCAGGGCCTCGGCGGTGAGGGCCGCCTCCTCGCACACGGCCAAATCGCTGGTGCCGGCGCTGACCACGGCTACGGAGCCCGTCAGGGGGATCTCCACCGGGTTGGCCACCGCCAGCCGGGCCTCCGCGCTGTAGCGGTAGGGGAACCGGCCCCGGAGCTTCTCCTCCTTCTCCCCGCTCAGGCGGGTGATGAGGATGTTCCCCGCCCCCCGCTCCGCCATGGAGCGGACGATGCCCTCGATCTGGTCCGGCTCCTTGCCCTGGCCGAAGATGACCTCCGCCGCCCCCTGGCGGCTGGCCCGGTGGTGGTCCACCTTGGCGTAGCCCAGGTCCTCAAAGGTGGACCGGCTCAGAAGCCGGGCCGCCTCCTCCGGCGCGGCCGTCCCGGCCTGCACCTCACGCAGCAGCTTCAGCAGTTCTCTTTCCTCCATGAGTGCCCCTCTCTGAGTACTATTTTCGTAAATTTCTACCTTCTGTAATCTTCGCTCCGGCCTCTGGCCAGGAACACGCCCTCGCCGGGGTACACGGCTCCCCTCTCCGCCGCCAGACGGCCCCGGAGGTACACCCGCTCCACAGCCCCTCGGACCGCCATCCCCTCGTAGGGGGTGTAGTCCGCCCGCTGGAGCTGGTCCGCGGCCCGGATCACCCCCTCCGCCGTTGGATCAATGACCACAATGTCCCCATCGCCGCCCGGGGCAATGGTCCCCTTCCGGGGCCAGCAGCCGTAGAGCCGGGCGGGGTTCTCGCAGAGGACCCGGCACATGTCCGCCGCCGTGATCCGTCCCGCCGCCACGCCGGCGGAATACAGCAGCAGTCCCCGGTGCTCCACCCCGGGCAGGCCCCCGGGGATTTTGGTGAAGTCGTACTGCCCGGCCCGCTTCTGGGCCGTGGTGAAGGAGCAGTGGTCCGTGGCCACGGTGTCGATCTCCCCGTCCCGGAGGGCCGCCCACAGGGCCTCCTGGTCCTCCTGCCGCCGCAGGGGGGGCGCGCAGACGTACTTGGCCGCCTCGGCGTACGCCGGGTGGTCATAGCGCCCCGCCTCCAGCAGAAGATACTGGGGGCAGGTCTCCGCGTAAACCCGCTGGCCCCGTTTCCGGGCGGCCCGGACCTCCTCCAGGGCGGCCCGGCTTGTCAGGTGGACGATCACCACCGGCACGTCCGCCACCTGGGCCAGCCGCAGCAGGCTCCCCACCGCCTCCGCCTCCAGCTCCGCCGGACGGGTGCGGGGGTGGGAGGCCGGGGAGAGCCGGCCCTCCGCCCAGGCCTGGGCCGTCAGCGCCTGGATCACGCCGTGGTTCTCACAGTGGACGCCCACCAGTCCCCCCGCCTCCCGCAGCCGCACAAGGGCGCGGAACATGTCCCCCTCCGGCAGCATCATGGCCGGGTAGGTCATGTACATTTTGAAGGAGGTGAGGCCCTGGTCCATCATCTCCCCCACCTCCCGGGAGACGTCCTCGTTCCAGTCGTCGATGGTCATATGGAAGCCGTAGTCACAGGCGCACCTCCCCTCCGCCTTCCGCCGCCACCGGGCCAGACCGGAGGCAAGGGACTCCCCCTTGTCCGGCGCGGCGAAGTCGATGACCGTGGTGGTGCCGCCCCGGAGGGCGGCCCGGCTGCCGGAGGCGAAGTCGTCGGCGGTGATGGTGCCCGCCACCTCCAGGTCAAAGTGGGTGTGCGCGTCGATGAACCCGGGAAAGAGCAGCCGCCCGGCGCAGTCCACCGCCTGTGCGTCCCCGGCGGGGAGGTTTTCGCCCACGGCGGCAATCCGCTCCCCCTCCAGCAGCACGTCCAGCCGCGCCGTGCCCCGGCCGGAGACCACGCTGCCGCCTCGAAGCAGTGTTTTCATAATCGTCCGCCTCCTTGCTGTTTTTGAGTGGTTGTTCTTTTCTTTTGAAAAAATTTCAGAGGGATTGGTTTACCTCTGGCTGTTTTGTCCAGTATACCATGTTTTTTCACGATAATCCAGTAGGGCCCGGAGGCAAAACCGCCGAGCCCCGGAAAAAGGAAAAAATTTTTTCAGTTTTTTTGCAAAACAAGGGGAAACAAGACTAGCCAAACGGCGAAACATAAGGTATAATCAGTGACAGAACCGAGCGGACAGAGGGGTGCCCCTCTGTTCTCCGGGCGGACAGCCGCCCGGAGGCGGCTGTCCGCTCAAATTTATTTTAGGAGGAAACCCGATATGAGAAAGTGGAACAAGCTGCTCTCTCTTCTGCTGGCGATGGTCATGGCCCTTGGCATGACTGTCAGCGCCATGGCGGACGAGGACACGAGCGGCGACGCGGACAGCGCTCCTGCCGCCGCGTTTGAGGTACCTGCGGAGGCTGACGGCGCGATCGTCATTCTCCACACCAACGACGTCCACGGCGCCATCGAGGGCTACGCCAAGGTGGCCGCGCTGGAGGCCCTGTACGAGGAGGCCGGCGCGTATGTTCTGGTGATGGACGCCGGCGACTTCAGCCAGGGCGAGACCTCTGTGAGCGCCTCCCAGGGCGCTGTTGCCATTGAGCTGATGAACATGGCCGGCTACGACGCGGCCGCCCCCGGCAACCACGAGTTCGACTACGGCTATGAGAACCTGACCAAGCTGGCCGAGGCTGCCCAGTTCCCCATCCTG
Organism: uncultured Oscillospiraceae bacterium; assembly: GCA_910579965.1. GTDB lineage: Bacteria > Bacillota > Clostridia > Oscillospirales > Oscillospiraceae > Pelethomonas. The sequence continues at coordinate 6,883 of CAJTWF010000038.1, forward strand.
GCCGCCAACATCACCTATAACGGCGAGCTGGCCTTTGGTGACAACGTTGTCTTTGAGACCGAGGACGGCGTCAAGCTGGGCGTGTTCGGTCTGGACACCCCCGAGGCCAAGACCAAGAGCCACCCCGGCAAGACGGTTGGCGTGGAGTTCGCCGCCAGCGAGGATATGTACGCTGTGGCCCAGGCGCAGGTTGACGAGCTGACCAAGGCCGGGTGCGACTACATCATCTGCCTGGGCCACCTGGGCATTGACGATGAGACCGCCGCTGCCGCCAACCGCTCCATTGATCTGCTGGAGAAGGTCACCGGCATTGACGTGTTCATTGACGGCCACTCCCACTCCACCCTGGACCAGATCGCGGAGAAGACCAACGAGAACCGCACGGTGGGCGGCACTGTCGTCACCTCCACCGGCACCAAGCTGGCCAACATCGGCGTGGTTATGATCAAGGACGGCGAGATCACCACTGACAACATCTCCTCCGAAGTGATTGCAGCGGCCGAGGACAGCGAGATCACCGCCCGGGCCGCCGCCATCCGCGCCGAGATTGAAAAGGAGTACGGCGCTGCCTTTGCCGCCAGCGAGGTTCTGCTCAACGGCGATAAGGCCCCCGGCAACCGCACCGAGGAGACCAACCTGGGCGACCTGATTACCGACGCTATCCTCTGGTACGCCACCAAGGACGGCGAGGACATGGGCGTTGCCAAGGAGAACGTTGTGGCCCTGACCAACGGCGGCGGCATCCGCGCCCCCATTGCGATCGGCGACATCAGCAAGAACGACGTCAACACTGTCCTGCCCTTCGGCAACACCGTTGCCTACATCACCATTAAGGGCGAGGCCCTGCTGGAGGCCCTGGAGGCATCCACCTACACCACCCCCGACGCTGTGGGCGGCTTCCCCCAGGTTGCCGGCATTTCCTTCACAATCGACACCACCAAGACCTATGACCAGGGCGACCTCTATCCCGGCTCCACCTACTACGCTCCCAAGAGCATCAACCGCGTGACCATTGACAGCGTTAACGGCCAGGACTTTGATCCCGAGGCCACCTACGTTGTTGTGACCAACGACTTCACCGCCGCCGGCGGCGACACCTACTACGCCTTCTCCGTGGCCACCGTGGTTGACACCGGCACGCCCATGGACGAGGCCCTGATGGCCTACATCACCGAGGTTCTGGAGGGCACTGTCCCCGCTGACAAGTACGCCGAGCCCGCCGGCCGCATCACTGTTGTGACCGAGGCCGCTGAGCCCGCCGAGCCCGACGCCAAGCCCGACGAGCCCGCCGCCGCTGTCACCTTCTCCGACGTGACCGAGGCCAACTGGCACTATGCCTTTGTCACCGCCATGGTGAACGACGGCATCGTCACCGGCTATCCCGATGGCACCTTCAAGCCCGGCGACAGCGTCAACTGGGGCGCTGCCCTGAAGATGGTCCTGGCCTATGCCGGCTACGAGGACGCTGCTCCCGTGGAGGGCGGCACCTGGGCCAGCGGCTACATCGCTCTGGCCAAGAGCGAGGGCCTCATTGACGGCGATGTGGAGCAGAATGCCAACATCACCCGCGTGGAGATGTGCCAGCTCCTGGCCAAGGCGCTGAAGATCGAGGCCTCCGAGAAGGAGTCCACCTTCCCCGACACCGATGACGGCTATGTGCTGGCTCTGTCCGAGCTGGGCGTCATCGGCGGCAACCCCGACGGCACCTTCAATCCCAACGGCGAGCTGACCCGCGCCCAGCTGTGCAAGATCCTGGCTGAGGCCCCCGAGGCTCCCGCCGCTGAGGCTCCCGCCGAGGGCGAGGATGCTGCTGATACCGAGCCCGCCGGGGGTGAGGACGCAGCTGACACCGAGCCCACTGAGGGTGAGGCTGACACCGAGCCCACCGAGGCTGACAGCACCGAGCCCACTGAGGCTGACAGCAAGGACGTGCCCAAGGCCGCCTAAGGAGTAATCCCCTATCTGACCCAGACCGGCCCGCATATGCGGGCCGGTCTTTTTTCTGCGCAGCGCCTAAAAAGCTTAAGCCACCGCCTTAGGAAAAGGCGGTGGCTTAAAAAGCTCTGATGGATTCTGTTTCCTTCCAGAAAAGAATGCGCGTGTCCCCGTCTCTTACGACGCGGGCTGCTGGAACTCGTGGGCCTCCTGCAGCACCATGTCCTTGACCTTCATCAGGCGGGTGATGTTGCCGCGCTCGTTCTCCTCCAGCTTCATGGAGATATACCGGATCTTTTGCTGGAAGTCGGGGATCATGACGTACTCCAGGGCGTTGACGCGCCGCCGGGTCTTCTCAATGTCCTCCGCCAGCAGCTGCATGGTCTTCTCCACCTCCGCCAGCTGCAGCATGTCGTTGAACACGTTGGCCAGGGCCTCCAGGGCCGCGTCCAGCTCACCGGAGGTCTGGGCGAAGCCGTAGGGATAGATCTCCGCCGGGTCCTCGTTCTTGGTGTGGAAGTCGTAGACCGGCACATTCACGCTCATCACGTTTTTGAAGCGCATATCCAGCTCCACACTCTGCTTGGGGTACAGCAGGGCCTGCTCCAGCATCTCCGGGCTCATGAGGGCCGAGGCCACGGTGAAGGCGGCGTTGGCCTGCTCCAGGCCCCGCTCCACCTTGGCGCGCAGCTCCCGGTTGCGCCGCACGATCTCCAGGAACTGCTTCATCAGCTCGTCCCGCTTGTCCTTGAGGAGCTTGTGGCCCCGGGTGGCGGTCTTCAGCCGGCCCTTCAGCCGGTTGAGTTCCATTCTGGTAGGGTTAATCGTTGCTGAGGCCATCTGTTCACCTCTTTCTTAACTGATTATGACACATCAGTACGCCGCCTAGGACTCCTTCTTGGGCAGGTACTTGTCGATCATGTCCTGCTTGATGCGCTTGAGCTCACTCTTGGGCAGGATGCTCAACAGCTCCCAGCCCAGATCCAGGGTCTCGATGACGCTGCGGTTGGTCTCGTAGCCCTGGGAGACATAGCGCTTCTCAAACTCGTCGGCAAACTTGGCGTACAGCAGGTCCGTGGGGCTCAGGGCGGACTCGCCCAGGATGGTCATCAGCTCCTTGGCCTCCTTGCCGGAGGCGTAGGCGGCGAACAGCTGGTTCATGGTGGAGGCGTGGTCCTCCCGGGTCTTGCCCACGCCCACGCCCTTGTCCTTCAGACGGCTCAGGCTGGGCAGAACATCCACCGGGGGATTGACGCCCTTGCGGAACAACTCCTGGGACAGGATGATCTGGCCCTCGGTGATATACCCGGTCAGGTCGGGGATGGGGTGGGTCTTGTCGTTCTCCGGCATGGTCAGGATGGGGATCATGGTGATGGAGCCGGGCTTGCCCAGCTGGCGGCCGGCACGCTCGTACATCTGGGCCAGGTCGGTATAGAGGTAGCCGGGGTAGCCGCGGCGTCCGGGGACCTCCTTCTTGGCCGCGGACACCTCGCGGAGGGCCTCGGCGTAGTTGGTGATGTCCGTGAGGATGACCAGCACGTGCATCCCCTTCTCAAAGGCCAGATACTCCGCCGCCGTCAGGGCCATGCGGGGGGTGGCGATACGCTCAACCGCCGGGTCGTTGGCCAGGTTGGTGAACAGCACCGTCCGGTCGATGGCTCCGGTGCGCTTGAACTCGTTGACAAAGTACTCCGACTCCTCGAAGGTGATGCCGATGGCCGCGAAGACCACGGCGAAGTTGGAGGCGGAGTCCCCCAGCACCTTGGCCTGGCGGGCGATCTGGGCCGCCAGCTGGGCGTGGGGCAGGCCGTTGCCGGAGAAGATGGGCAGCTTCTGTCCGCGAACCAGGGTGTTCAGGCCGTCAATGGAGCTGACGCCGGTCTGAATGAACTCGTTGGGGTAGTCCCGGGCCGCCGGATTGATGGGCTGGCCGTTGATGTCCAGGCTCTTCTCGGGCAGGATGGCGGGGCCGCCGTCGATGGGCTGGCCCATGCCGTTGAACACGCGGCCCAGCATATCGCCGGAGACCGCCAGCTCCAGGGGGTGACCCAGGAAGCGGATCTTGGAGTCCCGCAGGTTGATGCCCGCGGAGGACTCGAACAGCTGCACCACGGCCTTGTCGCCGTTGACCTCCAGGACCTTGCAGCGGCGGGTGCTGCCGTTGGAGAGCTCGATCTCCGCCAGCTCGTCGTAGGTGACGCCGTCAACCTTCTCCACCACCATCAGCGGGCCGGAGATCTCGTGTATGGTACGGTATTCCTTCATCATAACTCAGCACCCGCTTTCTCTACGATCTGGGCAATTTCCTGCTCCATCTCCTGGGCAATGGCGGCGTACTCCTCCACATACTTGTCCGCGTCCACAAACTTGGCGCGGCCGATCTTCTCCTTGGCCGGAATGTCCAGCATGGGAGCCAGGGGAGCGCCCTTGGCGACGGCGTCCCGGGCCAGCTTGTCGAAGTCCAGGATCATGGAGAGCATCCGCATCTGACGGTCGTGGCTGGAGTAGCTGTCCACGTCCATAAAGGCGTTCTGCTGGAGGAAGTCCTCGCGGACCATCTTGGCGGTCTCCAGAGTGAGCTGATCGTTGGGGCTCAGGGAGTCCTTACCCACCAGCTGCACGATCTCGTTGAGCTCGTTCTCCTCCTGGAGGATGCTCATAGCCTTGTTCCGGTTCTCCATGAAGCCGGGGCCGTAGTGCTCGTCAAACCAGGGCTTCATGGTGTCCAGATACAGGGAGTAGGAGTTCAGCCAGTTGATGGCGGGGAAGTGGCGGCGGTAGGCCAGGGAGGCGTCCAGGGACCAGAACACCTTCACAATGCGCATGGTGCCCTGGCTGACGGGCTCGGAGAGGTCGCCGCCCGGAGGGGACACGGCGCCCACGGCGGTCAGGGACCCGGTGCGGTCCTCGCTGCCCATGCACTGCACCACGCCGGCCCGCTCATAGAACTGGGCCAGACGGGAGGCAAGGTACGCGGGGTAGCCCTCTTCACCGGGCATCTCCTCCAGACGGCCGGACATCTCGCGCAGGGCCTCGGCCCAGCGGGAGGTGGAGTCGGCGATGACGGCCACGGCGTAGCCCATGTCGCGGAAGTACTCGGCAATGGTGATGCCGGTGTACACGCTGGCCTCACGGGCGGCCACGGGCATGTCGGAGGTGTTGGCGATCAGGACGGTCCGCTTCATCAGAGACTCGCCGGTGCGGGGGTCCTGGAGCTCCGGGAACTCCCGGAGAACGTCGGTCATCTCGTTGCCCCGCTCGCCGCAGCCCACGTAGATAACGATATCCACGTCGGACCACTTGGCCAGCTGGTGCTGCACCACGGTCTTGCCGGAGCCGAAGGGGCCGGGCACGGCGGCCGTGCCGCCCTTGGCGATGGGGAACATGGTGTCGATGATCCGCTGGCCGGACTGGAGGGGGGCCACCGGGTTGTACTTCTGCTTGTAGGGACGGCCCACGCGGACGGGCCACTTCTGGGTCATGGTGAGCTCCACGGTGTCGCCCTTGTCGGTCTTGACCTTGGCGATCACCTCGTCCACAGTGTAGCTGCCGGACTTGATGGTCCAGGACAGGGTGCCGGACACGCCGTTGGGGACCATGATCTTGTGGAGGACCACCTCGGTCTCCGGCACGGTGCCCAGCACGTCGCCGCCCACCACGCGGTCGCCCACCTTGGCCTCGGGGGTGTAGGCCCACTTCTTCTCCCGGTTGAGGGGGGAGACCTCCACGCCGCGGGCCAGATTGTTGGAGCCGGTCTGCTTGACGATCTCCTCCAGAGGGCGCTGGATGCCGTCGTAGATGTTCTCAATGATACCGGGCCCCAGCTCCACGCTCAGGGGCGCGCCGGTGCTCTCCACCACCGCGCCGGGTCCCAGGCCGGACGTCTCCTCGTAGACCTGGATGGAGGCCCGGTCGCCGGTCATATTCAGGATCTCGCCGATCAGCCGCTGCTCGCCTACGCGGACCACGTCCGCCATGTTGGCGTCAGCCAGGCCGTCGGCCACCACCAGCGGGCCGGAGACCTTGATGATTTTTCCTTGACTCATTGCTTCACTGCCTTCCTTTACAAAATCTGAGGGCCGAAGTATTCATTCTTTTTCTTGAAAGAAAAAGAATCAAAAAGAACTTTAGAAGTGTTCTCTTTTGCTGCCGGCCGTTCTTACGCCGCCTGTCCGGCTGGCGCCAGAGGGCCGGTATTCTCTTCCGGAAAAGAATGAATACAAAAACGCTTTACCCGATATCCGCGCCGACGGCCCGCTCCACGGCGTTTTGCAGGGCCCGGGCCCCCAGGCCCAGGGACCCGGTCTTGCCGGGGATGAGGATGACCGCCGGGGTGACGGAGGTCTTATACCGGTCGATATCGGCGCTGAGGAGCTCGGCCAGCTGCTCGGTGATATAGATGATGGCGTAGTCCGACTGGGCGCCGCCAGCGGGCTTTGCCAGCCGGTGGAGGGTGTGGCGGGCCTGCTCGGCGTCCTCGGCGAAGAAGGTCTCCAGGCCCAGGGCCTTGAAGCCCATCACGCTGTCCCGGTCGCCCAAAACCGCAATCTTATACATAAGCCTCACGCAGCCTTTCCCGGATGGTGTCCCCCTCGATGCCCGCCAGACGGCTGGACATGATGACGCGCACCGCCGTAAACTCGATCTCCTTGGCCGCCACGTAGCTGATGACCGCCTCCACGCCGAAGGGTACGCTCTTGGCGCGGGCAGCCACCGCCGTCACCGCGTCGTCGCAGGCCTTCTCAAAGGCGGTGAGACTGCCGCCCTGGGCGGCCGCTGTGCCCAGCTCCGCCGCAGTACGCAGGGGGGTGGGGCGGTAGAGCTCCTCCAGGTTTCCGGCCAGGGCCGCCGCCTGGACGCTCTCCGGCCGGATCGCGCCGCCCTCCACCAGGACCTTTTTCAGCAGGTCCGCGCCCTTCTTCATGCGCAGGGTGCGCACGGCGGAGCGCAGGTTGGCCGCGTCAATGGTCCCCTGGACGTACTCCACCAGGAAGCCGCTGCCCGTGGCACGGGCGGCGGAGAGCATCTCCGCGTAGTAGGCCCGGTCCAGCACAAAGTCGCTCAGCTGGGGATCGCCGGTGGAGGCCAGAACCTCCCCCGCCTCCTCGGCGGCGGCGCGCAGCAGCTCCGGCAGAGCGTTGTAGTCGCCCTCCGTCACAGCCCGGTTCATCTCCTGGGCGCTCACTCTTCCCGCGTCCAGCAGCAGCCGGCCGCCGTCAACGCCCATGGCCCGGGCCTTCAGCAGGGTCTTCAGGTTGTGATAGTCGTATTTGACCTTGAACACATCCACCACCGCCTTGTCGGGTACAAAGCGGTACAGGTCCTCAAACAGCTTCTCCTGCTCAGAGGCCAGCACGACGCTCAGCTCCCTCTCGCTGGAGGGATTGAACTCGCCGTAGCCGATCTCCGCGAGCACCTTGGCCGCCTCCTCCGCCGTGGGCGCCTCGATCATGCGCTCCATGCGGGCGGCGGTGAGGAGATCCCGCTCCCGGCTGTGCAGGTAGGTGGAGATGAACAGATAGTCGGTGTCTTTCACTTTCTTTGCCAAAGCCATCCTCCTTTCTTGATGATAATCGCTGGATAGCTTTATTTGACAATTCCGTGGACGTGGGTGTCTTTTTTCAGGAATAAGGAAATACTCTTTTTGATTCCTTTTCTTCCAGGGAAAAGGAATCTGTCTCCGGTGCGCTTACGGGAACAGGATAGCGGCGATCTCCGCCGTCATCTCCTCCCGCAGCACCCGCAGCTGGGTCTCAAAGGCGCAGTTGACCTCCACCTGACCGTCCCGCAGGATCAGGCCGCCGGCCATCTCGCGGGTCTCCCCGGAGAGGGTCAGCATGGCGGTGCCCTGGAGCAGGGCGGAGGCGCCGGTGACCACCTTGGAGAGGATCTCCCCGGCCTTGCCGCCGCTCTTGGCCGCCTTGCCCGCCGCCTCGGGGGCCGCGGCGGCGGCCAGCAGGGCGTTGGCCTTGCTCACCACCAGGGAGCCCACCTTCTTGTGGTCCTTGGCGCTGAGCACGATCTCCTCCCGGCCGGTCCTGGCCGCCTTTACGGCGATGCGGGCCAGCAGGTCCGCGTACTCCTCGTCGGGCAGGGCGCACAGCTTCTTCTGGGCCTGGGCGAAGGCCTCGTCCAGGCAGGCCTGCTTGGCGGCGAGCATCTGCTTTTTCGCCTCCATCTGGGCCGCGCTCTCCAGGCGCTCGGCCTGGCGCTTGGCGGCCTCCTGGCCAGACTGAGCGGCGGCCTTGGCCTCCGCGTCCGCCTTGGACTGATAGTCGGCGCGCAGGGCCTCCGCCTTCTTCCGGGCCTCCTGGAGGAGCTCCTCAACCTCGGCTTTGGTGTCGGTCTCGATGCGGGCGGTGATTTTTTCGATTCCGTTCATATCGAATCCCCTTTTCTATGGGATAGATTAGAGCTGGAGCAGCATCAGCATGGAGGCCAGCAGGGACAGAATGGCGTAGAACTCCACGATACCGCAGAGGATCAGGCCCTTGGACCAGTCGTCAGGCTTCTTGGCCAGGATGTTGATGGAACCGGCGGCCACGCGGCCCTGGGCGATGGCGGAGAGCAGGCCGCCGATGGCCATGGGCATGCAGGCGGCGAAGAAGGCCAGACCCTGCTGGACGGTCATGGTGCCGGCCACGGCGGCGGCGTTGCCCATGAAGTTCATGCGGATGAGGGCGAAGAACCAGACCACCATGCCGTACAGGCCCTGGGTACCGGGGAGCAGCTGAAGGACCATGACCTTACCGGACTTGCTGGGGTCCTCGCACAGGAGGCCGGTACCGGCCTCACCGGCGATGCCGGTGCCCTTTGCGGAGCCCACGCAGCTCAGACCGACAGCCAGACCGGAGCCCAGCAGAGCCAGCGCCAGGCCGCCAAAAGATTCCAGAAAACTCATGATAAATTTCCTCCTTAATTATTTCTCGATGTCTACATATTTTGTGTTGATATTCAAGGGACGGAAGGGCTTGCCGCCGTCCTCATAGAACCGGCCGAAGAACTCCAGGCACTGCAGACGCATATCGTGGACAAAGCAGCCCAGGATGTTCAGAGCAAAGTTCAGAGCGTTGCCGATCATGGCGATGATAAAGAACGTGACCACATTGCCGGTAATCGCGCCCAGCTTGTTGAACACCTGGGCCACCACCGCGCCCGCCAGCATCAGGGCCATCAGACGGGAGTAGGACATGATGTCGCTGAAATAACCGGTAATGCCGTTGTAGAGGGAGCCGAGGATGCCGGTGACGATCCCGATGCCCTTCTTGCCGTAGCCCTGGGTGAGCACCAGCACCACCAGCGCGGCAATGAGGCCCTGCGTGACCATGTTCAGGGCAATGCCGCCGCCGGCCAGGATAAAGACCAGGAACCACGCGCCCTCGTTGCAAAGGGCCGCCATGGTCTCGCCCCGCTTGATCTGCTTGTACATGCTCACGCCCATGCCGGTGAAAATCTGGATGACGCCCAGCACCAGGGAGCCCATCAGGACCATCAGCGCGTCGTCCAGCGGGGAGAACAGGGACCACAGGGGAACGCTCTCCGGATCCACGCCGGTGAGGATGCCCCGCATCTGGGGGATCAGATCGCCGAAGAAGCCGCCGGTGAGGAAGCCCCAGATAAACGTGCTGATACCGCACAGCCCCATCAGGGGAATCATGTAGCGCATGGTGGCCCCGTTGGGCTTCGCCTTGATCAGGATGACTGCGGAGAGGATCATCATGATGAGGCCGTAGCCCATGTCCGCCATCATCATGCCGTAGAACAGGATGAAGAAGGGGGCCATCAGCGGGTTGGGATCCACGGAGCCGTAGGCGGGCAGGGAGTACATGTCCGTGACCATGTTCATGGGGCGCACCAGCTTGCCGTTGCGCAGCTGCACCGGCACCTCCGGGTACTCCTCCTCCGTGGGCTCGGACAGCTCATAGGCGCAGTCGAACCTGCTCAGCGCCTTCTCCAGGGCCGGAATCTCCGGCACGGAGGCCCAGCCGTCCAGATACACGATGGAACCGCCGGCCAGCAGCCGCTCCCGGGCGCTCTCCGTGGCCAGCACCTGCTCCACCCGGTCCAGGCCGGTTTTCAGCTCGTCCCGGGCGCCGCCCATGGCGGCCAGGGCGGCGGTCTCCCGCTCCCGCTCCGCGGCGATGGACCGCAGCTCCTGCTCCAGTCCGGCGATGTTCTCCCGGACCGTGCCGGTGAGATCCCGGAGCTGGGCAAAGCTGAAGCCGAAGCCCCGCAGGGCGTCCAGAGCCTGCTGCCGGCAGTCCCGGTGGACCAGGACCTCCAGATACCGCAGCTCCCTGTCCGCCCCCAGCTCCCGCACATCGGCGGCCTTGGCGGCCTCGTCCACCGCCCCCGCCAGGGCCTGGAAGTCCGCCGTATTGGGCACCGTGCCCAGCAGCACCTCCACCAGTCCGGTCCCCTTGGTCTCCAGGGGCGCGTCGTAGGCGGACCAGGGCTCCAGGGCCTGGATGTCGGCCCGGGCCCGGGCCTCCCGGGCGTTGAGGGCCCCGATGGCGCGGGCGTGGCCGTTGATCTCCCCGGCCTTCTCCAGCGCCCTGCCGCGGGCCTGACCGTCCAGCAGATCCTTGGCGCTCATCAGCGCCCGGGGCGTGAACAGGCCGCCCTTCTGGGGCGCGTACTGGGCCAGCACGTCCAGCGCGTGCTGGAGCTCGGTGAGCTGGGCCTTGGCCTGGGCCGCGGCGGAGCCCTCCCGGTGCAGCAGAGAGGCGTATGCCTCGTCGGCCAGAAGCTCCGCGGGCTCCTTGAGCTCCACGCAGCCCACATGAAGCAGACTCGACAGCAGCGCGTCCTTGTCCTTGGCCAGGGCGATGAGCCGAATCCGTTTCATCTTGACAATGGACATTACCTCTCTACCACCCTTCCTATGATCGCCTGCGCCGCTTTGTCCATGCGCGCGCGGGCGTCAGATTTGAGCTTCTCGCAGTCCTTGGCGGACTGGGCCAGGATCTTGTCCCGCAGCCCGGCCGCCTCCTCCTCCGCCTTTTTCATGGCGGCGGCGGCAGCGGCCGACGCCTTCTCCCTCCCCTGCTGGAGCAGGGAGCGGCCCTCCCGGTCCGCGTCCGCGATCAGCTTTTGCGCCTGTGCCTTGGCGTCGGCTTTGGAGCGCTCCATGTCCTCCTCCACCGCACGGATCTTGGTTATGGCTTCCAGTGACACTTTCTCACCCCTTTTCTACCGAATCAGTTTTGGATAAATTGCTCCCCCGCCTCTCGCCGCCAGGGTTCAGAACCTCTCTCGTCTCCAGCCTTTGGCGATAAGTCAGGTACTGAATAGTATAGCACAACCGCCCCGGCAATACCAGAGATTTTGCTAACTTTTCCGTGATTCGGCAAAATTATGCAGAATGTAAAAAAGTGGGGCAAGTGATTTGTCGGATATGTCCACCTTCACCAACAAATCGGTTGACAGCAGGAGAAACCGGGCCCCGGGGAGCGTTCCCCAGGGCCCGGCGCAGGGCATAAAATCACGAATTTAAGGCGGTGCGGATCCCGTCCGCTCCCATGACCACCAGGGCCGGGGCGTTCTCCCCGGCAAGCTCCGTCAGCCGGGCCTTGGCGGCGGCGGGATCGGCGGTGTCCACGTACACCGCGTCCACCATGGGCAGCAGGGCCGTCAGGTCCTCCCCCGTGGCCTCGTCGCTGCCGGAGAGCAGCAGCTTCTCCGACACCAGCAGGCTCAGCCGGGTGCCGTAGGGCGCCAGGGCCTCCCGCAGCTGTCCCAGCAGGAGGACCAGGGCCTCGCTCCTGGTCATGGTGTTGCCGGAGTAGTCGATCTTCCCGGTCCGCCCGGCGGAGGGGTAGGCCAGCTCCTCCAGCACCAGCTCGTCAAAGCCCATCTGGGCGCACTCCACGGCCAGACTGATGACGTAGCTCCTGGCCAGGGCCTTCTCCGGGTCCAGCCAGTGGTAGCTGTGGTTGTCGTACCAGACAAAGCCGTTGCGCTGGCACACGGCGGCCTCCTTCATGTTCTCCCAGGCGAAAAAGCTGTCGTGGAGGCAGTTGAACTGCGCCACGGCCAGCCCCTCCCCGGCGCACAGGGCCTTCACCAGGTCCATGCCCGGCCCGTCCTGGACCACGGCCTTGCTCAGGGCCGCGGCGGAGGCGTAGCGCACCGCGCCGGTGTTGTCCCGCACCTGGTAGAGGAAGCCGTTGGCCCCGGCGGCGGAGAGCTGGGCGGACAATGCCGCATCGTCCGCCGGCAGGACCTCCAGGGCCGCCAGACGGCGCTCCCCGTAGGGCTCCTCCTCCGGCTCCGGGGGGGCGTCGGGCTCCGGCGCGGGCTCCACCACCAGATCCACCGCGGGCGCGTCCGGCAGGGCCGGACCGTCCTCCGTCCCGTCCGCCGGCGGCTCATCCTCCGGCGGCTCGGCGGCCGGAGGGGGAGTCGGGAGGTCGATGCGGCCAAAAGGAAGATCCAGATACATCCCCCCGTCGTCCGTATAGGCGATATATTCCTGCGCCAGCAGGAAGCAGCAGGCCCCCACCAGGATGATGACAAGCGCCGCGATGAGCAGCCTCGTGCCTGCGGACCGCCGCCCCCGGTAGCTCTGGTATCCTTTTGCCACTGTCGTCCCTCTTTTCTGTTGATGTGTATACCTTACCTTACCACATCCGGCGGGGAACATGCAACCGAATTTTTGCAATTTTCCCTGGAAAATCCTGATTTTCGCCGGGGATCCCGGCCCCGCCGGGCCGGGCGGTCATCCGCTCAGCCGGATCCGCCAGCTCTCCAGGCCCTGGAAGGTGTTCGACGGCGCGGGGTCCAGCCCCTCCGCCACCCCCGGGTGGGTCAGCACGGTGTAGTTTTTGAAGCAGACCGGCGCAATGGGCGCGGCGCTCTGGAGGAGGCCGGCCAGCCGCCGGGCGGCGGCGGGGCGGTCCCCGGCGGCGGCGAAGGCCGCCATGGCCTCGTCCAGGGCCGGGTCTGTAAAGCCCCCGTAGTTCAGGGCCCCGCCGGCGCCCGCCAGATCCCGCAGATCCCAGTCCGCGGTGAGGCGCACCTCGCCGAAGTAGAGGTCAAACGCCCCCGCCTCCAGGGCGGCCAGGTACGCCTCCCAGGGCAGGACCTGGACCGTGATCTGCCAGTCCAGCAGGGAGAGGCTCTGGGCGATGAACCGGGCGCTGGTCACCCGGAAGCTGTCCTCCTCGTTCACCAGCAGCGTGAGCTCCCGGGTCTCTCCGGTGTCCTGCCCCGCCAGACGGAGGCCGGCCTGGGCGTCCTCCTTGCTGTAGGCCCGCTCCAGGTCCTTGGGGTACAGGGGCGAGAGGGGGGAGAAGGGGAACTGGGCGGGCAGGGCCAGATGGGCCAGCTGGGCATCCGCCATCCGCTCCCGGGGGATGCCCCGGCTGAAGGCGGCCCGGGCCGCCGGGCTGGAGAACAGCCGCCCCTCGGCCGCGTTGAAGCCGATGAACTGGAGGATGGCCGTGGGCCGGTTGGCGCTCTGGGCCTGTCCGGTGACAGAGGAGAGATCGTCGGTGGGGTCCACGGTCAGCAGCTCCACCCGGTGGGTGGAGAAGAGGTACAGCGCCGTGTCCCGGTCCTTGGCCTGGACCAGGGGGATGGCCTCCACGGGCAGGGTTTTGCCCTGCCACCAGTCCGGGTCCGCCTGGAGGACGTGCTCCCCGTTCTCCGACACCAGGCGGTAGGGCCCCGTACCCACGGGGACCCGCTCCTGCTCCGTGCCGCTCTTGACCACCGGGATGTCCAGCAGCTCCGGCAGGCCCCGGTTGGGCTCCGTGAGGGTAATCACCACCTGCCCGGCCCGGTTGGGGGCCACGGAGGCCACGCCCCGCAGCCGGTAGCCGTACCGCTCCGAGGCCGCGGCCCGGCGGAGGGTGTCCGACACGTCCCGGGCGGTGAGGGGGCTCCCGTCCTGGAACGTCACGTCCTCCCGGAGGTCCAGGGTGCACACCAGCCCCGCCTCGTCCCAGCTGTATCCCCGGCAGAGGAGGGGCTGGGCCGTAAAGGTCCGGTCCAGGCGGAACAGGGACTCAAAGAGGAGGGAGGCCGCGTCCTCCTGGATGCCCTCGCCGCAGGTGATGGGGTCCAGGGTCTGGTCCTGCTGCCAGGCCAGGGTGAAGGCCCCGGGCAGGGCCGGCTCCTCCGGCTCCGGTTCCGGCTCCCGGACCTCCAGAAGGCCCTGCTGGTAGCTCTCCCACTCCGGTTCCGGCTCCGGCTCCCCGCTCACCGCGCAGGCGGAGAGGATCAGAAGGGCGGCCAGCAGCAGCGCCCCCGTCCTCTGCCGCCTCACTGTCCGCCTCCCGTCCGGGGCAGGCAGATGAGGGCCCCCTGGACCCCCCGCCGGTCCCCGGTGACCCGGTGGCTCCAGTAGAGGTCCGTGCGGCAGGCGGTGCAGACGGAGCACAGGTCTATGCGGGCGGGGTCCACCCCCGCCTCCCGCAGCCTCCAGGCGTTGACGGCCTTCAGGTCCACGGTCCACTTCTCCCCTCTGGGGGCGATGTACGCCTCCGCCCCCGGGCCAAAGGCGGCCCGCAGGGCCTCGGGCACGTCGTCGTGGGTCTCAAAGCAGCAGGGCCCGATGCCCGCGCCGATGGCCGCGCGGATGTTCTCCGGCCGCGCGCCGAACAGCCGCCCCATCTCCGCCACGGTCTTGGCCGGAAGGTCCAGGGCCGTGCCCCGCCAGCCGGCGTGGACCGCGCCGATGGATGCGGTGACCGGGTCGTGGAGCAGCAGGATGATGCAGTCCGCCGAGAACACCATCAGCCCCAGCCCCGGCTCGTCTGTCACCAGAGCGTCGGCGGTGTAGTCCGAGGGGACGGAGAAGCCCTTGCCCCGGTCAGCGGCGGTGACATGGCGGACCGTGTCCTGGTGGACCTGCTTGGACAGCACCAGCCCCGCCGGGTCAGCGCCCACCGCGGCGCAGAACCGGCGGTAGTTCTCCTGCACGCTCTCCCGGTCGTCCGGGTTCGGGCCGCTGGCGCGGAAATTGAGGGAGGCGAAGACCCCCCGGCTGACGCCCCCCAGGCGGGTGGAGAAGCCGTGGGCCACCCCCTCCAGCAGGGTGGATGCGTGGTAGACCACGCCGTTGTGGTTGCAAGAAATAAAGGCCATATGCGCCTCCTAATACGTATTCCGGTTTATTTTATGCTTTGATTTTGGATATATTCTATGGCCGCCTCCATGAGCTCGTCCCGCCCCTCCCTGATGCCCTGGATGGTGCGGGAGACGGGGATATCCGGGGTGAGGCCGGTGCGCTGAATCTGTCCGCCGTCGTCCGTGTAAGCGCCAATAGCAGTGAAGTGGTCCACGAAATGGCCGGGAATGCTCAGCTTTGCCATTCCGTCCAGCGCACCCGCGGTATTTCCTCCCATAAGGACCACATGCTCCCCCTTGCCGATGGCCCAGGCCATCCATTCGCTGCCGCTCTGGCTGAACTCGTCCATCAGGACCACCACCGGCTTGTCGTAATAGTAGACGCCCCTCTCCCTGTCCTCCGGCAGACAGCCCACATTGCTGACCGTCTTGATATAGGCGCCCGGCGCCGCCTGGGAGGGATTCAGATGAATAAAGGCCGGCGTGCTCTCTGGAACAAAATAGGCGGGGAAGGTTTTGGGGAAAAGATTGGGATACTGCCGCAGATCAATCACCAGCCCATCGGTATCCCGAAGCTCCTCCATCACGCCGTACTGATTCGCCGTTGAAAGAAGGGCGGGATTCACCAGACCGATATTTCCCTCCAGAATTTCGTAAACCTCCTGGGGCTGCGCATAGGGGATAAACGGCGATTCCTCCACGCTTACACAAGCGCAGAAAAATGTCTCTTCCTTCCCATCCCGCAGGACAGTCACCTCAATCTCACTTTTGTTGTCCCCGGCCAGCGAGAGAATAAAGGCCCCGTTTCGGCTCAGATACACCTCATCCCTGGAATAAGGTAAATACTCCTTTACCGTTTCCGCAAACTCGTAGATATCACGCCCATTCACTTCCTGAATCACATCCCCCGGCAGCAAGGGACACCCCTCTGCCGTGCCGAAGACCACCAGCTTTCCCTCCGCCTCCATCACAGGAATGGGGGCGTATGTCATGCCCAGAAGGCCCCCGACTACATGAAAATCATTCATCCTCACAAGAAGCGCGGTAATGGCGGCGACATAGCTCTGGAAATCCTCTCCGCCCATCAGGGCCAGCGCACCGGGCGTAAAGCCGTCAGGCAGCCCCTCTCCCCCAGCCAGCATCCGGGGAATGAACTCGTCTAAAGTCGATACCCAGTCCTTTTCCAGGAGATTGTGGTAGGGGAAATAGTATTCGACTGCATTCCACAGGCGAAACAGGCCCAGCAGACGGAAACGTACATCACTGTAATCCATATCTTTCAGATCGTTTTCGCGGAATATGGGGCCGGTCACCTCGGATAAATATTTGGAGGTCTTATATTGAACCGGGGTAGTTGACACTTTTATATGGGGGACTTCCCCCAGCTTTCCCAGGTCTCCGGCCAGCTCCTCCCCCAAATAGCCCGCATCCGTGGTCCAGGAGGTGTCGGTGATGACCACCTTATCCTCCTCCGCCGCCTCGGCCCAAAACGCCACCGGCTCACAGTTTCCGTAGTCAATCTCTCCCAGACTCGTGAACCACTCGTGGAGCAGGGCGTTGACCTCCTCGTTGGTCTCCAGCTCCCGCACCTGGGGAATCAGCGCCAGCAGCTCCTCGTCCCAGTCCTTTTGTCCCAGCAGGAACGCCGGGTGGGTGTACTTCACGTACCCCCACACCCTGCATAGCTTGCTCAGCCGCTCCACCTCCGTGGCAGGCTGGGGCTCCCGTCCGCCGCACCCCACAAGAGGCAGGAGGAGGCACACAGCCAGCGCGGCCGCCAACAGATGAATGGAAACTTTTTTCTGCTGTTTCATGGTCTTAAACCCTCCATAATACGCATTCATATTCGTTATTTCGCCAAATTATGAAAAATCCGTCCGCAGTCCGCCTCTACTCCCCGGGCTGGCGGCGGCCGTTGCTCTTATAGATGTGGGTCCGGGACAGCTGGGACAGGCTCGCCTCATAGTCCCTGTTGGCGAAGGCGGTGTAGAGGATGTCCACCACGTTGAGCTGGGACAGGCGGGAGGACATGGCCCCGGACCGGAAGATGGACTCGTTGGCCGCTATGTAGATGTTGTGGTCCGCCAGCTCCGCCACCGGGGAGGCGCTGAATCGGGTGATGGCGATGACCGGCGTGCGGTTCTCCTTGAGGGCCTGCATGCACGTGAGCACCTCCTCCGTCTCCCCGGAGTAGGAGAACACCAGCCCCACGTCCTCGCCGGTGGCGTTGCGGGCCGTGAGCAGCTGGGCGTGCCAGTCCTCGTTGATGACGCAGGCCTTGTTCAGCCGCAGAAACTTCAGGTACAGGTCCCGGGCCGCCAGCAGGGAGGCCCCCAGCCCGAACAGCAGCACGTTCCGGCTGCGGCAGATGATCTCCACGCACCGCTCCAGGCTCTTGGGGTCCAGCAGGTTCCGGGTGTCCTCCAGGGAGACGATGTTCTTCTCCGTGATCTTCTCAATGATCTCCTCCATGCTGTCGGAGAAGGTAATCTCCTTCCGCTCCTCCTCGTTGTGCCGGCGCAGGGCCGCCTCGTAGGTGACCGCCCTGCGGAAGTCCTTATAGCCGTCAAAGCCGATCCGCCGGCACATGCGGATGATCGTGGAGGCGGAGGAGAAGGTCCGCTCCGCCAGCTCGTGGACCCCGCACTCCATGGCGCTCTCCGGGTGGTCCAGCAGATAGTCGGCTATGGTCCGCTCTGTGGGGCTGATGGAGTCCCTGTACTCCCGCAGGCGCAGCAGCGCGCTTTTCATTCCGCCTCTCCCCTTTCGTCTATACTATTATTATAAGAGCTCGTGGATCCGGCTCTCGCCGTACACGGCCACGCCCCGGTCCGAGAGCAGCT
>CAJTWF010000039.1 GCA_910579965.1 uncultured Oscillospiraceae bacterium
ATGAAGCGGAGCAGGCCAATCTTAACAATGAGATTATCGGCCTTGAGGACTGGGTAGCCACCCGCGAGGAAATGGACAACGGCTTTGACCAGTTCGCCGCTTTGGTCGAGAAATATGTGGACATCCCGGAGCTGACACCGACCATTGTAAACGAGTTTATCAAAAAGATCATCGTCTATGCGCCAGAGAAGCAAGGGACCACGCGGATTCAGAAGGTCAGGATTATCTTCAATTTCCTGGATGATCTGGATATGCCGGAAATTGGTGAACCTGTTATCAGCGAAACTACCTATGGACGCAGAAAGACGGCGTGATCGTGCGATCACGCCGCCCTCTGCGGAAATAGTTCCCTATCACCTTTTACCCTTGATGTTGCGGGGTTTTCTATCATGGTGCCGGTGGTGGGACTCGAACCCACACGCTGTCGCCAGCGGCGGATTTTGAATCCGCTACGTCTACCATTCCATCACACCGGCGTGGTCCCTATGTTACATCAGCCTTTGCGGCTTGGCACCCCCGATGCGATTCGAACGCATGGCCTTTCGCTTAGGAGGCGAACGCTCTATCCTGCTGAGCTACGGGGGCATATGCGATTATCCGCGAACAGGACTATTATACCCAACCAGAGGCCGGTTGTCAACCGCCCCTGCCCCTTTTCCGGGGAAATCCCGCCCTGCTGTCCTTCCGGGGCGGGAGGAGGGCAGGGCCCTCCCCCCTATGTAGCTTATTTCTCCTCCACCGCCAGGATGCCCATGGGGCAGGCCTTGGCGCAGATGCCGCAGGCGATGCACTTGCTGGCCTTGTCCGCTCCCGGGGCCAGGACCATCACGTGCATGGGGCAGGCCTCCACGCACTTGCCGCAGCCCACGCACTTCTTCTTGTCAATCATGTACACGCCCTTGGCGTTCTGGGAGATGGCTCCCTCGGGGCAGGTGCGGGCGCACTTTCCGCACATGATGCAGCTGTTGACCTTGGGCTCGCCGTCGGGCTTGGCGGTGATGCGGATACAGCTCAGCTCGGGGTCAAACGTCTTGTAGAACGCCTCGGAGCAGGCACGCACACAGCTCAGGCACGCCATGCAGGGATTCTCTTTGCTGACCACTAATTTTTTCATATGAGGAAGACCTCCTGTTTCTGAAATGATTCCGTCCCCTATCCTACCAGATATATTGTTAAATTGCAAACAATATTTTTGCCATTCCGCGTTTTCCTTATTTTTTTCTGCCCCGGCCCTGGCGGCCCCTGGCGCCGGATTTTTCCGCTCCCCTGGCGGGCGGCTTCGCCCCCTTGGCGGGGCGGGCGCGGCTCTCCCGCTGCGCCGGATTTCTGACCTCCCCCAGGGGCCGCACCAGGCACTCCCTGCCAAAGCCGATCAGATCCGTCCGCCCCGCCCGGTGGAGGGCCTCCACCACCAGGCGGCGCTTTTCCGGCCGCTTCCACTGCAAAAGCGCCCGCTGAAGGGCCTTGTCGTGGGGGCTCTTGGCCACGTACACCGGCTCCATGGTCCGGGGATCCAGCTCCGTGTACCACATGCAGGTGGACAGGGTCCCCGGGGTGGGGTAGAAGTCCTGGACCTGCTCCGGCTGACGGCCGGTCCTGTTGAGAAACACCGCCAGATCCACCGCGTCGTTCAGCGTACAGCCCGGGTGGCTGCTCATCAGGTAGGGCACCAGATACTGCTCCAGGCCGTAGCGCTGGTTGAGGCGCTGGTACTTGTCCCGGAACCGCTCATACACGTCGAAGTGGGGCTTGCCCATGTAGTCCAGCACCCGGGCGGAGCAGTGCTCCGGGGCCACCTTCAGCTGGCCTGAGACGTGGTGCTTCACCAGCTGGGAGAAGAACTCGCCGTTCTTCTCCGAGAGCATGTAGTCGTAGCGGATGCCGCTGCGGATGAACACCTTCTTCACCCCCGGCACGGCCCGCACCTTCCGGAGCAGGGCCAGGTAGTCGGCGTGGCTGGGGTCCAGGTTCTTACAGGGGGTGGGGGCCAGGCAGGAGCGGTTTTTGCACATGCCGTTTTTCAGCTGGCTCTTGCAGCTGGGGTGGCGGAAGTTGGCCGAGGGCCCCCCCACGTCGTGGACATAGCCCTTGAACTTGGGGTCTCTGGTGAAGATCTCCACCTCCCGCACCACACTCTCGTGGCTGCGGGAGGTAATCATCCGCCCCTGGTGGAAGGCCAGGGAGCAGAAATTGCACCCGCCGAAGCAGCCCCGGTTGTGGGTGACGGAGAAGCGGACCTCCTCAATGGCGGCCACGCCCCCCAGGGCCTCGTACATGGGGTGGACCTCCCGGGCGTAGGGCAGGGCGTACACCCAGTCCAGCTCCTCCCGGCGCAGGGGCGGGGCGGGGGGATTGACCACCAGGGTCCGCTCCCCGTGGGGCTGGAGGATGGTCCTGCCCCGGACGGCGTCGTGCTCCTCGTACTCTGTTCTGGTGGCCAGGGCGTAGTCCCGTTTGCTGGCGCACACCGCCTCGTAGGAGGGCACGGGAACCGCCGGCAGGCCACCGGGCGCCGGGTCCCTGGACGCGTAGGCCGTGCCCCGGACGTCCGTTATCGCCTCCACCCGCTCTCCCCCGGCCAGCCGCCGGGCGATCTCCCGGGTGGCCCGCTCCCCCATGCCGTAGACCAGCAGGTCCGCGCCGGCGTCAAAGAGAATGGAGCGGCGCACGCTGTCGTCCCAGTAGTCGTAGTGGGCGAAGCGGCGCAGGCTGGCCTCCAGCCCGCCGATGACCACCGGCGTGCCGGGGAATGCCTCCCGGGCCCGGTTGGCGTAGACGATGGTGGCCCGGTCCGGCCGCAGGCCCATCCGGTTTCCGGGGCTGTAGGCGTCGGCGGAGCGGCGCTTCCTGGCGGCGGTGTAGTGGGCCACCATGGAGTCGATGTTCCCGCCGCCGATGAGCACGCCATAGCGGGGCTTGCCCATGGCCAGGAATGCCTCCGCGCTGTGCCAGTCCGGCTGGGCCAGCACAGCCACCCGGTGGCCGTCCGCCTCCAGGCAGCGGGCGATGATGGCCGTGCCGAAGCTGGGGTGGTCCACGTAGGCGTCGGCGGTGACCACCAGAAAGTCGTAGTACCACCAGCCCCGCTGGTGCATGTCCTCCTGACTGACAGGGAGAAAATCGAGGGTATCCATGGCGAGCCTCCTCCGGCGGGGCAGAGCCCCTTGACAGACCGGGTGTACCGGTGATAATGGGCGGCAGAGGGGCGCTGGGGCCCTCTGCCCGCTGGTCCTGTGCTGCAAGCCGCCCCGGGAGGGGGCGCTGCAGGCTGTGTAAGCATTATATCAGCGGCGGGATTCCTTGTCAATCCGGCCCGGGGGAGGCGGCGGTATAGCCGGACACACCAGAAACCCCCGCCCAAGGGCGGGGGTTTCTGGTGTGTGTTGTGTGTGTTTTAGGAGGGAGAAATTGCATTGGGTGTTACCCCTTTGCTGAGGTAATAGTACCGCATCTTTAAGAAGAAATCATGTACTCGCTGTAAACAAATTATGAACGTTTTAGCCGATTCATTCCGTTTCAGGGTTCTGTGAATTCTCCTCCCGTGCGGTCTCCCGGGGCGTGCGTTTTCAGCCTGCTGCGGCTTGCAGGCTCTCCCCCGCGCGCCCGAAGCGCCCATCAGAACAGCGGCACCACAGCGCCGTCATAGGTGCTCTCGATAAACGCGCGGACCTCGTCGCTCTGGAGGGCCTTCACCAGGGCCTTGACGGCCTCGTTGTTCTCATTGCCCTCCTTCACCGCCACCACGTTCACATAGGCCTCCGCGGCCGCGCCGTCGGCGGCCTCCACCGCCAGGGCGTCGGACACCTTCAGGCCCGCGTCAATGGCGTAGTTGCCGTTGATGACCGCCGCGTCCACGTCCTGGAGCCGGGCGGGCAGCTGGCTGGCCTCCAGCTCCACGATCTCGTAGTTGTGGGGATTTTCCGCGATGTCGCTCTTGGTGGCGTTCAGGCCCACGCCGTCATTGAGCTTGATGAGCCCCTCCTGCTCCAGCAGGAGCAGGGCCCGGGCCTCGTTGGTGGCGTCGTTGGGCACCGCGATCTGCGCGCCGTCCGCCAGCTCGGAGAGGGACGCGGTCTTGCCGGCGTAGAGGCCGAAGGGCTCGTAGTGGATGCCCGCCGCGTTCACCAGATGGGTGCCGCTGCTCTGGTTGAAGTCGTTCATGTAGGTGATGTGCTGGAAGTAGTTGGCCAGCAGGGAGCCGTCCTCCACGGAGTTGTTGGGCTGGATGTAGTCGTTATACTCCACGATCTCCAGGGTGTAGCCGTCCTTGGCCATGAGGTCCTTGGCGATCTCCAGGATCTCCGCGTGGGGGGCCGGGGTGGCGCCCACCTTGATGGTCTTGTCGCCGCCGCCGCAGGCGGTGAGGCCCAGGGCGAGAACCAGGGCCAGGGTCAGAGCAAGTACTTTCTTCTTCATTTCCGTTTTCTCCTTCTGCTTTCGGTTGGATTAATACGCCTGTCGGTTTTCACGGACAGGGCGGTACCGATGGACTGAATGAGCTGCACCAGCAGCACCAGCAGGATGACCGAGCCCCAGAGCATCACGGTCATCTGCCGCTGATAGCCCTTCATCAGGGCCATGGAGCCCAGGCCTCCCGCGCCGATGGCGCCGGCCATGGCCCCGTAGCTGAGGATGGTGATGGTGGCGGTGGTGAGGCCGTTGATGAGGGAGGGGCGGCACTCGGAGAGCATCACCTTGGTGATGATCTGCCAGGGGGAGCAGCCCATGGCCTGGGCCGCCTCCACCACCCCGGCGTCCAGCTCCCGCAGGGAGCTCTCCACGATCCGGGCCACAAAGGGCGCGGCGGCCGCCACCAGGGGGACGATGCTGGCCGGGGTGCCTACGCTGGTGCCCAGCAGCAGCCGGGACAGGGGGATAACGATTACCATTAGAATAAGGAAGGGCACGCTGCGCAGCAGGTTCACCGCCACGTTCAGGGCCGTCATCAGGGGCCCGGGGACCTTGAGGATCCGTCCGTTCTCCCCGGCCACCAGCACCACCCCCAGGGGCAGGCCGATCACGTAGGACAGGGCGGTGGCGATGAGGGTGGCGTACACGGTCTCCCAGATGGCAAAGGGCGCCTCCTGGAGAAAGCGCAGAACCTGGGGATCAGCGAAAAAATCAGCCATGGTAGTCGGGCACCTCCTCCACGGTAATGTCCTTTTGGGCTCTGATGTAGGCCATGGCCTTGCCGGCCCCCTCCCTGGGCAGGCCCAGGAGCATGGTGCCGAAGGCCCGGCCGTCGATGTTCCGGGTGTCCGCCCCCAGAATGTTTGCCTTGACGCCGCAGTCGATGGCCAGGGTGGCGATGAGGGGCTGGTAGGAGGTGCCGCCGTTGAAGGCCACCCGGATGACCCGGTCCTGGCCCGCCGCGCTGCTGAGGACCTCCTCCGGCACGCCGTCCGGGTACACCAGCCGCCGGCCGGCCTCGCTGCTGGGGCTGGCAAAGATCTCCTCCACCGTGCCGGTCTCCGCCAGATGGCCGTGGTCCAGGATGGCCACCCGGGCGCAGATCTCCTCGATGACCTTCATCTCGTGGGTGATGACCACCACGGTGATGCCCAGCCGCTTATTGATGTCCTGGATGAGCCGCAGGATGTCCCGGGTGGTCTTGGGGTCCAGGGCGGAGGTGGCCTCGTCGCACAGGAGGACCCTGGGGTTGGTGGCCAGGGTGCGGGCGATGGCCACCCGCTGCTTCTGGCCGCCGGAGAGCTGGGCGGGATACGCGCCGGCCCGGCCGGCCAGATCCACGAGCTCCAGCAGCTCCCCGGCCCGGCGGACGGCCTCCCTTCGGGGCGTGCCCGCCAGCTCCAGGGGGAAGCAGATGTTGTCCAGGGCCGTGCGCTGCATGAGCAGGTTGAAGCTCTGGAAGATCATGCCGATGGACTGGCGGGCGCGGCGCAGCTCCTTCTCCGTCAGGCGGAGCATGTCCCTGCCGTCCACGATCACCTCCCCGGCGGTGGGCCGCTCCAGGAGGTTGATGCACCGCACCAGGGTGCTCTTTCCGGCTCCGCTGAGACCGATGACGCCGAAAATCTCGCCGGCGCGGACCTCGATGGACACGTCCTCCAGGGCGCGGACCTCGTTCTCGCCGCCGCCGAAGCGCTTGGTCAGGTGCTTGAGTTGGATAATGGGTTCCGCCATAGGGCTCCCTCCTTTTTGGCTCCCTTTTGCCTTTTCTGTTGATAAATGCCTATATATTTTCCCGGCTGTCAAAATGATTGAATGGGCGTTATCTGTGACGGATAACTACCCGACAAACTGGGGGTTAGCTGAGCGGCAACAGTTTCATATTTTTTGCTCGATTCATATTTGCAATAAGTTCGCCATATTCAAACGGCTTACCGTGTCCTGGGTATATGATCTTCGGCCTAAACGCAATGATTGTTTCCCATGATTTTAGAAACGCTGTCTTGTCCTCCACCCAAATGGTTATTCTGTGTAAGCTCGGTAATCCGTTCATAGCTGCGTCGCCACAAAATAAGGAGCCGTCACGCAGTAAAAGAGATATGGAATCAGCCGTGTGACCGGGAGTATCAATAATTTTCCCTTGTAGTAAAAACTCCACCTGTTTACGGTTTCGCTCGCTTACTTGAATACATCTGCATTGATACTCTTGTCTCAATTTAGGAAACAAATGCCCGCCCTTGCCAGCAAGCTTCATGAAAGAGCAAAAGCCCAAAGCAAGCCGGCTTGTGCAGCCGCCGCGAAAGGAGTTCTGTCCTCTGTATAACCCCTCTAATGCCCTGCCGCTCATAACAATTTGAGTGTCAGGGCATTCCGAAAGCATTTCGTTTAGATACCCGGCATGGTCATCGTGGGCGTGTGTCAAAAAAATATACAGGATCTGTTGGATGTTTATATTTAGTGCTGCCAGTTTCTTTTTAAGACGCTCAAACCCATTTTCATATCCCGTATCAATCAGTACGTACCCTCGATCAATGGGATATATCCAATTATTGACGATTCTGCTTCCTGCATTGACCATATTGGGGTTCTTCCTCCCGTCCATTTTCTGCCGCCGACATCAATCCAATTTGCCTCTCAGATTTATCATAGTCAATTTTTGGCTTCAAGCTGTGGTTCGTGAAATTGCCAGCGTTTCAGGCTGACAACACGAAAGGAAAAAGGGACCTTTTGGGGCAAATAAAAAGCCGTCCTGATGAATGGTTCCTCTTCCTCCGGGAAAGGGAATCAACCTCAAGGACGACGCAAAACGCACCGTGCTACCACCTTGCTTCGCCTCCCGCCTCGCGGCCGGGGGCCTCACGGAGTACCAGCATACCCCTGCGCTGTAACGGGCGCCCCCGTCGCGGCCTGTGCAAACGCGCCTCTCCTTTGCTCCCCATTCTTTTTCAGATAGGAAAAAGAATCAAAAAGAACTTTTAGAAAAGCATGGTTTTACAGTCGGTGCGCGGCTCCGAGACCATCTTCAACGGCGTCCTCCGTGCCCTTTTCCATCCTCCGGGCTCTCTGTGACGTACCCCGCCGTTTACTCTTCTCTTCGCTGCCTTTGCTGTGGTTTATGGAGTTGCGATTAGTTTACGACAAATCAGTCCCCGCGTCAACTGGCGTTTTTGCTGTAATTTTGGCCCGGCTTACAGGGAAATATGGGCGATAATTCACAGCAGGAGGCCCCGGCGGCTTTCACAGAGGCCAGTTGATTCGGCCCAGATTGTGTGCTATAATGCCTACTATCCTGCCCGCGCAGGGCAGAGTAAGAACCGCACAGGGGCATGGACCGGCAGCGTCCCATTAACCTCCGGTTCATTTTTTCAATCGGTATTTTAACAACAGCTCCATTGCCCCTGAAATCCCCTTCTGCTATCATAGGGGCAAGGGGGGCTTGGTATGAAAATTAATCAGATCATCCGTGAAAAGCGGAAAGAATTATCCCTGACCCAGGAACAGATCGCAGAATTTTTAGGCGTATCCACGCCGGCTGTCAGCAAGTGGGAGAGGGGCAGCACCTATCCCGACATCACCCTGCTGCCCGCCCTGGCCCGTTTGCTCAGAACGGACCTGAACACGCTGCTGTCCTTCAGCGATGACCTGTCAGACATTGAGATTAAAAATTTTGTGAATGCGCTGGATCAGACCATTCAGGAGCGGGGCTATGACGCGGCGTTCCAAAAAGCACTCCACAGGATACGGGAATATCCCACCTGCGAAAAGCTGATCTTTTCTGTGACGCTCTACTTGGAGGGGGCCCTTGCGCTCTATAACGTATCAGAGAGCGGGCAGTACCGGGAAGCCTATGAAGCATTTTACAGGCGTTTGGCTGCAAGCGACACTCCGGAAATCAGGGATACCGCCGCCGGCATGTTGATCTCCTATGCGCGTAATCGAGGGGATTTTTCAAAGGCAGAGGAGCTGATCCGCGACCTGCCGTTCTCCGCGATCGACAGAGAGGAGCAGCTTGCCATTCTTTACCAGCAGCAGAAGCGGTACGGGGACGCGGAAAAAATATGGGAGCGCCGGGTGCTTCGAGGCGCAGCGGAGATGCAGACCGCCCTGATCAATCTGCTGGAGACCGCGCTGCTGGAGGAGCGGGAGAGTGACGCGGCCTTTTTGGCAGACGTGTATGAAGCCCTTACCCGGCAGCTTTGTTTTCCGGAGTGGATGTGCTGCAATGCCCATTTGCAGCTTGCCCTGGCGAAAAAGGACCGGGAGAGGAGTCTGTCGGTTCTCCAAAAGATGCTGCCCGCCATGAAGAACGAATGGCATCCGCAGGACTGCCCGCTGTATCGCAGCACAGCGGGCGGCGCTTCCGCGGATTTTTCGAGCAAGCTGGCGCAAAAAATCTGTGATGAGCTGATGAACAGTGAGGAATACGCGTTTCTCCGCGGCGGGGCAGGGCTTGAGGCGCTCATCCCGCAATGAGGGCACATTTCTTCCCGCCGGAGAGCATCGCACACGAATGAAATCAGAAGCGATACAGGAGGAGTCCCTATGCTTGACAAAATCCCTGCGCCAGAAGAGATGACCGCTTTGGTTGGAAAACCCCTGTACGATGTATGGAATAAGCTCTGCGCCTCCATTGATGAGAAATATGACATGGAGTGTCTGTGGAATACAGGCGGCAAGGCGTGGAAATATGAGTATAAATACCGCCGGGGCGGTAAAACGCTGTGCGCATTGTACGCAAGAGAGAACTGCGTGGGGTTTATGGTTATCCTGGGGAAGGACGAGCGGTTAGCATTTGAAGCGGACCGGGAAAATTACTCGGAAGAGGTCCAGGCGCTCTACGACGCCGCGCAGACCTATCACGATGGGAAATGGATCATGTTTGAGCCCGTGGATACCTCCCTGTTTCAGGATTTCATTAGGCTGCTGGGCATCAAAAGAAAGCCAAACAGAAAGCGCGGCGGCTGATCTCCGGCTCACCGGGCGGCGGAGATTCGAAATTTCCCCTTTGCAAACTGTCTGATTCTGTGCTATACTGCCGCAATATCCATGAAAAGGAAAGGAGCTGACGGCCGTGCCGCCTATCTTCGGCGCTCTGGAGGCCGGCGGGACCAAGATGGTCTGCGCCGCAGCCACGGCCCAGGGCCAGATCCTGGACCGGCTGACCATCCCTACCCGCACGCCCCAAGAGACCATCCCGGAGCTCCTGGCCTTTTTCCGGGATAAGGGCCTGTCCGCCCTGGGCGTGGGCAGCTTCGGCCCCCTGGAGCTGGACCCCCGGAGCCCGGACTACGGCGTTATCCAGGCCGCGCCCAAGGCAAGCTGGCGGGGCTGCCCCATTCTGGCCCTCCTCCGGGACGGCCTGGGCCTGCCCGTGGGCCTGGACACGGACGTAAACGCCGCCGCCCTGGGGGAGACCCTCTGGGGCAGCGCCCGGGGGACCGCCTGCAGCGTCTACATTACTGTAGGCACCGGGGTGGGCCTGGGCGTCGTCATCGGCGGCAGGCCCCACCACGGGATGCTCCACCCAGAGGGGGGCCACGTGCCGGTGACCCGCCAGAGCGGAGACCCCCTGGACCCCGGGGTCTGCGATTTTCATCCCAGCTGTCTGGAGGGGCTGGCCAGCGGCCCGGCCATCGCCCGCCGGTGGGGCCGGCCCGCCCAGGAGCTGGGGGACCGGCCGGAGGTCTGGGCCCTGGAGGCGAACTATCTGGCCCAGGCTGTCTGCGGCTACATCATGACCCTCTCCCCGGAGCGGGTCATCCTGGGGGGCGGGGTCATGCACCAGCCCCAGCTCCTCCCCCTGGTGCGCCGGGAGACGGCCCGGCTGCTGGGGGGCTATCTGCCGGGCCGGGGGCTGGCGGACCTGGATACCTACATCGTCGCCCCCGGCCTGGGGGATGACCAGGGGATCCTGGGGTGCGTCCAGCTGGCGGCGGACGCCTATCTTGCGAGCGGAGGTGCGCTTTGAGCAGTAGAGAACCCATCTTTTTAGAGCCCGTGTTCCAGGAGAAGATCTGGGGCGGGGACCGGCTGCGGACCAGCTTTGGCTACGACATCCCCAGCGGACATACCGGGGAGTGCTGGGCCATCAGCGGCCACCCCGGCGGAGACTGCCGGATCAAGGGCCGTCCCGGCCAGACCCTGGGGGGCCTGTGGCGGGAGGAGCGGGCGCTGTTCGGCGGCCTGGCGGGGGAGGGCTTCCCCCTGCTGGTGAAGCTCCTGGACGCCCGGGAGGATCTGAGCATCCAGGTCCACCCGGACGACAGCTACGCCCGCCTCCACGAAAACGGCGCGTCCGGCAAGACCGAGTGCTGGTACATACTGGACTGCGATCCTGACGCCACCATCATCATCGGCCACCACGCCCGCAGCCCCCGGGAGCTGCGGGAGATGGTGGAGGGGAAGCGGTGGGGAGAACTCCTCCGGGAGGTCCCCGTCCGCCCGGGGGACTTCTTCCAGATTGACCCGGGCTGCGTCCACTCCATCCGCGGGGGCACCCTCCTGCTGGAGACCCAGCAGAGCAGCGACGTGACCTACCGCTTCTACGACTATGACCGCCTCTCCGAGGGCAGGCCTCGCCCCCTCCACATTGAAGAGAGCCTTGCGGTGACCCAGTCGCCCTTCCGGCCCCGGGAGCTCCGCCCCCAGACCCGCCGGGAGGGGGACGCCCTGGTGACGGAGCTTGTCCGCTGCCCCTGCTACACCGTGTACCGGGCCGTGCTGGACGGCCGCTGGCAGCGGGACTGGGACGCGCCCTTTGTCAATATCAGCGTTCTGGACGGCCGGGGCGCGCTGGACGGGACCCCGGTGGAGAGAGGGGACCACCTGCTGCTGCCCGCCGGATACGGGACCATGACCCTGGAGGGGCGGCTGGAGCTGATCTGCTCCCACCTGTAGTACTGATTAACAGAAACAGAAAAGGATATGATGCAGAGAATGGAAGAAATCAAAAGCCCCCTCTCCGCGTCCCTGGAGGAGACCGTCCAGGGCCTGCCCCAGGCGGTGGAGGCGGTGGGCGCGGCCCTGGCGGAGCGGTACTACGTCCCTCTGGCGGAGCAGTCCCTGCCCCCGGAGGACGGCCGCCCCCCTGAATCGGAGGGAGCGGAGCTGGAGCAGGCGGTGGAGGCGGAGCTGGAGAGCCTGCGCCAGGCCTCCCGGAC
Organism: uncultured Oscillospiraceae bacterium; assembly: GCA_910579965.1. Classification (GTDB taxonomy): domain Bacteria; phylum Bacillota; class Clostridia; order Oscillospirales; family Oscillospiraceae; genus Pelethomonas. The sequence goes on from CAJTWF010000039.1 coordinate 11,571, forward strand.
CCTGGCCCAGGCCTATCAGGCGGCGGACAACGCCGCCGACGAGCTGGGGGCCCGCCTGCGGGACATGCGCACGGCCCGGGACCGGAAGTGGTACGTCCCCAATCCCCCCGCCAACGCGGCCATTGATCTGGAGGAGGCCAAGCAGGACCACTTCGCCCAGGGCCTGGGCCTGTACAAGGTGCTGCTCATCTGCATTGCCGGCAGCTTTGCCGGCGTGGTGGTGGAGATGCTCTGGTGCCTGGTGACCAACGGCTACATCGAGAGCCGGGCCGGTCTGGTCTACGGCCCCTTCAACCTCCTCTACGGCGCGGGGGCGGCCCTGCTGACCGTATGCCTGTACAAGTACCGCAACCGGGGCTACCAGCTCTCCTTTGCCGGCGGCTTTCTGGTGGGGAGCGTGCTGGAGTACGTCTGCTCCTGGGGCCAGGAGGTCCTGCTGGGCTCCCGGTCCTGGGACTACAGCCACATGCCCCTGAACATCAACGGCCGCATCTGCTTTGTCTACTCCCTCTTCTGGGGCGCGCTGGGCATCCTCTGGATCAAGGACCTGTACCCCCGCATGGCCAAGTATATCCTCAAGATCCCCAACCGGGCGGGCAAGATCCTCACCTGGGCGCTGACTGCGTTTCTCATCGTCAACGCCATCGTCTCCTGCGTGGCCGTAGGCCGCTGGTCCAGCCGGGTGGAGGGACAGCCCCCCGCCGGTCCCTTCTGGAGCTTTGTGGACCAGCGGTTCCCGGACGAGCGGATGGAGCGGATCTTCGCCAACATGGAGTTTGGAAAAAAGTAACAGACCGCCCTCAGACAGTGACAGAATGGTAACAAAAACTTTTTCGATTTCCCGAAAATATACGCCCGCCGCCCCCCGGGAGGACCCCCGGAGGGCGGCTTTTCTGTCCCGCCGCCCGGAGACCGCCCCCTCTGAATTGTGCGAAAAACAGCCGTTTTCATCGGATAATATCCATATTTGCGCAAAAATAGGAAGGAAAGCGTGAAAGGAAAAATTCCTTTCACGGAATTTCGCGGGAGGTGTTGACAGATGGAAAACAGTATGTTACAATTTGGTTACAAAAATGACAAACGGAGAAAGAAGGTTGCTGCCAAATGCCTCAGAAAACGGAAGGCCTGATGTACAAGAATCATCCCCTGCGCCGTATCGACAAGATGATCTACTACGGCTCCATGGCGGATTCCCACATCATCGTGATGCAGGTGAAGGAGACCCGGCGGGAGAAGGACCTGGATGTTGCCAGCAAGATCTCCGTGGAGCTCCAGCGCACGGCTCCGGATTTGAAGAGCCGCGACCGGGTGGTCAAGCGCAGCGAGAAGAGCAGCCTGTATGACGCCATGGATATCTCCGCCATCTGGCTGGAGCGGGCCCTGGCGGGCAGGTAATCATCAGCTTTACAAATGATACGACAGGGAAGGACAGTACAAATGAGGAAGACGTTCTGCAAGGCAGTTGTTCTGGCCGCCATGGCCGCTATTTTCCTGACCGCTACGGCCGCGGCCGCAGAGACCGGCACCGTCACCGGCAGCTCCCTCCGCATCCGGCAGGAGCCCTCCACCCAGTCGGAGGCCCTGGCCCAGCTCAACGCCGGCACCCAGGTCCAGATTCTGGACGATCTGGGCGACTGGTACCAGATCAGCTGGGGCAGCTACTCCGGCTACGTCTCCGCCGACTACATAAGCCGCTCCTCCACCTCCACCAGCACCCCCGCCGCCCCCGCCCCCTTCGCCCAGGCGGCCATCGGCCAGCTGGGCGCGGTTACCGGCACGGGCGTGAACTTCCGCTCCGCCCCCTCCACGGACGCCTCTGTCTACTACATCCTCAGCCAGGGCTCCCAGATGACCATCACCGGCGTGTCCGATGGCTGGTGCAAAATGGATGACGGCAGCCAGGAGGGCTATGTCAACGCCGACTATGTGTCTGTCAACGGCATCCCCCTGGTGGATCCCAAGGGCATCATTACCGGCGACTGCGTGAACATCCGCTCCATCCCCTCCACGGACGGCGACATTGTCTCCAAGGTCTACGGCGGCGCGCTGGTGGATCTGCTGAGCCTGGAGAACGGCTGGTACGCCGTGTCCTACGGCGGCGCGGTTGGCTACATAAGAAACGACTGTCTCTCCGTCTACACCGGCAGCAGCGCCAGCGGCGTGGGCGCGGCCATTGCTGAGACCGCGCTCCAGTACCTGGGCACCCCCTACGCCTACGGCGGGGCCTCCTCCAGAGGGTTTGACTGCTCCGGCTTCACCATGTACGTGCTCAGCCAGCACGGCTACAGCGCCCCCCACTCCGCCACCTCCCAGTGGAACAGCACAGGCACCTATGTGGAGCGCTCTGACCTCCAGCCCGGAGATCTGGTCCTGTTCTGCGATCCCTCCCGGAGCAACGGCAAGGCCTGCTCCCATGTGGGCATCTATATTGGCGACAACGAGTTTGTCCACGCCTCCTCCGGCTCCAGCGGCAAGTATGTGCGCATCAGCAGCCTCAGCGAGGACTATTACAACGGCTACTACGTGGGCGCCAAGCGGGTGGCCTGAGCGCCGCCTCTCATCTGAAAATGGACATGCCGTGCCCCGTGGGGCGCGGCATGTTTTCCGTATTTGGGGGACAGGAAGCTTATTCCAGGCGGCTCTGGATCAGCTGACATACAGGGAGCGCCGGCGCGCCCCTGTGCCCGGAACCCCCTTCTTGACGGCGCGGCGGGGAACCGGAGCGCATTTTCTCCCGGTTGCTTTTTTCCGCGGGCTGTGATAAGATGTGCCAAAGGCCCCGGAGAAGCCGGGGAGATCAATTCGCCAGAAGCGGGAGGAATACAGCATATGGAGCGCATACAGGAGCTAGTGGATTTCGCCATGGAGCAGGCCGTGGACCTGCTGGGGGTGGACAGCCCCTCGGGCTACACAAAAAACGCGGCGGAGCGGGTGATGGCCGTTTACCGTCAGATGGGCTACAGGCCGGAGATGACGGTGAAGGGCGGCGTGCTGGTGTGCCTGAATCCGGACGCGCCGGAGGCGGACAGCATTCTGCTGGAGGCTCATCTGGACACCCTGGGCGGCATGGTGAAGGAGATCTCCTCCACCGGGCGGCTGCATCTGACCAACCTGGGGGGCATGAACCCCAACAACGGGGAGGCGGAGAATGTGCGCATCATCACCCGGTCCGGGAAGACCTATACCGGCACCTTCCAGCTGAAAAACGCCTCCATCCACGTCAACGCCAAGTACAACGACACCCGCCGCAGCTATGACGATATGGAGGTGGTCATTGACGAGGAGGTCCGCACCCCGGCGGACGTGGAGGCCCTGGGGATCATGACCGGGGACATTGTCTGCTTTGATCCCCGGACCGTGGTGACCCCCTCCGGATTCATCAAGAGCCGGTTCCTGGACGACAAGCTCTCCGTAGCCATTCTGCTGGCCCAGGCCAAGCAGGCCGCGGCGGGGGACGGGAGCCTGAACCGCCGGGTGTGGCACCATGTCACCGTATTCGAGGAGGTGGGCCACGGCGCGTCCGCCAGCGTGCCCGCCGGGGTCACGGAGGCCCTCAGCGTGGACATGGGCTGCGTGGGCGCGGGCCTGGGATGCGACGAGTTCAAGGTATCCATCTGCGCCAAGGACAGCCACGGCCCCTACCACTACGATGTGGTCAGCGGCCTCATCGACGCGGCCCGCCGGGCCGGCGCGGACTTTGCCGTGGACGTATATCCCCAGTACGGCTCCGACGTAGAGGCCAGCCTCCGGGCCGGCCACGACATCCGCCACGGCCTCATCGGCCCCGGCGTATACGCCTCCCACGGCTACGAGCGCAGCCACCGCCGGGGCGTGGAGAACACCCTGAAGCTGCTGGACGCCTACCTGGCATAAGCTCTCCCCCAATGAAAGACCCCGCCGTCTTCTCCAAAGACGGCGGGGTGTTATTTTGCTATTTTCCAATCCGGGCCTGAAGCTCCGCCAGGGTCACCTGGTAGGCCTCCCGCTCGTGGGGCAGCACGGGCAGACGCTCCGGCGCCTCCCAGCCCTTCCGGGCGAAGAGGCGGCGGAGGACGAGGTCCAGGAAGTCCGGGTTCTTCACCAGAACCGGGCCGGTGATGTGGGTGGCCAGCACGTCTCCGGACACATATCCCTCCGGCCCGTGGTCCGCCTCGTTGCCAAAGCCCAGGGGCAGCTCCCGGAAGAGGGGGTTGGTGATCCCCCGGGTGACGCTGCACTTGTTCATAAAGCCCACCGCCGGCGCGTCCCACAGCGCGGGCAGGGCCACCACGTCCTCGGGTACCCGCCTCTCCGTCTCCACGGTGGTAAAATCCGCCAGGGCCAGACCCGGCCAGACCCGGCCCGCCGCGCCGGTCACGGACGCGCCCAGGGTCTCCATGGCGTTTCCAGTGAAGAGGACCAGGGCTCCCCGGTCCACAGCGGCCAGGAGGGCGTCCCGGTGGGGGAGCAGGCCCTCCATGGCCCGCTTCTGTCCCCGCTCCGTGCCCGCGCCCATGTAGATCATGTCCGCTCCGGCGAAGTCCGGGGCTTCTCCCGCCGCCGCGGCCCGGAGGGATACAGTCACGCCCAGGGCCTCCAGGTGGCGGCGCAGCACCGCCAGGTTGGCGTACTCGCCGTAGAGGCTCATAAACTCTGGGTACAGGTGCAGAATGGTCAGTTCCATGGTGATCTCCTCCTCACTGGTCCCGCCGGACCAGATTCAGCAGCTTGTCCCGGTCGGAGAAGCAGGTCACCACATACAGCGGCTCCTGCCCGCCGTCCTCCGCCAGGGCGTTGGCGGCCTGGGCCACGGCGTCATAGCAGACGATCCTCTCCGGCGGTATGCCAGTGTAGTCGAACCGCAGGGCCAGATCGTTGACGTACTTCCCGCACAGGATCACCTTCTCCACGTGGTCCCGATTGAGCAGGTCAAAGTCGATGTCCCAGAGCCAGCTGGTCTCGCCGGTGAAGTACTTCCGGCTGATGGCGTCCACGATGATGAGCACACGGCAGGGCTCCTCCGTGCGGGCGATATAGCCCAGGTTGGTGTCGTAGGCCACAGAGTTCTCGTGCTTGCTGGTGAGGAGGGTGCCGTGGTGCCCGCCCAGGGTGAACTGGACCATGCGGCCGTTTTTCAGCACGTAGTTGTTGATGACCCTGGCCATGGTCTCCCGGTCCGCCCCGGCCAGGGAGCAGACGGACCATGCGGCCAGGATGTTGTAGACGTTGTAGATACTCTTGAAGGCCAGGGAGATCTCCGTCTCCCCGTCCAGGGTGAGCGTCCCCGCCGGGAGGTCCAGGGCCGTGACGGCGAAATCCGGGTCATGGCGGCAGTGGCCGCAGCTGCGGCAGCGGTAGTGGCCGATGTGCTCATAGTGGTAGCAGCTGTAGTCCATGGGTCCGCCGCAGAGGGGACAGCGGGCCCCGTCGTGGTACACGCCCCGGTGGTCTTTGGTGCTGATGGAGCACTCCTCCAGGCCGAACCACTTCACCCGCCCGTGGTCCCGGGCAAAGCAGGACACCAGGGGGTCGTCGGCGTTGAGGACCAGGGTGGTATCCGGGTGGATGGCGGGGAGGATGGCGTCATAGACCCACTCCGGGTGGCCGTTGCGGGTGAGCTGGTCCCGGTAGAGGTTGGTGATGACGAAGTGGGTGGGGTGGAAGAAGCGGAAGGAGCGGCGGGCGTAGCGCTCATCGCTCTCCAGCAGCAGCACGTCCCCCCGCATCCGGCCGGAGAGCGAGCTGCTGCACAGGATGAGGGTGGTCACGCCCTCAATCTGGTTGGAGCCCTCCTCGTTGTACACCACGGTCCTGCCGCTTGCGCGGAGGATGGCGGCAATCATCTCCACGGTGGAGGTCTTTCCGTTGCTGCCGGTGACGGCGATGATGCAGCCGGGCAGCTTCACCCGGCCCAGCACATCCGGGCAGATTTTCAGGGCGTACTGGCCGGGCAGGCTGCTGCCCTTGCCCACCAGCTTGCCGATGAAGCGGAGGAGCTTGCAGACGATAATAGCCAGGATCATTCTCATTGGGGCAACTCTCCCTCTGTTTTTTGTTATCATTCTTTTTCTTAAAAGAAAAAGGAATCAAAAAAGAATTTTAGAGACTCTGGCGGTTCAGCGCTTTCCGCGAGGCCGGTCCCCACAGCCGGGATGATTTTCTTTGTACGCAAACCTAATCCGCCAGAAATGCCTCCACCGCCCGGTTAAAGGCCTCCGGGTTTTTGGCGGCAATGAAGTGGTCCCCAGGGATCCGCTCCAGTCTGGCGTTGGGGAGGCTGGCGGCGATGCTTTGGGTGTGCCGGTCCCGAATCATATCCCTGGTCCCAACAATCACCAGGGTGGGGACCCGCAGTGCGCTCAGCGCCGCCGGGTTGATGTGGGGCTCCTTGACCATCAGCCCCAGAATCTCGGCGTTCTGCCGGGCCTGGGGACTCCTCCGGGCGAAGAGAGAGGCGATGCGCCAGCCCAGCACAATGGGGATCTGCACATGGGCCTTCACCCCGGCGGGGCTCAGGTTGGCCCCGTTCAGCACCAGCCGCCGGATCCGCTCCTGGTGGGCCAGCGCGAAGGTGAGGGCGATGTTGCCCCCGTCGCTGAAGCCCAGAACGTCCGCTTTTTCGATGCCCTGGCCGTCCATGAAGTCCAGAAGGTCCCGGGCAAACTGGGCCATGGTGAAGGGCGCGTCCCCTCGGGGGGACTGGCCGTGGCCCCGGGTGTCCAGGGCGTAGACTGTGCGGAACGCGGAGAAATGGTCCAGCTGGCGGGCAAAGTAGCTCCCGTCCTCGCCGTTGCCGTGGAGCAGCAGCAGGGGCGGTCCGTCTCCCCGGCGGACAAAGTGCGGGACGTATGCCATGGGCGTCCTCTCCTGTTTGATAGATATTTTATCAGCAGTCATCTTTGCAGGCGGAGATGAGAAGGCGCCGCTCACCGCTCCAGCCAGATCATCAGCGCCGCCACGTCCGCCGGGGATACGCCGGAGATCCGGGCCGCCTGGCCCAGATTCAGCGGCCGCACGGCGGCCAGCTTCTCCCGGGCCTCCAGCCGCAGCCCCTGAATGGAGCCGTAGTCCAGCTCCGGCGGCAGGGCCCGCCGCTCCATGCGGCGCAGCTCCTCCACCTCCTCCATCTGCCGGCGGATGTACCCCTCGTACTTCACGGAGATCTCCACCTGCTCCGCCACCTCGGCGGACAGATCCGGCATGTCCGGGTCAAACTGCCGCAGATCCCTGTAGCGGACCTGGGGCCGCCGCAGCAGGGCCGCCAGGGGTGCGCCGTCGGAGACGGGCGTGGTGCCGTGCCGGGTGAGAAAGCCGTTCAGGGCCGGGGAGGGGGCCACGCCATGGGCGTTCAGCCGCTTGATCTCCCGGGCCACGGCGGCGTACTTGGCCTCCACCCGGGCCATCCGCTCCTCCGACACCAGCCCCAGTCGTCGGCCCACCGGGCAGAGGCGGGCATCCGCGTTGTCCTGGCGCAGCAGCAGCCGGTACTCGCTGCGGCTGGTCATCATGCGGTAGGGCTCGTCCGTGCCCTTGGTGACCAGATCGTCAATGAGGGCTCCAATGTAGCTCTGGCCCCGGGAGAGGATCAGGGGCTCCCGTCCGTCCAGGGCCAGGGCGGCGTTGGCCCCGGCCACAAAGCCCTGGACCGCCGCCTCCTCGTAGCCCGAGGAGCCGCAGAACTGCCCCGCCCCGTACAGGCCCGGGATCCGCTTTGTCTCCAGGGTTGGGCGCAGCTCCAGGGGGTCCACGCAGTCGTACTCAATGGCGTAGGCCGGGCGCATCATCTCCGCCCGCTCCAGGCCGGGAATGGTGTGGAGCATCTCCAGCTGCACCTCCTCCGGCATGGCGGAGGAGAAGCCCTGGATATACAGCTCCTCCGTATCCAGGCCCATGGGCTCGATGAACAGCTGGTGGCGGGGCTTGTCCGCGAACCGGGTCACCTTGGTCTCAATGGAGGGGCAGTACCGGGGCCCCACCCCCTCGATAGCCCCGCTGTGCATGGGGGAGCGGTACAGGTTCTGCCGGATGATCCGGTGGGTGTCCTCATTGGTGTAGGTGAGGTAGCACACGGCCCGGTTGACCGGGGCCTCCCTGGTCTCAAAGGAGAAGGGCATGGTATCCAGGTCCCCGTCCTGGCGCTCCATTTTGGAGAAATCCACGGTGCGGGCGTTGACCCGGGGCGGGGTGCCGGTCTTGAACCGGCGCAGGGAGAGACCCAGCTCCCGCAGGCAGTCCGTCAGGGCCTGGGCGGCGAACATACCGTCCGGCCCGCCCGCCCGGACGCACTGGCCCACAATGGTCCTACCGTTTAAGTAGGTGCCGGAGCAGACGATGGCCGCGTCCACCGCGAACGCCGCCCCGGTCTGGAGGACCACATGGCTCACCCGGCCCCCGGTCAGGCGGATGGCGGTGACCTCCCCCTGGCGGAGGGTCAGGTTCTCCTGGCGCTCCAGGGTGCGCTTCATGATCTCCTGGTACCGCCGCCGGTCCGCCTGGGCCCGGAGGCTGTGGACGGCGGGGCCCTTGCCCCGGTTGAGGAGCCGGTACTGGATGCAGGCCTCGTCGGCGGCCCGGGCCATCTCGCCGCCCAGGGCGTCCAGCTCCCGGACCAGGTGGCCCTTACCGGTGCCGCCAATGGCCGGGTTGCAGGGCATGTTGCCCACCGCGTCCAGGTTGATGGTAAAGCAGATGGTCCGCTTGCCCATACGGGCGGCGGCCAGGGCGGCCTCGATGCCGGCGTGGCCCGCGCCGATCACCGCGATATCGTATTGTCCGGCGGAAAATTCTCTCATGGACGGTTCCTTTTTCTCTGGTGTGGGGCGCTGCTTTTACGGTAGTATACCACAGCTTTGCAGAAAAAGAAAGTCCTGTGTACCGGGAGCCGCGGAAATCAAATTTTGCAGATGAATTTCCATGACCAAAACAAATCTTCCCCTTGACATCTATAGAAAAAAATGATAAAGTGTCCCCCATAAAGGCGTTGAGGAGAAGAAGTACTTCCGGGCGGATCGTCAGAGAGGGGACGGCTGGTGCAAGTCCCTGTGAAGCGCGGGAGGAAGGGCGTCTCTGAGCTGCGGGGAGGCAATGCCCCGCCGGGAGCCACCGTTACTGGCAGTGAGTGCGGGCCTGCGGCCCGAATTCAGGTGGAACCACGGACAGAAACTGTTCGCCCTGAGCCGGCTGGCTCGGGGCGATTTTTATTTTCACCGGCGATTATTTTCCGCCCCTCCAGCCAATATTATGTATGGAAAAGGAGCGTAAGAAATCATGAAGAAGACCGAAAAGACCATGGAAAAAATTGTGGCCCTGTGCAAGGGCCGGGGCTTCATCTTCGCGGGAAGCGAGATCTACGGGGGCCTCGCCAACACCTGGGACTACGGACCCCTGGGCGTGGAGCTGAAAAACAACGTCAAGCGGGCCTGGTGGAAGAAGTTCGTCCAGGAGAACCCCTACAACGTGGGCCTGGACGCGGCCATCCTCATGAATCCCCAGGTGTGGGTTGCGTCCGGCCATGTGGGCGGCTTTTCTGACCCGCTGATGGACTGCAAGGAGTGCAAGGAGCGTTTCCGGGCTGACAAGCTGATGGAGGACTGGGCCCAGGCGCACGACTTTGACCTGGGCAAGCCGGTGGACGCCTTTTCCCAGGAGGAGATGAAGGCGTTCATTGACGAGCACCAGATCCCCTGTCCCACCTGCGGCAAGCACAACTTCACCGATATCCGCAAGTTCAACCTCATGTTCAAGACCTTCCAGGGGGTGACGGAGGACGCGAAGAACACGGTCTATCTCCGTCCGGAGACGGCCCAGGGCATCTTCACCAACTTCCTCAACGTCCAGCGGTCCACCCGGCGGAAGCTGCCCTTCGGCGTGTGCCAGATCGGCAAGAGCTTCCGCAACGAGATCACCCCGGGCAATTTCATCTTCCGCACCCGTGAGTTTGAGCAGATGGAGCTGGAGTTCTTCTGCAAGCCGGGCACGGAGCTGGAGTGGTTCGCCTACTGGAAGAACTTCTGCCGCCAGTGGCTGCTGGATCTGGGCATCAAGGAGGAGAACCTGCGGCTGCGGGACCACGATCCCGAGGAGCTGAGCCACTACTCCAACGCCACCACGGACTTTGAGTTCGCCTTCCCCTTCACAGAGTGGGGCGAGCTCTGGGGCGTGGCCAGCCGGACCAGCTTTGACCTGACCGCCCACCAGACCACCTCCGGCAAGGACCTGACGTACTTTGACCAGGAGGCCAACGAGCGGTATATCCCCTATGTCATCGAGCCCTCCCTGGGCGTGGAGCGGATGCTGCTGGCCTTCCTGTGCAACGCCTACGACGAGGAGGTGGTGGACCCGGAGAAAAACGACGTGCGCACGGTTCTGCGCCTCCACCCGGCCCTGGCCCCCTTCAAGGCGGCGGTGCTGCCCCTGTCAAAGAAGCTCAGCGAAAAGGCCCTGGAGATCCAGGGGGAGCTGGCCAAGTACTGGATGGTGGACTACGACGACGCGGGCTCCATCGGCAAGCGCTACCGCCGGCAGGACGAGGTGGGCACCCCCTACTGCATCACCGTGGACTTTGAGACCGTGGGAGACGACAAGACCCCGGCGGACAACTGCGTGACCATCCGGGAGCGGGATTCCATGCAGCAGGAGCGGGTCCCCATCAGCGAGCTGCGCGCCTGGCTGGAGACGCGGCTGGCCTATTAAGGGAAGCGATTGATAAAATGACGGCTAGGGCCGGCGCCGGCCCTCCCATTTGGCGGGACCCGCCGGCCTGTCATGAAACCAGTCTTGACTTTTCACCGCCGGCTTTATATCATCAAAAATATTTGGAGGATACGTCATGCAAAAAAAGTTAACGGCACTTCTGCCATACGTGGTCATACTGGGCCTTGATTTCTACCTCCTCCCCCTTCTGGCAGGGGATACCGGCCCGGCCATGCTTCTCATGCTGTGCGTCATGCCCCTGGCCGCGCTTATTTCGGCCCTTGTCTGTGGGATGCGCACCGGCTTTGGCCTGATCCTTCCGGCCGCCGCTCTTCTGCTGTTTATCCCCACCATTTTCATCTATTACAATTCATCCGCCTGGATCTATGCGCCGGTTTATGCCGCCGTCGTCCTCATCGGGACCGGCATAGGGGGCGCTTTTCACCGGAAAGCATAAGAACCCTCCAGCGCCGTTTACGCGGACAGCGGACAGAGCGCCTCCTGTCCCCTGTTCTGAGCGCCTGTTCAGAACCTCCCCGCCCCTGTAAGAGCCTGTTTAAAAGAAACCTAAACAAAACATAAGACTTGTCCCCTTGTCAAAAACAGGAAAATGGAATATAATATCTGGAGTTAAGAGCCTGTTTAATATCTCGACGTGTATGGATTGGCGAGTGGATTTTTTGCCC
>CAJTWF010000040.1 GCA_910579965.1 uncultured Oscillospiraceae bacterium
GGTTATGACACAAATGATATCCTGGCCTATGCGGTTTCAGCGGGGATGGAACCTGTGATTCCACCGAAGAAGAATCGTAAAGAACAGCGCGACTATGATAAATACCTCTATAAACTGCGTCACCTGGTAGAGAACTGCTTTCTGTCCTTGAAACGCTGGAGAGGCATTGCCACCCGCTATGCCAAGACCTCCGATGCTCTTATCGCCGCGGTACATGTTCGTTGTATCGCCATTTGGGTTGCCATACGCACTTAACTCGAGTAGACTCTATTTAGTGAGGAAGAAATAAAACCGATAGAGCAAAAACGCAAGGAAAATAAGGATAAACAAGCGGAAGCCAGATTGAAAGCGCTGGAACTTCGTTCCAAAAGGGCCAAAGCCCACGAGGTAGCAGCAGCAACAGGATTTCATGCAGCATATATGACGCAGCTTGTAGGAAAATATCGAAACAACGGTCTAAAAGCAATCGCTGATAACCATTACGGGGGCAATCATCGAAATATGCGTGTAGAAAGAGAAGTGGATATTCTCGCAACGTTCAAGGCGCGTGCTGAAAAAGGAGAACTGATAGAGATCAGTGAGATTGCGAAAGCATATCAAAGCGCCGCAGATCATCCCGTCAGCAGAGGGCGGATTTATATTGTATGTCCACCCTTGGTTCTCTGGTATTTCAGCCAGTTTTAACTGTGTTTTGGCGTGTTTGATCCGATATCCCTGGGTCTTCCCTTTTTGAACCAGTACTTGCCGTTCTTCCTCTGTTAATGTCACGATATATTTGTGTTTCATCCTTCATCACCTGATGATAATTTACCACTTATTGTCGCTTTGCGCTGCTTCTATTTGCTGGAAATCAATTTTATGGAAATGCTTGTAGAACCGCAGGATTTGTGTTGGGACGGATATCACTTGCCCCAACGATTCCTGGCATTTTTTCGCCGGAAACGGGCGGGCAATACCCACCCCTACAGATCCATGCAGTGAAAATTGATTTCCGTGGGCGCACATATTTCCCGCCTTGACATTTTTCCCTCAGAAGCTATAATAAGGAACAGAAAACCAAAATTATGAGGAGGGTTCTCTCATGACCTATACCATGAAAGTCGCCGGCCTGGAGCGGGAACTGCCGCTGTGCAAGGTCAGCGACGAACTGTACATCGGTGCTTTTATTATGTTCGGTGACGCGGAGCTGACCGTGGCCTGTGCCTCTGCGCTGCTCAGCGCCATTCCTGCCGGCAGCTACGACTACATGCTTACAGCCGAGGCCAAGAGCATCCCGCTTATCCATGAGATGGCCCGTCAGTCCGGGGCTAAAAAGTACTTCATCGCCCGCAAAGGCTCCAAGGTCTACATGCCGGACCCCATTCACGTCTCTGTCCGGTCCATCACCACCCTGCGCCAGCAGGACCTGTTCCTGGGTGCGGACGACTGTGCGCTCATCAAGGGTAAGCGGATCCTCATCGTGGACGACGTTATCTCCACTGGCGAGAGCCTCCATGCGCTGGAAGAGCTGGTAAAAACCGCCGGGGGTACGGTCACCGGCCGGGCCGCTGTCCTGGCCGAGGGAGACGCCCTGCCCAGAAAAGATATCACCTACCTGGCTCCGCTGCCTGTGTTTAATCCTGACGGAACGGTGAAGGTGTAGCTGAAAAAAGGACGCCCTCCGGTGCCAAGGGAAACCTTAAAAGAGTGCAGCGTACCCGCAAGGTATTCTGCACTCTTTTAGCGTTTGTGGCCCCAATATACATCGGAGAACACACATATTGCGGCCAGCGGCATCGCGTTCAGCCCGAGAGACGCAGCCAAGCGCTCCTCCCCGGCCTGCGCTAACATACGCCCCGGATATCCTGCGTCCCAGCTCATAGGCGGTCTGGGTTTCCCACGCGCCAAAGGTCCCGTTGATCCAGATGACCCTGGCCGGACCAGCGGTGGCGCTGTTCTGCCTCAAAAGAAAATCCCTCCGTTCACAGCTCCATCCGGAAATAGACCATATCCGTCAGAAGGCGTCCGGCCTCATAGATGGGGTGGTCATAGTGCCGGATAAAGAAATCCTTCACCACATGGGAGCGCCGGAACCCGCACCGCTCATAAAACGGCACAGTCAGCGGGCTCTCGCCGGTGCCCACCTGCAACGTCCGGTAGACGCCGGCGTACCGCTCCCGCACAAATCGGACCAGCTGTCCGCCGTACCCCCTCCGCTGGCTGTCCGGCGCGACGGCCAGGTTCTTGATCTCCAGAACGCCGTCCCCCTCGTCCGTGACCACACAGACGGCCCTCGCGCCCCGGTCCTCCAGCAGATACATGGTCCCCCGGTCCAGATACCGCTCCACCATGTCCTCCTGCTCGTCGGCCAGCAGGAGCAGGTCCATGTGCCGCCGCTTGTTCTCCGTAACCTCTGTGATATGCATTCCATCCTCCCTATGCTCCGCCGTCAGTCCATGGCCGGCCCCTGGGGGACCAGCCGCACCTCCGGCGCGAGAATTTGCAGGGTCTTGAAGCGCAGATAATCCTCCTCGGCTCCCCCCGCCGCCACCAGCAGCAGAGGCTTGTAGAGGGCGGACTGGGCGGCGGTCCGCAGCTTTTCAAACACATAGGGGATCCCTGGGGTCTCGCTCTGCCGCAGCAGAAGCCCGTCTCCGTCCAGGATCAGCTTGATGATCCGCACACAGGGGGTCTCCAGAAACTCCAGCCGGATGTAGAATACCGGCCGCTCCTCCTCGTCGTGGGTAAACCGGCCCAGGGCTGCCGTCTGGTACACGTCCCCCCGGAAGTCCAGCTGGGTGACGGCAGGCCGGCCCAGCCCCACGGGCAGGCGGTAGAGGGCGTCCCGCTCCCGGTAGATGAGCTCCGGCGTGCCGCCCTTCACCCCCACCGCCACGGAGACCAGTCCGGCGGCGTAGTTGTTGTGGAGGGCCTGCAGCGCCACCGGCAGCAGGCCCACCGAGGCCGCCGCGCCGTCGGGGGCGGCGAAGGCCCGGAGGAAGGGCTCCGCCCGGCCGTCCAGCACCCCGGCGGGACGGCTGTAGGCGGACAGGCCGGCGGCCGCGGCCGTCAGAGCGGCCTGGGCAGCCGGATCCTCCGGCAGCCGGGCGGGGAACTGGCCGCCGAAATAGCGGCTGGCGATCTCGAAGTACCGGCTCTCCTGGAAGTCCGTATCCGCTCCGGCGTGCGTGACCACCAGGATGCCGCTGTCTGAAAAGCCCAGCACGTTCTGCCCCAGCATCCCATTGAAGAGAAAGGTATTCTCGCTGCGGCCCACCCAGATCTGGTAGCCGTAGTTGAAGTCCCCGGTGGAGGCGGGGGGCACGGCGCGGGGGGTGAGGGCGGAGCGCAGGTAGGACCGGCTGAGAAGACGCTCCCCCCGCCACAGCCCGCCGTCCATCACCAGCTGGCCCAGCTTGGCCAGGTCCTCGGCGCGGATGTAGAGGCCCCAGCCCCCCTTCTCCACGCCCATGGGGCACCGCTCCCACAGCACGTCCGTGATGCCCATGGGATCGAACAGCCGCCGCTGGAGGAGGTCTGTCAGGTCCATGCCGCTCCGGCGGCGGACGATGACCGAGAGCATATAGGTGTTCAGGCTGTTGTAGGCAAACTCCGTCCCCGGCTCCCCCTTGAGGGTGGAGCTCAGAAAGCGGCGGACCCAGTCCGTCTCCGTCAGCGCCTCCGCCTCCGTAAACAGCGCGCCGGAGCGCATGGTCAGCAGATCCTCCACCGTCATGCCCCGCAGCCGCCGCTTCAGGCCCCCCTCGCCGTCAAAGATGTCCGCCACCTGCTCCGTTACGGAGAGATTTCCGTCGTCGATCAGCAGGCCCACGGCCAGGGAGACCACGCTCTTGCAGGCGGAAAAGGTGTACTTCACCGCCCGCAGATCCTGCGCTCCCCAGGCGGCCGCGCAGAGCACCCTGCCGTTGCGCAGCACCAGCACGTCCTGGGGATAGAGGTCCCTGCCCCGGTCCAGCTCCTCCAGAAAGCGCTGGATGTGGCGGGAGGAGACGCCCTGTGACTCCGGCGTGGCCCGGGGAAGGGGCTGCTGGGGGTCCCGGAGGGGCAGGGGGCGCTTCTCCCCGGCCGGGGGCAGGAAGGGCTCGGTGGGCGTGCGGGAATCCAGGATGCGGCTGAGCAGCTGGAAGGTGCGGCTGGCGGTGGACAGATTCATAGGATCACTCCTCGTCGGTTGAGATGGGATACCATTTTAGCATGTCCGTCCCGGCCCTTCAACAGACATTTGGTGAACAATGTCACTGGAGAAGGCGGCCCAGCAGCGCCAGCAGGCCGTCCACCTCCTCCTGGGCGGTATCCCAGGCGGTGACCAGCCGGATGCAGGAGCGGGAGCCCTCCAGGCGCTCCTGGAGCTCAAAGGAGACCTCCCCCTCCAGCGCCTCCGCCACACTGTCCGGCAGCACGGGGAAGAGCTGGTTGCTCTGGGCGGGGAAGAGCAGGGGCACGCCGAGGTCCTCCAGCCCCTCCGCCAGACGCCGGGCCAGGCGGTTGGCCTGGGCGGCCAGGGAGAGGTAGAGGCCGTCCTGGAGGATGGCGGAGAACTGGACCCCCAGCAGCCGGCCCTTGGCCAGGATGGCCCCCTGCTGCTTCATGCAGCGGCGGAATCCGGGCTGGAGGGCGGGGTTGACGATCACCAGGGCCTCGCCGAAGAGGAGGCCGTTTTTCGTCCCGCCCACGGTGAACGCGTCGCACAGCGCCCCGTAGTCGGCAAAGGACGCGTCCCCGGCGGCCATGGCGCTGCCCAGCCGCGCCCCGTCGCAGTAGAGGAGCAGATCCAGCTCATCGCACACCCGGCGCAGGGCCGCCAGCTCCGCCCGGCGGTAGACGGTGCCCACCTCGGTGGTGTTGGAGATGTAGACCAGCCGGGGGGCAACCGTGTACTCGCCGGTGTGGGCGGCAGCGGCGGCGCGGACCATGTCCGCAGTCAGCTTGCCGTCGGGGGAGGGGAGATGGAGGACCTTGTGGCCGTTGTGCTCCACGGCCCCGGTCTCGTGGCAGCAGATATGGGCGGTGTGGGCGGCCAGCACCGCCTCATAGGGCCGCAGAAGGGCGGCGATGGTCACCTTGTTGGCCTGGGTGCCGCCCACCAGGAAGTGTACGGCGGCCCCGGGGGCCCGGCACAGCTCCAGAAGCTCCTCCTCCGCCTGCCGGCACAGGAGGTCCAGGCCGTAGCCCTCCGTGCGCTCCCCGTTGGTCCGGCACAGCGCGTCCAGTACCGCCGGGTGCGCCCCGGTGCTGTAGTCGTTGCGAAAACTGAACATAGGCGAATTCCTCGTTTCCATAGATTGCTTGCAGTATACCAGACCCCCGGCGCAAACGCAAGGCGGGGCATACATATTTAATAGATTCAGGGAGATAACTATCCATGCGAACCGCCGCGCCGGATTCTGACGGCTCCAAAAAGAACGGGGAATCCCGCACAAAATACTTGCAATTACGCCAGGAATACGGTAAAATGATCCGAGGACAATTTTATTTCCATTAGGAGGATGTAAAAATATGGCAACTATCACAGCCGGCGAGTTCCGCAACGGCAAGACCTTTGAGATGGACGGCAAGGTGATGCAGGTCATCGAGTTCCAGCACGTCAAGCCCGGCAAGGGCGCGGCCTTTGTGCGCACCAAGATGAAGAACGTGGTTACCGGCGCCGTCACCGAGACCAGCTTCAACCCCACCGCCAAGTTTGAAGAGGCCTTCGTGGAGCGCAAGGATATGGAGTACAGCTACAACGACGGCGATCTGTACTACTTTATGGACCAGGAGACCTACGAGATGGTGCCCCTGAACAAGGACCTGCTGGGCGACGCGTTCCGCTTCGTCAAGGAGAACACCATGTGCAAGGTCCTCAGCTACAAGGGCAATGTCTTCGGCCTGGAGTGCCCCAACTTCATGGACCTGGTGGTCACCGATACGGAGCCCGGCTTTGCCGGCAACACCGCCACCAACGTCACCAAGCCCGCCGTGCTGGAGACCGGCGCGGAGATCAAGGTGCCTCTGTTCATTGACGTGGGCGACAAGATCACCATCGACACCCGCACCGGCGAGTACCTCTCCCGCTGCAAGGAGTAATCCCGATCCCTGCCGGACCAGGCTTTGTGTCCCTGCGGCCGGAGGGCCGTGTGATAAAGAGGAGAGAACCAACCAGCATGACTTTTTGAAAGGAGAACGATGATGGAAATTCTGGAAAAGGTCGCGTATATGAAGGGCTTGGCGGAGGGCCTCGGTCTGGACACCAAGTCCAAGGAGGGGAAACTTCTCAAGGTAATCATGGACATCCTTGACGACATAGCCCTGGAGCTTCAGGACATCCATGCCGAGCAGGGCGAGCTGGAGGAGGGCCTGGACGCGGTCAGCGACGATCTGGCGGACGTGGAGACCTACCTCTACGAGCAGGACAGCGAGGACGATGAGGACGACGGGGAGGTCTACCAGACCACCTGCCCCAACTGCCAGGAGGACGTGTTCTTTGACGAGGACATCCTGGCCGACGGCTCCATCCTGTGCCCCAACTGCGGGGAGAAGCTGGAGTTTGACCTGGAGGAGCCGGACGGCTGCGGAGGCGGCTGCTGCGGAGCCTGCGCGGAGCCTGCGGCGGAAGACGGCGAGGATGACAACGGCTAATTCCCGCTCATAAGCGGCAGAGCGCATATCCCGATGTGCTCCCTCCGGGGGGACGGTGGCGAGAGTCTACCGCCCCCGCCGGAGGGAGCACTGTCTATTCCATAGAATTTTCCTCTGTCTGGGAAGTTCTTCTTTACCTTTTCTTCTTTTTTTGCTATAATAATTAAGTTATTTTGGCGCCGTCTGCACTTTTGCGGGCAGGGCCGCCTTGGAAAGGAGGGATTCCCCATGAAATACGTTCAGTGGAAGGGCGGAGACTTCGATGAGGCGGCTGCGGACAGGCTGCGCGCTGCGGGGTATCCCGCCCTGCTCTCTGCGGTCCTGGCGGCACGGGGGGTCTCCACTCCGGAGGAGAGCGCCCTGGTTCTGGAGCGGGAGCGGACCCTTACCCACTCCCCCCTGCTGATGAAGGACATGGACAAGGCCGTGGACCGGATCAGCCGGGCCCTGGCCCAGGGGGAGCGGATCGCCGTGTTCGGGGACTACGACGTGGACGGCATCACCGCCACCGTGCTGCTGGTGGACTACCTCCGCTCCCGGGGAGCGGACTGCCTCAAATACATCCCCCGCCGGGTGGAGGACGGCTACGGCCTGGGCCGGGAGGCCCTGCGGCTGCTCCGGGACCGGGGCGTCACCCTGGTCATCACCGTGGACTGCGGCATCACGGGCGTGGAGGAGGCCCTCTTCGCCCGGGAGATCGGCGTGGATCTGGTCATCACGGACCACCACGAGTGCAAGGACGTGCTGCCCCGGGCTGCGGCGGTGGTGGACCCCCGGCGGAGCGACTGCCCCTACCCCTTCAAGCACCTGGCCGGCGTGGGCGTGGCTCTCAAGCTGGTGCTGGCCCTGGGCCGGGGGCGGGAGGAGGCCCTCTTTGCCCGCTACTGCACCCTGGCAGCCATCGGCACGGTGGCGGACGTGATGGAGATGAGCGGGGAGAACCGTACCATCGTCTACCGGGGCCTGGAGTCCATCGGCAGCTCCGACTTCCTGGGCCTGAAGGCCCTGCTGCGGGAGACGGGACTGGAGGACCGGGAGGTCTCCTCCACCCAGATCGGCTTCATCCTGGCCCCCCGCATCAACGCCGCCGGCCGCATGGGGGAGGCGGAGCTGGCCGCGGACCTGCTCCTGACCGACGATCCGGCCCGGGCGGAGTGCCTGGCCCGGGAGCTGTGCGGCCTCAACCGGGAGCGGCAGGCGGTGGAGCAGGAGATCTTCACCCAGGCGGTGGAGCAGATCGCCTATCTGCCCGCCGGGGAGCGCAGCGCCCTGGTCCTCTCCAGCGAGGAGTGGCACCAGGGGGTGGTGGGCATCGTGGCCAGCCGCCTCAGCGAGCGCTACTCCTGCCCCAGCTTTATGATCCACCTGCAAAACGGCATGGGCAAGGGCTCCTGCCGCAGCTACGGCGGGTTTAACCTGTTCGCGGCCCTGGAGTCCTGCGCCGATCTTCTGGTGGACTTCGGCGGCCACGAGCTGGCGGCGGGCTTCAACATCCGGGAGGCGGACATCCCCGCCTTCCGCCGGCGGATGAACCGGGTGGTGTGCGACTACTGCAACGGGGAGCGGCCTGTGTCCTCCCTGGACGTGGACGTGGTCATCCGCCGCCCCGAGGACGTGACGCTGGAGGAGATGGAGGAGCTCTCCCGCCTGGAGCCCTACGGCGCGGGCAACGAGCGGCCCGTGTTCCTGCTCCCGGGGGCCAAGGTGGAGAGCGTGCAGAACGTGGGCCAGAACCGCCACATGAAGCTGCGCCTGAGCAAGGGGGGCTGCTTCTTCGAGGCCATCTTCTTCTCCGTCAACGCCGCCGAGTGCGGCGTGTCGGCGGGGATGCGGGTGGACGCGGCCTTCCATCTCCAGCGCAACGAGTTCCGGGGCGTGAGCACCGTGCAGCTCCAGGTGGTGGATCTCCGGGAGACCCTGGAGCCCAGCCAGCGGGAGCGGGAGTGCCTGGAGCTGGTGGGCCGCCTGACCTCCGGCGGGCCCGTGGCGGCCCGGGAGGCGGCCCGGCTGCTGCCGGAGCGGGGGCAGTTCGTGGCCCTGTGGCGGGCCATTGAGCGGCAGGAGCGGGAGGAGTGCTCCCCGGCCGGCCGCCTGCCCCTTCTGCGCCGGTTCGCCTGCGCCACAGGCGGGGCGGAGTGCTTCCTGCGGGCCGCCCTGGGGGTGGAGGTCTTCGCGGAGCGAGGACTGGTCACCCTGGCCGTTCAGGACGATATGATGATAATACACCCCAGGCCGGGCCGGCGGGCAGATCTGGAGCAGAGCGCCTATGTGCGCTCTCTGCGCCGGCTGCTGGGCCATGGGGAGAGGGGAGGCCGCTAGAATATGGTCACAGTGGAAGAGCGGTACGAGCATTTGGAAAAAACCATCCGGGGATACAACATTTCCGCGGATTTTGAGCAGATACGTTCTGCCTATGCCTACGCCAGGGAGCACCACGGCGCCCAGCTGCGCCGGGACGGCACGCCCTATATCACCCACCCGCTCCAGGTGGCGCAGATTGTGGCGGAGATGCGTCTGGACAGCGAGTCCATCATCGCCGCCCTGCTCCACGACTGCATCGAGGACACGGACAGCACCTATGAGGACATCGCCAAGCGCTTCGGCGTGACGGTGGCGGACGTGGTGGACGGCGTGACCAAGCTGACGCGGGTGAAGTACTCCACCATGGAAGAGGAGCAGATGGAGAACCTGCGCAAGATGCTCTTCGCCATGAGCCGGGACATCCGGGTGATCCTCATCAAGATCGCCGACCGGCTCCACAACATGCGCACCATGGAGTACCAGACCCCGGCCAAGCAGAAGAAGAAGGCCTTCGAGACCATGGAGATCTACGCCCCCATTGCCCACCGGCTGGGAATGCAGAAGATGAAGTGGGAGCTGGAGGACCTGTCCCTGAAGTACCTGGACCCGGTGGCCTACGAGGACATCAACCGGAAGCTGGAGGAGGAGAGCGCCCGCCACGACCAGTTCATGAGCGCGGTTCAGGCCCAGATCAACACCCGGCTCACGGAGCTGGGCATCCGCAACGCCACGGTCTACGGCCGGGTGAAGCACCCCTACAGCATCTACCGGAAGATGTACGCCCAGGAGAAGACCATGGAGGAGGTCTACGATCTGTTCGCCTTCCGGGTGCTGGTGGACACGGTGCAGGACTGCTACAACGTGCTGGGCGTGGCCCACGACCTCTACAAGCCCATTCTGGGCCGGTTCAAGGACTACATCGCCACCCCCAAGCCCAACATGTACCAGTCCCTGCACACCACGGTCATCGGGGACGACGGCATCCCCTTTGAGATCCAGATCCGCACCTACGACATGCACGCCATTGCCGAGTACGGCGTGGCGGCCCACTGGAAGTACAAGCAGGGCATCAAGCGGCAGGGGGGCGAGGGGACCTACGAGTGGATCCGCCGCCTGCTGGAGAACCAGGAGGACGCGGACGCGGAGGAGTTCATCCACTCCCTGAAGATCGACATGTTCTCCGACGAGGTGTTCGTCTTCACCCCCCGGGGGGACGTCATCAACCTGCCCGCCGGGGCCACGCCCATCGACTTCGCCTACTCCATCCACTCCGCCATCGGCAACACCATGGTGGGGGCCAAGGTCAACGGCCGGATGGTGGGCTTTGACTACCAGCTCCACAACGGCGATATCGTGGAGATCAACACCTCCAAGGCGGCCCACGGCCCCAGCCGGGACTGGATGAAGACCGCCAAGAGCAGCGAGGCCCGCAGCAAGATCCGCCAGTGGTTCAAGCGGGAGCGGCGGGAGGAGAACATTGCCCAGGGCCGCGCCTCCTTTGAGTCGGAGCTGCGCCACGCGGGGCTGACTCTCAGCCAGGTGACCCCGCCGGACGTGCTGCCCAGCATCCTCAAGCGGGTGGGGTTCCAGAGCCTGGACGAGATGTACGCCGCCATCGGCTACGGCGGCTGCACCGCGCTGAAGGTGGTCAACCGCATCCGCGACGAGCTTTTGCAGCTGAGCCGGGCCGCAGCGGTGGAGAAGGCGGCCCAGGAGGCGGCGGCGGCCAAGGAGGTCCAGGAGGGCAGGCCCCCCGCACCCCAGAAGTCCAAGAGCGAGAAGGGGCTGATTGTGGAGGGGCTGTCGAACTGCCTAGTGAAGTTCTCCAAGTGCTGCACCCCGGTGCCCGGGGACGCCATTGTGGGCTTCATCACCCGGGGCTACGGCGTGTCCGTCCACCGCAAGGACTGCCCCAACGCGGACCCGGAGCGCCGCACCCCGGCGGATCAGGGCCGGTGGATCAGAGTGACCTGGAGCGACGACGTGTACGAGTCCTACACCACGTCCCTGGAGGTGGTGTGCAAGGACCGGGACGGCCTGCTGGTGGACATCTCCACGGCCCTCAGCGCCAGCAAGGTCAGCGTCACCAGCCTCAACTCCCACACCACCACCGACGGCTTCGCCATCTTCCATCTGACCATCTCCGTCACCGACGCCAAGCAGCTGGACCACGTGATGCGCAAGCTCCACCAGATCTCCGGCGTGATGAAGGTGAGCCGTCCGGCGGGATAGGGCGGGCCGCAGTGAACCACTAATATCAGGAAAAGGAATGCCATACAATGAGAGCAGTCGTTACACGGGTCCGCTCCGCCTCCGTGACCATCGGCGGGAGGGTGAACGGAGAGATCGGCCTGGGATATCTGGTGCTGCTGGGGGTGGGCCCCGGCGACACGGAGGACACGGCGGTGAAGCTGGCGGACAGGATCTGCAATCTGCGGGTCTTTGAGGACGAGAACGGCAGGATGAATCGGAGCCTGGAGCAGGCGGGGGGGAGTCTTCTGGTGGTCTCCCAGTTCACCCTCTACGCCGACACCTCCAGCCGCCGTCCCGGGTTCTCCGGCGCGGCCGGGCCGGCGCTGGCGGAGCCACTCTACGAGCGCTTCATGGCCCGGTGCCGGGAGCGGGGATTTGCCGTGGCCCACGGCGAGTTCGGGGCGGACATGCTGGTGTCCTCCGAAAACGACGGGCCGGTCACCATTATTTTTGATACGGATTGAAATTGGCAGCCCGGCTGCCGGAGAAAGGAAAACACCCCAATGATATTTGATATGCTGGAAACCACACCCTACCTGACCAACTGCTATCTCATCGGAGATGAGCAGTCCAAAACCTGCGCCCTGGTGGACCCCGGCGGATCCCGGCAGGCGGTGCTGGAGATGGTAGAGCGCAGCGGCCTCCGGCTGGAGAAGATCCTCCTTACCCACGGCCACTATGACCACGTGAAGGAGGTGGACGCCCTGGCGGATATGGTCCCGGACCCCGGCGTGGCCATCTACCTCCACAGGGGCGACGTGCGGGGGGACGACGCCCGCCTCTTCCCGCCCCTGGCCCACGGCTTCAACTGCTGGGAGGACGGAGATATTATCTCCATCGGCAGCCCGGAGAGCGGGGTGAACCTCCATGTCCTCCACACCCCGGGCCACTCCGCCGGCAGTGTGACCCTGCTGGCGGAGGGCGTGATCTTCTGCGGGGACACCCTCTTTGCCGGCTCCTGCGGCCGGTGGGACCTGCCCGGCGGGGGCCATGAGACCCTGGCCGCCTCCCTGGCCCGCCTGGAGGCGCTGGACGGGGACTACAAGGTCTGTCCCGGCCACGGCCCCCTGTCCACCCTGGCCCGGGAGCGGAAGATCAATCCCCACCTGTGCCGGACGGCAGGGCTATGAGGCTGATTTTTCAGGGCCACGATTACCGCTACGCCGTAGAGCAGAGCCTGCTGGCCTTTTTCCCCGGCCAGCGGCCGGTCTACGAGGGAGAGGAGGCGGACAGGGCCCTGGTCTCCCTGACATTGGAGGGCCGGGAGGCCCTGGCGGAGACGGTTTTGACCGTGGACGGGCGGACCGCCCGGGGACAGGCCAGGACCGCCATCCCCGACGGGGCGGACGAGTACGAGGGGGAGCGGCTGCGGCAGCGGGCGGTGAAGCTCAGCTTCTTTGAGGCCGCCCGGGCCCTCACCGGCGTCACCCCCGCCTGGGGAGCCCTCACCGGCATCCGTCCGGCCAAGCTGGCCTCGGAGCTGCTGGAGGCAGGGGGCCCGGAGGCGGCGGACCGGACGCTCCGGGACGTGTACTTTGTCTCCCCCCAGCGGCGGCGGCTGTGCATCGAGTGCGCCCAGGCGGGGCTGGCGGCCAGGGCGGCGCTGAAGCCGGAGGAGATCTCCCTGTACGTGGGCATCCCCTTCTGCCCCACCCGCTGCGCCTATTGCAGCTTTGTCAGCAACAGCGTGGAGAAGTCCCTCCACCTGGTGGAGCCCTATTTGCAGGCCCTGCTGGCGGAGATCGACAGCGCGGGGCGGATGGTGGAGGAGCTGGGGCTGAGGATCCGCTCCTTCTACATGGGGGGCGGCACGCCCACCACCCTGTCGGCGGATCAGATGTCCCGCCTGCTGGACCGGCTCCGGGAGCGGTTCGATCTGAGCGGCGCCGTGGAGCTGACCGTGGAGGCCGGCCGGCCCGACACCATCACAGAGGAGAAGCTGGCGGCCCTGCGCCGGGGCGGCGTGACCCGGATCAGCGTCAATCCCCAGACCATGGAGGACAAGGTCCTGGCGGCCATCGGCCGCCGCCACACGGCCGGGGATATCCGCCGGGCCATGGAGCTGGTGGACCGGACGGGGTTTGACCATGTGAACATGGATCTGATCGCGGGCCTGCCGGAGGACACCCCGGAGGGGTTCCGCCGGACCCTGGATCAGGTGACAGGCTTTGGCACGGACAACGTCACCATCCACACCCTCAGCCTGAAAAAGGGCAGCCGGATCACCCTGGAGGGCACCCGGATCCCCACGGTGGAGGAGGTGTCCGCTATGCTGGACTACGCCGATCCCGCCCTGCGGCGCTCCGGCTTCGCCCCCTACTACCTCTACCGCCAGAAGTACATGTCCGGCAGCTTTGAGAACGTGGGCTGGTGCCGGAGCGGCGGTACGGGGTGGTACAATATCTATATCATGGAGGAGCTCCACAGCATTCTCAGCCTGGGGGCTGGGGGCTCCACCAAGATGGTGGACCCGGTCCGGAACCGCATTGAGCGGGTGTTCAACCTGAAATATCCCCAGGAATATATCCAGCGGCCGGAGAAGATCCTGGCCAACCAGGAGGCGTTCCGGGCATTTTATAGAGGAAAGCTGTAAGCAAGCGCAACGATGGTTCATCAGAAAGGAGAAGCAACATGGCATACTCACTCGCGCAGCTCAACGACGCCGTCCGCACGGACCCCCAGGGCTTTGTCCAGGAGTGCGACGCCGCCTACAACAAGAAGATTGATTCCGCCGCCCGCAAGATTGCGGACAATCTCAAGAAATCACGGATTGTCCTGCTCTCCGGCCCCTCCGGCTCCGGCAAGACCACCACGGCCAAGAAGATCGAGGCCCGGCTGGAGCAGATGGGCATCAACTCCCACGCCATCGCCATGGACAACTATTTCCAGACCCTGGACCGGGAGACCTGCCCCCGGAACCGGGAGGGGGATATTGACTACGAGTCCCCCTTCCTGCTGGACATGGACCTGCTCAACCGGCACTTCAACCTGCTGGACAAGGGGGAAAAGATTCTTATCCCCAAGTTTGAGTTTGCCCGGCAGATGCGCTCGGCC
Organism: uncultured Oscillospiraceae bacterium; assembly: GCA_910579965.1. GTDB lineage: Bacteria > Bacillota > Clostridia > Oscillospirales > Oscillospiraceae > Pelethomonas. The sequence continues at coordinate 14,227 of CAJTWF010000040.1, forward strand.
ATCAAGAGCCATCCCCTCCAGCTGGGCAAGGACGAGATCGCCATCTTTGAGGGCATCCACGCCCTCAACGACATCATCTCCGGCAAGAACCCCAACGCCTCCAAGGTCTATATCTCCGCCCGGTCCAACGTGGTGGACGAGTCGGGGAAGATGGTCTTCAAGGGCACCTGGATGCGCCTGGAGCGGCGCACGGTGCGGGACGCCAAGTTCCGCGCCTGGGAGCCGGACGTGACCATCAAGATGTGGGCCAACGTCCGCCGGGGGGAGAAGCTGTACATCTCCCCCTTCAAGGACAACGCAACCATTGTCTTCGACAGCTCCCTGCCCTACGAGGTCAACGTCATCCGGGCCTTTGCCCAGCCCCTCTTTGAGCACCTGCACCTGTCCCCGGACATGGAGCGGTTCGAGGAGGTGGGCCAGCTGGTGGAGGCCTACCCCAAGTTTGAAATTCTGGACGAGAAGTACGTGGCCGAGGACTCCCTGATCCGGGAGTTCATCGGCGGCGGGATTTACGACGACTGATCGCCGGCCGGCGAGGAAGGAGACAGCGGAACATGAAGATCGTCATTAAAGGAAAGAAGTGGAAGAAGCTGGTCCGCCGGAGCAGGGACGCGGCCCTGGACGTGTCCGAGCTGGCCCGGGCGGGCGCGGAGGCGGTGGGCCGCCGGGCGGAGGATGCTGTCTCCCGGACCCGGCTGGAGCGCGCCGTGCGGGATCTCCGGGAGGAGATCGACACCCAGATGCAGGCGGTGGGGGAGCTGATCTACGCCACCCACAGGGGTTCCCCCTCCAACAGCGACGATGTGCAGGAGATCCTGGAGTTTGTGGACAGCCTCTACGAGGAGATGGAAGGCCACCAGCAGGAGCTCAAGCGCCTGAGAGGGGAGCTGCTGTGCGCCGGGTGCGGCGCGGAGAACGAGAGCGCCAACCTGTACTGCCACAACTGCGGCCAGCCCCTGGGACGGGAATAATATCTCCTTTTTCTGGAAAGAAAAAGAATGGATACCGCCCCATGGCACGTATACTTATCCCAGGGGGAGGGCGCGGCAGCCCGGCCCCGCATCCTGACCAGTAAAAGAGGATTACCCATGTCCAGAGAAAAGAAGCAGTCCTTCATGGGGGGCGTCACGGTAATGGCGGTCTCCACGGTGTTTGTCAAAATCTGCGGCGCGCTCTATAAAATCCCCCTCAACAACATCCTGGGGGACGAGGGCGTCACCCACTTCATGAGCGCCTACAACATCTACGCCTTTCTGCTCACCCTGTCCACCGCCGGACTGCCCCTGGCCCTGAGCAAGCTCATCAGCGAGGCCAACGCCACCGGCCGCCGGACGCAGATGCGCCGCTGCTTCAACACCGCCATGGCCCTGTTCGTGGTCCTGGGCATCATGGGGACCGCCGCCATGCTCCTGTTCACCCGGCAGCTGGCCGCGCTGATGCACAACTCCATGGCCTACTGGCCCATCAAGGCCCTGGGGGTGTCGGTGGTGTGCGTGTCCATCATGTGCGCCTACCGGGGCTTTGCCCAGGGGCGGCAGAACATGGTGCCCACGGCGGTGAGCCAGTTTATCGAGGCGTTCTTCAAGCTGGTGATCGGACTGCCCCTGGCCTGGTACCTCATCCGCTCCGGGCAGAACCTGGAGATCGGCGCGGCGGGGGCCATTGTGGGCGTCAGCGCCGGGACTGTGCTGGCCATGGTCTACATGATTCTCAACTACCGAAAAAACCGGGGCCCCATTCTCTGGGGCACCGACAGGCCCCAGAGCCACGGGGTCATCATGCGGCGGCTGCTGGGCCTGGGTATCCCTATCACCATCGGCCAGGCGGGCATGAGCCTTCTGAACCTGCTGGATCAGACCGTCATCCTGGGCCAGCTCCAGAACGTGCTGGGGCTGGCGGAGCGGGAGGCGGCGGTGCTCTACGGCCAGTACACCTTCTCCAGCACCCTCTTTAACCTGCCCGCCGCGTTCCTGCCCGCTGTGGCGGTGAGCCTGATCCCGGCGGTGAGCGTGGCAGTGGCCCGCATGGACCACCGGGAGGTGAACCGGGTGGTAACCACCAGCTTCCGGTTGATCGCCATGCTGGCCATCCCTGCCGGGGTGGGCCTGTCGGTGCTGGCGGGGCCAATCCTCCTGCTGCTCTACCCCGCCCGGCGGGAGACGGCCATTGCCGCCACCTACCATTTGCAGCTGCTGGGCTTCGCGTCCATCTTCGTGTGCGTGATGCTCCTGACCAACTCCATCATGCAGGCCCACGGCAAGGTGCGTCTGCCGATCTACACCATGCTCATCGGCGGCGCGGTGAAGGTGGGGATCAACTACGTGCTGGTGGGCAATCCGGACGTGAACATCAAGGGCGCGCCCCTTGGCACTCTGGCCTGCTATGCCCTCATCGCGGTCATCAATCTGGCTATCGTCCACCAGCTCCTGGAGAAAAAGCCCAACTATCTGGGGATATTTGCCAAGCCTGTGCTGGCCTCCGCCGTCATGGGCGCGGCAGCCTGGGCGGTTCACGGCCTGCTGAGCCGCGTGATTGCGGGGGGATATCTGAAGGAGAGCCTGTGTACGTTTCTGACCGTGTGCGTCGCCGTGGCGGTGTACCTCATTCTGGTGATCGCCCTGCGGATGGTCACCCGGGAGGACCTGAAAATGATCCCCAAGGGCGACAAGCTGGCGAGACTGCTGCATATCCGGTGAGCTCCCGGATCATACGAAAAAAGCGCCCCCGGGCCGGCAATGCCGGTCCGGGGGCGCTTTTCACGCTGGGGGATCAGTCAATGAGCAGATCGTCGTCGTAATCGTCAAACTCGGGGAAGCAGCGGCGCTTGCGGCACAGGGCCTCCTTTGCCGCCACAGCATCCTCCGCCAGCTTATCCCAGAAGCCGATCACAAGGCAGACCGCCCCGGCCAGAGCCAGGGACAGACCGATGATCTTCAATACGAAACGCCATGTACTCTTCATGGTAGGTCCTCCCATATCATAATACTCCCCTAGTATATAACAGTTCGGGGGAAATTACAATGATTTTTTCTGGGAACCGTTACAAAAGCGCGGAAATGTGAGGCAGCTCCGGGGCCTAAGCCCCCTCCGCCAGGGGCAGGCCGCACACCTCCGGCGCCCCCACCGTAAACTGGCCCGCCGCCTCCCCCTCCGTCTTCTCCGTGGGGCCCACGGCATAGCGGAGGCGGTACAGTCCGGGCTCCAGGGTCCCCCACAGCGCCGCCGGATCCTCGCTCCAGATGCGGCCGCCGGGGGGCATGGTGCTGGGGGTGCCGCAGAAGCCCACCTGCTCCCGGTAGGGAACATCCTCCCAAGCGCCGCCCTCCGTCATCCGCTCCAGATGGGGAATATCCAGCACATGGGCCTGCTCTCCGGTGGAGTTGAGGAACACGATTTGGATGGGCTCCATACCGGAGACAGGCTGGCCGTGAATGAAGAGGGCGTAGTCCGGCTCCGGCGGGGCCTCCGCCGCCACCCGAAACTCCACCTGCCAGCCGGGGACCGGTTCATGGAGGGCGGGATCCTCGCTGTTCAGCCACATCTGCGCATCGCCAGAGACCCGATAGAGGCCCTCCTCCAGAGGCCGGGCCAGCAGGCCGGCGTCAATGGTGAACTGTCCGGCCCGGTGGGGCTGGAGGATCCGGGCCACATCGCGGAAAAGTACATCGCCGGCGGCATACGCCAGGGTCTGCCACTGGCCGCCGGCGTATTGCTGAAAGGCCACATACTCCCCTTGGCACAGCTCAAAATCTGATCGGTTGTCCATCACCATGGTCAGCCGCTCCACCCCCGGCGGGTAGACGGATTGGAGCAGGGAGAAGGTGATGCCCTCCGCCACCGTGCAGACGGAGACCGGGTCCGGCCCGGATTCCGCCGGCGGGGCGGGAGCGGCGTCTGCGGCGGGCGGCTCCAGCGCCTGGGGCTGGCCGCAGGCGGTCAGGGCGATCAGCAGCGCCAGAATAACAGGGATGATAGGTTTCATAGAAATGCCTCCTCTCCTTGTCTGCCGTTTCAGAACCTGGGTTTAACGGCTGATTCTTAGACGGCGGAGGAGGGGAAAAGGTTCCATCAGATGGTGAAGCCGTTGACCATGGCCTGGGCGACAAAGGTCCCGGCCTCGTCCCGGACCTCCACCTCATACAGGCAGGTGGTCCGCCCGGCCTTGACGCACCTGGCCTCCGCCCGCAGCTCCTGTCCCTTGGCCGGGGCGAGGAAGGTGACGGACACGTGCTGGGACACGGTGATCCGCTCCGCAAAGCCGTTGGCGGCCACGGCAAAGGCGAAATCCGCCAGGGTGAAGACGGCCCCGCCCATGACCTTTTGGTTGGCGTTGAGGTGGTCCGGCCGCAGCCGCAGGCCCACCAGGGCCCGGCCCGGCTCCGCCTCCAGGATGTCCGCGCCGGTGAGCTGGGTGGCGTACCGGTCCTCCCGGAACCGCTCCCGCAATTCTTCCAGACTTGGCATAGGATGACCTCTTTTCTGTTTCCTTGGAATCAGACCCTTTGCGCCTGCGCCCTACAGTCCCTCCAGCTCCTCCAGCCACAGCCGGGCCGAGGCGTCTGAGGGCATCCGCCAGTCCCCCCGGGGGGAGAGGGCCGCGGAGCCCACCTTGGGCCCGTCGGGCATGCAGGAGCGCTTGAACTGCTGGGCAAAGAAGCGGCGGTAGAAGCTTTTCAGCCACTTGAGAAGGACCTCCCGGCTGTACCGCCGGCCCAGGGCCTGCTCCGCCAGCCGCAGCACCTTCCGGGGCCCGAAGCCCCAGCGGAGGACGTAGTAGAGGAAGAAGTCGTGGAGCTCATAGGGCCCCACCAGATCCTCCGTCCGCTGGCTGATCTCCCCCTGGACCGCCGGCAAAAGCTCCGGGGACACAGGCGTATCCAGAATATCCTCCAGCACGTCCGTCAGCTCCTGGTCCTTGTCCAGGTTGTCCCGGGCCACGTAGTCCACCAGATGGCGCACCAGGGTCTTGGGGATGGAAGCGTTGACGGCGTACATGCTCATGTGGTCCCCGTTGTAGGTACACCAGCCCAGGGCCAGCTCGCTGAGATCCCCGGTGCCGATGACCAGTCCGCCGTTCTGGTTGGCCACATCCATGAGCACCTGGGTCCGCTCCCGGGCCTGGGCGTTCTCAAAGGTCACGTCCTGGTCCTCCATGCTGTGGCCAATATCCCGGAAGTGGCTGCGCACCGTGTCCCCGATGGGGATGGTGTGGAGGGTGGCCCCCATGCGCTCCGCCAGAAGCGCGGCGTTGTTCCTGGTCCGGTCCGTGGTGCCGAAGCAGGGCATGGTCACGGCGATGATGTCGCTGGCCGGCCGGTGGAGCATCCCCATGGCCAGGGCGGTAATCAGCAGGGCCAGGGTGCTGTCCAGGCCGCCGGAGAGGCCCACCACCGCCGTTTTCGCGCCCGTGTGCTCCAGCCGCTTTTTCAGGCCCAGGGCCGCGATGGTGAGGATCTCCTCGCACCGGCCCGCCCGGTCCGCCTCGTTCTCCGGGATAAAGGGGGTGGGGGAGACGTACCGGGTCAGCTTGGTCTCGCAGGGGGTGAACTCCGCCCAGGCGTGGGAGACGGCTCCGCTCCGGCCCTCCTGGAACTCGTACGCCGGGGGGAAGGTGGTGAGGCGGCGGCGCTCGCAGAGGAGGCGCTGCACGTCGATCTCCGAGATGGTCAGTCCAGAGGCGAACCGCCGCTCTGCCAGCAGGGCCCCGTTCTCCGCAATCATGTTGTGGCCGGTAAAGACCACGTCCGTGGTGGACTCCCCCTCCCCGGCGTCGGCGTACACGTAGCCGCAGCAGAGGCGGCCCGACTGGCCCACCACCAGCTGGCGGCGGTAGGCGGCCTTGCCCACCACCTCGTTGGAGGCGGAGAGGTTGAGGATGATGACCGCCCCGGCCTCCGCCAGGCGGCGGGAGGGGGGATCGGAGGCCCACAGGTCCTCGCAGATCTCAATGCCCACCTTCAGCCCGGGTATGCCCTCGCACTCGATGACCGACTGGGCCAGGGAGGTGTACAGGGCGATCTCCCCGTCCCCATCCGGCTCCATGCCAGGGACCGCAATGGACAGGTTCAGGGGGTGATCGAAGGCGCTGACGCTCTCAAACCACCGCTTCTCGTAGAACTCGCCGTAGTTGGGCAGGTTCGTCTTGGGGACCAGGGCGACAACCTCCCCCTTCTGCACCGCCGCGGCGCAGTTGAAGAGCTTGCCCGCCGCCCGGAAGGGCATCCCGAAGACGGTCAGGATCTCCAGGTGCTTGGTGGCCTTCAGGATAGTCCGCAGGCCCTCCATAGCCCCCTCCAGCAGGGTCTCCTGGAGAAAGAGGTCCCCGCAGGTGTAGCCGGTGAGGCACAGCTCCGGCAGGACCAGGATCTTGACCCCCTGCTTGTCCGCCTCCCGCATCATGGTGAAAATCTGCTCCGCGTTGTACCGGCAGTCCGCCACCCGGATCTTGGGCGTGCCCGCCGCCACGCGGATAAAACCGTCTCTCATAAAACAAGCCTCCTCGCCTCATGATTCCGCCTGAGCGGATTACTTGCCCCTATTGTACCTCCAAAACGGTAAAAATGCAAATATATTCGCACGGCGGATCCAGGGGGATTGCATTTCCATCCAAAAGCGTATATAATAGAAATGCGCCCCTGCCGGGGCGAAATCCATACCAAAAAGGAACACCATGACATTTAACGAATTGAAACTTCTGCCACAGCTGCTGCGGGCGGTGGAGGAGCTGGGGTACGTCCAGCCCTCCCCCATTCAGGCCGAGGCTATCCCCCCGGTGCTGAAGGGCAGAGACCTGATCGGCTGCGCCCAGACGGGCACCGGCAAGACGGCGGCCTTCGCCATTCCCATTCTGCAGCGGCTCAACGGCCGTGTGAACAAGAAGCACACCCCCATCCGCGCCCTGGTGCTGACCCCCACCCGGGAGCTGGCCCTGCAAATCA
>CAJTWF010000041.1 GCA_910579965.1 uncultured Oscillospiraceae bacterium
CGTATGTTCCGCAAATCTTTGAGTTGAATGTGTCAACTGATATTGACAAGATCAATGCCCTGTTAGAAAGGAGTTCTCCTGCCAAGGACGGGGAGACGTAGCCACAAAGAGCCCCACGGCGGATTTCCGCCGTGGGGCTCTGATATGCAGTGTGCTATTTATCAAAAGAGGGATTGACAAAGTAGACGTTCTTCTGACCAAGGCGGTCCTTTGCCAAACGCAGACCCTCGCCGAACCTCTGGAAGTGTACGATCTCCCGTTCGCGCAGAAACCTGATAGCGTCACTGACGTCTGGGTCATCGCTCAGGCGCAGGATATTGTCGTAGGTTACGCGAGCTTTCTGCTCCGCCGCCAGGTCCTCGGTAAGATCAGCGATCATATCTCCAGTCACCTGCATGGTGGCGGCGCTCCAGGGCGCGCCGGAGGCGGCGGTGGGGTAGACGCCGGTGGTGTGGTCTACAAAATAGGCGTCAAAGCCTGCTGTGCGGATCTGCTCGTCAGTCAGGTTCCTGGTCAGCTGATGGACGATAGCGCCGATCATCTCCAGATGCCCCAGCTCCTCCGTACCGATATCGGTCAGCAGCCCCTTGAGCTCGGGGTAGGGCATGGAGAACCGCTGGCTGAGGTAGCGCAGGGACGCGCCCAGTTCACCGTCCGGTCCGCCGTACTGGCTGATAATGGCGGCCGCCAGCTTGGGGTTGGGATTTTTGATCTTCACCGGATATTGCAGACGCTTCTCATAGATAAACATTACCGGTTGCCTCCTTCCAGCTCCCAGGGCCAGGGATTGTTGAGCCACGTATATCCCGCCGTTGTCACGGAGGTCTGCTGGAGGGGGCCGTAGGCCGCCTCGTAGCGCTTTTTGCCCTCCTTGGCAAGGCTGACATAGTCTGTGTACAGGGCCAGGGCCTCCTTGTCATTCTGGTGGGTGTCCAGATACAGCCCCAGCTCGGTGATGGCAAAGCTCAGAGCCATCAGCTCGCACAGAGCCGTGTTGTCGCAGTTCATCTTGCTCTTGACCGCCTTGAAAAACGGCAGGTTCAGGCCGGGAAACAGGGTGCCGGCGGCCAGGGCCTGCGCCTGATCGTACCGCTCAGCATTCATGCCCTGCATGGCAATATAGGGAAACGCCAGATTCGCGCACTTTCCGGGCAGTCCGCCCTCCATGGCGCTGCAGGCGTTGGGGTTGGTATTCTCCAAGGAAATGCTCCTCCTTCAGGGAAAGTCGGGGCGCGGAGCGCGCCCTCCATTCATCTTATGCGCTCGGGCGGTATGGGGTGCGGCGGCAGGCCCATCCCATACATATTTCACTGCCCGACGGCATAGGGTAGAGGGAGGTGGTAGCATGTTTTTGACATTTAAAAAATGGACGGCGCTGTATCTGCTCACGCTGCTCCTGCTCTTCGCGGGATTCGCGGCAATTCTCTGGCAGGGGAGCGCGGTCAACGCGTCCAAAAATCTGGTCCTGGAGCAGGGGCCGGTGCTGGTCATTGACCCGGGCCATGGGGGCATGGACGGCGGTGCGATGGCGGCGGACGGTACTGTGGAGGCCCAGATCAATCTGGCCGTCAGTCTGCGGGTGGAGGAGCTGGCCCGGTTCATCGGTGTGGAGACGGAGATGACCCGCAGGGAGGACGTGTCCCTCCACGACGCCTCTGCGGATACCGTCCGGGCCAAGAAGGCCTCTGATCTGAAAAATCGAACCGCCCTGGCCAACGCCGTCCCCGGCGGGGTAGTGGTGAGCATCCACCAGAACAGCCTGCCCGATGTGCCCAGCGTGTGCGGCGCACAGGTGTTTTACAGCGCTGCCGAGGGCAGTCAGGAACTGGCGGAGGCGGTCCAATCCGCGCTCAACGCCGCCCTCAACCCCAAGCCCAAGGAGCCCAAGCAGGCCGGCAGCAGCGTATATCTCCTCCAGCACGCGAAATCACCCACCATTCTGGTGGAGTGCGGCTTCCTCTCCAACCCCCAGGAGACTGTCCGGCTGAACACGCCCGCCTACCAGACGGAGCTGGCTCTCACCATCCTGTCCGCAGTCCTCGCCCATCTGAGGTAAAAAACCTTGTCAAATAGAAACATCTGTTATATAATAAAGAGACATCAGTATACTCAGGAGGAAGCGTCAGGTGGCGAAGCAACGCAGCGTCTTTTACTGCACAGAGTGCGGCAACGAGACCCCCAAGTGGGTGGGAAAGTGTCCGGCCTGCGGGGCATGGAACACGGTAGTGGAGCAGGAGGCGGCCCCCAAGACCAGAGGAGGCCGCGCCGCACCGCCGAAAAGCCCCTTCCGGACCGTAAAGGCAATTTCCTTGACAGAGGTTGATACGACAGAAGAAATCCGATTTTCTACCGGCATGGGAGAGCTGAACCGGGTGCTGGGCGGCGGCGCGGTCAAGGGCTCGCTGGTCCTGGTGGGCGGCGCGCCGGGGGTGGGAAAGTCCACCCTGATGCTCCAGATCTGCGGCAGCCTTTGCCGGGAAAACCGTGTGCTCTACGTGTCCGGCGAGGAGTCTGTGCGCCAGCTGAAGCTCCGCTCCCAGCGGTTGGGCGTGGCCAGCGAGAACCTGCTGGTGCTCTCGGAGACGGCCCTGGAGGATATGCTCCAGTCCGTGTCCGACGAGGAGCCGGATATCCTCATCGTGGACTCCATCCAGACCATGTACAACGGCGCACTGGAGAGCCCGCCGGGCAGCATCGGTCAGGTGAAGGACTGCACCATGGCCCTGATGCAGCTGGCCAAGGGCCGGGATATCACGGTGTTTGTCATCGGCCACGTGAACAAGGAGGGGTCCATCGCAGGCCCCAAGGTCCTTGAGCATATGGTGGACTGCGTGCTCTATTTTGAGGGGGAGCAGCACAGCACCTGCCGCATTCTGCGGGCGGCCAAGAATCGGTTTGGGGCCACCAACGAGATCGGCGTATTCGAGATGCTGGACAACGGTCTGGCGGAGGTGGAGAACCCCTCCCAGATGCTCCTGTCCGGCCGTCCGGACGGCGCGCCCGGCACCTGCGTCACCTGCGTGATGGAGGGGGTGCGGCCGGTACTGGCGGAGATCCAGGCCCTGCTGGCCCCGACAGCCTACGGCAATGCCCGCCGCTCCAGCAACGGCTTTGACTTCGGCCGGGCGGCCATGCTCCTGGCGGTGCTGGAGAAGCGGGGGGGACTGAAGGTTTCCGCCTGCGACGCCTATATGAACATCATCGGCGGCTTGAGCCTGGACGAGCCCGCCGCAGATCTTGCGGCCATTCTGGCCCTGGCCTCCAGCTATCTGGACCGGCCCATTGCGGCGGATCTGGCCGCCATCGGGGAGGTGGGGCTCACCGGGGAGCTGCGGGCGGTGAACAACCTGGACCAGCGCCTCAGCGAGGTCCGGCGGCTGGGGTTCAAGACCTGCGTGGTGCCCCACAGGCGGGGGAAGAGCCCCGCGCCCCTGGAGGGCCTGCGGGTGGTGGAGGCCGCCAATATTGTGGAGGCCATCCGGGCGGCCCTGGGGAAGTAGAAATCATAAGGGAGGCATATATGCTCAATCCTATCGTTATTGGCGCGTAAGCAAAGCTATCGCAGCCAATAAATAATGAATACGTGTTGCAGATAGACTTTGCTGTTCCTGTAAAAATGTTATGTGGGAGCGCAACAATGAGCTATAAAAACGCAACACACGTTCTGCCGAAGGGCCTATTGCGAAGGGTTCAACAGTACGTCGACGGAGAATTTCTTTACATTCCCAGAGCGGCGGGCAGCAAAAAAGCGTGGGGTGAATCCACCTCAATACGCCAGGAGCTGCTCGAGAGAAACAGGCGCATTTATGCAGAGTATCTCTCCGGGATGAGCATGGACGCCTTAGCAGCAAAATACTACCTGTCGCTGAAAAGCATTCAGCGCATTGTCCGGCAGTTGAAAAAATCGTGATGAAAAAGAGGCTGATGTGGTTTGAGAAACCGCATCAGCCTCTTTTCTCATCTTCTCTTCATAAAAGAACATGAGGTTGGAGCTGATAAGAGGTCTTTGCTATAATTTTCTTATCAAAACACAAAGGAGATTCTTTATGAGAGGATGTTGTGAAAATCCCCCCTTCTCTTTATGGAAGTAAAGACGGAGGTGTACTATGAAAAAAATCACATGGCAGGTGCAGTATCTTTTTCTCCCGCGGGTATCAAGGCACTGTAAAAAATGTGGGAAAACCACAAAATTCTCCTGCTCTGAAAAATTTCGTGTGAATGCCCAGCGGAGGACCTTGGACGTATGGCTTATTTATCATTGTGTGGACTGTAATACCACATGGAACGCCAGAATTTACTCCCATATTTCCCCGCAGTCATTCAATCCGGAAGAATTAGAGGGATTTCATGGCAATAGCCATTCTCTTGCGGAGGAGTATGCCATGGATACTGGCTTCCTCAGTAAAAATGGCGTTGATGAAATCGAGGCACCGCCCTACTCCATTATGGGAGAGGAATTTCTGCCCGGCGAAAATGTAGAGCTTACGATCAAGAGCAAGTATCTGTTTCCAATAAAAGTGTCCGCGTTAATCAGGAAAAAGCTGCATCTGTCACAAGCGGCATATTTGCAGATGATTGAAAACGGCACGATAAAGAGCATTCCGGAACAGGATTTGAGAAAATGTAAATTAAAGAATACCATTACCCTTATTTTTTCAAAATGAAAACCGGGATGCAGAGACGGCATTCATCTGAAAAGAGCGGCCCGGGCTTGACAAACGCGCCGCAGTTGGCTATACTAAGCTGGAAAAAGGCTGTGAAGGGGAGCAGTACGCTCATCGCGGACGCGCAGAGAGGGGCCGGCTGGTGGAAGGCCTCGGGACGCGGGAGCGGAAGTCGCCCTGGAGCTCCGCCTCTGAGCGCAAGCAGGGGGCGGCGGGTACTCCCGTTACAGAGGCAAAAGTGCCCCCGGTATGGCCGGGGGAACGCAGGTGGTACCGCGGATGGTTTCATTCGCCCTGGGCAGGAGACTGCTCAGGGCGTTTTTTCTTGGAGGGGAGGCTTGCTATGGAGGAATACGTCGTTCGAACCACTGTGGACCGCAGGGCCATGACGGCCCTGGCAAGGGCGGCCCGGAAGACCCTGCGGCGGCGGCGCAGCCGCCTGGTCCACACCTTCGGCATGGCGGTCACCGCAGTCATGCTGGTGCTGGCCCTGGGAAACTGGATGATCGGGGACAGGACGTGGTGGCTGAATCTGGCGCTGGCGCTGCTGATGCTGGTGGTGACGGCCTCGGAGGACACGGTCAACGGCCTCGCCGGCCTGCGGCAGGTGCAGCCCGGGTCCCGGGAGGTGACTGCGGAGTTCACCGGCGAGCACTACGTCCACCAAACCGGGACCGCCGTGAGCCTCTGGCAGTACGACAAGGTGCAGGCCGTGTGCGAGACAGGGGAGTACTTCATCCTTCTGCTGGACAGCCGCCACGGTCAGGTCTACGCCAAGGAGGGCTTTACCCGTGGTACGCCGATGGCCTTCCGGGACTTTATCAGCCGGAAAACCGGCAAACTGATCGTCTATCTTTAGTCATTTACTGAGAACAGGAGAATACTATGAGAAAAGAACTGCCAAAAACCTATGAGCCCCAGGAGGTAGAGGGGAAGATCTACCAGGCATGGATGGACGGGAACTGCTTCCACGCCGCGCCCAATCCGGACAAGAAGCCCTTCTCCATCGTCATGCCGCCCCCCAACGTCACCGGCCAGCTCCACATGGGCCACGCCATGGACTCCACCCTCCAGGATATCCTCATCCGCTACAAGCGGATGCAGGGCTATGAGGCCCTGTGGATGCCCGGCGTGGACCACGCGGGCATTGCCACCCAGATCAAGGTGGAGGAGGAACTGCGGAAGAACGAGGGCCTCAGCCGCCACGATCTGGGCCGGGAGAAGTTCCTGGAGCGGGTGTGGGACTGGAAGCACAAGTACGGGGACCGCATTGTGGAGCAGCAGAAGAGGATGGGATCCTCCTGCGACTGGGAGCGGGCCCGGTTCACCATGGACGAGGGCTGCTCCAAAGCCGTGCGGGAGACCTTCTGCGGGCTCTACGACAAGGGCCTCATCTACAAGGGCAGCCGGATCATCAACTGGTGCCCCCACTGCGTCACCGCCCTGAGCGACGCGGAGGTGGAGTACGCGGACAAGCCGGGCCACCTGTGGTATATCCGCTACCCCCTCTCCGACGGCAGCGGGGATCTGGTGGTGGCCACCACCCGGCCGGAGACCATGATGGGGGACACCGGCGTGGCGGTGAACCCGGAGGACGAGCGGTTCAAGCATCTGGTGGGCAAGACCTGCGTGCTTCCCATCATGAACCGGGAGCTGCCTATTGTGGCGGACGAGTACGTGGAGCTGGGCTTCGGCACCGGCGCAGTGAAGATGACTCCGGCCCACGATCCCAACGACTTCGAGGTGGGCCTGCGCCACAACCTGGAGAGCATCCGGGTCATTGACGACAACGGCGTCATCAACGAAAACGGCGGGCCCTACGCGGGCATGGACCGCTATGAGTGCCGGAAGAAGCTGGTGAAGGACCTGGAGGACCAGGGCTATCTGGTGAAGACCGAGGACTACAGCCACAACGTTGGCACCTGCTACCGCTGCAAGAGCGACGTGGAGCCCCTCATCTCCGCCCAGTGGTTCGTGAAGATGGCCCCACTGGCCAAGGAGGCCCTGCGGGTGGTGAACGAGGGGGAGGTCCAGTTCATCCCTGAGCGCTTCGCCAAGATCTACACCAACTGGATGGAGAATGTCCACGACTGGTGCATCTCCCGGCAGCTGTGGTGGGGCCACCAGATCCCCGCCTGGACCTGCGCCGGCTGCGGCCACATCACCGTGGACCGGACCGATCCCACCTGCTGCGCCAAGTGCGGCAGCGCCAGCATCGAGCGGGACCCGGACGTGCTGGACACCTGGTTCTCCTCCGCCCTATGGCCCTTCTCCACTCTGGGCTGGCCGGATAAGACCCCGGAGCTGGACTACTTCTATCCCACCTCTGTGCTGGTCACAGCGTATGACATCATCTTCTTCTGGGTCTCCCGGATGATCTTCTCCGGGTGCGAGCAGATGAAGAAGTACCCCTTTGAGAAGGTGTTCATCCACGGTCTGGTCCGGGACGACAAGGGCCGGAAGATGTCCAAGAGCCTGGGCAACGGCATCGAACCCCTGGAGATCGCGGACAAGTACGGCGCGGACGCCCTGCGCTTCAATCTGATTACCGGCAACAGCCCGGGCAACGACATGCGCTTTTTTACGGAGAAGTGCGAGGCCATGCGGAACTTTGCCAATAAGATCTGGAACGCCAGCCGGTTTGTGATGATGAACCTGACCATTGACGAAGTGACGCTTCCGGAGAAGCTGGAGCTGGAGGACAAGTGGGTCCTCTCCAAGCTGAATACCCTCATCAGGGAAGTCACGGAGAACATGGACGCCTACGAGCTGGGCGTGGCCTCCGCCAAGGTCTACGACTTCATCTGGGACACCTACTGCGACTGGTATATTGAGCTGACCAAGAGCCGGATGCAGGGGGAGGGGGCAGAAAGCGCCCAGAACGTGCTCTGCTACGTGCTCATCCAGCTTTTAAAGCTGCTCCACCCCTTCATGCCCTTTATTACCGAGGAAATCTATCAGGCCCTGCCCCCTGTGGCGGGGGAGGAGAGCCAGTTTATCATGCGCGCCCCCTGGCCGGTGTGGGAGGATAAATTCTCCTTCCCCAAGGAGGAGGCGGACATGGAGGACATCATGGACGCCATCCGGGCCATCCGGGCCCGGCGGGCGGAGATGAACGTGCCCCCCAGCCGAAAGGTACAGCTGACCGTGGCCGCAGCCCGGCAGGAGACCTTTGCCGCCGGCGCGCCCTTCTTCCAGCGTCTCGCCAGCGCCAGCGAGGTCCACGTGACGGACGCGGGCCAGATCCCCGCTGCCCAGGGCATGGTGGAGGTGGTCACCCACGCGGCCCGGGTGTTCATGCCCCTGGCGGAGCTGGTGGACGTGGCTCAGGAGCTGGAGCGGATCGCCAAGGAGAAGGCCAAGGCGGAGGGACACCTCAAGGGCATCGAGGCCAAGCTGAACAACGAGGCCTTTACCTCCAAGGCTCCCGCCCACATCGTCCAGAACCAGCGGGAGCAGGCGGAGAAGCTGCGGGCCCTCATTGCCCAGCTGGAGCAGTCCGCCAGGGCCATGGAGCAGTAATTGCAGAAAAAGTGTGGAGAAAGTATTGAAATTGCCTCCATATTGGGGTATACTATTTCCGCTGTAAGCCATCGGCTAATCATTATTGTAAAGAAAAAGGAGAACTGCAATGGTTACCATCACAAAAGATACCATCATCGGTGATATTCTGGATATGGCCCCCCAGACCGCTCCCATCTTCCTGTCCATCGGTATGCACTGCCTGGGCTGCCCCAGCAGCCGGGGCGAGACCGTGGAGGAGGCCTGCGCCGTCCACGGCGTGGATGTGGAGAAGCTGCTGGAGGCCGTCAACGCCGAGGCCAATAAGTAAAAAGGACCAGCATACAGGGACTCATAGGATGACTATGAGTCCCTCGCTGAGTTTCCAAACCCGGCGGAGAGGAGGGAGGACTGTGCCGGATCGTCTGGAGCTGGGGCCCCGCCTGCGGGCCATTGCGGAGCTCGTGCCGCTTTGCTGCCGCACCCTGGCGGACATCGGAACGGACCACGGCTACATCCCGGTCTCCCTCCTGCTGGAGGGACGGCTGGACCGGGCCATTGCCGCCGACATCGGCGCGCCTCCCCTGGACCACGCCCGCCGCACCGCCGGGCTCTACGGCGTGTCGGAGCGGATAGACTTCCGCCTGGGAGACGGGCTGGCGGTGGTGGAGCCCGGGGAGGCGGAGGTGATCGTCATCGCCGGCATGGGGGGCGACACCATCACCGAGATCCTGGCCGCCGCCCCCTGGAGCCGGGACGGGCCCCTGCTTCTGCTCCAGAGCATGAGCCGGACCGACGTTCTGCGCCGGTGGCTGCCGGCAAACGGTTACGCCGTCTGTCAGGAGAAGCTGGTGCAGGACAAGGGGGTGCTCTACCCCATTCTGGCCGTCCGGGGAGGCGAGACGCCCCCCGCCACGGAGGCCCAGGCCCAGGGCGGCTTTCTGCTGGAGGGGGATCCCCTGTGGGGACTCTACCTTGCGGACCGGCTGCTGCGCCTGCGGCGGGCTGCCGCGGGACTGGCCCGGGCCAGGGACCCCGCCCTGGGGGAGAAGCGGGCGCAGCTCCTGGCGGTGATCGGGGAGCTGGAGCGCAGAAAAGAGGAGTGGGACCATGACAAGCGTACATGACATTGAGAGCGCCCTCTGGCAGCTGGCCCCCCGGGAGCTGGCCCGGAGCTGGGACAACGTGGGACTGCTGGTGGGCCGGCCGGACCGGGAGGTGCGGCGGGTGCTGGTGGCCCTGGATATCACCGAGGCCGTGGCGGAGGAGGCGGAGGCGCAGGGCGCGGATCTGATCGTATCCCACCATCCGGTGATGAACTGCCACTGGCACATGGTCCAGACCCTTCGGAGCGACGATCTCCAGGGCCGGCTGCTGCGGCGTCTGGTGTCCCGGGATCTCTCCGCCATCTGTATGCACACCAATCTGGACGCCGCCCAGGGGGGCGTCAACGACGCGCTGGCCGCGGCGCTGGACCTCCGGCAGGTGGAGCTCCTGGAGGAAGAGGAGGGGATCGTCCGCGTGGGGCTGCTCCCCGCCCCCGAGCCCCTGCCGGCGTTTCTGTCCAGGGTCCGCGCCGCCCTCTCGCCCAACGGCATCCGGTACGTGGACGGCGGGCGGGAGATCTGCCGGGTGGCGGTAGGCGGCGGGGCCTGCGGCGGCTCCTTCCGCCAGGCGGCGGAGCGGGGCTGCGACGCCTTTGTGACAGCGGACGTGAAGTATGACCAGTTTCTGGACAGCCGGGCCATGGGACTGAGCCTCATTGACGCGGGCCACTTTCCCACGGAGGATGTGATCTGCCCGGTACTGGCGGCGTATCTCAGGGAGCGCTTTCCGGACCTGAAGGTGGCGAAGTCCGCCGTCCACCGGGAGGCGGTCCAATATCATATGGAATAATATTTTCTTTTTCATTCTTTTTCTCCAGGTCCGCCAAAGACGGTGCTTGTTCACAGAGAAAAAGAGTGTAAACGTCGGGAAGGAGACAAAACAGTATGTCCGGACATTCCAAATGGCATAATATCCAGAAGACCAAGGGCGCGGCTGACGCCAAGCGGTCCCAGGCGTTCACCAAGATCGCCCGGGAGATGATCGTGGCGGTGAAGGAGGGCGGCAGCGGCGATCCCAACAACAATTCCCGCCTGGCTACCGTCATCGCCAAGGCCAAGGCGGCCAACATGCCCAACGACAATATCAAGCGTACCATTGACAAGGCTCTGGGTGCGGGCAGCACCGACAGCTTTGAGAAGGTGGTCTACGAGGGCTACGGCCCCAGCGGCGTTGCCGTCATCGTGGAGGCCCTCACCGATAACCGCAACCGCACCGCGCCGGAGGTCCGCCACCTCTTTGACAAGTACGGCGGAAACATGGGGGCCAGCGGCTGTGTGAGCTGGAGCTTTGACCGCAAGGGTGTCATCGTCATCGACAACGAGGACGGGGATCTGGAGGAGGAGAAGGTGATGGAGGACGCTCTGGACTGCGGCGCGTCCGACTTCACGGCTGACGGCGATATCTTTGAGATCAACACCGAGCCCGACGACTTCAACGCCGTCACCGCCGCCCTGGAGGCCAAAGGCTACGTCTTCGCCTCGGCTGCCATTGAGATGGTGCCGCAGAACTACATCAAGCTCACCGACGAGGACGAGATCAAAAACATGACCAAGATGATCGATCTGCTGGAGGACAACGACGACGTGCAGAACGTCTGGCACAACTGGGAGCAGGAGTAACCGGCAGCCCTTCGTCCCCATCAGGGATAGGAAAGAGAGCCGCGGACGCAATCGTCCGCAGCTCTCTTTGTTCCTATGCGCGGTCCAGATACCGCCTGGTGTAGGGGCACACGGCGAAGCACATCCCGCACAGGTCCGCCCGGATGCCGGTGGCCCGCTCCATCCGGTCCTCCTGGGTCTGCTTGCAGATCTCCCGCTGGAACAGCTCCTCCCGGGCCATTCCGGCCTGCCAGAGCTTCCCGGTCAGCGCCCTGGCGGGGCACCTGTCCGCGCAGATACGGCACTCGCCGCAGCGGCTCTCCGCCACCGGCTCGCTCACCGGCAGGGGGGCGTTGGTCATCAGACTGGACAGGCGGATGGCCCCGCCGTACTCCGGCGTGACCAGCAGACAGCTCCTGCCGATCCACCCCAGCCCCGCCCGGGTGGCCACGGTCTTGTGGGGGAGGGGGGTGCGCCAGCTCTCGTCCTGACAGACGGTTTTGGTGGTGTTGGCCCGGGCCTCATAGCCCTGCTCCCGCAGAAAGGCCGCCCCGGCCTCCACAATGCCGTCCAGCTGCCCGTTCAGATCGTGGTAGAGCTGGTAATACTCCGCCGTGGGCGCGGTCTGCAAATCCCTGACCACATGCCGGGGCAGGGGAATGGCCACGGACACCCCCACCGTACAGCTGTCCTTCACAATACCGGTCAGATCCCCGGCAGCCATCAGCTTCGCGCCTTTTTCCCCAAGAACGGCAAACAATCTGTCCCGCAGCTTCTCATCTTTTCCCATAAACAACCTCCTCACAGCTTGATCCAGTACTGCTCCAGGTTGACGTCCTCCTCCGGCTGGTGGACCGTCCTGTCGTAGACTCCGCCCCAGGAGAGGATGATTTTCCGGCTGGCCGGATTGGTGTCCAGACAGGCCACCATGATTTTGTCCAGGCCGATGTCCCGGCAGACCGGCAGGACCGCCCCCAGCATCCAGGCTCCGTATCCCTTCCGCCGCTCCGACGGCCGGACGGCGTAACCGATGTGCCCGGCGTATTTCTCCAGGTACTCGTTGAGAATGTGGCGCACCTGGATCATGCCCACCAGCGTATCCCCCCGCATACACAGCAGCTGGGTGCTCAGCACCCGGCCCTCCGGCAGGGTCTCCAGCCGGGATCTGGCCTGGGTATCCAGCAGCCACTCCATGGGGTCCTCCATCCGGATCAGGGGGCCGCAGCCATCCATGGAGCTGCCCGCGTCCAGGAGCTCCCGGCGAAAATCCGCAATCTGGGACAGGTGCTCCATCCCCGGCCGCACAAGGCGCAGCGTGTCCAATCTGTTTTCCACCTCCAAGAGAGGGGAGGGACCTCTCTGGTCCCTCCCTCCGTGTTTTGGATGAGCAAGACTGTAAGCCGGGTTCTGTATCTGGCAGTCATCTATCTAGGCGGTCTGTTGCCAGCCCGCTCCAGCCACCTCCTGAGAACGGCCGGGCCGGCCTCGTGTTCTCCCGCGGTGTTGCTCCGGATAGAGTTTACAGCATCGGACAGTCTCCAGCCGATGGGTGAGCTCTTACCTCGCCTTTCCATCCTTACCGGCTGGTCTGAAAAGAGCCTGCCGGCGGTTTATTTCTGTTGCACTTTTCCTGAAGTCGCCTTCGGCGGGCGTTACCCGTTATCCTTGCCCTGTGGAGCCCGGACTTTCCTCATGGCGGACCTTTCGGCCTCGCCACGCGACTGCCTGTCTTACTCACCCCCTTATTTTATAGGACAAGGGGAGATTTGTCAATGCGAATAGAAAAAACTTCTTGTCCCGCCTTTGCCGCCGCGCCCTGACGATAAATCTGTTGTTTTCTTCCCTGCGTGGTGGTATAATGTCCCAGTACAAAAGGGGGGATGACCATGGCGGCGGAGTTTCAGCGGATCTCCTGCGGCAGCGCAAACGCCTATCTGGTCCGAGGCGGCAAGGGAGGCATTCTCATCGACACAGGGACCGCGCCCTACAGGGAGCGGGTCCTGGATGCCTGCCGGAGCAGCGGCGTAAGGCTGATTCTGCTCACCCACGGACATGTAGATCACTGTCAGAACGCGGCCTTCCTGGCGGGGGCGCTGGGCTGCCCGGTGGGAATCGGCAGGGAGGACGCGCCCCTGCTGGCGGAGGGCACAGTACGGCCGGTGACCGGCAGGGGGCTCTGGGGCCGCCTCTACGCGGGCATCTCCAACCGGGTTATCCGTCAAAACAGCATCCCGCCCCACCGGCCGGAGGTCCTGCTGGAGGCGGGGATGGGCCTGACGTCCTACGGCGTGGACGGAGAGATCGTGGCCCTGCCCGGCCACACCGCCGGGTCCGTGGGCGTACTGCTGTCCACGGGGGAGCTGTTCGCGGGGGATGCCATGCAGACCGTATTCGGCCCGGCCACTGCCTGGTGCTATGAGGACCGGGAGCCGGCAGAGCGGAGCGCGGCTGCCATCCGGCGGATGCGCCCGGCCTTGGTCTGCTGCGGCCACGGAAGCCCTACAACTTCACTGGGGAGGGAACCCACATGACATTACAGGACTATCTGCACGCCCTTCAGGGGAAGCGCGTGGCGGTCATCGGCATCGGCGTGAGCAACCAGCCGCTGCTGCGCCTGCTGCTGGAGGCGGGGGTGAGCGTCACGGCCTGCGACAAAAAGGACCGGGCCGCTCTGGGCCCTATGGCCCATGAGCTGGAGGCGGCGGGGTGCGCCCTCCGGCTGGGGGAGGACTATCTGGAGGGGCTGGATCAGGATGTGATCTTCCGCACTCCCGGCCTGCACCCCCGGTATCTGGAGGCGGCCCGGGCCCGGGGCAGCGTGGTCACCTCGGAGATGGAGGTATTCTTCGAGGTGTGTCCCTGTCCTATCCTGGCCGTCACCGGCAGCGACGGGAAGACCACCACCACAACCATCATCGCCCGGCTCCTCCAGGCCGCCGGACACAAGGTCCACCTGGGGGGCAACATCGGTCACCCCCTCCTCAGCGAGGCGGATGATATCCGGCCGGAGGACTGGGCGGTGGTGGAGTTAAGCTCCTTCCAGCTTCTGACCATGCGCAGGAGCCCCCGGATCGCCGTGCTGACCAATCTGGCCCCTAACCACCTGGACATCCACACGGATATGGCGGAGTACATCAACGCCAAGGCCGCCCTGCTGGACTACCAGAGCTCCGATGGCACCGCTGTGTGCAACTGGGACAACGACATCACCAGAGAGCTCTCCAGCAGAACCCGTGGAAAGGTTTTTTACTTCACACGAAATCCAGATCATCCCCCCGCCGCCGGCTGCTTTTTGCGGGGGGAGGCCATCTGGTATCGGGACGAAAACGGGGAGCGGGAGGTCCTGCCGCTGGCGGATATTCTCCTGCCCGGGGTCCACAACGTGGAGAACTGCATGGCCGCCATCTGTGCGGTCCAGGGCCTCGTGCCGGACGGCGTGATCCGGGACTTTGCCCGCACCTTCGGCGGGGTGGAGCACCGCATTGAGCTGGTCCGGGAGCGGCGGGGGGTCCGCTGGTACAACGACTCCATCGCCTCCAGCCCCAGCCGCACCATGGCTGGCCTGCGCTCCTTCCAGTCAAAGGTGATTCTCATCGCCGGAGGGAAGGACAAGGGGATCAGCTACGCGCCCCTGGGGCCGGTCATCAATGAGCATGTCAAGCTGCTGATCCTCTGCGGCGCTACCGCCGGGGCTATCCGGACGGCGGCGGTGGAGGCGGAGAACTACGAGGGCCTGGAGATCCACGAGGCGGCCAGCTACCCGGCCGCCGTGGCCCTGGCGGCGGAGCGGGCGGGGGAGGGGGACGTGGTGATCCTCTCGCCGGCCAGCACCTCCTTTGACCGCTTCAAAAACTTTGAGGAGCGGGGACAGGTATTTAAGGAGCTGGTGCGGGCTCTGCCGGAATAAGGAAAAGCCGTGGCCTCATAGACTGCTCTGAGGTGATGTCCATGCGCCGCAGATACCGGCTCCCCATGCCTCCCGGCCAGAAGGCGAAGCTGATCTGTTTTTTTCTCTCTGTTGCGCTGCTGTCCCTGACCATTGTAGGCACCAACCATCTGCGCTCGCTGCTGGGTAATCTGGCGGTGACCCGGGTGTCCAACATGGTGGGGCGGGTGGTGATGGAGGCAGTCAGCGACGCTGTGAACAGCGGAGAGATCCAGTATAACGATTTGATTTCCCTGGAAAAGGACGCGGACGGCGGCATTGCCGCCCTGCAAAGCAATATGGCGGAATTTAACCGCCTCCAGTCCGCCATTACCAAGGATATCCTGGACCGGCTGGGCCAGGTCTCGGAAATGGATCTGACGATCCCCCTGGGGACCCTCACCGGCTCCGCCCTTCTGGTGGGCCGGGGGCCCAGCCTCAGCGTCCGGATGCAGTCCCTGGGCAGCTGCTCCGCCCACTTTGAAAACCAGTTCGATCAGGCGGGCATCAACCAGACCACCCACCGGATTCTGCTGTGCGTGGATGTGTCCATGTCCATTCTGCTGCCCGGCTTTCGCACCAGCACCCAGGTGAGCAACGCCTTCTCCGTGGCGGAGACGGTGATTGTGGGCGACGTGCCCGGGTCCTACACCTACTTTGACTCCGGCAATCCCATTGAGCAGGACGCCTTTGACTACTCCATCAACAACGGCTGACCGGCGCAGAGCACCGAAAAGAGGAGGATTTTCCGTGAAAAAAGCGGTCATAGGGAGCGGCCTGATGATTTCCGGCATGATCGGCGTGTCCTCCCAGCGGATTATCGACACCATTTTAGTGGCCAACCACTGGCAAATCAAGGAGAGCGGACCGGATCTGCTGCTGGCGCTGAGCGCGGCGGCGGTGATCGGCGGCATTCTCCTCTGTCTGTTCGCCCTGAGGGAGCGCTGACAGGCATTGGAGCATTCCGCCAATTTTCAAACAAGGCCTAGACAAGGAGACCATCCATGGACTACAAAAGCGAAATGAAATCCCTGCGGGACACCCTCAATGAGGCGGGCTACCGCTACTACGTGCTGGACGATCCGGCCATGCAGGACTACGAGTACGATCGGCTCCTCCGCCGCCTGGAGGAGCTGGAGGCGGAGCACCCGGAGGAGATCACGCCGGACTCGCCCACCCAGCGGGTGGGGGGCGCGGCCCTGGAGAGCTTTCAGCAGGTGGAGCACCCTGTTCCCCTGGAGAGTCTTCAGGACGTGTTTGCCCCGGCGGAGGTGGAGGAGTTTGCGGAGCGGATGGAGGAGGCCCTGTCCTCAGTCTCCTACAGCGTGGAGCCCAAGGTGGACGGCCTGAGCGTGGCCCTGGAGTACCGGGACGGCGTGTTCGTCCAGGGCGCCACCCGGGGGGACGGCCGGGTGGGGGAGGACGTGACGGAGAATCTGCGCACCATCAAGTCCATCCCCATGACCCTGCCGGAGAAGCTGCCCCGGCTCATCGTCCGGGGCGAGGTGTTCATGCCCAAAAACGTGTTCCACAAGCTCAACCGCCAGCGGGAGGAGGCGGGCCAGCCCCTCTTTGCCAACCCCCGCAACGCCGCCGCCGGGTCCCTGCGGCAGCTGGATCCGAAGATCTGCGCCAAGCGGCTGCTGGATATCCGGGTCTTCAACCTCCAGCTGTGCGAGGGCAGGGACTTTGCCCGCCACAGCGAGAGCATCGACTATCTCTCCGGCCAGGGCTTCCAGACCATCCCCCGAAAGGTGCTCTCCAGCGCCGGAGAGATCAACGCGGAGATCGCCCGGCTGGGGGAGGGCAGGGGGGAGCTGCCCTTTGACATGGACGGTGCGGTTGTGAAGGTAGATTCCTTGTCAGACCGTGCGGTTGTAGGCAGTACAGCCAAATGTCCCCGGTGGGCCATCGCCTACAAGTACCCGCCGGAGCAGAAGCCCAGCCGGGTGCTGGACATTGTGGTCCAGGTGGGCCGCACGGGAGTGCTGACCCCCAAGGTGGTGGTGGAGCCGGTGCGTCTGGCGGGAACCACGGTCACCAACGCCACCCTCCACAACCAGAATTTTATTGATGAGAAGGACATCCGCATCGGGGACACGGTGGTGCTCCAGAAGGCGGGGGAGATCATCCCGGAGGTGGTGGAGGTGCTCCGCGGCCTCCGGCCGGAGGGGACGGAGCCCTACCATCTGCCGGAGACCTGCCCAGTGTGCGGGGCCCCGGTGGCCCGGGACGAGGACGGCGCCGCCATCCGGTGTACCGGCGCGGAGTGCCCGGCCCAGCTCCACCGGAACCTCACCCACTTTGCCAGCCGGGACGCCATGGACATCGACGGCATGGGGCCGGCGGTGATGAGCCAGCTCATCGGACAGGGGCTGGTGAAGACGCCGGCGGACCTCTATTTCCTCACCCGGGATCAGCTGGCCGGGCTGGAGCGGATGGGGAAGAAGTCCGCCCAGAACGCGGTGGAGGCCATTGACAAGAGCCGGGGCAGGGGGCTGGAGCGGCTGCTCTACGCCCTAGGCATCCGGCAGGTGGGGCAGAAGGCGGGGAAGGTGCTGGCCGCCCGCTTTGGCAGCTTTGACGCCCTGGCGGCGGCCAGCGAGGAGGAGCTCACCGCCATTGACGACGTGGGGGGCGTCACCGCCGCCTACATCCGCGCATGGCTGGAAAGTCCCCAGTCCCAGCACCTCATCCGCCGGCTGAAGGAGGCGGGGGTGTCCATGGAGGCCGTGGAGCAGAGCGCCGGGGAGCAGTTCAAGGGCATGACCTTCGTGCTCACCGGAGCCCTGGAGCGGTTCACCCGGGACGAGGCTGCGGCCCTCATCGAGTCCCGGGGCGGCAAGGCCAGCGGCTCAGTCAGCAAAAAGACCACCTACGTGGTGGCCGGGGAGAACGCGGGGAGCAAGCTGCGCAGGGCAAACGAGCTGGGCGTCCCTGTTCTGACGGAGGCGGAGTTCGCTGAAATGCTGGAGAAATAGGGGAGGGACGGCGTTCGCCGTCCCTCCTTTGGATGTGGTCAGATCTCGTTAAAGGTGTACCGGTGCTTCTGGCCGGCCTGGCACACCACCTCAATGCTGACAGCGCCCTCCTTCTCCGTCACGTCAATCTCAGCGGAAGCGTCATTTTTGAAGAGGCTCCGGACGTACTCCTCCGGGCTCTCCAGCTCCAGCTCCAAGAACTCCTGGGTATCCGGCGCACAGGGGCTGTAGACCTGCTTGATGATCTCATACTCTTTCATATTGGGCCTCCTATTTCCAGAATTTGTAGGTATTGACAGATACAGTGTACTACATCTCCGCTTGTTTTGCAAGATTTCTACAAAAATTTCTCCCAAGCTCTCTCCAATGCCTCCGACGGCCCTTGTCCCGGGAGAATATATGTGGTATGATAGGAAAAAAGAAGAGGGAGAGGAGAGACATGATGAATCTGTGGCACGATATCCGCCCCGCCCGGATGCAGCCGGAGGACTTTCTGGCGGTCATTGAAATCGAGAAGGGCTCTAAGAACAAGTATGAGCTGGACAAGGAGACCGGCGCGCTGCGCCTGGACCGCATCCTCTACACCTCCACCCACTATCCGGCCAACTATGGCTTTATCCCCCGCACCTACGCCGACGACGGCGATCCCCTGGACGTGCTGGTGCTGTGCAGCGAGCCCATCCGTCCCATGAGCCTGGTGCGGGTCTACCCGGTGGGCTACTTCACCATGCGGGACGGCGGGGCCATGGACGACAAGATCCTGGCCATCCCCTATGAGGACCCTATGTACAACAGCTATCAGGACCTGGGGGACCTGCCCGCCCACATCTCCAGCGAGATCAGCCACTTTTTCAGCGTGTACAAGCACCTGGAGCCGGATAAAAACGCGGAGGTGGACAGCATACACGGCCGCCATGAGGCGGTGGAGGTGATCCGGCGGGCCTTCGACGACTATATTGAGAAGTTCTGCCGGTAAAACGGCCAAGGGCGCGGATCAACTCCGCGCCCCTCTATTGTCAAAGCTCGCAGAAGGTGTAGCGGTGCTTCCGCCCTCCCTCCAGCAGCGCCTCAATGACGCTGCTGCCGTCCCGCTTGGTGGACAGGAACTCCACGCTCCGCTCCCGCATGTATTGCTCCTGAACGTAGCGGGCCGGGTCCTCCAGGCGCAGCTCCAGGATCTCCCTGGTGTTGGGGCGCTGGTCTCCGGTGCAGGGGACGAACTCCTCGCGGATGACCTCGTAGGACTTCATCGGACCATCTCCTTTCTTTTTCATCGGCCTTTGGACTGCATATTCGGACAATCCGCTTTATTCTGCGCATTTCACCCGGCTTTTATACGGTTTTCCCCGTTTTTCCTTCTCCCTGCGGCTTGTAACACAACTGTAACTGTACTTTCTCCTAAAATCTGCTATACTGGAACACAGTCTTGAAGAGAAGGGTGAGAAAATGCGCATCTGAATCTGATTTTCGTGTCACAGGAGTTCTTCCGGAGGCGTCCCGCAGGGGGACGTCCGGTTCCTGTACGCCGAAAGTCAGAGGATGCGCCGCGCCATGGAGCCGGAGCGTCTCGCTCCGCGCCCTTCTGCGTCCTCCGCTGCTTTCGGCCTGTCCGGAAGCAGTTTTTTATGAAAGGGGAGGATGCCCTTATGCTACAGGTAAAGCATCTGACATTGACCCACCGGAGGGACCTGCGGGTCCTGGTGGAGGATTTTTCCTTTGTCCTCAACCCCGGGGACAAGGCCGTCATCATCGGGGAGGAGGGCAACGGCAAGTCCACCCTCCTCCAGTGGATCGCCGATCCCCGGCGGGTGGAGGGGTACTGCCAGTGGAGCGGATCCCTGGCCGGGGAGCCGGGGACCCTGGGCTATCTGGCCCAGGACCTGACGGCGGAGGAGCTGGCCGGGAGCGTGTACGATTTCTGCGCCGCCTGTCCCGCCTTCTTTGACCTGACCCCCAACGAGCTGGGAGAGATCGCCTGGCAGCTGCGCTTTCCGGCGGAGGAGTTCTACGGGGACAGGCCGGTGTCCACTCTCTCCGGCGGGGAGCGGATCAAGCTCCAGCTGGGCCGGCTGCTGTTCCAGCGGCCCCAGACGCTGCTGCTGGACGAGCCCTCCAGCGACGTGGACCTGGAGACGCTGACGTGGCTGGAGGCGTTCATCAGCGGCTTTCCTGGGATCGTCCTTTTTATCTCCCACGATGAAGCTCTCATTGAGGCCACAGCCAACGTGGTGCTCCATATTGAGCACCCCCGGGAGGGGAAGCCGCCCCGCTGCACGGTCCGCCGCCTGGACTACCGGACCTATACCGGCCTCCGGGAGGACGCCATTGCCGGTCAGACCCGCCAGGCCCGGAAGGAGCGGGAGGAGTATGAAAAGAAGATGTCCAAGTACCGGCGCATTCAGCAGAGCGTGGAGCACGCCCAGACCGTAATTTCCCGGCAGGATCCGGCCACGGCCCGGCTGCTGAAAAAGAAGATGCACGCAGTCCAGTCCATGGGCCGCCGCTTTGACCGGGAGGCGGAGCGCATGACCCAGCTCCCGGAGGTGGAGCAGGCCATTTTTGTCCGGTTTCCGGAGGAGGTGCGGCTGCCGGCGGGCAAGTGCGTGCTGGATCTGCGGCTGGACCGTCTGGAAGCGGGGGAGCGGCTGCTGGCAAACAACGTCCGGCTGTACGTTCGGGGCGGGGAGAAGGTGGGCATTCTGGGGTCCAACGGCGCGGGCAAGACCACTCTGCTGCGGCACATCCAGCAGGAGCTGCTCTGCCGCCGGGATATCCAGGCCGCCTACATGTCCCAGGACTACGCCGAGACCCTGCCCCTGGACCAGACGCCCATCGACTTTCTGGCCCCGGAGGGGGACGCTGCCTCCCAGACCAGGGCCAGGACCTATCTGGGCAGTCTGCGCTACGCCCGGCAGGAGATGGTCCACCCCATCCGGGAGCTCTCCGGCGGCCAGAAGGCCAAGCTTCTGCTGGCCAGGATGAGCCTGGACGGGGTGAATGTGCTCATTCTGGATGAGCCCACCCGGAATTTCTCCCCCATCTCCGGCCCCAAGGTCCGCCAGGGCTTTGAGGAGTACGGCGGAACCATCATCAGCGTGTCCCATGACCGGAAGTTCCTCTCCCAGGTCTGCACCGCCCTCTACCGCCTGACGGCGGACGGCCTTGCGCCGGTGGCGCGGGAGGAGCTGTGGGGGGACGAGTAGTCATCCTTTTTCTTGAAAGAAAAAGGATCAAAAAGAACTTTAAGAGCCTGTCTAATATCTCGACGTGTATGGATTGGCGAGTGGATTTTTTGCCCTGCAAGGCAAAA
>CAJTWF010000042.1 GCA_910579965.1 uncultured Oscillospiraceae bacterium
GCCGCGCAACTCTCTTTTTGGTAACTTCTGGTTAACTTAATGGCATTGCATCAATTGAGATGTAAAATAATAGTCCTCAAAACAGAAGGAGGACATAAAATGGCGAAGAAACAGCACCGGCACGATATAATACTATTTCTTGATAAAATCATTTAATTAGGCAATGGATATGGTAAAATAAATCTGGGAGATGAAAATGGCTGGCAGATATCAATGTAGTGAGGAAGAAATAAAAGCGATAGAGCAAAAACGCAAGGGAAATAAGGATAAACGAGGGGAAAATTCCTCCGGACGGCGTGTTATGACCGTTTCTCGTATTTCTGCCTGCTCCTCCGGTGTCAGCAGCAGATGCGTCCCTTTCTGGAACCCACGTTTCTTCGGTTCCAGGGAACCGTCTCCCTCCCGCTGATACACCGTCCATATTTCGCTAACGCGATTCTGCTGCACTCCGGTTAATTCCTCAATCTCTTTCCCGGTTTTCCACATCTTTTTGAGACGTACAACCTGCCGGCGTACCTGTGTGAGTTCTCCTCTATTCAATTTTCGTAAATCTATGTGCTCCATGTTTATAGTGCGCAGAACGGGCAACATAGAGCAACCCGCAAGCCATTTCAATGGGATACCCCTGTGCGTCATGACATTCCTTGATTGCCATATAGACCTGGCGTTGTCTCACTTCTGAGCGGCATCTCTCCTCTCTGCCTCGTCCAATTTTTTAGAAAATCACGCTCCATTTCTACCAGATACAGCTTGTGCTTGAGCTGCTCAATTTCTATTTGCGCCTGCTCCAATTCTGTACGGAGAGCTTAATCTTTCCTGCGACGGCCACGCCGGTCTTCCAAACCGGCCTCGCCCATCTCTTCAAAGCGCAGAGTACAAGTGCGTACCTGTTGGTAGCTGCCTTGATACTTTAGTGCCAGTTCACCGTAATTTTTCCCAAGGCATTGTCTCACAATTCGGACCTTTTCTTCAATTCCCAACTTTTGCTCCTGTGGCATAAAATGCTCCCTTCATGTTTGACAGTGCTATTTTTCACTGTCTCTCACAAAGGGAGCATATCGCTCCGGACGGGAGGCATCTTTCGTTTACGGCCGCACCGGGATCTCCACGCCGTTGACCACGATCTTAGCAACCCGGTTCACATCAATGAGGCCGCCGAAGCCGCAGGACAGCCAGATATAGCCCTCGCTCTCATTGTACCCGCTGCATCCGCCGCCGCCCATTCCCTCCATGCCAGCGCGCATCGCAATGGGCTGGCCGTCCGCGTCAAAGGCCAGCACCTCCTGGGTGCTGTCGCAGAAGTAGAAGGTCTCGCTGGGCTGGGGGCGGTCCGGTCCGTGGTGGAGGACCAGCTCCTCCCCGGAGATCCAGACGTTCAGGGCCAGGGGGGAGATCTCCACCCGGCTGACCTGGGCGTCCAGGGTCCGGACGCCGCCGGGACCCTCCAGGGGGACCTCCACCGGCGTGTCGGGCGTCAGTCGGAGGATGCTGTCCGGATAGCGCACAGTCACAGCGCCAAGGTCCCAGGTCCCGCCGCAGTCCAGCTGATACGCCTCCCCGTCGTCCCAGCGGTGGCCCAGATCGGACACAGTCAGCCGCACCGCGGAGCCGTTCACCCCGGGCTGGGAGCTGTACAGCAGCCACATCAGGGGGAGCTTGTTGTCCGTGGGGTCCTCGTCCGGCAGGGGCATCACGTCGTAGGTACCGTAGAGGCTGCTGTCTGTAAAGCTGGCGCTGAAGCGGGCAAACCGGTAGTCCGGCGCGTCCAGCACCGTCCCCTCCGGGGCCTCCAGCTCCATGCCCAGATAGACATAGTAGTCGTCCCCCACGCAGTCGGTGATGGACAGAGTCCAGCCGTTGTTCTCCACCGCCCGGCCCACAAAGCCGCCGCTCTGCCGGTAGCCTGCACTGTCCCCGCCGAAGAAGCGGTCCCGCAGGGTGGGGACGCTGGACACCACCGCCGCGCCGCCCACCGCCGCCAGCAGACACGCCGCCGCCGCAATCACCGCCGCCCGGCCCAGCCGCCCGCCCGGGCGATGGGACCGGCGGTCCGCCTCCAGACTCCGTCGGCCGGTCAGGCGGTCAGCCAGCCGCTCCCGGCTCTCCTCCGTCAGGCGCAGCCCGTCCAGCTCCGCCCGGTAGCTCTCAAATCCGTCACGCATACTCCATACCTCCCAGCATATGCCGCAGTTTTTCCTTCCCCCGCTTCAGATGGGTGCTCACCAGGGCGGGGGAACGCCCCAGCAGAGCCGCGATCTCCCGGACCTCGTACCCCTCGTAGTAGCGCAGGAAGATGACCTCCCGGTACTTGGGGGGCAGCGCCATCACCTGGGAGAGCAGTCCGCCCTCCTCCGGCAGAGCGTCCTCCGACGCCAGCGCCAGCCCCTCCTCCAGAGGGGCGCGGCGGCGCAGCCAGGCGCTCCTGCGCCAGTTCTTGCAGGCGTTCACTCCCAGCCGGATCACCCACGCCCGCTCCTGGCCCGGATCCGGGAAGTCCCGGGGGTTCTCCAGCAGACGGATGAGCACCTCCTGGCAGACGTCCTTGGCGTCGTCCATATCCCCCAGCCAGGTGTACCCGATGCGCAGGAGCAGGTCCGCATACTGCGCCACCAGATACTCTGCCTGTTTCTCGTCCACGCGTATCGCCTCCTTTCACCTATATAACAATCCCCAGGGAGCCGATCTGTCACCCAACGGAAAAATCCGCAGAAAAACCGGCCCCGGCGGAGGGAAATTCCACCGGGGCCGGAGGCATGGCGCGGGAAGGATGACGACAAAGACGGTTTACAGCGCCACCTCCACCGGCGCGTCCAGGGTCAGGCTCTCCGGCGTGACGGCGCAGTCCCAGGCGTACACGCCCACCCCCGCCGCCGAGGCCTCCCGGAGGGCCTGCCCGAAGGCGGGGTGGGTATCGTCGTTGGGCCGGAACAGCCGGGGCCCCTTCATCTGCACCACGAAGAACACCGCCGCCCGGTACCCCCGCTCCACCGCCCGGCGGAGGCCCCGCAGGTGCTTGACCCCCCGCTCTGTGGGCGCGTCGGGAAACAGGGCCAGACCGTCCTGCTCCAGTGTGACCCCCTTCACCTCCACAAAGCAGGGGCCCAGATGGTCTTCCAGCCGGAAGTCGAACCGGGAGTCCTCCCAGGTGAACTCCGGCCGCAGGGCCGTGAGGCCCGGCAGGAACCGCCCCGCCGCCGCCCACTCCCCAAAGACCTTGTTGGGGGCCTGGGCGTCCATGTTGATGAGCAGATCCCCCTTTTCCACCGCGATGAGATCATAGGGCGTCTTCCGGGCCGGGTTTTCCGCCCGCTCCAGATACACCGCCGCGCCGCTTGTCAGCAGCTCCCGGCACCGGCCGGTGTTCTTCACGTGGCACACCACCCGCTCCCCCTCCAGCTCCACATGGGCAACAAACCGGTTGGGCCGGGCCAGAAAGCGCCCCCGCTTCACCTCTCCATACCGCATCAATCCGCCGCCTCCCTCCTCTGTTCTCCGCCCATCATACCACAGCGGAAAAGAAAAAGAAAGACCGCCCGTGACAGGAAAAATTGTGGGAAATATGCGGGGAAAAGTATTGAAATTTCCCGGAGAGTTTGTTATAATAAAAACAATTTCGCGCGCGTGAAAATTGTTATGATTTTCACGATATATCCCTGGGCCGGACTTTCCGCCGGCCCGCCAATTTGAGAAGGAGGGAACATCCGAATGCCTGAGGTGTCCAATCTGTTCGTTGTCCTGATGGGTATTGGAACCGTCTTCTTCGGCCTGATCTGCATCATCCTTCTGTGCATGGCAATGAGCGCCGTGTGCAGATCGATGGAAAAGGCGCCCGTGGCCGCCCCCGCCGCCCCGGCAGCGCCCGCAGCCCCCGCCGCAGGAGCGGAAGCCATCCCCAACCGGCAGGCCATGATCGCCGCCATCGCCGCCGCCATCGCGGAGGAGGAGGGAACCGATCTCGCCGGTATCCGCATTTTGTCCGTGAAAAAAATGTAATTGAGGAGAGGAAAGAACAATGAAAAAGTACAAGGTGAATGTCAACGGCACCGTCTATGAGATTGCCATCGAGGCCATGGACGGCGCGGCTCCCGCCGCCGCCCCCGCCCCCGCAGCCGCGCCCGCCCCTGCCGCAGCCGCTCCCGCCGGCGGCGAGAAGGTTGCCGCCCCCATGCCCGGCACCATCCTGGCCGTCAACGTGTCCAACGGCTCCCCGGTGAAGAAGGGGGACGTGCTCTTTATCCTGGAGGCCATGAAGATGGAGAACGAGATCATGGCCCCCTGCGACGGCACCGCCAACTCCGTGAGCGTCATCAAGGGAGCGACGGTGGAGTCCGGGGCCCTGCTGTGCACGATCGGCTAAGGCCGGTCCTTGGGAGGAATATTACATGGAAGCTATCATGAATTTTATTCAGGCGACGGGCTTCTATCAAATCGCCACCGGGGACTGGAAGGTTCTGATCATGATGCTGGTCTCCTTCGTCCTGCTGTATCTGGCGATTGTCAAGAAGTTCGAGCCCCTGCTGCTGCTGCCCATCGCCTTCGGCATGCTCATCACCAACCTGCCCGGCGCGGAGATGTACCACGAGATCCTCTTCGCCGGCGGCCACGTCAACTGGGAGTTCTTCGGCGGAAATCCCATCACGCCGGAGTTCCTGGCGCACCTGGAGGAGCTGGGGGTCTCTGAGGCCGTGCGCGGCACGGTGTCCGTGGGCCAGTCCATCTCCGTGGGCCTCATTGATGTGCTGTACCTGGGCGTAAAGCTGGGCATCTACCCCTGCCTTATCTTCATGGGCGTGGGCGCGAGCACCGACTTCGCCCCCCTCATCGCCAACCCCAAGACCCTGCTGCTGGGCGCTGCCGCCCAGCTGGGCATCTTCATGACCTTCGTGGGCTGCAAGCTCTCCGGCGTGTTTAACAACGCCCAGGCCTCCTCTATCGGCATCATCGGCGGCGCGGACGGCCCCACGGCCATCTTCGTCACCAGCCGTCTGGCCCCGGAGCTGCTGGGCCCCATCGCCGTGGCCGCCTACAGCTATATGGCCCTGGTGCCCGTCATCCAGCCCCCCATCATGCGTGCCCTCACCACCCCGGCGGAGCGCCAGATCACCATGCGCCCCCTGCGGGAGGTGTCCCGGCGTGAGAAGATCATCTTCCCCATCATGGTCACGGTGTTCGTGGCCCTGCTGGTGCCCTCCGCCGGTCCCCTGATCGCCTGCCTGATGCTGGGCAACCTGTTCAAGGAGTCCGGCGTGGTGGAGCGCCTCAATAAGACCGCCCAGAACGAGCTGATGAACATTGTCACCATCTTCCTGGGCATCTCCGTGGGCGCCACCGCCACCGCCACTACCTTCCTCCAGGGCCGCACCCTGCTCATCATGGGCATGGGCATCGTGGCCTTCGGCTTCGGCACCGCCGGCGGCGTGCTGCTGGCCAAGTTCATGAACCTCTTCCTCAAGGAGAAGATCAATCCCCTCATCGGCTCCGCCGGCGTGTCCGCCGTGCCCATGGCCGCCCGCGTCTCCCAGGTGGAGGGCCAGAAGGCCAACCCCGCCAACTTCCTGCTGATGCACGCCATGGGCCCCAACGTGGCCGGCGTCATCGGTTCCGCGATCGCAGCCGGCGTGCTGATGGCGCTGTTCGGCTGATAGCGGTGGATCGGCATACAGCCCTCCCCCCTGAAAGCAGGGGGGAGAGGGTATGCCTATGAAGAAGGAGTATTATTGAATGGAAACAATGGAATTTCTGTCTAACAAGCCCCTGCTGATTACGGATACCATCCTCCGTGACGCCCACCAGTCCCAGGCCGCCACCCGCATGACCATTGAGGACATGCTGCCCGCCTGCGAGATTCTGGACTCCATCGGCTACTACTCCCTGGAGTGCTGGGGCGGCGCCACCTTCGACGTGTGCATGCGCTTCCTCAACGAGGACCCCTGGGAGCGGCTGCGCACCCTGCGCAAGCACCTGCCCAACACCAAGCTGCAGATGCTCTTCCGCGGCCAGAACATTCTGGGCTACAAGCACTACGCCGACGACGTGGTGGACGCCTTCTGCCGCAAGTCCATTGAGAACGGCATCGACATCATCCGCATCTTCGACGCCCTCAACGACGTGCGCAATCTGGAGCAGGCCATCAAGTCCACCAAGAAGTACGGCGGCATCGTGGAGGCCACCCTGTCCTACACCATCTCCCCCATCCACAGCGAGGACTACTTCGTGAAGATGGCCAAGGAGCTGGAGCAGATGGGCGCGGACACCCTGTGCATCAAGGACATGGCCAACCTGCTGCTGCCCATGGACGCCTACAGCCTGGTCAAGCGGCTCAAGGAGAGCGTGAATATGCCCATCCACCTCCACACCCACAACACCACCGGCACCGGCGACATGGTCTACCTCATGGCGGCCTACGCGGGCGTGGACATCGTGGACACGGCCCTGAGCCCCCTGGCCAACGGCACTGCCCAGCCTGCCACCGAGTCCCTGGTGGCCACCCTCAAGGGCACGGTCCGGGATACCGGGCTGGATCTGGAGAAGATGAGCGACGCGGCGGTCCACTTCCGCAAGGTGGCCCAGCGGCTCAAGGACACCGGCTCCCTGGATCCCAAGGTGCTCAACGTGGACACCAACACCCTGCTCTACCAGGTGCCCGGCGGCATGCTCTCCAACCTCATCAGCCAGCTCAAGCAGGCCGGCAAGGAGGACAAGTACTACGACGTGCTGGCGGAGATCCCCCGGGTCCGCGAGGACTACGGCTATCCTCCCCTGGTCACCCCCTCCAGCCAGATCGTGGGCACCCAGGCGGTGATGAACATCATCATGGGCGAGCGGTACAAGACCTTCACCAAGGAGTCCCGCGCGGTGCTCAAGGGCGAGTACGGCTCGCTGCCCGGCAAGGTCAACGAGGCCGTTCGGGCCAAGGCCGGCATCAAGCCGGAGGAGGTCATCACCTGCCGTCCGGCGGATCAGCTTCAGCCGGAGCTGGAGAAGTACAAGGAGGAGTTCAAGGACCTGGCCAAGAGCGAGGAGGACGTGCTCAGCCTGGCCCTGTTCCCCCAGGTGGCTCCCAAGTTCCTGGCCTGGCGGGACGGTCCCCGGGACGAGGCCCCTGCTGCCCCTGCGGCCAAGCCCGCCGCCAGCTCCAACGGAGTTCGGGAGCTGTACGTGGACGACAAGAGCCTGTAAGCTAGCGAATGTGTGAAAGAGACGCGCTGACAACAGCGCGTCTCTTTTTTTATGCTCCAAGGGAATAGTACTCCTGCCAGATATCCTCCGGGACCATGCTGCCGCCGGTGGCCCAGGCGATGTGGACGGCGTTTCGCAGGTCAATGCCCTGGCGCTCCGCCCAGTCCCCGACCAGACTCATTCCCGGCAGGCCCGCCAGGGCGCTGGGCTCCAGGCGGATGTTCTCCGTGTCCGCCAGCAGGCCCAGGAGGCGGTAGAGCCGGGCGTCCTCCACGGTAAAGCAGCCCGTCAGCAGGGGATCCATGATCCGGCTCACGAGGCCGCTGGCCCGGCCAACGGCCAGGCCGTCGGCGGCGGTTTTGCCGTCAATGCCGTAGTCCCCTACGCATATGCCGTCGTGGAGACCCGTGGCGAGGCCCAGGGTCATGCAGGGGGCGTGGGTGGGCTCGGCAAAGAAGCAGTGGACGCTGTCCCCGTAGAGCAGCTTCAGCCCAAAGGCCACGCCCCCGGGCCCGCCGCCTACGCCGCAGGGCAGGTAGACCAGCAGGGGGTGGTCCCGGTCCACCGGGATACCCAGGTCCGCCAGCTGCCGGGCCGTCCGTTGGGCCGCCACGGCGTAGCCCAGGAAGAGGGTACGGGAGCTCTCGTCATCCACAAAGTGACACCGGGGGTCCCCCTGGGCCTGCCGGCGGCCCTCGGCCACGGCCTTGCCGTAGTCCCCGGCGTACTCCACCACCGTGACCCCCTTGGAGCGCAGCAGGTCCTTCTTCCACTGGCGGGCGTCGGCGGACATGTGGACCGTCACCCGGAAGCCCAGGGCCGCGCTCATGATGCCGATGGACAGGCCCAGGTTGCCGGTGGACCCCACCGCCACGGCGTACTGGCCAAAGAGCTCCCGGAAGGCGGGGTCCGCCAGCTGGGCGTAGCCGCTGGCAAGGGTCAGTCCGCCCTCCCGGATCCCGATCTCCTCCGCCAGACACAGGACCTCGTAGATCCCGCCCCGGGCCTTGATGGAGCCGGAGATGGGCAGGCGGCTGTCCTGCTTGAGCAGCAGCCGGCCGGGAAAGGAACCCAAGGCCGCCTGCATGGCCGGGATGGGGGTCAGGGGGGACTCGATGATTCCGCCCGCGGGGCGGGTCTCCGGGAACACCCGGGCGATGTAGGGGGCGAACCGCTCCAGCCGCGCCGCAGCGTCCGCCACGTCCGCAGCCGTTACCGGCGCGGCCGCCAGTCCCTCCGCCGCCGGACGGAGACGGGGGTTGAGCCAGAAGGTCTCCTTCATGGCCCGCAGATCCTCAAGTACCATGATGTGCGCCTCCTTGTTGTTTTGTAATCATCCTTTTTCTTGAAAGAAAAAGGATCAAAAAGAACGTCAGATGTGGGGGACATGCTGCGGACAGTCTAACGACTGTGCAGGCGACAGGGTGTTTTGTGTCATTTAGTATAGCATCAGCGGGAATGATATGCAACATCTGTTTACCGCGGCTGCCAAATATCTATTGCGGGAATCCTCCCCATGGGGTATAATACACCAGAGCGGCCCAGCGTGCGCGCTGGCAGGCGAAAGCAAGGAGGAACGTCCTATGAAACTGATGGTGATTGACGGCAACAGCATCGTCAACCGCTCCTTTTACGGCATCCGGCCCCTGACCACCCGGGACGGGCTGTACACCAACGCGGTCTACGGCTTCGTCACCACCCTCCAGCGGCTGCTGGACGAGGAGGAGCCGGAGGCCCTGTGCGTCACCTTTGACCGGCGGGAGCCTACCTTCCGGCACCTGGAATACGACGGCTACAAGGCCCAGCGGAAGGGGATGCCCGAGGAGCTGGCTATGCAGATGCCTGTGCTCAAGGAGGTGCTGGACGCCATGGACATCCCCCGCTACGAGCTGGCGGGCTACGAGGCGGACGATCTCATCGGCACCATCTCCCGGAAATGCGAGGCCCAGGACTGGACCTGCGTGGTGGTCACCGGGGACAAGGACAGCCTCCAGCTGGTGACGGACCGCACCAAGGTCAAGCTGGTCTCCACACGCATGGGCCAGACCACCACCAAGGATATGACCCCGGAGACCTTCCGGGAGACCTACGGCTTTGAGCCCATCCACATCATCGATCTGAAAGCCCTCATGGGGGACGCGTCGGACAACATCCCCGGCGTCAAGGGCGTGGGGGAGAAGACCGCCATGGCCCTGGTGCAGAAATACCAGACCGTGGACGCCCTCTACGCCGCCATGCCGGACATCGAGGCAAAGCCCGCCGCCATCAGGAAGCTGGCCGAGGGGGAGGAGAGCGCCCGGATGAGCTACCGCCTGGCTACCATCATCACCGACGCGCCTCTGGACTTTGACCCGGCGGAGAATATGCGCCGGAGCGTGAAGCCGGAGCTCTACCGCCTGTTTCTGCGGCTGGAGTTCAACACGCTCATTGAGAAGATGGGCCTCACCGGAGCGCCGCCGGAGAGCCGGGAGAAGCCGGCGCTCACCGTCCGGGTGGAGCAGGCCGTCAGCCAGGAACAGGCGGAGGAGCTGCTGGAGACCTTCCGGGCCGCGGAGTACGTGGCCCTGCTGGCCCTGCCGGACCTCACCGCCGTGATGGTCCAGTGCCAGACCGGGGAAAACGAGGCCGTGGCGGGTGAGTTCTACTTCAACCGCTACCAGGGGGACTGGAACCGGCTGCTGGCGGCCCTGTTTTCAGAGGATATCAAGAAGGCGTCCCACGACGTGAAGGATCTGACCAGGACCCTGCTGGAGAATACCCTTCCGGCGGAGGGCTTTGTCTTCGACACCGCCCTGGCCGGATACCTGCTGGACGCTACGGCCGGGCGCTACGACATCGCCCGCCTCTTCGCCTCCTGGTTCAAGGAGGAGCTGCCCAAGCCCCTGTACCTGGAGCCGGACGCGTTCTCCCTGTTCAGCGGCGGAGCCGATGTGGAGGCGTCCTTCCTCAGCTACGTCTCTGCCGTGGACGCGCTGTACAGCGCCATGAGGCCCAAGCTGGCGGAGATGGGCACGGACTGGCTCTACTTCCAGGTGGAGCTGCCCCTGTGCCGGGTGCTGGCGGAGATGGAGACGGCGGGATTTCTGGTGGACGCGGGGGCCCTGCGCTCCTTCGGCGAGACCCTCACCGGGGCCATCGAGGCCCTGGAGCAGAAAATATACTCCTACGCCGGCCCCTTCAACATCAACTCCCCCAAGCAGCTGGGGGAGGTCCTCTTCGAGCGGCTGGGCCTGAGCCACGGCAAAAAGACCAAGACCGGATGGTCCACCAGCGCGGACGTGCTGGACAAGCTGCGGGGGGCCCACCCCATCGTGGGGGAGGTGCTGGAGTACCGGCAGTACGCCAAGCTGAAGAGCACCTACGTGGAGGGGCTTTTGAAGGTCATCGGCCCGGACGGCCGGGTGCGCACCAGCTTCCAGATGACCGTCACCGCCACGGGGCGGCTGAGCTCCACGGAGCCCAACCTGCAAAATATCCCCACCCGCACGGAGCTGGGCAGCGAGCTGCGCCGGATGTTTGCCGCCGGGCCCGGCCGGGTGCTGGTGGATGCGGACTACAGCCAGATTGAGCTGCGGCTGCTGGCCCACATGTCCGGGGATCAGGCCATGCAGGCGGCCTTCCTCTCCGGGGAGGACTTCCACACCGTCACCGCCGCCCACGTCTTCGGCGTGCCCACGGATCAGGTTACGGTAAGTATGCGCCGGGCGGCCAAGGCGGTGAACTTCGGCATCGTGTACGGTATCTCCGCCTTCTCCCTGTCCCAGGATCTGGGGGTGAGCGTGGCGGAGGCCAAGGCCTACATGGAAGCATACTTTGCCCGGTTCCCTGGGGTGAAGGCCTATATGGACGGCGTGATCGCCCGGGCCAAGGAGGACGGCTACGTGGAGACCCTGTTCCGCCGCCGCCGGGCCCTGCCGGAGATCAAGGCCTCCAACTTCGCCACCCGGTCCTTCGGGGAGCGGGTGGCCCTGAACATGCCCATCCAGGGCACGGCGGCGGACATTATCAAGCTGGCCATGGTGAAGGTGTTCCAGCGGCTGCGGGCGGAGGGGCTGGAGGCCCGGCTCATCATGCAGGTCCACGACGAGCTGATTGTGGAGTGCCCCCAGGCGGAGGCGGAGGCTGTCCAGACCCTGCTGGCCCAGGAGATGGAGGGCGTGTACGCGCTGGCGGTACCCCTGACGGCGGAGGCCCACAGCGGGAAAAACTGGCTGGAGGCCAAGTGAGATATGGAGTTTGCCATTGTGCCTATGACCTCTGCCCACCTGGAACAGATTGAGGCCCTGGAGAAGATCTGTTTCTCCGATCCCTGGTCCAGAAAGACCCTGGAGGATATGGTGTCCAACGAGAGCGCGGTCAATCTGGCCGCAGTGGACCCCGCCGGCCTGGTTCTGGGGTATATCAGCCTCTGCAGGGTGCTGGACGAGGGATATATCAACAACGTGGCCGTCCGGCCGGAGGCCCGGCGGCAGGGGGTAGCCACTGCCCTGCTCCAGGAGCTCCGGCGGCAGGGCGGGGAGCTGGCCTTCATCTCACTGGAGGTCAGGGAGTCCAACCAGGGGGCCAGGACCCTCTACGACGGCCTGGGCTACCGGGAGGCGGGACGGCGGCGGGGCTACTACTTCCACCCCAAGGAGGACGCCATCATTATGACATTGGAGCTGAAGAAATGAACTTGGACATCATGACCCCGCCGGCGCTGAGAAGGGCCTATGAGACAGACCTGCGGGAGGCATTCCCCCCGTCGGAGCTCAAGCCCCTGGCAGCCATGGAGGGGATGCGGGAGAGGGGAATCTACGAGCCCCTGCGCCTGACAGAGGACGGCGGGGAGCCAGTGGGCTACATGCTGCTGTGGAAGCACCCGGAGGAGCCCTATGTGCTGGTGGACTACCTGTGCGTGCCCGCCCGGCTGCGGGGCCGGGGCGTGGGGGGACAGCTCATCGCCATGGTCCGGCAGCGGTATCCGGCGGACACGGTGTTCATCGGCGAGTCCGAGGCCCCCACCGGAGACCCGGCGGCGGACGGGATCATCCTGCGCCGCCTGGCCTTCTACCAGCGCACCGGGGCTGTGCTCCTGGGCTATGACACCGCCCTGTTCGGCGTCCACTTCAAGACCATCTGCTGGGCGGAGAGGCTGCCGGATGAGGGGGAGATCATGAGGAGGCACCAGGAGATCTACCTGCGGCAGTTCGCCAGGGAGAAGTATGACCGATTCATCCAAATCCCCCTCCTGCCCGGAGAACAGCCCCGTCCCTTGTCCGACTGGACGGAGTAAAAACCTGCGTTTATGGCAAAAAGGCCGGCTGGACCGCATTCAGCAGCTGTGGATGCAGGTCCTCAGACTCTACGGAGCGTGGATTGATCCCGGTCCCGGTATGGTGTAAGATAGACAGCGCCGGGCAGAGGTCCGGAACCATCACATCACAGGGAGGCGGTATCATGGACTGCGGCAGGGTGGGCGCACTGATTGCCCAGGTGCGGAAGGAGCGGGGCCTGACCCAGGCGGCGCTGGCGGAGCGGCTGGGCGTTACCGGCAAGGCGGTGAGCAAGTGGGAGTGTGGGGCCGGGTGCCCGGACGTGTCCCTGCTGGCCCAGCTGGCAGAGGAGCTGGGCGTGGACCTGGCTGCGCTGCTGTCCGGCCGGCTGCCTCCCTCCGAGGAAACGGGAGGAAACATGAAAAAAGCGAAATATTACGTCTGCCCGGCCTGCGGAGGCATCACCTTCACCACCGGGGAGGCGGAGCTGACCTGCTGCGGCAGGAAGCTGACCGCCCTGACGGCGCAGAAGGCGGACGGAGACCACCGGCTGACGGTGGAGCGGGTGGAGGACGAGTGGCTGGTCACCAGCCGCCACCCCATGAGCAAGGACCACCACATCTCCTTCGCCGCTCTGGCCACCGGGGAGCGGGTGCAGCTGGCGCGGCAGTATCCGGAGTGGGACCTCCAGGTCCGCTTTCCCGCCCGGGGCCGGGGGACCCTGCTGTGGTACTGCACCCGGCATGGGCTGTTCTATCAGTATATCTGAGCTTCTCTAAAAGTTCTTTTTGATTCTTTTTCTTGCAAGAAAAAGAATGATTACTAAAAAAGGCAGTGTATTTATGAACATTTTAGCCTTTGAATCCTCCTGCGACGAGACGGCGGCGGCGGTGGTCCGGGACGGACGGCAGGTCCTCAGCGACGCCATCCTGTCCCAGGCGGACATGCACGCCGTCTATGGCGGCGTGGTGCCGGAGATCGCCTCCCGCAAGCATGTGGAGGCCATTGCCGGACTGGCGGACAAGGCCCTGGCGGACGCGGGACTGCGCAAAACCGACGTGGATGCGGTGGCAGTGACCTACGGCCCCGGGCTCATCGGCGCGCTGCTGGTGGGGGTGAACTTCGCCAAGAGCGCGGCCCTTGCTCTGGGCAGGCCCCTCATCCCGGTCCACCACCTCCGGGGCCACATTGCCGCCAACTACATCGCCTTCCCGGAGCTGGAGCCGCCCTTTCTGGCCCTGTGCATCTCCGGGGGTAACTCCATGATCGTGGACGTGAGGGACTACACGGACATGACCATTATGGGCGCTACACGGGACGACGCGGCAGGGGAGTGCTTTGACAAGATTGCCCGGGTGCTGGGCCTGCCCTACCCCGGCGGGAAGCCCATGCAGGAGCTGGCCAGGGGGGGGGGCGACGGGAAGTATCCCCTGCCCAGGGCCAAGGTGGCGGGGAACCCGCTGGACATGTCCTTCTCCGGGCTGAAGACGGCGGCGGTAAACCTGATCCACAACGCCGGTCAGAAGGGGGAGGCGCTGGACCGGTCCAGTCTGGCGGCGTCGGTGGCCGCGGCTATCAGCGAGGAGCTGGTACCCCGGGCCATAGAGGCCGCCCGGCGGCAGGGCCGCCGCGTCCTGGCCGCAGCCGGCGGCGTGGCTGCCAACGAGAGGATTCGAGGGGATTTGGAGCGGGCCTGCCGGGACAACGGTATCCGGCTGTACCTTCCGCCCCTGCGCCTGTGCGGCGACAATGGGGCCATGATCGGCGCACAGGCCTACTACGAGTATCAGGCCGGCGTCCGGGGGGACGCCAGCCTGAATGCTTACGCGAATTTGGAGATTTGAGATAAGGTAAAATAAATAGCGCAAAAAGCGCCTTATGACTAAACCCCTGCGTTCCGTAACTCCTCCATCATTGCCCGGCGACGGCTGTATTGGGTACGCCAGTCCTCCGCAAGCCGCGCCGCCCGCTCTGTCCCGCCTGGGTAACTCCTGAGTTTTTTCAGATAGTGCGCCAACTCCTGATAGTGCTTTCGGTTGGATGCTGTGGCAGCTTCTTTCGTCAGGATACCAACGTATGCCTCCAGCATCCTGTCCGGATACTTTTTTTTCAGGGCAGCCTCATAGCGGTCCAGGATGGAAAGACGCTCAACCGCGGTGACCGCCTCCACCAACCGCTCCCAAAGCCCCTCGGATTCCAGAAGCTCCAGCTTGTGGTAACTTCGCCCAGAAAGATACCGCTCCCTATACTCGATCCACTGCGCC
The DNA here is from genome assembly GCA_910579965.1 of uncultured Oscillospiraceae bacterium. GTDB lineage: Bacteria > Bacillota > Clostridia > Oscillospirales > Oscillospiraceae > Pelethomonas. The sequence goes on from CAJTWF010000042.1 coordinate 14,699, forward strand.
GGCGCACACACGTTCTTCAGGCGGTTCAGCATTTCCATGCCGCCGGAGGACAGGGCAAAGATATGATATTCCAGCTCCGCAATCAGCTTGTCCCGCTGTCCCTGCCGCTCGTACAGATCCATCAGCCATTTGCTGTACTCCGCCACCAGCCCCCGTTTGTCATGGTCGGCGGCTTTGCCCTCCTCCAGCAGATGAGTGGCCTCGTCTATCTTCTCGTCCTCAAGCGCCTGCTGGACACGCAGCTTACGGATATCGGAATACTTTGTGTGCTGCTCCAAAAAGGCGTCCAGCTCCTCCTTGGGCCGGGACAGCTGTTTCATCAGGTCAAAGCGGCGCATCAACAGACGTTTCATCTCATATTCACTGGAGTAATCTTTCTTGCTTGATAGGGTAAGCGCAACAATCTGCTCATCTACCAACGCCAATTTCTTTTCATCAAAATACTTTCCCGCAAAGCGTGAAAATACCATTTGCATCGCAAAATCCTGGACAAACCAGTCCTCTCGGTCTGATTTAACACAATCGGCCAGGATGTCAAATATCTTTTCGGCAACAGTTTCGTCTGCGTCAGCCAGGACATCAATACATGTAGTGTTCAATGCTTCCGTAATCAGCCCGTATTCGCCATCGGAATCGTCTATGCTGTAATTGGAATATTCCCGCAGCGCATCTATCCCGCCCTGGAAAGCCAACAGAGGCGCCTTCCGAGCCAACAGCGTTTCCGTCTGCCGCTGAATATGATCTGCAATCGCCTCTGCGAAATCTCCCGCATGGTAATAGTCTATGTAACCATCTCTGTCTGCGTATCGTTTCCCAATGGATGTCAGTTCTTTTTTCAGCGTTTTCGTACATTCCTCCAGGGCCATCTCCCCATATCGAAGGAGCAACGCCCTGTAGAGCTTCTCATCAGCGGATATCAATTCCGTCAACAGCGGGCGGAGCTGGCTGTCAGGGATTTTTTCCACAAGGCCGGCGGGAGTCAGACGTTCTTTTTTTTCCGTGTCATTCCTCCGATACGGTTCGGTGGTAGCCACCGCGAACAGGACCGCCGCCATGTGCTTACAGGCATTTCCGTTCTCCGCATAGGGACAGTCACAAATCATATCCTCAATGGAGTCTCCATCCAGTAAAATCTCCACCTTGTATTCCGCTGTGCCTTCCACAGTGGCGGTGTAGCTGTCCCCAGTGCGCTCCAGATCTGCGACTCGGCCTTCGGCAAAGCAGGCCCGCCCCCGCTCTAAAATGTGGGGCTGGAACCAGTTCTTCCAAGACTTCATTTGTAGCGCCTCCTCCATTTTCCTATGATGTCATTCGGCCTCCCGGCTTTAAGTACCGTTTCAGCAAAAACGCGCAAAAGTATGGGAGCGCGCAACTATTGTCGCTGTACCTGATATTCCCCTGGTCAGCTTGCTCCTGTGGGAAATGCCGCTGTATTTCTCGCTGCCAATCAGTGTGCGCAGGGATTTTGCCTGCCGGTTGGTGGCCTTGATCTCCACTGGGATCAGCTCCGCGTCCAGTTTATAGCCGTCAGCGGCAATGAGCTTGTACCTTGGCTCCTTGCAAAAATATGGGCGAATAAAAGAACTGTACAATAAAAAGATGAGGGAAACGGCCAAGTTTGCGTTGATGCGTCCCGCACGGGTTCCCGCAGGAAGTCATTTTTTGCCCAGCGCCCTGCTCCACTCCGCCTCCCGGAAGCCCACCAGCACAAAGTCATCCCCCACCAGGATGGGGCGCTTGACCAGCATCCCGTCGGAGGCCAGCAGCTCCAGCTGTTCCTCTTCGGTCATGCCGGCCAGCTTGTCCTTCAGGCCCAACTCCTTGTATTTCAATCCACTGGTGTTGAAAAACTTTTTCAGCGGCAAACCGCTGCACTTCTGCCAAAGCCTCAGCTCACCGGCGGTAGGCGGGGCGCTCTTGATGTGGCGGACCGTAAAGGCCGCACCGTACCCTTCCAGCCACTTCCGGGCCTTTTGGCAGGTGGTGCATTTCGGATATTCTACAAACAGCATAAAAACATCTCCTTTTATAAAACGGTCTGTCATTTGCTCTCACGATAGTATACCGTATTTTTTTCATTTCCTCTTTTCTGCATCAGTCCCAACTCCATCAGCTTCTTCAGCGTCCGAACCGTCACGCTTTGAGACAGACTCGCCGCTGCCTCAATCTCCGCTCTTGAAACAAGCTGTTTGGTGGAAATGGATTCCAGTATCTGCTGATCCCTTTCAGGTACGGGCTTCTTCTGAACCGTTGTCTCTGCCTCGTAGTTCACATTCGTGTACTCCCGTTTGAATTCTGTGGTAATTCCTTCCGCCACAGCAGCACACTTCATTATAGATTATACCATCATTATATGTGTTCTAACTACAGATGTAAAGAAAAAAGAATCGGTCGATTGTAAAATGAAGTAGGAGACTTAAGAAAAAGCCCATAGTGGCTGCGCTCCAAGCACCGTTACAAACGAGTTGGAGCGAGGCACACCGCCCCGCAGGAGCAGGAGCACAAATGGCCGCTGGATGCCTGCTGCGGCTACGCCAAGAGACAGTGTCTGTTCTCTGAAAACGAGATGGTCTGCACCCACACCCTCTATAACATGGTGTGGGATGGCCGGTTTCCAATCAAGGTGACGGAGCTGCCGGAAGCCTTGAAGCGCAAGGGCAGGAAATCCTAGGACAGGGAGAACAAAAAGTGTTACGGCACAAGCATTTCAGACCGCCCGGAGATCGCCGCCCAGCGTATGGAAGAAATGGAAGAAGGCCATTGGGAGGGCGGCACCGTGGTGGGGAAGCGGGCCGGCCATGAGGCTGTTGTCCTCACCCTGCTGGAGAAAAAGACGGAGAACTACCTTGCCATCCGCATCCCCGGCAAGACCAGCGAGGCCATAATGGAGGCCATGGCCGCCCTCCGGGCTGAGTATGGCCAGCGCTTTCCGCAGGTCTTCATGACCATTACTGCGGACAACGGCAGCGAGTTTGCCCGCTTCGTGCAAGGCCGAGTAGCCCCGCGATGAAACGCTGGTGAACAGGCTGCCGGCGGAGGAGCATTCCCCCTCCCGCCGTACCGTCTCGGCGGACAGCCCGCTGCGCTCCGCCACGATCTGCACCAGCCTTTTGTCGTAGAAGGGAATGCCCAGCCGTTCCGCCACGGTTTTCCCGATGGTATGGCCTCCGCTGCCGCACTGACGGCCTATGGTAATCACACATTTTTTCATTTTTCCGCCACCTCTTTGCTGAAAATCTTTTTCCAGGAAACGCCTAATGTAATCAGGGAAATCACGCCGGACAGTCCATCGCCTACAGGACCGGCCCACAGGATACCCTCCACGCCCCACAGGTATCCAAAGAGCAGTATGGCGGAAATCAGGAAAATGATCTGCCGGGACAGGGAGAGCAGGGCGGCGGGGACAGGCTTGCCGATAGCCTGGAAGAAGATGCCGGTCACAGCCCCCGCGCCGATCATGAAGCAGGCCAGCAGGTACACCCGGAAGCACTTCACCGCAAATTCCATATAAAGGTCCGACTCCTGTCCAAACAGGTTGATGATATACTCTGGGCAGAACTGGAAGATGAAGAAGGCCGCCACCAAAATCAAGGTGCAGCTCGTCAGGGCCAGCTTATAGGTTTTCTTCACTCGGTCGTACCGGCCGCTGCCGTAGTTGAAGCCGAAGATCGGCTGGATGCCGGTGGCGATGCCCAGGGCGATGCCGGTAATCAACTGGCTCACTTTCATCGTGATGCCCAGCGCCGCCAAAGGAATGTCAGCTCCGTACTTGGACATGGCCCCGTATTTCACCAGGGAATTGTTCATGACCGCAATGACAAATACCGAGGCGACCTGAGAAATAAAGCTGGATGTTCCGAGAGTCAGCAGTTTTTTAATGACCGTCCATTTGGGAACCAGGTGCTGCCTGGTCACCTTGATGGTCTTGAAGCGCAGCATACACACGATGAAATAGGCGGCGTTCAGAATCTGGCCGATGATGGTGGCCCAGGCCGCGCCCTTGACCCCCCAATGGCAAACAAAGATGAAGATGGGATCCAGAATGATGTTGGTGATACAGCCAATCAGCAGACCAACCATGCTCACCTTCGGACGGCCATCCGCCCGGATGATGCTGCCGAACGCGCCGTCGATCATGGCAAAGGGGAAGCCCAGCACAATGATGCTCCCGTATTCCAGCGCATAGGGCAGATTTCCCTCTGTGGCCCCGAACAGATGGCAAAGCGGCTCCAAAAACAGCTCAAAGAGAACCAGCAGAAGCACACTGATGCCAACGGTCAAGGTAACTGCATTCCCCACACCTTGGGCAGCGTCCTCGTTACGGCCCTTTCCCAGATTCAGACTCATGTAAGATGCTGTTCCGTCACCGATCATCATGCCCAGGGCCAGCAGGATGGAAGTGAGCGGCAGAATGATATTGGTGGCGGCGTTGCCCAAATAGCCAACACCCTGCCCAATGAAAATCTGGTCTACCATGTTGTAGAGCGAGTTAACCACAATGGAAATAATGCTGGGAATGGCGTAGCGGATCATCAATTTCCCAACCCGCTCGGTCCCCAGCGGGTTGGCGGCAACTTGTTCGTTCATTTCAAATTCCTCCTAACGAATGAGACTGGTTCAGGCAATGTCGTTGCCATGGGACCATCATTGGGCTGCCTGCCCAACGACCGGTCCGGTGTCAACGCCAATTTGAAATTGTAAGAAAACGCCGAAGAAATTTTGTAGTTT
>CAJTWF010000043.1 GCA_910579965.1 uncultured Oscillospiraceae bacterium
CGGGCCAAAAGCAGCGGTTTTTCCGTCAGATCCGGCCAGTGTCAATCCCCTTACCCCAATTTAATTTTGTAAACCGTCAGATGTGCACCCATTTGTCCGCACCGGAGCACATACCGTGGCTAGCCGGTCCCGTATCTGTTCCGGGGAGAACAGCCGGGTGGGCGGTCTGTTGGTTTACAGTTAGGAGTTTACCATGGGGGCTCTCATTTGTCAATGGGACCTCGGGGTTTGTAACAGAAGCGTAACATTGGGCGCGTATACATTTATATAATAGTGGGCACAGGGGGGCGGGTTGCACAGCGGGCGGAAACCGCTGGCGGAAAAAGGCCTGCTGTTTGGGCGTGTTGACAATTTTCGCCCTATACCAACAGAAAGAAAAAGTGAGCCGTCTGCTAGCACCAGACGGCTCACGGTTGATTGAGGCGCAGCCTCGATCAAAACTGTGTACCTGATGGAAGTGGCAGCCGTCTTAAAGGGGCTCCACATTTTTTATTATACGCCGATTTTTCCGTTTGTCAAGCGCATTTTCCCCTGCGCCCCATCTACACCGCCAGCTCGAACCCGTGCCAGGTATATTCCCGCTCGTGGATAATGGCCCAGGTGTACCCGAAGGCCTCGCATTCGGCCCAGGTGAGGTAGCGGAAATAGAACTCCACGTCCAGGTGGCAGGGGATGATATCCAGGATAATGTCCCGGATCTGCTCGAACCCCTCCGGGATGCCGGCCACCTCCGGGAAGACGATCCGGATGTACCCGAACTGCTCCTTCTCCTGGGCCACGGCCTTGATGCCGCAGCCGGAGATGGTGTTATTGATGTCCGTCAGAGTAAAGCAGTCCCCGCCGATGCGCAGCAGGGCGGCCAGGGCCTGCCGCCGCAGGGGGACGGAGTAGTGGACCGGGGTGCGGGCGAAGAGGGCCTCCATCCGGTCCAGCCCCTCGCCCTCGGCGGTGGACAGAGCGCTCTCCCGCTCCACGTAGTCCATCCGCTGGCTGACGCCGTCGAAGCCGCTGCCCAGGGCCTCCAGCTCGCTGTTGCTCAGGCTGCCCGGGGACAGATCATAGATCCCCAGCGGCCGCAGAAAATCCCGCAGGAAGTCGCTGTAACCTCTCATTTTCCGCTCCATTCTGTGATGGTCACGCTTCCCAGGCAGGGCAGGACGGTGGGACTGGCGGCCAGATCGGCAGTAGGGCTGGCGAAGCGGTAGTTCTGGATGCTCTCCTGGCTGTAGAGCAGATTACCCAGGAACGCCAGGGTCACCTCCCTGCCCAGCATAGCGCCGGTGAAAACGGACCGCAATACCGCGTCCGCGTCGGCCCGTGCCTTCTCAAAGGTGGCGGAGCCTGCCCGCTGTATGGCCACGTTGATGTTGATGGGCAGCGGCCTGGGGGCCAGCACCCGCAGGTCCACGGAGATCTCCCGTTTCTCCTGCAAGTAGTCGTTGAGCTCCCGGAGCAGGTCCTGATCCGGTATGCCCGCGTCGGTGGCCACGTACAGGTCCACGGACCCCACGCCTCTTGGGCAGCGCACGGCCAGGGCTGCGGCCACGCCGGTGCGGGACAGGGCGGTCTGCTCGTAATAGGCGGCGTTCGCGCCGTTGGGCAGGCGGAGATAGCTGTCCAGCAGTCTCCGGCGCAGGGAGCTGTCGTCCTCCTCGTCGTCGCCGCCGCTGAATGCCTCCGGATTGGTGCATGCCTTGATGCCCACGGGCATGGCGGCCATGATGGTCACGGACCCGGCGGCCACGTTGCCCTGCTTTCCCGGCTCCAGGGCCATGGCGGGGGCGTCCGCGTACAACGCGCCGGAGGGGAGCACCACGTCCTCCGTGGTGGAAAACCGGACCCCCTCCCCTGTCATGCACACCGTGCCCGCGCCGATGGTCAGATCGCCGCCCACCGCTCTGGACACGCCGAAGCGCAGGACTCCCTCTGCGCAGGTGGCGACGCTGCGCCGGATTCCCCGCAGCTGGGCGTGGCGGTCCAGGTACTCCCCGGCGGCGGTCTGGGGGAAGCTCTGGTCCAGCAGCCACTGGGCCTGGAGGTAGAGTCCCTGGATCTGGGCGGCGGCGGCGTAGAGCCGGGCCGCCAGATCACAGGACTTGCTGGGCACGTACCCGCTGGCCTCTCCGAAGACGGCCAGCATCTCCTCATAGATTTTGTCCAATGCTTTTTCCATGGTATTCCTCCCTTGTCACACCGTCACGGCCATGTTCAGCGCCTCGCCCCGGTAGTCCAGCAGCACCGTCAGGCGGACCCGCCCCCCGGCCTCCGGGGCAAGGGATACCTCCGTCACCGTCACATCCTCCTCCGCCAGGGCCTCGGCCACGTATTGGGCGGCGGCGGACTGCCGGCGGGCGGCGGGCTCTCTGGACAGCAGGTGCAGGCGGCTGCCCAGCTCCGGCAGGGGTGGAAACTGCCCCCGCCGGGCGGTCAGGCGGAACAGCACCCGCTCCAGCAGCGCGTCCGTGCCCTTGCAGCGCTCCACGCCGCCCAGGCCGTCGGAAACGTAGTCGCCGTTGCTGATTTTTGTCTCCATGTGGACCTCCTGTTCTCGTCCTCCCGGCCGCTTAGCACCGGCAGGGGCGGTAGGGCTCGCCGTTGACGGTCAGCTGCCCGTTGATGGCCACGCTGCCCGTCAGGGTTGTGTTCCCCGTCATGGTCACATCGCCCCGGACCCGCAGGTCCCCCTCCAGGGAGACGGGCCCCTTGATGTCGATGGATCCGTCCCCCCGCAGGTAGATGGACGCGCCGCCGGTGGAGTAGAGGAACAGCTCCCCCGGGGCCATGTCCTTTGGGGCAAATCCCGCCGTCTCTGCGGCCACCACGCACTGCTCCTGGCAGCCCACGCCGCCCTTGACCACCAGCACGGTGTCCCCGGCCAGAGGCTGCCAGACCAGGCCGCCGGGGGCGAAGATCTCCAGCTCCCGCTGCTCCCCCCGGGTCATGACGGAGGCGTTTTTCCCGCCGATGGTGGTCATGCCCATGTCGGCGGCGGTTCCCTCTCTCTCTGCGGCCTGCCGCAGGGAGAACGCTCTTGATACCCACATCTCACTCACCTCACACTCAATACCAGATTGGTCCGCTCGCCCTCCCCGTCCAGGCGGCAGCGCGCCCGCACCACCTCATAGGTTCCGGCCAGCTGGAGGCGGGGGAGCTGGAGCTCCGCCCGGTCCCCTGGGAAGGCGGCGAAGGGGAAGGGCAGCTCCGCCTCGATCTCCAGCTGCTCCAGGGCGGACTGGGCGATCTGGTACTCCCCCGTGTACCGTCTTGCGTCGGCGCTGCTTCTGGGCATGTACAGCACGTGCCGCCGCCGGCCGCCTCTCTGGGAAAAGGTCTCGTTGATCACCGGGTGGTCAATGCCCTGGATCTTGTCCTGAATGAGCACCTCCGATAGGACGCCGTAGCGCTCCTCCCGCTTGCGCAGGCTCAGAATGGGCGCGCTGCCGTCCAGGCGCAGGGTCTGTCCGCTGCCCCACAGCCGCCCGGCCACCAGCACGCCCTCCCGGGTGAAGTAGGGATCAAAGCCGCCGAACCGGTTGGTGAACCCCTGGAGGGCCTTCCACTGGCTGGAGCCGGAGGCCACGGCGTAGGCGGAGCCGGTTACGTCCTGGTCCACCCTTGTCTCAATGCCATAGGGGGAGACGTGGTTGCTGATGATCTCCCGCAGCAGCCCCCGCTCATAGCTCAGGGCCTCCGACTCGTTGTCCACCAGCAGCGCGGCCATCCCCCGTCCCTCCACGGTCAGCAGCATTCCCTGCCTGTCCAGGGCGATCTCGTAGGCGTCCACCACGCCCCGCAGCATGACCCTGCCCTCCTGGAGGGCGGTGAAGCGGACCGCTCTGGGCAGCACGCCGGCCATGTCCGGGTCATAGGGGCATGTGGCGGTGAGGCTGTCGCAGGGGACGGCCCCGGTGAACTCCATGTCCCACCGCAGCAGGGTGGGCAGCTGGCAGGTCTCCCCGTCGTATGTCTCCAGGCGCAGGATCATCATGGCAGCTTCACCTGCTCTCCCACCCGGACCAGATTGGGGTTTTTGATGTTTGGATTGGCCCGGAGCAGCTCCTCCAGCCCCACGCCGTACCGCTGGGCGATACCCCAGAGGGTGTCCCCTCCGGCCACGGTGCAGGTTCTCTCCGCCAGGGCCTCCTGCTTCTCCTCCTTACCGCCCTCCAGGGCGGTGAGCTGGCTGGTGTAGCCGTCGAACCGCTCCTGGAACTCGAAGCTGTAGCGGACATAGTCCGGCAGGGGCTCCTGCTCCAGCTTCAGGGCAGTGAAATAGGCGTTGGCGATCTGCCACTGGGGATGGATAAGCAGTCCCGGCCCGGTGCCGTAAAAGACCGTAGCCAGGCGCTTGAACTCTTCGTAGGCGTCCCTCCCGGCGAACTCCCCCCGGCCCCGCATCACCCGGCGGCCCAGGCCCAGATCCTGCATGTAGTACCGCCCGAAGGGCACCTTGTGGACCGCCACCTGCCGCTCATAGGTGATGGAGTAGGTGGCGGGGTTGTGGGGCCAGATGTAGTCCTTGTAGCGCATGGGCGTCAGCCGCACCTGTCCTCACCTCCCTCAGTACAGTGGAAATCCGTTGTCATACCGCCGGCCGTCCCGGCGGAAGGCTTGGGACACCGCCTCCGCGGTCAGGGGGGCGGGGCCCGCTGCGGCCAGCTCCTCGGTCACGCCGCTCCACCGGCTCTCAGCGGCCGCCGGTCCTGTTGCCATCTGGAAGCCGGCCCCCGGGGGCTCCTCCGGACCGGCGGTCTCCCTGGCGGACGCGGCGGGCGGGTCCGCCGGACGCTCCTCCGCCCTGGCCCATACGGCCTCGGCCTCCGGGATGGCGCTCTCCGGATCTCCCTCCGCCCTGGGCGGGTCCTCCACCGGGGTGTCCGCCCAGGCTCGGACGGCGGGGATGTCCCCCGTGTCCTCCCGGCTGTCGGGCCGGCTCTCCGCATCCGGGCGTTCCCCCTCCGGCCTCTCCTCCCGGCGGCCGTCCCTGTCCCCTTCCTCCCCGGCGGAGGGGATTTCTTTTCCGGCCGTATCCGGGTCCGGAACCTGGTCCCGGACCTGCCGGGCGGCGCTGGCGGGCCCCTTGGCCCCGGGGCCCGCCTCCGTCCGGACGCTTTTGGCCGCCGGGGCCTCCTGCATGGTCAGGAACCGCTCCTCGTCAAAGGCGGCGTTCTCCATGGCCTCCGCCCCGGCACGGGGCCCGCCCCGGAGCTCCGCCGCCAGCTGCCGCAGCTGCCGGACCATGTCGGTGAACCCCTGCAGCGCCTGGGCGGGGAGCTGCACGCTCACCTGGATGACCTTTTCCTCCTCCATCAGGCGCTGACCTCAATCCTGCTGGCGGCCACCACGGTCACCTTCTCCGCCACCATGGAGCCCACCTTGCCCTCCTCCTGAATGGCGCTCCACTGGCAGCCGCTGTAGATGACCTTCCGGTCCGGCTTGCAGATGACCAGGGAGAAGTCGGCCAGGGAGAAGAAGTCGATGCCGTCGCTGATGGCGTCGTCGGTGGCGTAGAGCCGGGTCAGCTCCAGCACATACTTGTTCTGGCCGTTGATGGTGGCCACGGGCTCGCTCTCGCCGAAGGCCTCCACCACCTGGCTGGTCTTGGTTGCCTTGGCGGTGTAGCTCTGGACCACGGCCACCTTCCGTCCGTCCAGCTCCAGATAGATGTCGCAGCTGGTTGGGAATCCCGTCACTTCCATAACTTACCTCCTCAGATTGTGATGTGGGCGGTGAGATAGATCTGGTTGAGCCCGTGGGCCACGGCGAAGCTGAACTCCACCAGGCACACGGTGGGGTCCTCGTCGTACACGGACACGGTCACATCGCCGTAGCTGTCGATGATCTCGCTTCGCAGCTTGCTCTCCAGCTCCACGATGACCTGGGAGCGGATGGCGCCCCGGGTCTGGCCGGTATTCTTGGTCTTGCTGAACCGGCTGCGCAGGCTCTGGCGGATGGAGGGGATCACGTCGTCCACAATGAGGATGGTGGTCAGCTCCCGCCAGGTGGTGTCCGGCGCGCCGCCGGTGCTGGTGCGGGTGGTGATGCCCCGGACCGGGGATACCACGCCCCCCACCGCCTCCAGGGGCGTCACGCCCCCCTGGACCAGCCTGTCAATCTCGTTGTCGCCGTACTGCTCCGCCGCGCCCCCCAGGCCGGCCAGGGATGTGCCGTTGAGGGGCACCGCCGGGTCTCTGGTGACCGCCAGGGCGGCGGCCACGGCGGCGGCGGCGAACATGCCGGGCAGGACCTGTCCGCCGCTGTCCAGAATGTTGGGGCCCACCAGGACCATGCGCTCGCTGTTGAGTGCCTTGGCCCGCTCCGTCAGCGCGCTCACATCCGCCCCGTCCATGCCCACCACGGCGATCCGCTCCCGCCGTGCGGCGCTGGCGGCCTCCACGCTGCTGCGCAGGGCCTGGTGCGCCGCCAGATCCCCGCTGTCGCACACGATCACCTGCACGTCCTCCACCGTCTGGAGGGCTGCGAAGGCGGCGGCGTAGTCCTCGCCCTCCACCCGGACCGCCACCACCGTGGACGCGCCGCCCAGAAACAGCAGCCGCAGCATGGCGGCCATGCCGGGGGCGCTCTTGGCGTCCTCCCCGAAGGCGCTGATGCCCGCCTCACAGCTGGTGAGGGTCATGGGCGCGTTGGCTGTGCCGCCAGTGCTCCTGGCGGCCACGCCGATGGTGCGGATGGCCCTGCCGCCCCACACCACGGCGGACGCGTCATAGGAGGAGTAGACCCCCGGGCGCTCATGAATGATGCTCTTCATCCCTTTGTCACAACACCTTTCAGTATAAAGTCAGAAATCAGCGCGCCGTCCTCCTCCGCCAGAGCGGTGAAGAAGGCGCTGCACGAGAGGCTGCCCCGCCGGAGGAACATGGAGGTGTCCTCGTCCCAGCCGGTCTCCTCCCACTTCAGCTCCGTGGGCCGCAGGCCGGAGGGGAGTGAGCCCAGCATGACCCGGTGGAGTGTCTCCAGGGCGCTGTCGCACCCCGCCGCCCCCAGGCCGGGGGGACTGTAGATGTCCAGGGACAGCGTCAGCTCCAGCCGCATCCCGTAGATCTCCCGGCAGGCCAGCGTCTCCGGGTCCACCTGCTCCCCCAGGTAGCCGCCCACCGCGCCGCCCCGGCTCTCGCCCATGCGCAGGCCCACCGCCACCACGGGCTCCTCGTAGGACCGGGCCCACCCGGGGGCGTAGGCCGCCCGGGCGGCCGTCCCGGCCTGCTCCAGCGCCCTGGCGATTGCCGCCTTGACCTGTTCCAATCCGCTCACTCCGCCGCCTCCTTCTCCGGCCGCAGGACGGCCCACTGGTAGAACGTCTCGTCCTGCCAGCCCACGGCCCGGGCCTCCTGGACCACCAGGCGCAGCCCTCCCCAGGCCACCCGGTCCCCGGGGGCCAGCTCCTGGTCCCTGGGCCCCAGGTACCGCCACCGCTGGACGCTCACCGCGCCCAGCGGGGTAGCCGTGAGAGGCAGGGCCTCCCGCCGCTTGAGGTCCGGCTGGAGGAAGGCCCGGGTCTCCCGGGGCTCCTGTCCCCGGCGCTTGAGGGTCACGGTCTGCCCGTACTGTCCCATCATCCGCTCCAGCCGCCGCCTCATCCCCGGACCCCCGCGAAGGCGAAGCCGTCGTCCTCCCAGTAGGGGGCCATGAGGAGGGCGCACTGGCGGCGCAGGACGGCGGCGGCCTCGCACGCGCCGCCCCCGGGCCCCAGGCGCAGGGACACGTCCCCGGCCTGCATCTGCTCCACCTCCCCGCCGCCCCGGCAGGTCAGCATTCCCGCCGCCGCCAGCATGGCCGCGGCGCAGCAGAATGCGTCGCCGCAGTCCCCGGCGGTGCAGCCCTCCCGCAGCCGCTGGGCCGTCTGGGCCTCGGCGGCGGTGCACAGGGCCTCCAGCAGGGGGGTCTCCTCCTCCCCGGCCTGGGCGATGACGGAGGCCAGACGGAAAACCTTTTCGTGTATCATCCCGCCGCCTCCGCTCAGACCTTCAGCACCTTTCCGGCGTCGGCGTAGAGCTTGGCAAAGCCGGAGATGCTGGTAATGGCGGCCCGCTCCACCTGCCGGTCAATGAGCTTGTCGTACTCCACGGCCACGCCGCCCGCGCTGACCATCTCCAGGGCGTAGCTGCGGTCCAGGCCGATGAGCATGCCTGCGGGCATGGCGCTGGTGCGCAGCAGCGTAGCGCCCAGGGGGGAGGAGAGCACGCCGGTGCCCTGGAAGTTGAGGCCCGTCAGGGGGTTCTGAAATTCGCTCATCTTCAGCATGTCCAGCATCACCGCGTTGGGGGCCAGAATGGTGTTCATGCTGTAGGGATCGAACTGGCTCCAGAAGTCCAGCAGGGCCTCGTAGGTCAGCCGGCCGCCGGCGCCGCCGATGGGCTCCCTGCCCACCTCGAAGATCCTGGCGGGGTTGTCGTTGCCGTCGCCGTCCATAATGACCCTGATCGCGTCCTCCAGGTGCATCCTGGCGATATGGGAGCCGATCTGCCGCAGGGTGATGGAGAACAGGTCCAGCCGCTGGAACCGGATCGCCTCATAGGAGGCCACCAGCATCCGTCCCCGCTTGTGGAGCCTGACCAGATTGCTCTGGGTCCGCACGGTGGTCTGGGGCAGCTGGGCCCCCTCCTCCACCCGTCTGAGGCTCTTCTCCTCCTCGCTGGGCACGGAGGCGATGGAGCGGTAGTCCATGCCGTCGAACTGGGTGGTGGTGGCGGTGATGGCGGGGAGCACGTTGTCCTCCTCCATGCCCTGGCGCACCGCCCGGGACACGAACTCCGGGAACAGCACCGCCGACTCCGTGGTGCGGAAGAACTTCTCCACCGCGTCGGAGCGGCTGCCCTTCACGTGGATGTCGAACCGCTTGAGCTGGCGCTGGAAGGCGTCCAGGCCCTCCAGGGGGGTGCCCCGGTAGTTCTCGCTGGGATCGGCCGCCTCCAGCACCTGGGTGAAGCTCCTGCCGGCCTCCCCGTACATGCCCTTTTCCAGCCGCAGATTGTCGTAAGTATACGCCATACTCTCTCTTCCTCCCTTAAAGCAGAATGGTGACGGTTTTGGCGGCGGCGTCCGCGTCCACCACCAGGCAGGCTCTCCCGGCGCTCTCTCCGGCGGCGCGAACGCCGCCCTCTCCGTTGGCGCACAGGCTGGCCGTGCCCGGCTCCGGCATATCGCCGCTGTACCCCACAGTGACGAAGCCCCCCACCTGCACCGTGCAGGCGTCCTCCTTGCAGCACAGCGCCACGCCGCAGAAGGGGTCCCCGTCGCCGCAGGCCCCGGCCTCGGCCCGGCCGGCCATTCTGACCACATGGCCCTCCGCCAGTCCGCTGCCTAGGAAGGTGGCGCACACCTGCCCGATGCCCTCAAAAGAAACGCTCATGATATGATCCTCCTTATCAAAATATCCGATCTTCAGATCAGGAACGCGCCGTCCTCCTCGGCCCTGGCCGTACCGGGCCGGGCGTGCAGCTGTGTCGCCAGGGGATGCTTCCCGTCCAGCCGCTGGCGGAACACCCTGGTCAGCTCCAGCAGCTCGTCCTCCTCCATCCTGTCCACGCTCTTGGCGAACAGCTGCAAATTGAGGCTCTCCTCCGCCAGTCCGGCCAGCCGCTTCAGCTCCCCCCGGAGGGCGCGCATGTAGGACCTGCCCATCTCCGCCTCCCGCTCCAGCTCCGCCAGCTCCTCCAGGCACTCCGGCCGCCCTGCGGCCAGCCGCTTGAGGGCCCCGGGCTCCTGGCGGAAGGACTTGATGACCCCGGCCTTCCGCTGGGCGGGCACGGCCACGAAGCTCCACTCATAGGCGTCCGTGGGGTCCTGGAGGGTGAAGAAGCACAGCTTCCCGTCGTACGCCCGGCCCCCCTGGTGGCCGCAGCGCTCCTCCCCGCAGATGGAGCACACCCGCCGGGCCACGCTGCACCCCACGCTGACCTCCTTTTTGATCCCCGCCTCGATCTCATCAATCAGCTCCCGGTTCTTCTCGCTGCGGAGCATGTAGGCCCAGCCCTTGAGGTACAGGCATGGGTCCCCGGCGGCGGTCCGGCCCTCCTCCCGGCAGAGCTCCGTCTTGTAGAGTCTGGCGGTCTGGCCCTGGGCGGACCAGTGGTGGTCAAAGATGCCGCTCTTTCCCGCGAAGAGCTCCCGGAGTCCCTCCAGGGCCTTCTGGTCAAACCGCTCCCAGTCCCTGTCGATCTCGTTGTCGCAGAGCCGGAGGGAGAAGGTGTACACCTGCTCCGCCGTCAGCTCCTCCCGGGCCAGGCGGTTGATGAGGACCATATCCTCCCTGTCCGGGCTGTGCCGGGCCACGCCGCCCGGCTCCTTTCTGATGTCCATAAAGCGCCTTCCTTTCACTCAGCGGATTTCGCCGGGGCGGCCGCGCCCTGTCCGGCCATTCGCTCCAGCCCGTCGTTCTCCAGGGCCAGCTTTCTGGTCTGCTCCCGGTACCACCCGGCCTTGGCCTCCTCCAGCAGATCCTGCAAATTGATGTCGTCCCACACCACCTGGCAGGGACAGCCGTACCCGTGCATCCGCAGCCACAGCCTGCACACCCGCTCCACCGCCGGGGTGATGGCCCGGCGGATGGCGGTCATCTCGGTGGTCAGCAGATCGGACTGCTGGGCGCTCATCCGCTCGGTGCTGGACCAGTTGAGGCCCAGCATGAAGGGCGGGATGCCGGTCTTGCTCACCAGCTGCTCCAGGATCTGCCGGATGGGCACGGAGCTGTCCAGGATCTGGTTGTCCGCGCCGATGACCTTGATCTCCACGTCTCCCACGGCCACGAAGTCCCGCACGCTGCCGCTTCTGGTGCTCTCCATGGCCCGGCTCCACTCGCTGGCCAGCTGCCGGCTTCTCTCCTGGGCCATGCCCCGCTCCCACTCTCCGCTGCCGGGCTTGTAGACCACGGCAAAGCGCACGTTGCCCATTCTCTCCCAGTTGACGCCGATGGCATAGTAGATCTTGCTCAGGAGCTCTGTGAGGAAGGGCATGGACCGCAGCAGGGACACGCCGTAGGGGGCGTAGGTCTCCGGGTTAAAGGGGGTAAAGAGCAGCAGATCCTGACGGGGGAGGGGCACGAAGCGGCCGCTCTGATCCATGGCGCACAGGGCGAAGTCCAGGGGCCCCTCCCCCTCCCGGATCTGTACGTCCTCCACCCGTCCGCACAGCAGCGCGGCGATCTCCCGCCCGTCGGCGCTGAGCACCATCTCCCCCACGCCCTGGCCGAACATCAGCATGGAGTCCAGGTACTGGTCCAGGAAGGCGTTCACGCCCCGCTGTCCCCTTCCCACGTCCACCTGCTCTAAAAACTGCTTGAGCTCCTTGTCTGCGGCGGGGTCCTGGCACTGGGCCGTCACGCCGCCGCACAGCCGGATGATCTTGTAGATGCACGCGTCCACCAGGGGCACGGCCTCCCGGATAGCCCGGTACAGCCTGGCCTCGCCCTGCCGCAGGGGCACGTAGCTGTCCAGCGCGCCGAAGGGGTGCGCGTCAGACCGTCTGATCTGGGCCGTGGCCGCCGCCCCGGTATCTGGTAATTTTTTCCGATGAAAGATGTTCATCCCTCAACTCCTCTCCTGTCATCCCCGCCGCCTGTCCACGGAGCAGAACACCCCCTCCCGCTCCCCGGACCCCGCCACGCTGACGGCAAAATAGCGCATGTCGTCCATGGCGTGATCGTTTTCCTTGCGGGGTGCGTCCCGTCCCGGGCTATCCTCGCTCCAGCGGTACAGGGCCATCTCCCGCAGACAGTCCCCGCAGCCCTCGCAGATCACGATGCGCCCTCTTTTGAGCAGATCGGCGGTGATGCGGATGCCGCAGAGCACGTCGTTGTTGGCCTTGACGACCCTGTACCCGGCCTGGCGCAGGGCGGTGATAAAGCTGGCGGCGGAGGGGTCCGCCACCACGTACCGGATGCTGTGCCCGCCGGCCAGCCGGCCCAGCGCCGATACATACTCCTGATCCGTCATCTGCACGCCGGTGGTTCTGGACGCGTAGTAGTACTCGTCCACCCGGTACCAGATGCCCTCCCGGCTTCCCCAGAGGCCGAAGGAACAGGGGTTGGCGGTGCCGTAGTCCACGGAGATGACGTACTCCTCCAGTTCGCCCTCCGGCGCGGGTCTTGCGTCCCTGGCCGGATCGAAGAAATCGTAGATCAGCCCCTTGGCGGCGGTCCACTCCCCCAGGATGAAACGCCTGTAGAACGCGCCGCTGTAGCTGGAGCGGTACCTCTGCCGGATTCGCTGGCTGAGGGCGGGGTTGTCCTCCATGGTGAAATGGAGGTACAGGGCGTTTCTCTCAGCGCATTTGAGAATCCACTCCTGGTAGAACCAGTGCTGGGGCCCCTCGGGGTTGCAGTTGAACCACAGCCTGGACCCGGACACGCTGCACCGGGCGATGGCCTGCTCCACGAAGGAGCGGGGCATGAGGGCCGCCTCGTCCAGCAGCACGCCGGCCAGGGTCACGCCCTGGATGAACGCGGCGCTGCCCTCGTCCTTGCCTCCCATGAGGTAGAAGCGGTTTTCCCTGCCGCCCCTCCGGATCACCAGCAGGTTTTCCGTCCGCTTTTCCCGGCATTGGAACCCCAGATCCCGGAGCACGGGCGAGAGCTCCTGCAAGAGGTTTCTGCGCAGGCTCACCACGCTTTTCCCGCAGAAGGCGAACTGCTGCCCCTGGAAGCAGGACATGGCCCAGCAGACGAAGCTCAGCCCCATGCACAGGGTTTTTCCGCTGCGCACGGCCCCGTCGCAGATAATGGCGTCATGATGCCGGTCCGCAGACCGGGGGCCCCACCAGCACATGACCCGCCTCTGCTTGGGGGAGAATCGTTTGATTTTCACCCCCCGTCCGCCTCCAGGGCCGCCAGCAGCGCGCCCATACCGTCCTCGCCGCCGCTCAGGCACTCCAGCAGCAGGGAGACCGCCTTCACGCGGTCCGCGAATTTCACCTCAACGCCGCCGGTGCTGCTCATCTTGAACTCGCTCACGCCCCACAGGTCCAGCCCCGGCACATGCTGCTCCCTGGGCGCCAGCGCCAGCGCCACCGCGTCGTTGGGCTTGGACAGCGCGATCCTGGCCAGTGCCTCCAGGATGCTGTCCCGATCCAGCTCCATTGTATCCTCCTCCCTTCACCCCAGGCGGGAACGGGGGCAAAGTTGACGGGAGAATGGAACCTCCGGATAAAAATACGGAGCCCCTCCCCCGCCAATTTCCCTGTTGACATCTCCCCCAAATACCGATATAATGCAGAGAATGGTAAAATAGTTACCGTGGGTTACTGCACCCTTTTTAAGAGAAAATCAACATCCTGTTTGGAGATGGAAAGGATACTGCCGTTATGAAACAAGAATTTAAGATGAGCCGGACCCGCTTTGACGAGCTGGAGAAGGAGCTCAACTTCCTGAAGACCACCCGCAGCGACGAGGTGGCCGAGATGATTAAGGTGGCCCGAGGCTTTGGCGATCTGAGTGAGAACAGCGAGTACGACGAGGCGAAGAACGAGCAGGGCAAGCTCTATTCCCGCATCAGCGAGCTGGAGAATATCCTTCTCCACGCGGTCATTCTGGAGGAGGGGGATATGCCCACCGGCCAGGTGACCATCGGCTCCACGGTCACGGTCACAGCCACCCAGGGGGGCGTCAGCCGGAGCTTCAAGATTGTGGGCAGCCAGGAGGCGGACGCGATGCACGGCATCATCAGCGAGGACTCCCCCTTCGGCAAGGCGCTCATGGGCCGCAAGGAGGGGGATACGGTGGTGGTCAACGCGCCCGCCGGGGACCTGGAGTACCGCGTGGACAAGATTGAGCGCTGAGCGCGCTTTGATACAGAAGAGGAGATAAAAAGCCATGGCTGAAAAGAACAGCGTACCGGAGCAGCAGGATATCAGCGAGATCCTCCGGGTCCGCCGGGAGAAGCTGTCCGCCCTCCAGAGCGAGGGGCGGGATCCCTTTCAGGAGACAAAATTCACGGTGAGCCACCACACCCAGGAGATCAAGGATCAGTTTGATGCCCTGGAGGGGACGGAGGTGACCATCGCCGGCCGGCTGATGAGCAAGCGGGGCATGGGCAAGGTGAGCTTCTGTGATCTGCAGGACAAGTCCGGCCGGATCCAGCTCTATGCCCGGAAGGACGAGATGGACGAGGAGGAGTACAACCGCTTCAAGAAGTTTGACATTGGGGATATCGTGGGCGTAAGGGGCGAGGTGTTCCGTACTCAGCGCGGGGAGATGAGCGTGCGCGGCAGAGCCATCACCCTGCTGAGCAAGTCCCTGCTGCCCCTGCCGGAAAAGTTCCACGGCCTGACAGACAAGGAGACCCGCTACCGCCAGCGGTACGTGGATCTGATTGTCAACCCGGAGGTGCGCAGGAATTTCGAGGTCCGCAGCGCCTTTGTCAAGTACCTGCGCCAGTTTCTGGATAACCGCGGATACATGGAGGTGGAGACGCCGGTGCTGAACACGATCAGCGGCGGAGCCACCGCCCGGCCCTTCATCACCCACCACAACACCCTGGATATTGACATGTACATGCGCATCGCCACAGAGCTGCCTCTCAAGCGGCTGATCGTGGGCGGTATGGAGCGGGTCTATGAGGTGGGCCGCATTTTCCGCAACGAGGGCATGGACACCCGGCACAACCCGGAGTTCACCACCGTGGAGCTCTACGAGGCCTACGCGGACTTCAACGACATGATGGATCTGTTTGAGGCTCTGCTCAGCGGCGCAGCCAAGGAGATCTGCGGCGGCTACCAGCTCCAGTGGCAGGGGGAGGAGATCGATCTGACCCCCGGCTGGCCCCGGCTGACCATGGCGGAGGCAGTCAAGCAGCACTTGGGTGTAGATTTCATGTCCATCACAGACGACAATGAGGCCGTGGCCGCCGCCAAGGGCGCTGGGGTGGATATGGACGGCGTGGAGCCCACCTGGGGCCACGCTCTCTACGAGTGCTTTGACCAGAAGGTGGAGAGACAGCTGATCCAGCCCACCTTTATCACCATGCACCCGGTAGACGTGTCCCCCCTGGCCAAGCGCTCCCCCAGGGATCCCCGGGTAACGGAGCGGTTTGAGCTCTTCATCTGCCGCAGCGAGATGGGCAACGCCTTCTCGGAGCTCAACGACCCCATCGACCAGCGCCAGCGCTTCCAGAAGGAGGTGGAGGCCCGTGCCAAGGGCGACGACGAGGCTGGCATGATGGACGAGGATTTCCTCACCGCCCTGGAGTACGGCATGCCCCCCACCGGCGGCCTGGGCATCGGCATCGACCGATGCGTCATGCTGCTGACGGGAAGCGACTCCATCCGTGATGTCATCCTGTTCCCCACGATGAAGCCGCTGGATTAAAAATCAGCATCAGAAATTTGCAAAACGAACCGTATAGCTGAAATATCCGGTGTAAATGCAGTGATTTGTTATGAAGCCGGAAATGCACATTTGGATTTTACGACAGTTTTACGACAAACGAAAAGGATTTGGTATGGCAAAAGAAGTACCAGCCTCATGGCTGGTACTTCTTACTATTTTTAGATGGGAGCAATCTACATGAGAGAAGGAATTTTGATCCCTGATATGCAGAGTGGGCGTGCCGATATCCGTTTCAACAGTGACGACTGCTACGGCGGTCTCCACTGCGGCACAACGATGGACATTTGGCTCAACGAGCGGTGGGTGCCCACCCACATTGAGATGGATAGTTGCGGCTGGTTCCTGGTAGGAGTCCAGGTTGAGACACTGTGGGGGCAGAAGGTGCGCATACCGCGGTGATCAGACAGCGATACGCTCTAAAGCCGGCTGCAAGGCTGTTAACTTTGCGGACGCCATTCCAGTATCATGGAGCCAAGGCATCGCCTCGTCATTGGTCAGCAGCACCGGCATCCGGTCATGGACATTGATGATGGTATCGTTGGGGGCGGTGGTTAGGACCACGAACCGCTCCTCACCCTGGAAAGTATTCCATAATCCGGCCAGATAGAGCCAATCCTGCCCCGGGAGCACGTCCTCGATTGAGACTCAACTTTTACAGCCGCTTTACCGGAAAATACATATAACTTTTTCCAGTCTGTGGATCGGTAAAATCATGAACCGCACCAACCAACGGAATATTATGTTCCTTCAGATATTTGATTGCTTGGGAAAACGTATCATCTGCCTCACGCTCTACACAGAGATATTCATATCCAGGGACAACCCACTTGGTCCACCCTTCCGGGGCCTCGGCATCATCCCTACACTCAACTCCTGCAAGATAAAGCCCATTGCGGAAGTCTTCCCATGGAAGAAAGGACCCGGAAAAGTCAGACATTGCTCCCCAAATTCCAATCAGATTTCCCTTTTCATCTATTTTAGCTAAATGCTGAACTTCTCCAAAATGAAAGTTTGCATCATCCCATAATCTCTGAATGAACCCAGCCCCATCTGAGGTTGATCCCTTTTTCCCAACGACCACAAAGGCTGTCTTTTCTAATCGTTCAATGTTCATTGCAATCTCACCTTCGCTTCCCTATATCTGTTTTTCCGAGTTTTTTGCTCCAACTTGATTTATCCGACCGTACTGTCAGGCAGCAGCATATCCATACTCCCTTTTTTGAAATCCAGTCGAACAAGTTTTTTCCCATTCGGCAGAGGATATTCCAAGGTACCTATATAGCGATACCCGATACCAGACATGCTTTCGCGGAGCATATCTGCATCTATCTGATGATAAACCCGCTTCAGTCCATCAAAAACATGCAGGTACGGAGAATCAGAAACCCAGCTGACTCCAGTATTGACTTGGATGACACAGGAAACATATTTCGGCTCCACTTGCTGGACCACCTGCTGAAAACACCCGCAACCGATATATTCAACCAGCAAATTCGCAATTAGCAGCTCTGCCTTGGGCAGTTTGCCTGAGCACTTATGCAGATCGATGCACAGCAGTTCCAGTATGTTGCCCAAGTCCTGATATCTTACGGATGTCTCCGACAAATAGGCGGCGTTGATATCTACTCCATATACTTTTTTGATTCCACTGTCTCTAATATGCTCAAGGCCGTTCCCACCAGCAATCCCTAAAATCATGGTGCTGGATATAGGCCAAGCTTTAAGCTGTCCTTCAATCAATTTGTTTAGAGCCTGTAATTGCATAATCGAAGCAAGGGACATATGACTTTCATAATCAGTCAGGGTAATTTCATTCCATGGATTGTTATATACTTCATACTCCGTTTCCTTTTTCCAAAAGGTCCACTTAACCGCAGGGATATATCCAATTTTTCTATAAAACTCGCTCTCCCCTCCTGACATATGTGTGGCGCCTAATGCTTTCGTTTTTCGATACAATTCAGACAGTGCTGCCGCCGCAAGCCCTTTGTGCCGATACTCCGGAATTGTACAAAGAGGTTCCAAATACGCTAGTTTATTTTCCGGCGTCCACCACATCCCTGCCCAGCAAACATATGCCCCTTCTTCATTCGCAACTGCTACGGACAGATTCTTCGTAGCGTGGGGAGCCACCTCCAGCAAATAGAAATTTTGCTGATATTGGTGATTCCATGCCCCTTCCTCTTTCTCGTGATCAAATCCTTTCCAGCAGCATTCTCCAACTTTTGATGTATCTAATTCCTGCGGTCTTACAAAGTGAAAGCCTTCTGGTAATGGATAATCCAACTTGTTTACAAAATCAAACTGCATATTCCAGCTTTCTGATTCCTGCCTATATCCCAACCGCTTTGCGCTTTCCATTAGTTCATCCTGGCCACCAAAAAGGACTAAACGTATGCCTGCTCCTTCGTCTGGCATATTCTTAGCGGCATATTGTATCATCTCTTGTGCCAGTTCCCCATATCCCGGCCGCAGGCAAAAGTAAATATCTGTTCGAGGATTCTCATAGAAGCAGAAGGCTACAATACGCCCATCGCTCTCCCATATCCGATTTTTATAGGAATACGATATGTCCATCCAGTAAGAGAACGACGAATAAGCGTACTCAAAAAACGGGGCTGGTACTCCATTTCTCCAGTCTTTTTCGTATATATCTATTAAAAACCGATACGCCTTTCCACAATCCGCCAACACACTAAAAGGCCTTGATGTTATTCTTTTATCTTTTTCCATAAAAGTTCCCTCATAAGGCAAATAATTCGTTGCACGTTTTCAATCTCTTATTGCGCTGACATAGTTTTTCTGATTGCGTTATCTGAGTTTCCACTTATCCATATGGAATTTCATAAATTGTAGTTCCCTTTGCTTCAAAGGCGGTAATGGTCTGGTCAGTCACTGGGATAACGCAAAGATGCACACTCTCGCCAATGGCAAAATAGGGATACAACCCGATCCCGTCTTTATAAAACAATGCAACGGGAATTGAGTCGCTGCTATACCCTTGCTCATTAGGAAAGACATTTTGGTATGCCAATTCATTCAGTTTCGTATATAGTTCAACAATTTCGGCATCGTCGAAACTGGGAAATAACACTTTAATAGTATAGAAACAGGTTCGTTCATATAGGTGATACATCAAAATTCAGCATAATTTCTTGCACATAGCTTTCGTCACTTGGAGTAAAGACTGATACTGTAGG
>CAJTWF010000044.1 GCA_910579965.1 uncultured Oscillospiraceae bacterium
TGCCTGCGGATTTTTGCCTTGCAGGGCAAAAAATCCACTCGCCAATCCATACACGCCGAGATATTAAACAGGCTCTAAGGTTCGTTCAAAAATTGTCCAATTTTATATTTTAGGAGGAATAAAACATGACTTTCCCTGCTGAACTGAAGTATTCCAAGGACCACGAGTGGGTCAAGACCATTGATGAGACCACCGTTCTGGTGGGAATCACCGACTTTGCCCAGAGTGAGCTGGGGGATCTGGTGTTCATCAACCTGCCCCAGGAGGGGGACGATGTCACCGCTGACGAGCCCTTCTGCGACGTGGAGTCCGTCAAGGCGGTCTCCGACGTGGTCAGCCCCGTCACCGGCGTGGTGGAAGAGGTCAACACCCAGCTGGAGGATGAGCCCCAGAAGCTCAATGAGGACCCCTACGGCGCCTGGATTGCCAAGATCAAGGACGTCTCCGCCTTCGGCGAGCTGCTGAACGCCCAGGAGTACGAGGCCTTTACCCAGAAGTAAGATGGATACGGGAGGGGCCCTGGGTCCCTCCCTGCCTTTAGGAAAGGAAGAAAGCATTATGGGAAGCTATATCCCCAATACCCGGGCCCAGCAGGAGGCGATGCTTGCCGCCCTGGGCGTGGACCGGGTGGAGGATCTCTTCGCGGCGGTGCCCCGGGAGATGCTGGTGGACCGCCTGGATCTGCCGGAGGGCCTCAGCGAGCTGGAGGTCCGCCGGCAGGTTACCGCCATGGCCGCAAAAAACAAAATCTATGACACCGTCCTCCGGGGCGCGGGGGCTTACCGCCATTTCATCCCCTCCGTGGTCAAGAGCGTTGTCAGCCGGGAGGAGCTGGTCACCGCCTACACCCCCTATCAGGCGGAGATCAGCCAGGGCATCCTGCAATCCATTTTTGAGTACCAGACCATGATCTGCGCCCTGACGGGCATGGAGGTGTCCAACGCCTCTGTCTACGACGGATCCACTGCCGCCGCTGAGGCTCTGGCCATGTGCCGGGAGCGGAAACGGAATACGGCCTATGTCTCCGCCTGCGCGGATCCCCAGACCATCGCGGTGATGCGTACCTACTGCTTCGGCTCCGGTATGGAGCTGGAGGTGATCCCGGAGAGGGATGGCCGCACGGATCTGGAGGCACTCAAGACCGCCCTGGGCGCGGACGCCGCCTGCGTGTACATCCAGCAGCCCAACTACTACGGCAATCTGGAGGATGCCCGGGCCATCGGCGAGGCCGTCCACGCCGCGGGAGCAAAGTACATCATGGGCTGCAACCCCATCGCCCTGGCCATCATGGAGACCCCCGCCGCCTGCGGCGCGGACGTGGCCGTGGGCGAGGCCCAGCCCCTGGGCCTTGATCTGGCCTTCGGCGGGCCCTACCTGGGCTATATGGCCGCCACGAAGGCCATGTTCCGCAGGCTGCCCGGCCGTATCGTGGGCCAGACCCGCGACGCGGACGGCAATGTGGGCTATGTGCTGACCCTGACGGCCCGGGAGCAGCACATCCGCCGGGAGAAGGCGTCCTCCAACATCTGCTCCAACCAGGCGCTGTGCGCCTTTGCCGCCGGCGTCTACCTGTCCGCCATGGGCGCGGAGGGGCTGCGGCAGGCCGCGAAGCTCTCCATGAGCAAGGCCCACTATCTGGCCTGCGAGCTGGAGAAGATCGGGATGCCCCGGATTCATGCCGGCGAGTACTTCCACGAGTTTGTATGCAAATGCGAAAAGCCCGAGGCAGTGCTGAAGGCTCTGGACGAGAACGGCATCCTGGGCGGCCTGCCTGTGGAGGGCGGTCTGCTCTGGTGCGTCACCGAGCTGGTGTCCAGGGATGAGCTTGACCGGGCTGTGTCCATCATCAAGGAGGTGTGCTGAGATGAAGCTGATTTTTGAGAAGGGCGCTCCCGGCCAGCACCTGACCCTGATGCCCGCCTGTGACGTGCCGGAGGCGGCGCTCTCCAGGCCCCGCACGGAGCCCCTGGAGCTGCCCCACGTGTCCGAGACGGAGCTGACCCGCCACTACACGGCCCTGGCCAAGCGGGTCCACGGCGTCAACGACGGGTTCTACCCCCTGGGCTCCTGCACCATGAAGTACAACCCCAAGATCAACGAGGACATGGCCAATCTCCCCGGCTTCGCCCAGATCCACCCCCTCCAGCCGGAGGGGACAGTCCAGGGCTGTCTGGAGGTGCTGGACGCCTCCGCCAGGCTCCTGGGGGAGATCACCGGCATGGACGCCATGACCTTCCAGCCCGCAGCCGGGGCCCACGGCGAATTCACCGGCCTGCTGCTCATCAAGGCGTACCACACGCACCGGAACGATACTGCCCGGACCAAGATCATCGTCCCCGACTCCGCCCATGGCACCAACCCCGCCTCCGCAGTCATGGCCGGCTTCACGGTGGTGAACATCCCCTCCGGCCCGGACGGCTGCGTGGACGTGGAGGCCCTGCGCCAGGCCGTGGGAGCGGACACCGCCGGGCTCATGCTCACCAACCCCAACACGGTGGGCATCTTTGACAAGAACATTCTGGAGATCACGAAGATTGTCCACGACGCAGGCGGGCTCTGCTACTACGACGGGGCCAACCTAAACGCGGTCATGGGCGTGGTCCGTCCCGGGGACATGGGCTTTGACGTGATCCACCTGAACCTCCACAAGACCTTCTCCACCCCCCACGGCGGCGGCGGACCCGGCTCCGGCGCCGTGGGCTGCAAAAAGCTCCTGGCGCCCTTCCTCCCCGGCCCCGTTGTGGCAGCGGACGGGACCGGCTGCCACCTGGTCCAGCCCGAGCACTCCATTGGAAGAGTGAAGAATTTCTATGGCAACTTCGCCGTGGCGGTCCGGGCCCTGACCTATGTGCTCACCCTGGGGCGGGAGGGCATCCCGGAGGCGGCGAAAAACGCGGTGCTCAACGCCAACTACATGATGAAGCTTCTGTCGGAGAAGTACACCATAGCCTATGCCGGACCCTGTATGCACGAATTCGTCATGTGCCTCCAGGATCTGAAGGACGCCACCGGCTGCTCTGCCATGGACATTGCCAAGGGCCTGCTGGATCACGGCATTCATCCGCCCACGATGTACTTCCCCCTCATCGTCCATGAGGCGCTGATGATCGAGCCCACGGAGACGGAGAGCCAGGAGACCATGGACGAGGTCTGCGGTGTGTTCCTGCACCTGTGGGATGTGGCCCACAGCGCCCCCCAGACCCTCCACGACGCCCCCACCAGGACCCCGGTGCGCCGCCTGGACGAGGTGGGCGCGGCCCGGAACCCGGTTTTGCGCTATACCCCCCATGATTAAGCGCATTTTGCTCTATCGCACGGACTGCACCGATCCCTACCGCAATCTGGCGGTGGAGCAGCAGCTGCTGGAGACCGTGCCAAAGGACGCCTGCACCCTCTACCTGTGGCAGAACCGGCGCACGGTGGTCATCGGCCGCAACCAGAACGCGTGGAAGGAGTGCCGCGTCACGGCGCTGGAGGCGGACGGCGGGTTTCTGGCCCGCCGCCTCTCCGGCGGCGGCGCGGTATTCCATGACCTGGGCAACCTGAACTTCACCTTTCTGGTGAACCAGGCGGACTATGACCTGCCCCGGCAGCTGGGGGTTATTGTGGAGCTGTGCCGGGCCCTCGGCATTCCGGCGGAGTGCTCGGGCCGCAACGACGTGCTTGCGGACGGGCGGAAATTCTCCGGCAACGCCTTCTATGCCCACAACGGGAAACAATACCACCACGGCACCCTGCTGGTGGATGTGGACATGGCGGCGATGAGCCGCTATCTCAGCCCCTCCCATGCCAAGCTGGAGGCCAAGGGGGTGGCGTCGGTCCGCTCTCGCGTGGTCAACCTCCGGGAGCTGAGGCCGGAGCTGACCGCCCATGCGATGGCGGAGGGGATGGAGGACGCCTTCCAGACAGTCTATGGTCTGAGGGCGGAGCGCCTGGAGGAGCGGGAGCTGGACAGCGGCAGGATTGACGCGCTCATAGCGCGCAACGCCGGCTGGGAGTGGCTCTTCGGCCGGGAGCTGGCCTGCACCCTCCGGTGCGGGGACCGGTTTGCCTGGGGGGAGGCGGAACTGCGCCTGGCCGTGGAGGGCGGGGTCATCGCCCAGGCGGCGGTGTACACAGACGCCATGGACTGGACGCTGGCCCCGGCGGTGGAGGGGGCCCTCACAGGCTGCCGCTTCCGACTGGAGGAGATGGGACAGCGCCTGCGCGCCGCCGCCCTGGAGGACAGGGTCCGGGAGGATCTGTGCCGCCTGCTGGCCCGGCAAAATATATAGGATGGAGGAACAGCCGTATGGAACACTACGGATTACTTGTTATTGGCGCGGGGCCCGGGGGCTATGAGGCCGCCCTCCGCGCCGCCAGGCTGGGGATCAGAACCGCCGTTGTGGAGAGCAGGGACGTGGGCGGCACCTGCCTCAACCGGGGCTGCATCCCCACCAAAAGCCTGCTCCACGCCGCAGAGATCGCCGCGGGCCTGGAAAGGGGCAGGGAATGGGGGATTTCCGCGGAAAGCCTCTCCGTGGACTTTGCAGCCGTCCACCGGAAGAAAACAGAGGTGACGGAGAAGCTCCGCGCCGGCGTGGAGGGACTGCTCAGGCAGAAGAAGGTGAGCCTTCTCCGGGGCACGGGGACCATTTTGACGCAGCACCGGGTGCTGGTGAATGGAACGGAGTATGAGGCGGACCATATCCTCATCGCCACCGGCTCCGTACCCGCCCGGCCCCCGATCCCCGGTCTGGAGCACGCCGTCACCTCTGACGAGGTGCTCTCGGACCAGGAGCGGGTGTACAGGTCCCTGGTCATCATCGGCGGCGGGGTGATCGGCGTGGAGCTGGCCTGCGTCTATCAGGCCATGGGCTGTCAGGTGACGATCGTGGAGGCCATGGACCGCATTCTGCCCAACATGGACCGGGAGATCTGCCAGAATATGACCATGATCCTCAAGCGCCGGGGCGCGGCGGTACATACCGGCTGCATGGTCAGCGCGGTGGAGAAGGACGGGGACGGTCTTGCGGTCCGCTATACCTGCAAGGACCAGCCCGGGGAGGCCCGGGGGGAGGCGGTTCTGTGCGCCATCGGCCGCCGTCCCAATACGGCGGGGCTCTTCGGCGAGGGCTTTGCTGTAGATATGGAGCGGGGCCGGATTTTGGTGGATGACCATTTCCAGACCAGCGTGCCCGGGGTGTATGCCATTGGGGATGTTTCCTCCAGAATCCAGCTGGCCCACGTGGCCGCCGCCCAGGGCATCGCCTGCGCAGAGCGGCTGGCGGGCCGGGAGCCGCTGGTGGATGCAGCCCTGGTCCCCAGCTGCATCTACACCAGTCCGGAGATCGCCGCTATTGGCATCACTGCCGACGAGGCCAAGGCCGCCGGACGGGCGGTGAAGGTAGGCAAAGCGCTCATGTCGGCCAACGGCAAGACGGTGATTGCCGCCGGGGAACGGGGGTTCATCAAGGTGGTGGCCGATGCGGAGACCGGGGTCATCCTGGGGGCCCAGCTCATGTGCGAGCGGGCCACGGACATGCTCTCCCAGTTCACCGAGGCGGCGGCCAACGGCCTGACCGCCCGGCAGCTGGCCCGGGTCATGCGGCCCCACCCCACCTTTGAGGAGGCGGTGTCCGCCGCCGTGGAGGACCTGCTGGAGAAGCTGGAAAAGTAAGAGGACCCCGGAAGCGGTCCTTTGGGGAAATCTCCGGCGGGACCGTTCCCGGGGCCATATCCCCGAGAAATAGATGGGAGACAGGACATGGGTAATATCAATCTGAAACAGCTTGAAGTTTTTGCGGCGGTGGTGGAGTGCGGCAGCTTTACGGAGGCTGCCAATCAGCTCTATATGGCCCAGTCCACGGTCAGCAGCCATATCCACGCCCTGGAGGCAATTCTGCTGACCCCTCTGTTCCACAGGGGAGCCAAAAAGAACGGCGCCCTCACCGACGACGGCAAGCGGGTGTATCAGCTCGCCAAGGACGTGCTGGAAAAATGCCGGGACCTGGAGACCGGGATGGTGGAGGAGAAGGGCAGCGAGCTGCGCCTGGGCGCGTCCACAGCACCCGGCTGCCAGCTGGTGCCCTCCTATGTGGCCGCCTTCTGCCGCCGCCGTCCGGACTGCTGCGTGTCCCTGAAGCACGGGGACAGCGGCGGCATCCAGGAGATGCTGCTGGAGCGGGAGATCCAGCTGGGCTTCGTGGGCAGCGCGGACAACCGGCAGGATCTGTCCTACGAGTGCATTGCCAAGGACCGGCTGGTCCTGATCACCCCATGCCAGGACCACTACGCCGCCATGCAGGCCGAGGGAAGGCTGGGGCGGGAGCTCCTGACGGAGCCCCTTCTCTCCCGGGAGTACGGCTCCGGCACCCAGGAGATGGTGGACAACTACCTCACCGGCGCCCAGCTCCCAGCCGGCGGGGTCCGCGTGGCCGCCTATGTCAGCAACCCCGTCACTCTGCAAAAGCTGGTGGCGGAGGGCATGGGGGTGGCCATTGTGTCCTACCTCACCGTCCAGGAGCGTGTCGCGGCGGGGGAGGTGCTGGCCTTCGAGCTGGAGGAGCGGCCAGTGGAGCGGAACATCTACATAGCCTGGCGGACCAGAGGGGAGCTGAGCAAGGCGGCAAAGGAGTTTTTAGCCTTTGTGCGCAGAAGCGCGGAGGAAGGATAAGAGGGCGGCTGCCGTTATGGCAGCCGCCCTCTTGCTTCTCACCGCACATCCCGGTACCGGCGGGCGATCTCGTGAATATCCACCCCGGCCCGGTACAGACAGCGGAGATGGAACATCCGCCACATAGTCGTCAGAGGGCAGCCGGTCCGGTAGCGCCGGCCGGAGGTGATGATCCGTCCCGGCAGCAGACGCAGGGGTACCCCGGCCCGCCGCATCCGGCGGGAGAACTCATAGTCCTCCATAATGGGGAGCTCCGGGAATCCGCCCGCTTGCAGGAACAGCGCCCGGGTCATGAACATCCCCTGATCCCCGAAGGCGATGCGCCACAGCCGGGCCCGAAGGTTGGAGAGGACGGTGTTGCAGCCCATGAAGGGCCCGCGGTAGTCGAAGCCGATGTGGAAGCACCCGAACCGGCCCCCCCGGCCCACCGCCGCCGCGATCTGCCCCAGGCCGTCCCGGGGCAGGAGGCTGTCGCAGTGGGAGAACCAGAGCACATCCCCGCCGGCCTGCCGGGCCGCCTCGTTCATCTGCCTGGCCCGGCCCTTGGGGCAGCGGATCACACGGCGCCCGGCCAGCTTCTCCAGGGTGCCGTCCGTGCTGCCGCCGTCGGCAAAGAGGACCTCCGCCTCCCCCTCCAGCGCCTCCAGATTGGCAAGGCAGCGGTCAATGGCCCCGGCCTCGTTGTACACAGGGATAATGAGGGAGATCCTCACGTCATCACCCCCCGCAGGAAGTCCCGGCGCACGTAGTTCTCCAGAATGTGCCGGAGAAAGTCCTCCGACAGATAGGCCCGGATTTTCCGCAGGGTGTCCGGGTTGGTCAGCGCTCGTCCCGGCTCCTCATACTCCCGCAGGGCCATGGCGCACCAGCTTACGCCGCGCAGGCAGGTGACGGTGAAGAAGAGGGGCAGGCGGTGGGCCAGCGCTCCGGTATCAAACCGCCCGTCCACAGCGCGCCAGTAGGCGCGCAGAAAGCGCCCCGCCGCCTCCCGGTCCAGGATGGTATCCGTCTTCCAGAAGGTGGTGGTGGGAGCCAGGAAGTGGGCCAGGTCCTGGGCAGCCTCGGAAATGAGGGGCTTTTCCCAGTCCACCAGGTAGCTCCGCGTCTCCTCGTTGATGAGGAAGTTGCCGGAATTGAGCTCTGTATTCACCATGCACCGGGGTCCGCCGCCGCTGTCCAGGGGCAGCTGTCCAATCTCCCGGATCAGCGCCTCCAGCAGCCGGGCGGCGGCCGGGTCCGCCCGGTCCCAGGTGAGGTAGCGCTCCGCCATGGCAAGGCACTCCTCATAGATGCTCCGGGCGGGAGAGGCGGGGGACAGCAGGGCGCAGTCCGGCGGAACCGGCAGGGCGTGGATATCCGAGAGAATCTCCGCCGCTGTCTCCAGATCCGTCTCATAGCGCAGGGCCCTGCCGGGCAGCCACTCCATCACCAGCACGCCATAGAGCAGGATGCTCCGGGACCCGTCGCAGAAGAGGGGACGGGGCGTTCTGCCGCTGGGGAGCAGCGCCTGAAGGGCGGAGAACTCGTACTCGATCTGCTGGTCCAGGTGCATCTGACTGCAGGTGTTCAAGCGCAGCACCAGCCGCTGGCCGGTCTCCGGGTGGAGAAAGCTGTAGTTGAGGTTGTACTCCCCCTGGCCCAGCGGGGAGAGGGCCAGCTCCGTTCCCGCCGGCAGGCGGAGGGGCGTCAGAAAATCCCCGCTGTGGATGTAGGCGTGAAGGGCTGTCTGGTCAATCATGGATCGTTCTCCTCCCATTGCAGCGTGTTCAGCAGGCGTGCGGTGTGGGAGCCCGGCCGGACCGTCCCCCGCAGGAGGCGCAGGTCCTCCGGCACATCCACGTCCCGGCAGGGCGGCGCGGGCCGGAAGCGGAGCCCGGCGGCCCGGACAGCCGCCAGGGTGTTCTCGTATACGCTGGCGCAGCCGTAGGCCTGGCCGGCAAAGAGGGCATAGCAGGGCTTTTTCAGGCCAACCAGATAGTACCCGCCGTCCGCCGTGGGCCCCAGGGTGGCGTCCGCCTCCTCCAGAGCGGCAAAGGCGGCAGTCAGATGGTCCGCAGTCAGCTCCGGCAGATCGGAGCCCATGAGCACGCAGCTTTCATATCCCAGCGCGAGAACCCGGGACAGAGCCTCGTGCATCCGCTCTCCCAGTCCCTCCCCGGTCTGGGGGAAAACGTCCAGGGCGGCGGGAAAAATCTCCTCCAGCACCCGCCAGTCCCCCTCCGGGGCGAAGGCCACATAAAGGTCCGCGTCCACCCGGCCGCAGACGGCAGCGATATCCCGCAGGAAGGCGGTGTGGAGGGCGGCGCAGCTCTCCCCGCTCAGACAGGGCATGAGCCGGGTCTTGGTGCGCCCCGGAACCGGCGGCCGGGTAAAACAGATCAGGGCCCGCTTCATAGGCACTCCTCCTGAGGAAAAAATACCGGCTCCCCCATATCCAGGTCAAAGCGGAGCACGTCCCCCGCCTGAAAGGAGACCGCCCCGGGGAAGCTCCTCTGAAAAAGGGTACCGTCCGCCGCCGCCAGACTGACCGCCGTCTCGCGGCCCTGGAACCGGACCTTTGCCACGGTGAGGGCATAGGGGCCCTCCTCTGCGGGCCGCCACATCTGCTCCCGCAGACAGAGGGTGTACCGCCCCTCCGGCAGGGATACCGGGAGGGCCACCGGACCGCCCCGGAAAATCCCGGAGCGCACCTCCCCGTCCAGGAGGGCGCAGCCGCCGAGGTACTCCGCCGCCCGGCGGGTAGCGGGTCGGAGATACACCGCCTCCGGGGTGCCGCACTGCTCGATTTCTCCATGAAACAGCAGGGCCACCTGGTCGCTCATGCCCAGCGCCTCCCCCCGGTCGTGGGTCACCAGGACCGTTGTGGTGCGAAACTCCCGGTGCAGGGACAGCACCAGCTCCCGCATGTCCTCCCGCAGGTTCTCGTCCAGGGCGGAGAAGGGCTCGTCCAGCAGCAGCAGACGGGGTCTGGCGGCCAGAGCCCGGGCCAGGGCAACCCGCTGCCGCTCTCCGCCGGACAGGGAACCCACCTGCCGTGGTCCATAGCCGGACAGCCGGACCCGCTCCAGCAGCTTTGCCGCCTGCTCCAGCCGCGCCCGCCGCCCCACGCCCCGCATCCGCAGGGGGAAGGCCACGTTTTCCGCCGCCGTCATATGGGGGAAGAGGCGGATATCCTGAAAGAGGATCACTACTCCCCGCCTGTGGGGCGGCAGGCCGGTGATATCCTCCCCGCCCAAGCGGATGCTGCCGCCTTGGGGGGCCAGTATGCCGGCCACCGTCTTCAGAAGGGTGGTCTTGCCGCAGCCCGAGGGGCCCAGAAGGGAGAGAAACGCCCCCTCCTCCGCCTGGAGGGACACGCCTCGCAGGATGTCCCGCCCCTCCAGGGCCACGGACAGCCCTTCAATCTCCAGCCTCACAGTTTATCACCTCGTCTCTGCCAGCGGCGGATCAGGGTCTCAAACAGGGCGAACACCACAAGGGCCGAGCCGGTGAAGGCCAGGGCGTAGACCGAGGCCAGGGACCGGTCGCCCCCCTGGATGTAGGGCACCAGCACCAGAGCCAGGGTTTTCACACGCCCGCCGCCTACGATCAGGGTGGTGAAATACTGGCTGTAGGAGAGGATGAACGCCATGCTCATGGAGGAGAGGATTCCCGGCGTCAGCTCCGGGAGGCTGACGGCAAAGAACCCCCGCGCCGGCCCGGCCCCCAGGACTGCCGCCTGCTCCTCCAGTCCGCAGCCCAGAGCCGCCGTCACATCGGTGAGAATGGAGATGCTGTAGGGCAGGGCGGTCATCACGTGGACCAGCAGCACGCCGGCGGCGGTGTCCGCCAGCCCCGCCCGCAGCAGCACAAGATGGATGCCGATAGCGAACACCGTGCCGGGAATCAGCAGGGGCAGCAGACCGGCGAATCGGACCAGGCCCCTGCCCGGGAAGTCGTAGAGGGCCGCGGCCCGGGCGGTGAGCAGACCGATCAGGGTAGAGAGGACCGATGCCGCGCCGCCCAGGGACACGCTGCTCCCCAGCAGGGGCCAGATGTTCTGGGGCCCGAAAAGGAGCTCAGCCACCGTCCGGCCGGACCAGCTCTCCGGCAGCAGGTTCGGCCAGCTCCACCGGGCGGCGGCGCTCCACAGGACCAGCAGCGCCGCCGGCAGCAGGATGCAGAAGGCGGCCGCTCCTAAAAACAGCCTCAGAAGAAGAGATGTTTTCATTGCCCGCCCCCCACTCTCCGCAGCAGGCGACGGGTCAGCAGGCCGTAGAGGGCGGCCAGGGCGGCGGACAGGAGCAGAATCAGCCCGTACAGTGCCATGGCCGCGGGGCGCTGGCGCAGGTCCGGGTGCATGTAGGCCAGATGGGCATAGACCGGCAGGGCCTTGGGCAGGGTGGCCCCCAGCAGCAGGGGCAGCTCATAGCCGCCAAAGGCGAACAGGAAGATGATGAGAAAGGCCTGGGAGACTGCGGGCAGGGAGAGGGGCAGGGTCACGGTCAGGAAGGCCCCCAGGGGGGAGGCCCCCAGGTTCTCCGCCGCCTCCCCCAGCGTGCGGCTGACCCCCGCCATCAGCGCCAGGGTGAAGTAGGCCACAAAGGGGATCTCCTTCCACAGGTAGGCCAGGATGGTCCCCCCATAGCTGGGGGTAAAGAGGAGTTGGGGAAACGCCCCGGGCTCCGACAGGAGCCCCAGGGCCCGGGCCCACCGGGCCAGCAGGCCGGTCTGGGAGAGAAGAAGGATGGCAAAGAGGGCGGTCACCGCGTGGGGCGTCAGGATGGGCAGGCGGATGAGGTACGCCATAGGCCCCCGGTCCCGGCCCAGCCGGACCAGGGCCCCGCACAGGGCCGTGCCCAGTGCGGCCGCCGCCAGAGCGGAGAGGAGGGCCGTCCGCAGGCTCACCCCCAGAGCGGAGAAAAACGCCGGATCAGTCAGGGCCTCCCGGTAGTAGTCCAATGTCGGTTCCGTGAGGCCAAAGGCCGGGACAACTCCCAGGCTCTGGGTCAGCACGCTGCCGCAGGCCAGCAGGGCCAGGGCCGTCACCCCCATGAGGGGCAGCAGAAGAAGATAAGCGGTCCGTTTCTTTCTCATAAGAGCTCCTGAAAACGCGCTCAAACGGTGCGGTCTGGCCGCACCGTTTGACGCGCTTATTTTCCTACCACCTCGCTGAGCCAGATCTCCTCGATGACGGGCACCAGCTTGGCGGGCATTTCGGGCAGCCGGTGGGTGAGCAGCTCCTCCTGACTGAGTACGCCCTGGCCCATGTCCACCGCGTCAAAGGCGGCCCGCTCCTCTCCGCTGAGCTTTGCCGGGGATACCACCGGCAGATTGCGCAGCTGTTCATACTGGGAGAGCTGGAGCTCAGCGGAGATCATGGCGTTGATGACCACCATGGCCCCGGCGGGGTTGGGGGAATTGAAGGCAATGGACATGTAGTTGGTGTTGCCGATGGTGCCATTTTCAAAGAGGAAGGTCCGGGTGGTGCCGGTGTAGGTCCCGTTCTCAATGCCCACCGCCACGCCGTAGGGAGAGTAGCTCATGCCCAGGACCAGCTCGCCGTCGGCAAACATGGCGTCCACCGTGGTGGAGGAATCAGGGAAGGTCCGGCCCTGGTTCCACAGGTAGGGGTTCAGGCTCCGGAGGTAGTCCAGGGCGGGCTCGATGGCCTCCTTGACCGTGTCGTAGTCCGCCTCCATGGTCTGAAACTGCTCCCAGCCGCAGATCTCGTAGACGATGTTGCGCACAAAGGCGCTGCCCGTGAAGTCCGGCAGGGCGGGGTAGGTCACCTTGCCGGGGTACTGCTGGCAGTAGACGAGCATCTCCTGGGCGCTGGCGGGGGTCTCCGGGGTGACGGCACTGTCGTTGTAGAGCACCATCTGGGCCCTGCCGTAGGGGGCCTCATAGCCCTCGATGGGCATACAGAAATCATTCAGGGTCTCCGGGTCCTCCGTGTCGATGTAGTTCCCGGTGTTGGGCAGCTTGTCCAGAAACGCGCCGTAGAGCAGGCCGTTTTCCTTGGCGGAGTAGAAGTTTTCGCCGTTGATCCAGATCATGTCGATGCTGCCGGCGGCAGAGCCCGCCTCCTTCTCCCCGGCCAGCTTTGCCAGGATCTCGTCGATGTTCATGCCCACCACCTCCAGGGTGATGTCGTAGTGCTCCTTCATATAGGGCGCGGCCACGCTGGCCAGCCAGTTGTTGCGGTCCTCGTCCCCGCCCCAGCCGTAGAAGGTGACGGAGGTGCCCCGGGCCGCCTCCTCGATCTGGTCCCAGGAGGCGGCGGAGAGGTCCGGCGTGTGCGTGTCCTTTCCCCCGCAGGCGGACAGCAGCATGGTCAGAATCAGGAAAAGGGCGGTTAACTTTTTCATCGTGATTTTCTCCATAATTTATATATGTATCCTGGCGGCCAGGCAGGTCTCCCAGACCCGGCGGCGGTACTGCTCCGGGTCCCGGATCACCGGGAGCTGAACCGGAATGGCCGGACCGTCCCCCAGCAGCATCCCCCAGGCCATGGACTCCGGCGTGGGGGTGATGACCGTATCGCTGAGGTCAAAGAGCTCCGGGCAGATCAGCTGGGCCGCGGCCATCACGTCCCAGTTGACGATGCCGTCCAGATTCCAGTGCTCCGCGTTATAGGCGTACCAGTCCGCCAGCTCCCCGGCCAGATAGGCCCCCACCGGGGAGCCGTTCTCCGCCAGAGCCGTCAGATCCGATTGAGGAAAAAAGGAGGACAGGCAGTTCTGGGCCGTGGCGATGCGGATATGATGGGCCCGGCGGAGGACCTCCAGGGAGGCCCGGGCGTCAATGGACAGGTTCAGCTCCGCCATGGGCTTTCCGCCCACCAGCAGAGGCTCCGTCACCCCGCCCATCAGGGAGATGGTGTGGAGCCGGTCCAGAAAGCCGCCGTCCAGGGCCAAGGCCCCCAGCAGGTTAGTGGTGGAGCCGGTCACCAGCAGGCGGAGCTCCCCGCTGTGCTCCCGGGCTGCGGCGGATAAAAAGTCCGCCGCCGGGGAAGGGAGCTGTCCCGGCCCCTGGGACCCCCGATAGACCGGAATATCCCGCCGCCCCAACTGGTCCAGCAGGCGCAGGGTGTTGTGGTACACGGCCTCCTGGGTGCTGTTGCCGTAGGAGCAGGTCACGCCCAGCAGCCGCACCCCCGGGGACCCCAGCAGGTACAGCAGGGCAAGGCCGTCGTCCACGTCGCAGCCCGGGAGGCCCATGGTGTTGTCGCAGTCCAGAATGACAGGAATTTTTTCAGTCATAGCCAGCTTCCTTCTGTGTTTTTTGCGCCAAGCGGGTGAAGGACAGCCGGTTCCCCCAGCCCCGCGCTCCGCTTCTGCCGAAGAGGACCTCCAGCAGGTGGACCGTGTCCAGCCCCTCCCCCCGGAAGGCGTCCAGACACCCCTCGCAGCAGCTGGTCACAGGCTGGCCCTGGGGGAACTCCCCTATGCGGGCAATGCGGAGGGCCCGGCTCTTCTCCGGGTCCCGGGTCCGGAGCATCTGGATATTGCCGCAGCAGACGGTCGTTTGCCCGCTGTGCGCCGGCTCCGTTACCGCCGCGCCGGCCAGCTCCAGCAGCACCCGCGCCGCCGCCAGCTCCTCCGGCTGGTTCCGCAGGGGGCAGGGATCGTGGATGGTGACAGCCGCTGCGCTGCCGGATATGTCCTCCCGGCGGATACAGCGGGCCAGCACGGACCAGATGAGCCGCACCTCCGCCAGGCCCTCCAGCTCCCTGGCGCAGTTGGGACAGGCGGCGTACACACGGCGGACGCCCCGCCGCTCCAGGAGCGCGGCCAGCCTGTCCCGCCGGGCGGGGAAGGACTTCCCCAGCAGATATCGGGAGGGCTGGCCGCAGCAGCAGGCGGAGAGCCCCAGTTCCGGCTCCTCCCGCCGGAGGACCTCCGCCGTTTTCAGAAGAATGGCCGGGTCCAGTCCCATCAGCGCGCAGCCGGGCCAGAACACCGCCTCCCGCCGGGAGAGAGCCGTCATGGGGGGCGCGAAGGAGAGAAACTGGTGGAGGGCCATGCCCAGGGCGCCGGACCTATTCATGATTTCCTTTTCGGGCCTGACGCTCGGTGTAGATATTTTTGATAATCATCACCAGGATGCTCAGGGCGAAGATGCAAAGCAGGGCGGTGACAAAATATTTCACGCCCCCGGTGAGCATCCCGCCCACGTAGGAGTAGACCACCGTGGCGGGCAGCTGGCCGATCCCTGTGGCGATGAAAAAGGAGGCAAAGGTCAGCGGCGTGAGGCCGGCAAAGTAGCTCACCGCGTCAAAGGACACAAAGGGCAGCAGACGGCAGATGAGGATGGTCCGGCTGCCGTACTTGGTGAAGTAGTCCTCCACGCTGGCCAGCGCCCCCCGGCCGGCGAACCGCTCCACCGTGTCCCGGCCCAGGGCCCGGGCGATGAAAAAGCACAGGGCCGCTCCGGCCATGGCGCTGCTCCAGGAGAGGATCGCCCCCTGCCACCAGCCGAAGATGGCGGCGTTGGAGAAGGTGATGAGGAAGGCGGGGAGGGGGGCCACCACGGAGGAGAATACCATCAGGGCAAAGGAGATGCCCATGGCATAGGGGCCGTAGGAGCGGATGTAGTCCACCACCGCGTCCACGTTGGCCGAGCCCAGCACCGCTGCGGCCCGGTTGACATAGGCGTTGACGGAGGGGACGGCGAAGTAGAGCAGGCACAGGAGGATGAGGGCTCCCAGCACATACCACTTCAGCTGTCCGCCGGATTTCTTTTCTTGTTTCATGTCTCTTCTCCATTCTCAGTTGTGTCGGGGAACAGCCGCCGTCCCAGCAGGGCGGTGGCAGCCAGCAGCAGAACCAGCAGCCCGATGGCGAGCCAAAAGGCAGGGGCGGAGGGATCCAGGGCCTTGTCCCCGATGTTGATGAATACCAGAGTGCCGGGAATGATGCCCACGGCGGAGGCCAGCAGGTATTGGGGGAGTCCCATGCCGGTCAGCCCGAAGGCGTAGTTGA
Organism: uncultured Oscillospiraceae bacterium; assembly: GCA_910579965.1. GTDB lineage: Bacteria > Bacillota > Clostridia > Oscillospirales > Oscillospiraceae > Pelethomonas. The sequence continues at coordinate 15,622 of CAJTWF010000044.1, forward strand.
TGAGGTTGTAGGGTACGGCGGGGATGAGCCGCAGGACCACCAGCAGCCAGAAGCCCTGCTCTCCTCCGGCCCGCCGGAGCCGCGCCTGCCAGACCGGCGGAAGCGTTTGACGGATGTACCGCTCCACCCGCTCACGCCCCAGGCGGCGGGAGAGGAGGAACATGAGGGCGCAGTTGAGCATGGCCCCCAGAAAGGTGTAGATACTGCCCCGGACCAGTCCGAACAGCAGTCCGCCGGCCATGGCCAGCACTGCAACCGGGAAAAACACTACCGGCAGCAGCGTAAAGAGCAGGATATAGCCTGCGGGAGACCAGGGACCCAAAGCGGCTAAGCCGTCCTGCAGGTCTCCGGCGGAGATGGGGAAAAAGGCAGACGCCAGCCCCAACCCGGCAAGGCATACCACCGCCAAAAACATCCAACCGCGTTTTTTCATCCGTAAAACCTCTGTCTTCCAAAATAAAGACATATTGCAATTCAGTATACGCAATGGGCGGTGGCTTGTCAAAACCTTTCCGGAGAAATCGGCTCTCGATTTTCCGATGGATTTCAAAATCCATCGGAAAATCTGATTTGACCTAACCGGCCTTTCATGCTATAGTTGTGCGCAATGCCCCACAAGAAATGGGCAGAAAAATATACGATTTTGGAGGAAGTAAGAATGAAGAAGGCACTTTCGCTCCTGCTGGCGCTGGTGATGGTGTTCGCCCTGGCCGCCTGCGGTCAGGAGAAGAAGGACGAGGCCCCCGCCGGCGACGTGGAGATGAAGTACATGACCGCCGACGAGACGGTGGCTGTCCTGGGCACTGACGGCTATACCATCATGGACATCCGCAAGGCCGCCGACTATGAGACCGCCCACATCACCGGCGCTGTCAGCGCTGACATGGACGCCGCAGTCAACGGCGACACCGAGGCCGGCAAGGCCACAATGAAGGCCGCTACCGAGGGCCTGGACGACACCCTGATTCTCGTGTGCTACTCCGGCAAGAAGTACGCCCAGGCTGCCACCAACGCTCTGTCCGCCAACGGCTACGATATGAGCAAGGTGTTCACCCTGGAGGGCGGCTTCAACAACTGGAGCGAGGCCCAGCCAGACCACGTGGAGCCCTGATAATTCATTCTCTTGTTTTGACAAAGGACAGGCGCGCAGATAGTGAACCGCATCCCGTCAAGAGGAGAGAGAAAAGATTTAAAGATTTTTCGCCCGGCAGATATGCCGGGCAGCGGCAACCGAAGATTCTGGCAGTCTGCTGTGCAGGCCGCCAGAATCTTCGGTTTTATCAGGCGGCGAGATAAAGCTTATGCTTCTCCGCAGGTGTCAGAATACCAGGGTTTCGCTGTGCTCGGCGAGTGCTGTAGTAGTGGATTTAGTTCAAGAGTACGGCAAAAATTGTGTAAAAGAGAATAAAAGGCATCCTTTCAGTCAAGAATCGGAGGTGGACAGCCAGAAATTCAGCAGCACTACAAAGATCATGGACGCGATGAAGGAGATGTTCCGGGATGTTTTGCAGCAGGTAATGGAGAGCGAGCTGGATACAGAGCTGGGGTACGCAAAAAGCCAGCGGATGTCGGATCCTGGTGTCGTAAACAAGCCGCGGAATTACCGCAACGGGTACTCAAAAAAGACCTTAAAAACCCAGCTTGGAGCGGTGGACGTAAGGGCCCCCTGGGATCGAAACGGAGCATACGAGCCGCAGATTATCGGCAAGTACAATCGGAATGCGGATGGGATGGAGGAGAAGGTCTTGGCGCTGTACTCCTGTGGGATGAGCCAGCGGGACATCGCGGAGCAGAACAAGAGTTTGTACGATGTGGACATCTCGCCGGAGCTGGTGACGAAGATTACAGAGAAGATCATGCCGGAGGTGACGGCATGGCAGAACCGGCCTCTGGAAGCAGTGTATCCCTTCGTTTTTATGGACGCCATCCCATAAGCGTTAAAATATTGATAACAAAGAGAGAAAAGCATGGTATACTGAGGTCATGGAAAAAGTAACGAAAGAATGGGAAGAGCTGAAAAGTTTTTTACCGGAAGGCTGGGAAGAAAAAGCAAAAGAGAGCAAAGCGATATGTCGGGTCCGAAAAGTGGGCAGCGCGGAGGAACTGCTACGGGTAGAACTGCTGCATTTTGGCGAAGGGCTGTCATTGAAAGAGACCAGCGCCGTTGCGAAAGAAGGCGGAATTTCTGACATATCCAGCGTTGCTCTGTATCATCGCGCCCGAAACAGCGGGGAATGGCTGAGATGGATGTGCGAGGGGATGCTGGAACGGTTAGGAACAGCGGTCACAAAACCAACATGGCTGGAAGGGCGCCGGGTCCGTGCTATTGATGGATCCCACATCAGCGAACAGGGAAGCACAGGGAGTAATTGGATTCTGCATTATAGCTGGGAAGTATTCGGGCTGAGAAACGATTATTTTGAGATTACGCCAAACAGCTGCGGAGAAAGCGCACTGCATTTTCCAATCAAAAAAGGCGATATCATTCTGGCGGACCGGCACTATGGCAAAGCCAAAGCGTTTGACTATGTAGTTGGGGGTGTCAGCGCCGATGATAAAATGAAAGAAAACGCCAAGGAAAAAATGTAGTTTAGTGGCGGAGGAGGCGAAAAAAAGATAGACTCCCAAGAGGGCGGAAAAAGCGCCC
>CAJTWF010000045.1 GCA_910579965.1 uncultured Oscillospiraceae bacterium
CGTCATCAACGACGGCGACGTGTCCGCCCTGGCCGGGGCCATGAGCCTGAACGACAGCAGCGTGCTGGGCATCGCCATGGGCACCAGCGAGGCGGTGGGCTATGTGGACGAGGCCGGGCGCATCACCGGCTGGCTCAACGAGCTGGCCTTCGTGCCCGTGGACGCCCAGCCGGACGCCATGCGGGACGAGTGGAGCGGCGACATCGGCTGCGGGGTGAAGTACTTCTCCCAGGACGGCGTCATCAAGCTGGCTCCCCGGGCGGGCATTGCGCTGGAGGAGAGCCTGAGCCCGGCGGAGAAGCTGAAGGTGGTGCAGAAGCTGATGGAGGAGGGCAGCGAGGCTGCCGCCAAGGTCTATGAGTCCATCGGCGTATACCTGGGCCACACCTTGGCATACTATTATGAGCTGTACGGCTGCCGCCATGTGCTGCTGCTGGGCCGGGTCATGAGCGGAAAGGGCGGGGACCTCATCCTGGCTACCGCCCAGAAGGTCCTGGAGGACGAGTATCCGGAGACCGCCAAGGCCCTCAAGGCGGAGCTGCCCGACGAGAAGTTCCGCCGGGTGGGCCAGTCCATGGCCGCCGCCAGCCTGCCGGAGCTGAAAAAGTAGAGGCGGGCCATGAGCGATACCATCTGCGGCGCGGACTGCGCCGGCTGTCCCTCCAGGGACGGCTGCGGCGGGTGCCGGGAGACCGGCGGCCGCCCCTTTGGACGCGAGTGCCCCCTGGCGGCCTGCTGCGCCGGCCAGGGACGGGACGCCTGCGGACAGTGCGGCGGGACCTGCCGTCTGAAATCACAGCTGGCGGCGGAATTTAACGCCCTGGGCCTCAAGGACATGCCGGAGGTCACGGACCTGAACCCGCTGCCGGGCTCCTTTATCAACCTCCCCTACACGCTCCCCAACGGGCAGGTGGTGAAGCTGCTGGAGGACGGCAAAATCTATCTGGGCAATCAGCTGGAGAGCCTGAGCGGTAGCTCCAGGTGCTACGGTCTGGCCGCCGACGAGGCCCATCTGCTGGTCTGCGCCTACGGCCAGGGCGGGTCTGACCCGGAGATCATCGCGTATCAAAAGCGGCGGGGCGGGAAAGACCAATAACGAACTTCGAGGAGAGGACTGTTTTTCATGCGAATCAAGAACGGGAAAATACTGATCGGCAAATCCTTTGTGGACGCGGACATCCAGTTTGACCGCACCATCACCGCTATCGGCCGTCTGGAGGGCCCGGCGGACATGGAGGGCGGCTACGTGATCCCCGGTCTGGTGGACGTACACACCCACGGGGCCGTGGGGGAGGACTTCTCCGACGGGAAGCCGGCGGGGCTCCAGCCCCTGGCGGACTACTACGCCGCCCACGGCGTCACCAGCTATCTGGCCACCACCATGACCCTGAGAGAGGAGGTGCTCACCCCGGCCATGCACGCCATCCGGGACTTCAAGCCCAGGAGCGGAGCCAAGTGCGCCGGCGTCCACCTGGAGGGGCCCTTTCTCAGCTACGCCAAGCGGGGGGCCCAGGCGGCGGAGAACCTCCACAAGCCGGATCCCGCCCTCTTCCACCGGCTCAACGAGGCCAGCGGCGGCCAGGTGAGGCTGGTGACGGTGGCCTGCGAGGAGGAGGGGGCTCTGCCCTTCATCCGGGAGATCTCCCGGATCTGCACGGTGTCCCTGGGCCACACCACGGCGGACTACGACACGGCCATGTCCGGCTTCCTGGCCGGGGCCAGCCATGCCACCCACCTCTACAACGGCATGCCCTCCCTGCTCCACCGCGCGCCCGGCGTCATCGGCGCGGCCTTTGACGCGGGGGCCAGCGTGGAGCTCATCTGCGACGGGCTCCACATCCACCCCTCCGTCATCCGGGCCACCTACCAGCTCTTCGGGGACAAGCTGAACCTCATCAGCGACTCCCTGCGCTGCGCCGGTATGCCCGACGGCGACTACGAGCTGGGCGGCCAGCCCATTGTGGTGAAGAACCACAAGGCCACCCTGCTGGACGGCACCCTGGCCGGGTCCTCCATCTCCCTGCTGGACGCGGTGCGCAACGTGGTCCGCTTTGGCCTTCCTCTGGCCGGCGCGGTCTACGCCGCCTCCACCGCCCCCGCTCTGGCTGCGGGTCTGGACGCGGGTGTAATCGCCCAGGGCAAGGCGGCGGATCTGCTGGTGCTGGACGAGGATCTGGCCCTGAAGGCCGTATTCGTGGACGGGCAGCGATTTGAGAGCCGTCCGTGAGAGACGGCCAACAGAGGTGTCAACTGTCTTTTCTGCCAAAAATTAGGGAGAGGTTTTGTCAACTTTAACGACAGCTGTGGGCAAACGATACAAAATTTAGGTAATATCAACATTGACAAAAAGTGACCGAAACTGTTAAAATAGAGCCAGTTTAGGAGAGAAACCTAAACAGTTGTATCGTTTTTCCTCAATCTTCTCCATCAAGAAAACATCCCGCTTTCCAAAAGAAAGCGGGATGTTTTCTGTTCCTTTTCGGCGCGGTCCCTCTGTCATTCCGCCGCCGTCAGCAGATACCGCTCCGCCTCCGGCTGGCCGGCGGTCTCGGTGAAGTCCTCTCCCGCCTCCGCCAGGGCGGCGCGGAGGGAGCCGTACTCCTCGGCTGTCAGCGCATAGGAGCGTCCGGCGGTCCAGGCAAGGCCCAGCTGCTCCTCCACCCAGGCCCGGGCCAGCGGGCTGGCCGTGGTCAGGGTCCGGGCCGTCTCCAGGACGCTGTCCGCCGCGTCCCTCTCCAGCGTCGGCGGAGGGGGTGCGGTCAGGGCAGGTTCCGGCGGAGCCAGGGCGGGCGAAGCCTCCGGACCATCCGCCGCTTTCTCCTTCGGCGCCGCCCTGTCCTCCAGCAGCTGCGCCGCCGGTTCGCCGGCGGACCGGTCCATGGGGCGCTCGCCGCCCTCCGCCGGCAGGGCCGTGCAGGCTGCCGCCTGGGGCGCGACGGCCGCCTCGGGGGCCCGCCGCAGTCCGCCCCACAGCCCCGCCGCCGCAATGGCGCAGCAGGCCGCCAGGGCCGCCCATCTTCTCCAGGAGGGGAAGGCTTTCACAGGCGCTGGGCGCTCCTGGGCCTCGGTCCGCACCCGGTCCATGATCCGTCCGGCCAGTCCCTCCGGCGCGGGCGTCTCCTCCAGGTCCATCAGCGCCTCGTGGATAGCGATCTGATCGTCAAAATAGGTCTGGCACACCGGGCAGGCGGCCATGTGGGCCTCCAGCTCCGCCCGGTCCGCCTCCGGCAGGCAGCCGTCAATGAAGGCGCTGATGCTCTCCTCGTATTCCCGGCAGGTCCTCATGGCCGTCCCCCCTTTCGCTTCTGTTCTGATGGTTTAGACGGCAGATAGCCGGATAAGTTCCCGCTTTTTTGCAGGATTTTACGCAGCGCCCCCCTGGCCCGGGAGATGCGGGACTTTACCGTCCCCAGATCCAGGTCCAGAGCCTGGGCGATCTCCTCGTAGCTGAGCTGCTGGAGCTCCCGCAGCACCAGCACCTGCCGGTGGCTGTCCCCCAGCTGGCCCAGGGCCTGATCCACCGCCCGGCGCAGCTCGCCCTGCTCGGCGGCCTCCTGGGGGCCCGGCCCCGCCTCCAGGGCGGTGAGGCCCAGGTCCTCGTCGTCCAGCCGCAGATCCAGCCGCTGCCGCCTGACCCGCCGCAGCAGGTCAATGGACGCGTTGGCGGTGAGCCGGTAGAGCCAGGTGGAGAACCCCGCCTCTCCCCGGAAGGAGGGCAGGGCCCGCCACGCGGACAAAAACGCCTCCTGGGCCGCGTCAGCCGCGTCCTCCGGATTGCCGCACATGCGCAGGGCCAGACTGTATACCTTGTTCTCATGCAGGCCCACCAGCTGGGCGAAGGCCTCCTCGTCGCCCCCCGCCGCGGCCTGGACCAGTTCCTCAACCGTCATGGAGATCCCTCTTGATGCCCGCCGTCACCCGGTAGACGTCCTCCAGCGTCTCCATGGCCACGATCTGTTCCTTGTAGTAGGAGGCGTGGGGCACCCCCTTGAGGTACCAGGCGTAGTGCCGCCGGGCGCAGAGCACGGCCGCCTTCTCACAGCCGTAGGCCGCCGCCAGCTCGATCTGCCGCACGGCGGCGTCGCACCGCTCCGGCAGGGGCGGCCGCTCCGGGACGGGCTCCCCGGCCAGGGCGGCGGCGGCCTGCTGGAAGAGCCAGGGGTTGCCGAAGCAGCCCCGGCCGATCATAGCCATGTCCGCGCCGGTCTGCCGGAGGATGCGCACCGCGTCCTCCGGGGCGAACACATCCCCGTTGGCGATGACCGGCACGGACACCGCCTCCTTCACCTCCCGGATGGTGGACCAGTCGGCCCGGCCGCCGTACATCTGCACCCGGGTGCGGCCGTGGACGGTGATGGCGGACACCCCGGCCTGCTCCAGCATCACCGCCAGCTCCACGGCGTTGACGCTGCCCCTGTCCCAGCCCCGGCGCATTTTCACCGTCACCGGCACAGGGGAGGCCTTCACCACCGCCTCCGCCAGACGGGCGGCCTTCTCCGGGTCCCGCATGAGGGCCGCGCCGTCCCCGCTCTTTACCACCTTGCCCACCGGGCAGCCCATGTTGATATCCAGCAGGTCCGCCCCGCTGGCCTCAATGGCGATCTGAGCCGCCTCGGCCATGCAGGGGATATCGCTGCCGAAGATCTGGGCGGCAAAGGGCCTCTCCCCGGGGAAGGGGCGCAGCAGCTGGCGGCTCTTTTTATCCTGGTAGCACAGGGCCTTGGCGCTGACCAGCTCCGTGCAGGTCAGTCCCGCTCCCAGTCCGGCGCAGATCTGGCGGAAGGCCGCGTCCGTCACCCCGGCCATAGGGGCCAGGGCCAGCTGTGAGGGGATGTCAACTTGTCCGATCCGCATAGGGGGCCTCCTTGTGGTCAATGAATATCTGTTGCCGCGCCGGGGAAACGGTCCCTCAGCGCACGTGGGCGAAGCAGTACTCCTCCGCTGTGGAGCCGTCCGCCATGGTCACCCGGCAGGTGATGCAGGCGTCCCCGGTCCGGCGGGCCTGGAAGCGGACCGAGGGATTGCCCGCGCTGGAGGTACGCTCCTCCAGGGTGAGGATGCTGGGATCATCCACGGTCCAGGTCACGGTGCAGTCCTGGTTGTAGAACCTGCTGGTGGAGAAGACGTAGAGCTCCGTGGAGCCGTAGCCGTCCACAGACATGGTGGTGGACAGGCAGGAGAGGGCGATCTGGTCCGCCGTGGGGATGATACGCACGGTGAGCCGGATGGTCTCCCCGTTCCGGGAGGCGGTGAGATAGCCCGTGCCCCGCTCCGCCAGGGCGGTGACGCTGGAGCCGTTCCCGTTCAGCCGCAGCAGATCCGGGGACTCGTTGGACCAGGTCACGCCGCTGGCGGAGCGCATGTTGTGCTCCAGCACCGACAGGCTGTAGGTGCCGCCGGGGTACAGGGTAATGGTGGGACAGGAGAAGAGGATGCCGCCCTCGCCGGAGGAGGGGAGCTGGGTGTCCGGCTTCTGGGTATCCGGCTTTTGGGTGCTGGGGGTCTGGGTGGACGGGGTCTGGGTCCCCGTGCCCGGGCTGTCCGGAACAGAGCTGGTGCCCGTAAACATCTGCACCCAGTAGTGGCCGTAGGTGCTGCCGGCGCTGTGCTGGTAGCCTACGCCGATGTGGGTGAACTTGGCGTTGAGGATGTTGGCCCGGTGGCCCGGGGAGTTCATCCACTGCTCCACCGTGGCGGCGGCGGTGGCGTTGCCGGCCGCGATGTTCTCGCCCCAGGTGTAGGCCCCCTTCTTGGCTCCGGTCTGGTCCATGGCGGTGAAGCAGGAGGTGCCGTCGGGGCGGTCATGGGAGAAGAGGGTGACGATCTCAGGGGCCCGGATCTGGGCCGCCTTGGTGAGGCTGTCGTAGGTGCCCAGAGGCGCGAGGCCCTCCTTGGCCCGCTCCACGTTCACCAGCCGCACCACCTCCGCCGCCAGCTCCTCCGGGGTGCTGGCATCCTGGGCAGGAGGCTGGGTGTCGGGCTTCTGGGTATCGGGCTTCTGGGTATCGGGCTTCTGGGTGTCGGGCTTCTGGGTGTCTGGCTTCTGGGTGTCCGGCTTCTGGGTGTCCGGGGTCTGGGTGTCGGGGGTCTGTGCGCCGCTGATGGCGTCGTCCATGCGGCACAGGACTGTGGCCGCCTCGGCCCGGTTCATGGTGGCTGTTCCGTCAAAGCTGCCATTGCGGCCGTTGAGGATGCCCAGGGCGTATGCGCCGGAGACGGCGTCCCGGTATCCGGCGGGCACGCCGGACCAGTCCCGGATGGCGGCCTGGGCCGCCCGGGCCTCGCTGTCCGAGGCGGAGATCCCCTCCCCGGAGAGGGTGTTGACGATCACCTGGGCCATGTCGTAGCGGCTGACGCTGTCCGTCAGGTCACTGAGCCGCTCCATGGAGGTGCCGGTCTGGAGGCCGTTGGCCTGGGCCACGGACCAGCAGGCGGCATACCAGGGAGAGCCGTCAGGAACCGAGACCTTGTCCAGATCATCGCTGAAGAACGCGTTGGTCACCATGGTTAAAAACTGGGCCCGGGTGAGGGTGCCGGCCGGGGCGTACTTGCCGCCGCCCATGCCGTGGACCCAGTCCTCCTCATAGGCCCGCTGGATGTAGCCGCTGGCCCAGTGGCTGTCCGGCACGTCGGTGAATCCCGCGGCCAGGGCCGGGGCCGTCAGGCACAGCGCCAGAACCAGCGCCATCAGAAAATGCAGTCTCTGTTTCATTTGATTCCTCCCTTTTTCTATTCTGTGGGCATCTGCTAACATTTTCTATTATGCGCCGGCGGCGTGGGGATGTCAAGGGCGGCGGCGATTATAAAACGAAAGAAGCCGCCGCCCAAAATAAATTGTGATATGGTATATTGCTGCCTAGAAAAACCAATATAAAAACAGTTCCCTTTTTACTTTCATGAAAGAAGGAGCCATTTTATATGGAATGTCAGACCATCCAGAGCAACCAAATCGCAGCCTTTCAGGAGCATTTGCGCTTAGAAGAGCGTGTATCCGGGACCATCGACAAATACCTGCGTGATATCAGAAGCTTCGCCGCATGGCTGGGGAAACGCCCGCTGGACAAAGACGCCTGCACCGGATGGAAGGAGCAGCTTCAATCGGAGGGCCTCTGCCCGGAGACCGTCAACTCCAAGCTGTCGGCTTTAAATAAGTTCCTCAAATTCTCCCGCCGGGAGGATTGCTGCGTGAAATATCTGCGTATCCAGCGCCGCCTGTTCCGCCGCACGGAACAGGAGCTGAGCAAAGCTGAATATGCCCGGCTGCTGGAGACCGCCCGCTCTATGGGCAAGGAGCGGATCGCTCTGTTGATGGAAACGATCTGCGCTACCGGCATACGGGTGTCAGAGGTGAAGTATATCACGGCGGAGGCCGCAGAGAGAGGACGGACGGAGGTCAGCCTGAAGGGAAAAGTCCGTACCATCTTAATCCCCGGCAAGCTGTGCCGGAAGCTGCAAAAGTATGCCAAAAAACAAAAAATCGTCTCCGGCGAGATCTTTCTCACCAGAAACGGAAAGGGGCTGTCACGCAGGCAAATCTGGGCGGAAATGAAAAGTATTTGCGGCAGGGCCGGAGTCGCCGCGTCCAAGGTGTTCCCTCATAACCTGCGGCACCTGTTCGCCCGGACATTCTACAAAGCGTGCCGGGACGTGGTAAAGCTGGCGGACGTACTGGGACACAGCTCCATTGAGACCACCCGCATCTACCTGATCTCCACCGGAGCGGAACACGCCCGGCAGATGGGGCGGCTTGGGCTGATTACCTGACACGATCGTATCACAAAATCCGCAAATCGTCGTGCTGAGAGCGATCGGGAACCGATTTTGTACTCCCTTTTTCCGCCCGGCCAGCCTATCATAGCACAGGCCGCGATGAATGGCAAGCCCTTCCAACAATTTTTTACATAGCGAACCAGGCCGGGCAATGAAAAATTTTTGTCCAGCTTGATTTCTGCGCCCTTCTGCCGGCTTCAAAAGAGCAGTGCAGGGCGCTTTCTGTCTTCATGAACCATCTGTCCAAAGACTCGCCTGCACTCTCTGAGACGATTTGCGGATTTTGTGATATCTGAAAAACCGGACGGCTTATGTATCGGAAGCTTTCCCGTCCGCTGCGTCCGGCAAATCATCAGTCATTATAGGAGAAAAGAGGTTTTTAGCATGAGCGCAAATGTCCCGCCAAAGCAGAAAAAGAAACATCTCATCGCTGCCCTTGTGTGCCTTCTGCTGGCCGTTGGCGGCGGAATCTTCTGGATGACCAGCAGGAACAGCCCCGCAGACAGCAATTCGCTGGAGTTGGACAACAACGCCACTATGGGCGTCCTGCCCGGCATCGACATGGCAGAGCGGCAGGCCCAGCTCCAGGAGCAGCTGGACGAGAGTATGATCGCCTTCTCCATCAACGGCAGCCCGGTCTTCGCCAACGGCGGGGCTGAGGGGAACCTGATGCTGGAAAACCCGGCTAACAACGCCAAGCTGCTGGTAGTAGAGATTTACATGGACGAGACCCAGGAGCTCATCTACCAGTCCAAAGCCCTCCCCGTGGGCTCCTATATTGAAAACGCCCGGCTGGACAAGGTTCTGGAGGCGGGAGAGTATCAAGCAACCGCCTACTTCAAAGCCTACCGGGAGGAGGATCAAACCTTCATCGGACAGGCGGGCGCCGCGATCAAAATCACGGTGCTCAGCTGACTGCGGCCACACTTTGCGGATACAGGGGGTAAAAAAAGGAGCTGTATCTGAATGAAACGCAGGCTTTTTGCTGTTTTAGCCGCTCTCACGGCCTTCAGTATTTTCATCACCACCGCTTACGCATCCAACAACTATCAGTCCGGCGACGTGCCGATCGGTTCCTCCAACGAGGTGCTGATGGTGGGCACCGTAGTACCCAGCGTCATGTCGGTCACCATGCCCACCTACGTTCCCTTCCACGTCAGCCGCACCATTGAGGGGGACAACAAGGTGATTTCCCCCCGCATCACCGTAACCAACAACTCCAATGTCCCCGTCAGCCTGGACGTGGCCTACACCACGGTGGACTTGAGCAAGCTTCAGGGCGCGGCATGGGGAATCGGTCCCGACGTGGCTCCCAATGAGATTGCCATCGGTCTCCAGCTGGAGACACTCGCCAACCAGATGCCCACAACCCTGAGCCAGACCACATGGCTCCAGGCAAACGTTCAGCAGAACGCCAGCATCATGTCGCTGAACGCCTATGGCAACAGCACCATGTACGTAGTGGGGACGCTGGGCGCCGCGGTCCCGGAAAACAATTCCTTCTCCGTTATCCCCACCTTTGTGGTGCGTCAGGCATAAATTCTTCCCCCGCGAGAGAATAAACAAATAAAAATACCCCTGTATCTGCAAATGCAGGTAAACGGCCGGGAGCCATTGCTCCCGGCCGCTTTTGTGCACTCAGGGGGTCATGGCCCGCTCCCAGATCCCGTGATAAGGATATACGCCGTGGAAGCCCTGGCTGGCGGCAAAGAGAAAATAGGCCAGGGCTCCTCCAATCAGCAGACCGGTCCTCACCCCGGATGTGATCCGCTTACAGGGCGCTTGGACAGCTGCGGGCAGGGCCAGCAGGGAAAACATGGAGACGTAAATAGACAGCCGCTCCAGAATGAAATGACGGGTAATAAACATCTGAAGCAGCAGGGCGTAAAACACGCTGTTCGCTAAAATCGGGGACAGCCGCTCCCTGACCGTCTGGCAAAGCAGCGGGAGGGAGATCAGAAAGCATCCCAGCGGCATCAGAACGTAGAGAAAGCTGTTGCCCTGCCAATACTTTTCCGTGAGATAGTGCTGATATTTCGGCACGATTAAAAGGGCAGCGTCAATCAGCGGATCCATCAGGAAATATGCGGCTCCAGCCGCCAGCGCGGCCAGCCCATAGCGGCGCTTTGACGGCGGCAATGTGAGCAGAAAGCAGAGCGGCAGCATGATGAGCGCCGTCCGGTGGAAGCAGGCGGCCAGCAGCACAATTCCGCAGGCGGGGAAAAAGCGCCGGGATTTTAGAAAGGGATAAATCCACAGAACGATGGCGGCGGCCAGGGCCTGGCGCAGGAAATTCATGCTCAGGGCAAAGTATTGCAGGGAGATGAACAGGAAAACGCTCAGCCAGGGAGAGGGAGAGCAGAGTCCGATCCAGACAAAAACCAGAATCGTCAGCAGGAGGTGGAATACGAGCAGAAACACCCGGTAGTCACTGCTGAAAAAAGAGACCGCCCAGTTGAGGAGCAGATAGCCCGGCTCAGACCAGCCCGCTCCGTTCAGGCCGAGAGCGGCGACGGACTGAAACGCGGACTCATAAAAGCGGTAGTCGAAACCGGTCACATATCGCATGGATGCTGTGAGCCAGCAGGCCAGTCCCATCACCGACAGATAGCCCCGCCGGTATTCCGGCCGCCGGGCAAGGAACGGACCTCCGGCAAGACTGGCGCCAAGCAGCAGATAATATGGAAACATCGTACATTACCTCTTTGCAGCCGGGATATTCTCCCGATCTTCTATCCGACAGGCCCAATGATCGCTTTTTCAGCATCTTTCCAGCCTGTGCTCATATTTATTATAGCATACGCAAGACTTGTTTTCACTATCTTTTTCGCAGAATGGCGCGCAGTATGTCGGGCGTTTTTCCAGGCTGCTTCATCTGAATAGGGTTTCCGTTCAAAATTATCCAGTGCAAATTTCCGCAGCTTGTGTTCCTTTTCCACCTTAACATCCCCCCTGATGCAGGTCTGCTGTCCTGCATCAGGGGGCTTCCTATCGCCTGTCCGGCTTCACTGGTTTGGTTCACCGGCAAGAGCGGGCCAGTCTTTGTACATCATATTACTTCCGAGCCGAAAGGCCGGAAGTAATATGTGCCATGTTTTGCGGTTGCCGCCGTTTATGGCGGCGAGCAAAACGGCTTAAATAATATTTCTCCTGCCGGTCAATCGTCCCCGGCCTCCCCGGCTCTGTGGCGGCAGCTGCAACGCTTGACCACGCCCAGTATGAACTGCAGGCCCCTGCTTCCGCCGGAGGCGGCCCGGGCGGAGATCCGGCCCTTTGCTGGGATTTGTCATGATTCTCTTGTGTTTCCCCGCCGGTTGGTATAGAATGGGGGAGCATATACGTCCGGCGGGCAGCCGCCGGCAAAGGAGGACGCAATATGAAACTGGTGATATTGGATGGATACTGCCTCAACCCCGGGGATCTGAGCTGGGCGGGGCTGGAGGCGCTGGGGGAGCTGACGGTGTATGACCGCACGCCCCTGGACAATGAGGAGGAAATCGCCGCCCGCATCGGCGGCTGCGAGATCGTTCTGACCAACAAGACCCCCATCTCCCGCTCCGTGCTGGACCGGTGCCCCCAGGTGCGCTATATCGGCCTGCTGGCCACGGGGTACAACGTGGTGGACGTGGACGCGGCCCGGGAGCGAAACATCCCCGTGTGCAATGTGCCCGGCTACGGCACAAGCTCCGTGGCCCAGTTCGCCATTGCCCTGCTGCTGGAGATCTGCTGCCGGGCGGGGCACCACGATCAGGCGGTCCACCAGGGCCGCTGGGCCGCCTGCCCGGACTACTGCTTCTGGGACTACCCCCTGGTGGAGCTGGCGGGCAAGACCATGGGCATTGTGGGCTTCGGCAGCATCGGGCAGGCCGTGGGGCGCATCGCCGGAGCCCTGGGCATGGAGGTGATCGCCACCGGTCCCCGGCCCTGGGCCGCCGGGTCCCGTCCGGCCCCCTGGGTCCCCCTGGAGGAGCTGCTGGGCCGCAGCGACGTGGTCAGCCTCCACTGTCCCCTGTTCCCGGAGACCCGGGGCCTCATCAACCGGGAGACCATCGCCTTGATGAAGGACGGGGCTATTCTCCTCAACAACAGCCGGGGTCCCCTGATCGTGGAGCGGGACGTGGCCTGCGCCCTCAACAGCGGCAAGCTCTTCGCCGCCGGCGTGGACGTGGCGGACGCGGAGCCCATCCCCGCGGACAGCCCTCTCCTCACGGCGAAAAACTGCATCATCACCCCCCACATCAGCTGGGCCCCCCTGGAGGCCCGGCGGCGGCTGCTGGACACGGCGGTGGAGAACCTGCGCGCCTTCCTGGCGGGCAGCCCCCAGAACGCCGTCAACCGGTGAGACCTTGGGCACCGACGTGTCAAAGCTCTCCCGCTCGACAGAGCGGCACAGACATTTTTCACCGTGAAAGGAGGAAGGCCTGTTGACCAAATGGCTCAGGCCGGCGGCGGAGAGCTGGCCGGGGAGATTCCTGTCCAACCTCCTGCGCCGGTACTTTATCCACGACGTGGGGCGGCAGTCGGCGGCCCTGGCCTACTACCTGCTCTTCATGCTCTTTCCCTTCCTGATCTTCCTCAGCAGCCTCCTGGGTCTGCTGGATCTGGACATCTCGGGCATCACCCGCTCCCTGGAGGCCCTGCTGCCGGCGGGGGTGCTGGACGTGGTGGAGACCTACCTCAGCTATGTCAGCCACACCTCCAGCACGGCCATGCTCTGGTTCGGCCTGGTGTTCTCCATCTACTTCCCCATGCGGGCGGCGGACTGCCTGATGCACGCGGTGCGCCGGGCCTACCACCTGCCCCGGCCGAAGAACCAGATCCTCTACATGGCCAAGGTGCTGCTGTACACCGTGTTCCTGCTGGTGACCATCGCCCTCACCCTGGCCCTGGTCACGGTGGGGCGCCAGGCCCTTCACTTCGCCAGGCGGTTCGCTGTGGTGCCGGAGGCGTTTATCGAGCTGTGGTCTGACCTGCGGTTTCTGGTGCTGGGCGCGGTGATGTTTGCCGCCGTGGGACTGCTGTACGCCGCCGCCCAGGACACCCGACAGAGGCCCGGCGCCATTGTCCCCGGTACGCTCATCGCCCTGGTGGGGTGGATGGTGGTTTCGGCGGCCTTCTCCTTCTATGTGGAGAATTTCGCCAACTACTCCGTCATCTACGGCGCTCTGGGTACGGTGATCGTGCTGATGATGTGGCTGAACCTGACGGCGGCGGCGCTTATCATGGGCGCGGAGGCCAACGGCGCGCTGCTGGCCATGGAGAGCGGCAGAAAACAGGGCCCGCGCGGCCCATCAGCCGGGGCGGCGGCCCCAAACAAGGAGAAGAATAGGCAATGAAAATCATTATCATCGGCAGCGGCAAGGTGGGCTTCACCCTGGCCAAGCAGCTGAGCGGAGAGAACCATGATCTGGTGCTCATTGACCATCGGGCGGAGGCCATGCAGGTGGCCGACAACACCCTGGATATCCTGTGTCTGGAGGGCAGCGGCGCGTCCATCCAGATCCTGCTGGAGGCCGGGGTGCGCTCGGCGGATCTGGTCATCTCCGTCACCGGGTCCGACGAGCTGAACATCGTCTGCTGCCTCATCGCCAAGAAGCTGGGCGCCCGGCACACCGTGGCCCGCATCCGGTCCCCGGAGTACTTCCGGGAGGCCAACCTCCTCAAGCGGGAGGTTGGCCTGAACATGATTATCAACCCCGAGTACGCCGCCGCCCAGGAGATCAGCCGCCTGCTGCGGGTGCCCTCCGCCTTCAGCGTGGAGACCTTCGCCCGGGGGCTGGTGGAGCTCATCGGCTTCCCCATTCTGGAGAGCGACGGGCTGGCGGGGCTGAGCCTCTTTGAGTACAACAAGCGCCGCTCCAACGGCGTGCTCATGTGCGCCGTCATCCGGGGCAGCGAGGTGTACGTGCCCAACGGCCGCTTTGTGCCCCAAGTAGGGGACAAGGCCTATGTGATCGGCTCCCAGCGGGAGATTGCCAGGTTTTTCCACACCCTGGGCCGGGACGGCAACCGTATCCGGGCCATCACGGTCCTGGGCGGCAGCAAGATCGCCACCTACCTCACCTGGGCGGTGGAGAAGGTGGGCATGAAGGTGCGCATTGTGGAGCAGGATCCGGTCAAGTGCCTTTCTCTGTCGGAGAAGCTGCCGGACTCCATGATCCTCCAGGGGGACGGCACGGACAGCGCGGTCATTGACGCCGAGGGCCTGCTGGACACAGACGCCTTCATCGCCCTGACCAACCGGGACGAGGAGAACCTGCTCATGGCCATGACCGCCCAGCGCCACGGGGTAAAAAAGGTGATCGCCAAGATGAGCCGGCCCAACTATATTGAGATGATGCGGGAGTCCGGGGTGGACAGCATCATCAGCCCCAAGGACATCACCGCCAACCAGATCTCTGCCTATGTCCGGGCCATGGCCCGCAGCGAGGGCAGCGCGGTGGAGAACCTGTACAAGCCCCTGGGCGGGGCCATTGAGGCGGTGGAGTTCACCGCCACCGCCACCACCCGGTTCCTGGACACCCCCCTCAAGGACCTGCGGCTCAAGCCGGGGATGCTGGTAGCCGCCATCGCCCGGGAGGGAAAGATCATCATCCCCGACGGCTCTACCTCCATCCGGGCCGGGGACAAGGTGATCGTCATGGCAAAGAGCATCTTCCTCCAGGATCTGGACGAGATTCTGGAGGAGACGGGCAAGATCCGGTAGGACCCAAGGCAACGAAAGAAGGCGTCTGTCGATAACATGAATTATAAACTGGTATTTCATATTCTGGGCCTCATATTGCGGGTGGAGGCGGTGCTGATGCTGCCGGCGGCGGTCATCGGGCTGTCCACCGGCCGGGACGGGACCGCGTTCCTCCTCTCGGCGGCCATCACCCTGGCCGTGGGCCAGGCGCTGGTGATGCTGCCGGGGAAGAACATGAAGATGCAGGCCAGGGACGGCTTTGCCGCCGTTGCCCTGTGCTGGATCTGCCTCTCCCTCTTCGGGGCCCTGCCCTATGTGTTCTCCGGCGTGCTGCCCAACTACGTGGACGCGGTGTTCGAGACCGTGTCCGGCTTCACCACCACCGGGGCCACGGTGTTCACCTTCATGGAGGGCCAGCCCCTGGGCGTGCTGTTCTGGCGGGCCCAGACCCAGTGGATGGGCGGCGTGGGGGTGCTGGTGCTGGCCCTGGCCCTGGTGCCCAAGCTGGGGGAGGGCAGCGTGTTCCTCATGCGGGCGGAGAGCCCGGGCCCCATCAAGAGCAAGCTGACCCCCCGGGTGGGGGACACGGCCAAGATCCTCTACAGCATCTATATCGGCCTCACCGCGGCGGAGATCCTCTGCCTGCGTCTGGCGGGGATGCCCTGGTTTGACTGCGTCATCCACGCCTTTACCACCATCTCCACCGGCGGCTTCTCGGTGAAGAACGCCAGCATCGCCGCCTACGGAAGCCTGACCATTGAGTGGATCATCATTGTGTTCATGTTCCTCTCGGGCATCAACTTCGCCCTGCTCTACTACGCCGTATGCCGCAACTTCCGGGCCGTGTTCCAGAGCGGGGAGCTGCGCTCCTACACCCTCATGACCGTGGGGGCCTCGGCGCTGATCGTGCTCAATCTGGTCTGCCACGCCTCCTGGGCCCTGGACGCCCGGACGGTGACGGACAGCGTGTTCCAGGTGGTGACGCTGATGACCACCACCGGGTATATGACCTATGACTATGTGCTCTGGCCCACCTTCTCCCAGGTGGTGCTGGTGCTGGTGATGTTCGCCGGGGGCTGCGCCGGGTCCACCGCCGGGGGCATCAAGCAGATCCGGGTGGTGCTGCTGATGAAGAACCTGCGCCGGGAGGTGCAGCGCATTCTCCACCCCCGGGTGGTGACCACCATCAAAAGCGACGGCGAGCGGGTGGACGAGCCCATCCTCTCCGGCATCACCCTGTTCTTTTTCGCCTATATCCTCCTGCTGCTCATCGGGACCCTGGTGGTGGCCTGGGACGACGTGGGCTTCACCGCCGCCTTCACCGCCTCCCTGACGTGCATCAGCAACGTGGGCCCGGCCTTTGATATTCTGGGCCCCACGGGCAACTTCTTTGCCCTTTCCAACGTGAGCAAGTTGTTTCTGAGCCTGAACATGCTGCTGGGGCGGCTGGAGATTATGCCCCTGCTGCTGCTGCTGTTCCCCAGCCTGTGGCGGAAGCGGTAGGACTGCTATAGAAAAGAGGAATGTGATATGCGTATCTACGGGCTTCAGCAGGACTCCATTGTGGACGGTCCCGGCTTCCGATTCTCATGCTTTGTCCAGGGCTGTCCCCACGGCTGCCCGGGCTGCCACAACCCGGACAGCCACGACAGCAGCGGCGGGCGGGAGATGACGGTGGAGGAGGTGGCGGAGCAGCTGCTGGGCAACCCCCTCACCGACGGGCTGACCCTCTCCGGCGGCGAGCCCTTCGCCCAGCCGGAGGACTGCCTGCGCCTGGCGCGGATCGCCCATGCGCACGGCCTGAACGTGTGGAGCTACAGCGGCTGGACCTTCGAGTACCTGCGGGACCAGGGGACGGCGGCCCAGCGGGAACTGCTGGAGGAGCTGGACGTGCTGGTGGACGGCCCCTTTCTGCTGGACCAGCGGACTCTGGCCCTGCCCTGGCGGGGCAGCCGGAACCAGCGGGTGATCGACGTGCCCGCGTCCCTGGCCTCCGGGGACGCGGTCCTGCGGCCGGACTGAGGCAGTCCGGGCTGTGAACACAGGCTTTGGGCGCGGCTTTCCCGCCCTTTAGCACACGCCTGTCTCATAAAAAGAGAAGGACAGAGCGTGATATGGTACAAAAAAAGTAGATACCTCCAACTCACGGAAAAGGAGTAAAATAACGAGAGTAAGGAAGGTGCATGAAATGGCGCAGGAACAGAGGAAA
>CAJTWF010000046.1 GCA_910579965.1 uncultured Oscillospiraceae bacterium
CAAAAAATCCACTCGCCAATCCATACACGTCGAGATATTAAACAGGCTCTAAAAGTTCTTTTTGATACTTTTTCTTTCAAGAAAAAGTATGATTACCTGTAGGAAGGTTCATCGCTTATGTATATCATCCTGGCAATACTGCTCTTCGGCGTCCTGATCGCGGCCCACGAGTGGGGCCACTTCATCGCGGCCCGGCTGTGCGGCGTAACGGTCCACGAGTTTGCCATCGGCATGGGGCCGGTGGTGTGGAAGAAGCAGGGGAAGAAGGACACCCAGTACACCATCCGGGCCCTGCCTATCGGCGGCTTCTGCGCCATGGAGGGGGAGGAGGAGGAGTCCGACGATCCCCACAGCCTGGGCAACCAGGGGTTCTGGAAGAAGGTAGCCGTGTTTGCCGCCGGGGCGGCCATGAATTTTCTGGTGGGCGTTGTGATTTTGCTGGCGCTGAACATGGGGGCCAAGGGCTTCCTGCTGCCGGTGATCCAGGGCGGCGCACCGGAATTTGAGCAGGTGAACGGCGCGGCCCTGGAGGAGGGGGACGTGTTCTACTCCATCAACGGCTCCCGGGTGTATCTGGCCAGCGACATTGATCTGCTGCTGCAGCTGGCGGATCGGCGGCCCATTGATCTGGTGGTGCTGCGGGACGGGGAGAAGGTGGCGTTTGAGAATCTGGCTGTGGGGACCTACACAAGCCCCGACGGGGACACCTACCAGGGCTACGGCTTCACCCGCACCGCCCTGGTCCAGGAGGCCACCCTGGGACTGAAGCTGAAGTACACTTGGTACAACGCGGTGGACTTTGTGCGCATTGTCTGGTACAGCCTGAAGATGCTGGTGACGGGCAGCGCCGGGGTCAGCGATCTGAGCGGCCCGGTGGGCATCGTCTCCACCATCAACGAGGTGGGAGCCCAGAGCGCCAGCGTCAAGGCGGCCCTGGAGAACATCGCCTACTTCGGAGCCATAATCGCGGTGAATCTGGCGGTGATGAACCTGCTGCCCATTCCGGCCCTGGACGGGGGACACATCCTGTTTCTGCTGGTGTCCACCCTGTCGGAGAAGCTCTTTGGCCGCAAGGTGCCCATGAAGTACGAGGCGGCCATCAACATGGTGTTCTTCGCCCTGCTGATGGGGCTGATGCTCTTTGTGACCTTTAACGACGTGATGAAGCTGGTGAATTGACCATGACAAAGAAAATTATGGTGGGTGCGGTTCCGGTGGGCGGCGGCGCGCCGGTGTCCATCCAGTCCATGTGCAGCACCAAGACGGACGATGTGTCCGCCACAGTGGACCAGATCCTCCGGCTGGAGGAGGCGGGGTGCGAGATCGTGCGGGTGGCTGTGCCGGACATGGCGGCGGCCCGGGCCGTGGGCCCGATCAGGAGCCGCATCCACATCCCACTGGTGGCGGACATCCACTTCGACTACAAGCTGGCCCTGGAGTGCGTGACCCAGGGCATTGACAAGATCCGCATCAACCCCGGCAACATCGGCGGGGAGGACCGGGTACAGGCAGTGGCGGAGGCCTGCCGCCGGGCGGGGATCCCCATCCGCATCGGCGTCAACGGCGGGTCCCTGGAGAAGGAGCTGCTGAAAAAGTACGGCGGCGCAACCAGCGAGGCCCTGGCGGAGAGTGCGCTGGGCCACGCGGCGCTGCTGGAGAAGTTCGACTTCACGGATATCTGCATCTCTGTCAAATGCTCCTCCGTGCCCGTGACCATGGGGGCCTACCAGCTGCTCAGCCAGCGGTGTCCCTACCCCCTCCACCTGGGGGTCACGGAGGCGGGCACGCCGGGCATGGGGGTCATCAAGTCCGCCATGGGCATTGGGGGCCTCTTGTGCCTGGGGATCGGGGACACCCTGCGGGTGACCCTGACCGCGGACCCGGTGGAGGAGATCGGGGCGGCCAAGAAGATCCTGCTGGCCGCCGGACTGCGGCAGGAGGGGCCTAACCTCATCTCCTGCCCCACCTGCGGGCGCACGAATATTGACCTCATCCCCATGGCCCAGGAGGTGGAGCGGCGGCTGGCCGGCTGCACGAAGCCCATCACCGTGGCGGTGATGGGGTGCGCGGTCAACGGTCCTGGAGAGGCTGCCGCCGCCGACGTGGGCATTGCCGGCGGGAAGGGGGAGGGCCTCCTTTTCGCCAAGGGCGTTATTCTGCGGAAGGTGCCCCAGGAGCAGCTGGTGGACGCGCTGATGGAGGAGATCGGCAAGCTGTAATCAGATGAAGAAGGACGTGGAGAATGTCGCAGAAGATACCATTTTTTGAACTCTTTTCCGCCCTGCCTCTGGACAGGGAGACCCGGGTGGCCCTGGACGGGGCCTACCTCACTGCCGTGGAGGTGGAGCGGGAGCGTCGGACCATGCACATGGCCCTCACGGTCCGCGCCGACATGGGGGAGCGGATGAGCCAGATCTCCGCCGCTGTGGCCCAGGCCTACGGCCTGGAGGACGTGTCGGTTATTCAGACCATCTCCGCACCCCAGGCGCCGGCAGGGGGGAAGGGCCCCTCCGCCAGCGGGGAGGTCATTATGGGCAGCGCCATCCGGGGGACCGTCCAGCCCATGACCGGGCTCAACCCCAAGATGGGCAGCGTGGTGGTGGCGGGGAAGGTGTTTTCCTCCGACCTGCGGGAGACCCGGCGGCCGGGGGTGTATTTTTTGACCTTTGACATGACCGACCTGAATGCCTCCGTGCGGGTGTGCAAGGTCATGGACAAGGAGGAGCTCTCCAAGCTGAAAAAGGACGTCAAGCCGGGGATGTGGCTGAAGGTCCAGGGCTATGTGAAGCTGGACCGGGATGGCACAGACGTGGTCATCAGCCCCGTACATATTGTCACCTACTCCCACGAGACCCGCCAGGACCGGGCGGAGGTAAAGCGGGTGGAGCTCCACGCCCACACCACCTTCTCCAACATGGACGCCCTCTCGCCCCTCAGCCCCAAGGCCGGGCCGGACGGGAATCTGGTCAAGCGGGCGGAGGCCTGGGGCCACCCGGCCATCGCCATTACCGACCACGGCGTGGTCCAGGGGTTCCCCGACGCGTGGCACTCCGCCAAGGATATCAAAATCATCTACGGCATGGAGGGCTACTTTGTCAACAACTTGGATGACCGCATCGCCGTCCACGGGGACCGGGACGCGTCCTTTGACGGCGAGTACGTGGCCTTTGACATCGAGACAACCGGCCTGAAGGTGACCCAGGAGGCCATCACCGAGATCGGCGCGGTGATTATCCGGAAGGGGGAGATCGTCGACCGATTCCAGACCTTCGTGGACCCGGGCCGCCACCTCACCCCGGAGATCATCGCCCTCACCGGCATCACCGACCAGATGCTCCGGGGTGCGCCCAAGCCGGCCAAGGCTCTGGCGGACTTTCTGGCCTTTGTGGGGGACCGGCCCCTGGCGGCCCACAACGCGGAATTTGACATCGGCTTCATCCGGGCCGGGTGCCGGGCGGAGGGGCTCCCCTTTGATCCCACCTACGTGGACACGCTGATTCTGGCCCAGAACCTGCTGCCGGAGCTGAACAAGTTCAAGCTGGATATTGTGGCCGACCATTTGCAGCTGCCCGCCTTCCAGCACCACCGGGCCAGCGACGACGCCGCCACCTGCGGCCTCTTCCTGCCCCACTTTTTCAGGAAGCTGGAGGAGGAGCTGGACGTCCACTCCCTCCAGACCATCAACCCCGCCATGCCTGAGCTGCGGAAGCGGGGAACCGCCAGCCGGCGGCCCCGGCACATCATCCTGCTGGCGAAAAACAAGGTGGGCCTGAAAAACCTCTACCAGCTGGTGAGCGCCTCCAACCTCAAGTACTTCAAGCGCAATCCCATCATCCCCAAGGACGAGCTCATCGCCCACCGGGAGGGCTTGATCGTGGGCGCGGCCTGCGAGGCAGGGGAGCTGTTCCAGGCGGTGATCGAGTACAAGGACTGGGCGGAACTGAAGCGGATCGCCGCCTTCTACGACTACCTGGAGATCCAGCCCCTGTGCAACAACGCCTTCATGCTCCGGGACGGCAAGGTCAGGGACGAGGAGGAGCTGCGGGAGTTCAACCGCACTGTGGTCCGGCTGGGAGAGGAGCTGGGCAAGCCGGTGTGCGCCACCGGAGACGTCCACTTCCTGGACCCGGAGGACGAGATCTATCGCCACATCCTTCTGGACACCAAGAAGTTTGCCGACTGCGACGCCCCCATGCCCATCTACTTCCGCACCACTGACGAGATGCTGGAGGAGTTTGCCTACCTGGGGCCGGAGAAGGCCATGGAGGTGGTGGTCACCAACACCCGGGCCATTGCGGATCAGGTGGAGACCTTTGACCTGCTGCCCAAGGGGAAGCTGTTCCCGCCCCGGCTGGAAAATTCGGAGGAGGATCTGAACCGGCTGGTGTGGGACAAGGTCCACGAGCTCTACGGGGAGGACCCGCCAAAGCTCATCGTGGACCGGCTGAACGTGGAGCTGGGGGGCATTCTGGGCAAGTACGACGTGGTGTACATGTCCGCCCAGAAGCTGGTCCAGCGGTCCCTGGAGAACGGCTATCTGGTGGGCTCCCGGGGGTCCGTTGGCTCCAGCCTGGTGGCCTACATGTCCGGCATCACCGAGGTCAACGCCCTGCCGCCCCACTACCGCTGTCCCAAGTGCAGGAACAGTGAGTTCATCACTGACGGATCCTTCGGCTGCGGAGCGGACATGCCGGACAAGGACTGCCCCCTGTGCGGGACCCGGTATGTGAAGGACGGCTTCGACATCCCCTTTGAGACCTTCCTGGGCTTCGGCGGCGGCAAGGTGCCGGACATTGATCTGAACTTCTCCGGCGAGTACCAGGCCCGGGCCCACCGCCACGCCATTGAGATGTTCGGGGAGACCCAGGTGTTCCGGGCCGGAACCATCGGCACAGTGGCGGAGAAGACTGCCTACGGGTACGTGAAGAAGTACCTGGAGGCCCGGGGCCTCGCGCCGGGCCACGCGGAGGAGAGCCGGCTGGCCCTGGGCTGCGTGGGCGTGAAGCGCACCACCGGCCAGCACCCGGGGGGGCTGGTGGTGGTGCCGGACGATCTGGACGTGGAGGACTTCTGTCCGGTCCAGCATCCGGCGGACGCGGCGGACAGCGACATCATTACCACCCACTTTGAATACCACTGCATGGAGGACAACCTCCTGAAGCTGGACATGCTGGGCCACGATGACCCCTCCATGGTCCGGATGCTGGAGGACCTCACCGGGGTCAACGCCCGGGAGATCCCCCTGGACGATGAGGACACCATGAGCCTCTTCACCTCCAGCCGGGCCCTGGGCTTTGAGGACGACGAGATCCTGGGGCCCACCGGGGCCGTGGCTATCCCGGAGTTCAACACCAAGTTCACCCGGCAGATGCTGGTGGACACCCAGCCCAAGGACTTCAACACCCTGCTGCGGCTGTCCGGATTCTCCCACGGCACCGACGTGTGGCTGGGCAACGCCAAGGACCTGATTACCAGCGGCACGGCCACGGTTCTGGAGACGGTGGGGTGCCGCGACGACATCATGCTCTACCTCATCTCCAAGGGGCTGGACCCCAAGATGAGCTTCAAGATTATGGAGTCTGTGCGAAAGGGCAAGGTGAAGAAGGGGGGCTTTGAGGAGGGCTGGAAGGAGGCCATGGAGGAGCACGACGTGCCGGCGTGGTACATCGACTCCCTGGCCAAGATCGGCTATCTGTTCCCCAAGGCCCACGCGGTGGCCTATGTGATGATGGCCTTCCGCATCGCCTGGTTCAAGGCGCACAGACCGCTGGCCTTTTACGCTACCTTCTTCTCCATCCGCGCCAAGGCCTTTGACGCGGAGTACTGCTGCGCCGGCCTGGAGGCGGTGAAGCGGAAGCTTCTGAGTATCTGGAACAACAAGGACGCAACGGCGGTGGAGCAGGATCTGGCGGTGACGCTGGAGGTGTGCTACGAGTTCTACCTCCGGGGGTTCCGGTTTGAACCCATCAGCATCTACGAGTCCCAGGCCACCCGGTTTGCGGTGAAGGGGGACGACGCTCTCATTCCGCCCTTCACCGCTGTGCGGGGCCTGGGGGAGACGGCGGCGGCGGACACGGTGGAGAAGCGGCAGGGGAAGGAGTTCATCTCCATAGAGGAGTTCTCCCTGTGCTGCAACAAGCTCTCCAAGACCCACATTGACCAGCTCAAGGCTTTGGGGGCCTTCGCGGGCATGGCAGACACCAGCCAGATCACGCTGTTTTAGCGCCTGTTGGGGTTCTTTGCGCAGTACAGGCCAGGACAAACAAGACCACACGATCTTTTACGGATCGTGTGGTTTTGTATTCATTGAAATTTTGTTGCAGTAGGCAGAAATCTGTGTAGGGGCGAGCATTGCTCGCCCGTTTTCTCACGAAGACCTCCAGCGGCACCATTCGGCGGCCGCAGTCGCGTCCTTCTGATGGAAACGCGGCGGTATATGTTACATACGGGCGAGCAATGCTCGCCCCTACATGGGATGAATCTTTTCACAAAATTAATCTCCGTACCTAGAGGTCATATTTCTTGTAGTAATCCTGAAGGAGTTCCCGCTCTGTACAGCACAGAGCCTTGCAAAAACAGGCCAGCTCAAAGTCGGTGACAACCCGCTTGTTGTTTTCAATGCTGCTGATGGCCTGCTGATCAATATTTGTGCCCAATATCTGCATCTGTGCCGCCAGCTCTCTCTGAGAGAGGTCACGGCGGACACGCATGAGCTGTAATTGCATATGGATAAGATTTTTTTCTCCCTTGAATCGCATTACACGCATCACAATTCCCTGATCCTTACCCTTCATGTTGATAATATATTTTATCATTTGGGGGACAATTTGCCTAGGCACTGATAGCATACAAAACATAAGCTAAAAAGCTGCAACAAAAAGAGAGAGGAGCCTCTGCATAAAATAATCATTGACAAAACCCCGTTTTCCAGCTATACTACCCTCTGACAACGCAATGACGGGAAGAAGTAGCGCCGTTTTGCCCTGCAAAGAGAGCCCCTGGATGGTGGAAAGGGGAGAGGGAGACGGCGGGAATACATCCCTGAGCAGCGGACTGAGGGCAGTACCTGCCGTAGGCTTCGCCGGGTGCGCCCGATACAGCGTGAAAGTCCGGCAGGACTTTCTGAGGCCGCGCCCCGCGAGGGGGCGGCGAATCAGAGGTGGTACAGCGACATGATCGCCCTCTGTCCCATATCCCGCCTAAGCGGGGAAGGACAGGGGGTGTTATTTTATGCGGCGACAGGGACCGGCGGAGAATATCATGTACCCGCGATAGGACGCGCCGAAGGCTGTTAAAGTTTTCTTTTGCTTCTTTTCTTTTCCAAAAGAAAAGAAGAGAAAAACAAAGGAGTTGAAAAAATGCAGTTATACGAGGAGCTGGTGGCCCGGGGACTGATCGCCCAGGTCACCGACGAAGACGAGATACGAGAGATGATCAACGCAGGCAAGGCCACCTTCTACATCGGCTTTGACTGCACTGCCGACAGCCTGACTGCCGGCCACTTCATGGCGCTGACGCTGATGAAGCGTCTGCAAATGGCGGGCAACCGGCCCATTGCCCTCATCGGCGGCGGCACCACCATGATCGGGGACCCCTCCGGCCGCACGGACATGAGAAAGATGCTCACCAAGGAGGACATTGACCACAACGCCGCCTGCTTCAAAAAGCAGATGGAGCGGTTTATTGAGTTTGGCGAGGGCAAGGCCCAGATGGTGAACAACGCGGACTGGCTGCTGGGACTGAACTACGTGGAGCTTCTGCGGGAGGTGGGGGCCTGCTTCTCTGTGAACAACATGCTGCGGGCAGAGTGCTACAAGCAGCGCATGGAGAAGGGGCTGAGCTTCCTGGAGTTCAACTACATGATTATGCAGTCCTACGACTTCTACCACCTGTTCCAGCACTACGGCTGCAACATGCAGTTCGGCGGCAACGATCAGTGGAGCAACATGCTGGGCGGCACGGAGCTCATCCGCCGCAAGCTGGGCAAGGACGCCCACTGCATGACCATCACTCTGCTCACCGACTCCCAGGGCAACAAGATGGGCAAGACCGCCGGAAACGCCGTGTGGCTGGATCCCAACAAGACCAGCCCCTATGACTTCTACCAGTACTGGCGGAACGTGGAGGACAACGACGTGATGAAGTGCATCCGCATGCTCACGTTCCTGCCTATTGAGCAAATCCGCGAGATGGACGGCTGGCAGGGCAGTCAGCTCAACCAGGCCAAGGAGATCCTGGCTTGGGAGCTGACCAGTCTGGTTCACGGCCAGGAGGAGGCCGACAAGGCCCAGGCGGCGGCCCGCGCCCTCTTCGGCGGCGGCGGTGACAAGGCAAGTATGCCCTCCACGGAGCTGGCGGCGGACCAGTTTGAGGGCGGTCAGATCGGCGTTCTGAATCTGCTGGTGGCCTGCGGCCTTGCGCCCTCGAAGGGGGAGGCCCGCCGCTTGGTGCAGCAAGGCGGCGTGTCGGTGAATGACGAGAAGGTGACAGACGTCAACGCCGTGCTGGCCCAGGAGCTCTTCTCCGGCGAGGGCGTGATTATCAAGAAGGGGAAAAAGGTTTTCCATCGGGCTGCACTGAAGTAGGCCCCGCATTATCTCACATATTACGCAGATTTTGCAAGAGCCCCACGGCGGAAGTCCGCCGTGGGGCTCTTGGCTGTGGTGCGCTATTTGTCGAAGGACTCGTATAGCTGGGACCGTAAACGCGGCTATGGAGAAGCGCTTTTACAGTCTATAGATGCGCCGGGCATTCTCACTGAGGACCATGGCGGCATACCTCTCCGCAGTCTCCCGACTGAATACGCCCAGCTCCACGTAGTCGCTCATGGCCCGGGACAGCGCTTTTTTGAAGTATTTGGCAGAGTACCAGGTGTGCTCGGGAATGCCGCCGCCATCGCTGGCAAAGAGTACCTTGGTAAAGGGACAGGTCTCCATCAACTCCTTGAACCCAGTCTCTGCTGCCAGCCCTGCATGATAGACCATCTGGGATACATCCAGATGTGCCTGCCCAAAGTGGCTGACTATGTAAGCCGCCTCACGCAGGAAGGGATAACCACAGTGAAGAATCACAGTGGTCACCTGTCGGTTGATCTCGTCGCTGAGGAAGTCGTGGAGCAGCAGGGGGTTCATCTTTGTCAGCCGGCACAGGGGCGTATTGCCGGAGCCGGTGTGGATCTGGAGAGGCAGATTGTACTTGAGGCACAGCTTCATGCTGTCATAGAGCATGAAATCCCGCAGGATTTTCTCGTTGGCGAAATCATTGGGATCCTGTAAGTACCTGTAGTAGGCGATCTCCGCCTGATTGAAGGAGGGGTGGCCCACATCCAATCCGGTGATATAGCCGATGACGCTCTTGAAGGTAACCGGCTTCTCCCGCTTTACCGCCTCGTCAACCACTGCGTAGTAGTCCTCCAGAAAGGCCTGGAAGGAAAGTCTCTTGGCGATCAGGGGATCATACATGTACTCAAAGCGCAGCTCCTTGCGGATGATATAGCTCTCAATCGCCCCGTAGTATTCGTCCAGCTCCGCCTGGGTAATAAATTTTTTGCTTTTCCAGGCGGTAATTGGATAAGTGATGTCCACAATAGCCTGCTCCAGGCCGGCGTCTCTGGCCAGAGCATTGACCCACGCCTTGGGGTCCGCGTGGTAGCGCCTGTCCCGCTCGGCAATGACCTCGTCCATAGAGGAGGCAGGGTCCATCCCCATATACTCGCGCAGCTCGTTGGTGACCATGTGGAGCACAATAGTGCTCTTGGCCATCTCCTCGGTCTGCTCAAAGAGGGTGCTGTTGAAGCACCGCCAGAAGGGGCGCTTCTCCCTGGAGTAGGGATATGGGTGGCAGTGGTTGTCAATCACGGGATAATTGGTTACGTCAACAAGCATGTAAATTTCCTCCGCTCATGTTAAATTTATCTTGTTCCTGTAGGAGAGACAGCGCGGGAACCGGCTTTGAAAGGCGCTCACTCAGCAAATACGAACCTGCCATCCTGGATTTTACTGGCGAACACAGGACCGGCGGGGTTGCCCTCCTCGTCCATGGAGATAGTGGTGGTGGCGCCCTCCCAGTTCTCGATGCCGGCAATATAGTCACGGATGCCCGCCCTGTCGCGGCCGGCGGCCTGAGCGCCCTCGATCAACAGCCGCATAGCGTCATAGGCCTTGACAACGTACTCGTTAATATCCTCATCGCTGCCGTACTTGGCAATATAGGCGTCCTTCATGCTCTGATAGGTGGGACTGGGGTTGTCCTTGTTGAACATAGTGTTGACCAGCATCCCCTCGCCGTCCTCACCGCACAGCTCAATAAATTCCTGCTGGAACATCTGAGTGGAGGCGCAGATGCGTACATCCATGTTCAGCTTAGCCGCCTGACGGACAATCTGGCCACCCTCGTTGTAGTTGGTACCAAGCACCAGAACGTTGCATCCTGCGTTCTTGATCTTGGTCAGCAGGGGAGTGAAGTCGCTGGTCTGCTCCACCACGTAAGGCTCGGAGATAAGCACCTTCCCGCCCAGTTCCTCCAGACGCTGGGTGAAATACTGGTCAAAAGAGAGGCCCCAGTCGGTCTGCATATAGATGATGCCGGCCTTGATCTCATCCAGTTCGTCCTTGTAGGTCTCGTAGCAGTTGTCCGCCACAGCGGAGGAGGTATTGCTGGTCATATAGGTGGTACGGAAGATATAGTTACCAATGGCGGCAAAGTCTGTGTGGGAGGCGTTAGGGGAGACCAGGGGAATGCCCGCCTTCTGGAACAGAGGAGCCATAGCCATGGAGGGGGTGGAGGTCTGACTGCCCACAGCGCCCAGAATGTCCGCCTGTTCCACTACGCTGTTGGCGATGGTGACAGCCTCGGTAGCGTCATTCTTGTCGTCGTAGATATCCAGGATTACCTTGCCGCCGTTGATGCCGCCCTCGGCATTCACCTGCTCCACCAGCAGCTCAACCGCCCGCTGATAGGCTAGGCCATATTGGGCGTTGTTGCCGGTCAGCGGCGCGATCAGGGCGAAACGGTACGTGTCTTCCCCCGCGGGGGTCTGGGGCGGCTGCTGTGACGCATTGTTCTGGGGCGGCTGGCCGGTATTGGTGGAATCCTGTCCGCCGCAGGCCGCCGCAGACAGCAGCATGGAAAGCACAAGCAGGGACATCAGGGCTCTTTTTAATGTCTTCTTCATGTTTCTGCTCCTTATTTTCATATTATACCAGGGCTACAGACCGCCCAGATATGCCGCTCGAACGTGGTCGCTTGCCAGCAGATCACTGGCCGGTCCGGTCATGGAGATCTCGCCGGTCTCCAGAATGTAGCCCCTGTCGGCCATCTTCAGCGCCTGCTTGGCATTCTGCTCCACCAGCAGAATGGTCATGTTCATCTCATCCCGGATTCGGTGGATCAAGGAAAAGATATCCTTCACCACCAGAGGAGCAAGGCCCATGGAGGGCTCGTCGAACATCAGCAGCTTTGGTTCGGTCATCAAGGCACGGCCAATGGCCAGCATCTGCTGCTCGCCGCCGGACAGGGTGCCGCCCAGCTGGTCTCTGCGCTCCTCCAGCCGGGGAAAGAGCTGGAAGGCCCGGTCTACGCCCCGTTGGATCTGCTCCGCGCTTCCAACGGTGTATGCGCCGATGTGTAAATTTTGCAGCACTGTCAGCTCTGGAAAGATCAGCCGGCCCTCTGGGCACAGGGTAATGCCCCCCTTGACCGTTTTCTCCGGTTTCTGGTTGGCGATCTCCTGGCCCAGCCACTTTACGCTGCCTCCGGCGATGGGAACAACGCCCATAATCGCGTTCATGATGGTGCTCTTGCCCGCGCCGTTAGCGCCGATGAGAGAGACGATCTCCCCCTCCTCCACATGGAAGTCAATGCCGCGCACGGCCTTAATCATGCCGTAGCTGACAGAGAGATTGGATACCTCCAACACCTTCACGCTCAGTCCTCCTCTCCAAGATAGGCGGTAATTACTTCCGGGTTCTGCTGGATCTCGCCCGGCGTGCCCTGGGCGATCTGTGCGCCGTAGTTGAGCACATAGATCCGGTCGCATACCTTCATCACCAGACGCATGTCATGCTCAATGAGAATGATATTGTAGCCCATGTCCCGCAGGCGCATAATGAACTCCGCCAGATCCAGGGTCTCCTGGTCGTTCATGCCGGCGGCAGGCTCGTCCAGCAAAAGTACCGAGGGGTTGGAGGCCAGGGCCCGGCCAATCTCCAGCTTGCGCTGCTGGCCGTAGGGCAGACTGGTGGCCATGTCGTAGCGGCAGTGGGACAGGCCCACAATGTCCAGATATCTCAGCGCCTCCTCCTCGGTCTCCCGCTCCTCCCGCCGGTGGCGGGGGGTGCTCAGGACGGCGTCCAGCAGATTCGCCTTCTTCCGGCAGTAGATGCCGGTCATGATGTTCTCCATGATGGTCATATTGGAAAAGAGGCGGATATTCTGGAAGTTCCGGGTCATGCCCAGTCGGGCAATCTCATTGGGCATCTTTCCGGTAATATCCTGTTCATTGAGGAAGACTTTTCCCTCCGTGGGGGTATAGATGCCGGTGAGCACATTGAAGAATGTGGTCTTGCCTGCGCCGTTGGGACCGATGATCCCAACAATTTCGTTTTCATACAGGTCGATGGATACCTGGCTTACGGCGGTCAGGCCGCCAAACCTTTGGGTTACGCCCTCTGTGTGCAGTATACGTTTACTCATTTCCCACGCCCTCCGCGGCCGTTCTCTCCCTAAAGCTGAGCCGTTGCAGTATATGCTTGAAATTCACGCCCCCCAGCAGTCCAGCCGGGCGGAAGAGTACCATGACGATGATGACCACGCCATAGATCACCTGCCGCAGCAGGACAAAATCCCGCAGAAGCTCCGGCAACACGGTGAGGATGACAGCACCAATAATACTTCCAGGGATGCTGCCCATGCCGCCCAGAATAGCCATGCTCATGATCTGGATGGATTTGTTGTAGTTGAATGAGGTGGGGTCAATGAAACTGATATAGTGGGCGTAGAACCCGCCTGCCAGGCCGGCAATACCGCTGGCTACGACAAAGACCAGAATTTTAGTGCGCTTAACGTTGATGCCCATCACATCCGCTGCTAGCTGGTCGCTCTTGATGGCGCTGATGGCCCGGCCGGTGCGGGAGTGGATCATGCGTATCACAGCGACAGTGACCAGTACGGTGAGGATCAGCACAATATAGTATTTCCCCGTTAAAGTCTCAAATGCGAAGCCAAATACCTTGGGTGCGGGAATGTTCATAATGCCCAGGGGCCCACGGGTGAGGGCGTACCAGTTCAGCTCCACCAAACGGGCGATCTCGCAGAACCCGAGGGTGACAATAGACAGATAGCGGCCGCTGACCCGAAGAGTGATAAAGCCCAGCAGCATCCCCACCAGACCAGCCACGATGGCGGCCAAGGGAAGGGTGAGCAGGAAGGGGACGTCCAGCTTCGTGGCCAGAATGGCAGCGGTATACGCGCCCACGCCAAAGAAGGCAGCCTGTCCTAGGTTGGTGGTGCCCAGAAAGCCGGTGACCAGATTGAGCGACAGCGTTAATATCGCGTATGTCAGGGCCATAACGGCGATATTCATCACATAGGAGGACTGGGAAACCGCCAGAGGGAACACGATAGCGCACAGCAGTATGGTTGCCTGGGCCAGGAGCTGGTGCTTCGCAATGAGATGAAAGAATTTTGTAACCATTTTCTACCCTCCTACACCTTATTGATGGACTTCTTGCCCATAATCCCGGTGGGACGGACAACCAGCACAACGATCAGGACAGCAAAGGCAATGGCGTCCCGATAACCGGAGCTGATGTAGGCCGCCACCAGCGTCTCCAATACACCGATAATCAGGCCGCCCACCACCGCGCCGGGCAGCATCCCGATTCCACCCAGGATAGCCGCGGCCATGGACTTGGAGCTGGTGACGGTGGCCATGGTGGTGTCGATGACCTGATAGTACAGCCCAACCATACATCCGGCGATAGCCGCTACCAGTGTACCAAGAAAGAAGGTGAGCATGATGACCTGATTGACATTGATTCCCATAAGGCTGGCGGCCCGGCCGTTCTGGGATACGGCCCGCATGGCCATGCCCAGCTTGGTGCCGTAGACAATCTTGGAGAGGATCAGCATCAGGATAACTGCAAGGGTAAAAATGATAATCTGCATCCAGGAGACCACGGCGTTGCCGATGTGGATGCTCTGGAGGCGGAAGGGGTCGGGGAAGGCCCGGCTCTGAGAGCCGTAGATGGCGATGATACCGTTGTTGATGACTGTCTGAACGCCGATGGTACACAGAATGGTGGAGATGGTGCTCACCTTCTTCTCACGGATGGGGCGCAGGAACACCCGGTCCATGCCCGCGCCCAGGCAGGCGGTAAGCACGGCCACAGCCAGCACCACGCAGATAAACACCGCCGGAGAGTCACCCAAGAGAAGGATGGCCGTCAGGGACAGGTAGGGCCCCAGCATATAGAAGGAGCCGTGTGCGAAATTGGCTAGCTGCAGAATGCTCCAGACCATGGAAAAGCCGATGGTTACCAGAGCATAAATGCTGCCTATGGTCAGGCCGTTGATTAGCTGCTGCAAAAACATGTTCGCTTTCTCCTATACATTTTCTTATTCTCGGTCTGGCCTGCCTCCCAGGATAGACGGCAACTTTTATCCCGCAGTCAGGCGCTCTCTATATGATGAAGCCCGGATTCCGTCCCCGATGCCGGAACCGAAGGGCGCTTCCTTCAGCTCTCGTCCATAAACCGTCCAATCAGACTGTTGGGGAGGTAGCGCAGAAACCGGTTGGCCCACCGCATCCCCTCATGATAGTCACGGCTGCGGATGGCCTCCAGAATTTCCCGGTGGCCTGCCATCAGACGCTCCGTGTTGGTGTCAAAGGCCATGGCCACCCGCACCTTGTCCATGATGTTTGCCATTGTAGAGACCAGGAAGGGGTTTTTAGACAGCATCGCCAGACGAATGTGGAATTCCCGGTTGAGCAGGACGCACTGGTTGGCCAGCTCTTCATCATCCAGGACATCGATATCGTCACAGAACGCCTCCAGCTTTTGGATCTCCTGGTCTGTAGCCCGTTTGATGGCAAGCTCAATAATGGCGTTTTCCAAGATGCTGCGGAACTCCAACAACGCGTCCAGCTCTTGCAGGGAGTATCGTTTTATCAGGTATCCCTTGTTGGGAAGCCTCTCAAGCAGTCCCTCAGCACAGAGCGCTCCCAATGCCTCACGAGCCGGCGTCTTGCTTCCTCCAAACTTTTTTGATATCTCCAGCTCGGTTAAAATAGAGTCGGAATAGTATATGCCGTTGATGATGTCCTCCCGGAGTTCCTTGGTGATTTTGTCGGTGATTGTCATTCTCTTTTTCATAGCGTACCCGATCTCCTTTCTCTGGGAACGTCTCATCTGATGTGCTAGTAATATATTACTAATATATCTCTGGTATATCGTAAAGTCAAGACGTACTGCAGATTTTCTACAAATCTGCAAATTTTTATTTGCATTTTTTGTATAAAACAGAAGTGTCAACGCCAATTTGAAATTGTAAGAAAACGCCGAAGAAATTTTGTAGTTTT
>CAJTWF010000047.1 GCA_910579965.1 uncultured Oscillospiraceae bacterium
TTGTATCGCTATTTGGGCTACTATTCTCGCTTAACTCATGTAGACGCTATCTAATTCAGAAGTAATAATATAGCAGGGTATTCCTCGCTTTTCCACCGTTAGATGCCTGTAGGATTCTGTTTCCGGGCTCGCTTCGCCGGGCGCTGACAGCTCATGCCCCTGCGCTTCATGTAGTCCGACAGTGTTCGCTCGTTTATGGCTTTGTGGAACTGCTTCTGGACGTACTGCCGCGTTCGCCCTAATGTCCACAGCTTACCGGTAATCCCAAAATCCTCCGGTATTTTCTCTTCCACAGCCTTTCGGATATTCTCCTGTTCTTCCGCTGTTAGGATCATGTGGCTCCCTGTCTTGCGTCCATACTTTTTTCGCTCCAGAGAGATGTCACCCTCTCGTTGATACGCTGTCCATATTTCGCTGGCGCGATTCTGCCGTACACCGGTTAATTCCTCAATTTCCTTTCCCGTTTTTCCCAATTTCTTGAGCCGTACGACCTGCCTGCGTATCTCCTTGAGTCCTTCTCTCCCTACTTTCCTTAAGTCTATATACTCCATCCTCCCTATTTTACCACATCTCACCTACTTTTCCTAGATAGTGTCTACACAATAGGCAGGGGATGTGATAGAATGGAACTATCTTAAAAGAACGGGGACAGAAAGATGGATGCATCCTATCATAGACACGACATAAACGATAAAGTATGGGAGATGCTTGAACCACATTTGCCGGGACAACGGGGCCAGTGGGGCGGGATTGCTCAGGATAACCGTCGCTTTATCAACGCAGTATTTGGGGTTCTGCGAACAGGAGCGCCCTGGCGTGACCTGCCCCCCGATTACGGGAAATGGGGCAGTGTTCAGCAGAGGTTCATCCGTTGGCGTAGAAAAGGTATATGGGAAAAACTCTTGGAAATTCTGATCGATGAGCCGGATTATGAATGGCTGATGATCGACGCCAGCCATATCAAGGTGCATCCCCACGCAGCGGGAGCGAAAGGCGGCAATCAGGATATGTCCAGGACAAAAGGGGGCTTAACACCAAAATACATCTGGCCCTGGATGCGCATGGTATGCCAATCCGAATCCTTGCTACAGAAGGTACCCGAGCGGATTGTAAAGAAGCTGTCCATCTGATAACGCACGCGGCCTTCTACGCAGGCTGGCCGAAAGCATGGGCTGCGTTTCGCATGGCAAAGGAAGTCTATGCGGAACAAGAAAATACAGGCAGGTAGTCAGCAAACCCAGCCGAGCCAATAAGAACCTCTCCGGCCCGCCTCACACGCCCCGTTCCCGCTCCGTGTAGGCCAGCAGCTCCGGGGTCTTGGACCAGTACAGCCGGCCCCAGTGCGGAAAATCCCACTGCTCCATATAGCTGTTGCACTCGTAGTCCACATACCACAGGATGCCGCCGTGGGGGATGAAGTTGGTGGGGAAGTAGTCAATATTCAGCCCCAAGGCGCGGAGACGTCCGGCCATGGACTCCGCCTGTCTCAGGCACCAGTCCGGCAGCGCGTCCGCCAGCACCAGCTCGCAGACCGTGGAACCGGGGATGTAGGCCTTTACCAGCCGCTCCCCCGCCCGGTCCACAGCCAGCAGCTCCGGCACCGGTACGCCCGCCTCCTGCAGCCGGCGGTAGTCGTTGAGCTCGGCGGCCAGCTTGTCGCCAAACTGGTAGTAGGCGCAGGGCTCATGGTGGATCTGCTTGACCGTCACCTGCTCCCCGCCGGGGGCCTCGGCCAGGTAGGAATAGCCCCCCTTGCCCTTCCCCAGCAGACGGAGAATCCTATAGGCCGCGCCGTCCACCGTCACCGTCTGTCCTATACGCTCGTCCATAAAAGCACCTCCCGCTTTGGCCGTTTTTACCGCTCTCAGAATACACCTTTTTCCCTCAGAAAGCAAGGCGCGGACGCCCTCTGTCCTTCCCCTGGCGGCAGCACGCAGAAATATTGGCCGCATCCTATTGACAGGCGGCGGACAAACTGCTATCTTGGTGCTGTAAACCACAGGATATTTCCGGCGCGCTTGAGGAATGGCAAAAAGCGAAAAACGGCGGCCTTTTGTCCGCTGCGCTTTGTTGTTCTTCAGGATGAGTCATCTCATTGAATTGAAAAGGCGGGAGGAGACATGGAAGAACTTCTGGAGCGACTGTTGGAGGAATGCCTCCACTTTACCACCCAGGGGCGGGTGGCGGACTACATCCCGGAGCTGGCGAAGGCCAACCCGGACGCCCTGGGGATCTACGTCATCGGCAGCGAGGGGAAGCACAGCTGGGCCGGGGACTGCCACCAGCCCTTTACCATCCAGAGCGTGGTCAAGCCCATCCTTCTGCTCCAGGCCCTGCTGGACAACGGCGTGGAGCTGGTGCAGAGCCGGGTGGGCGTGGAGGCCACCGGCAAGCCCTTTGACGCCATCAACGCCGGGGATCAGTCCCTGGACAGCGGACATATCAACCCCATGGTCAACATGGGAGCCATCGTTATGTGCACCCTGATCCGGGGCGCCACCTACGAGGAGCGGTTCCAGCGCCTGCTGGAGCTGACCCGTAAGCTGGCCGGGGACGAGAGCATCGGCGTTGACGAGGCGGTCTACCGCTCGGAGAAGAGTCACGGCAGCAAGAACCGTGCTCTGGCCTATCTGCTCAAATCCTACGGCCTGCTGGAGGACGACGTGGAGGAGGTGCTGGACTGCTACTTCCGGGCCTGCTCCATCCAGGTGGACTGCCGGGCCCTGGCCCACATCGGTGCGGTGCTGTCCAACCGGGGGCGGCTGCCGGTGTCCAACCAGCGGATTTTCCCCTCCGCCCTGGCCCGGTATGTCAACGCGATCCTCATGACCTGCGGCATGTACGACGGATCCGGGGAATTTGCCATGCGGGTAGGCGTTCCGGCCAAGAGCGGCGTCGGCGGCGGCATCATGGCCGTGGTGCCCACCCGCATGGGCATCGGCATCTATTCCCCTGCCCTGGACAGCAAGGGCAACAGCATGGCGGGCATTCACCTGCTGGAGCGGCTGAGCAAGGAGCTGTATCTGAGTATCTTCTGAGCGCGCAGCAAATGGGCAGTCCCACAGAAAAACAGGCGGCGTCGGCGGGACGCCGCCTGTTCTTTGCTGCGGACTGCCTTTTTTCTGTTGCGCGCCGGCCGGAAATCGGATACACTACGATTATATAGATGACACGCCTGAGAAGCGGTAAAAAGGAGGC
This sequence comes from uncultured Oscillospiraceae bacterium, assembly GCA_910579965.1. Taxonomy (GTDB): domain Bacteria; phylum Bacillota; class Clostridia; order Oscillospirales; family Oscillospiraceae; genus Pelethomonas. The sequence continues at coordinate 3,199 of CAJTWF010000047.1, forward strand.
ACTAGGGGATGGAGCGGCTGGACAAGGTACTGGCCTCCACGGGGCGTTGGTCCCGGCGGGAGGCAAAGGAGCTCATCCGGGAAGGGCGGGTGCTGGTGGACGGCCAGCCGGCCGGGAGCGGGGAGCAAAAGGTGGACCCGGCGGGGACGGCACTGCTGGTGGACGGGCAGGCGGTGGCCGTTTCCCGGTTTACCTACGTTATGCTCCACAAGCCGGCCGGGGTCCTCTCCGCCACCGAGGACCCGCGGCAGGAGACGGTGCTGGACCTGCTGCCGGAGCATCTGCGGCGGCGGGGCCTGTTCCCGGTGGGGCGGCTGGACAAGGATACCGAGGGCCTGCTGCTGCTGACGGACGACGGGGCGCTGGCTCACCGCCTGCTCTCCCCGAAAAAACATGTGGATAAGCGGTACTACGCCCGGCTGGACGGCCCTCTGGGGCCGGCGGACCAGGCCGCCTTCCGGGAGGGGATCGTGCTCGCGGACGGTACGCGGTGCATGAGCGCGGAGCTGGAGCTGCTGGGGGACGGCCGGGAGGTTCTGGTCACATTGCACGAGGGTAAATTCCACCAAATTAAACGCATGACACTCAGCCGCGGTGTGGCAGTCTGCTATCTCAAGCGCCTGTCCATGGGGCCGCTGCACCTGGATCCCGGTCTGCCCAAGGGCGGTTGGCGGCTTTTAACCGACGAAGAAGTTGCAAAATGTGGAGGAAAAACATAAAAAACGGGTGAACTTACAGATCCGCCAAAAAAGACCAATCTTTTTTGTGAAAAAAAGAAAAAATGTCTTGCATTATGTCGATAGACACAGTATAATGAAAAATAGATGGACATATTGCACAAACATCAACCTCGAAATACGGCCTATGGAGGAAAAACTTATGTCAGGAAGGATTTTTCAAAACGTTGTCCTGCAAATTAAAGATGCCACGGACCGTGTAGTGGGCGTGATCGACGCGGAGGGCACTGTCATTTCGTGCAGCGACCTGGGGCTGATCGGCAGAAAATGGCCGGAATATGTGGAGCATATCAACCACGCAGAGGGCGCCGTCGCCACCCTGGACGGCAGAACCTTTCACGCCCTGAGCGGCTGGGGCTCCCGCTTTGACTACGCGGTGTTCACCATGGGCGACGACACGGTGAGCCACACGGTCTGCTCCATGGCCAGCGTGGCGCTCAACGGCGCGAAGAGCTACTACGAGGAGAAGCACGACCGGGGCTCCTTTATTAAAAATATCATTTCCGACAACATCATGCTCAGCGACATCTACATGCGGGCTAAGGAGCTCCACGTGGCCCCGGAGGTGCCCAGGAGCGTGTTCCTGCTGCGCCAGACCGAGCACTCCGACGCGGCTCTGATGGACGTGGTCCAGGGCCTGTTTCCGGACCGGCAGAACGATTTTGTTCTCAGCATGGGGGACAGCGATGTGACCCTCATTCACCAGCTGCCGGAGAACGGCGGGGAGAAGGAGGTCCAGCGGGTGGCCGCCCTGCTGGAGGAGACTCTGCGGGTGGGCGGCGAGAACCGGGTGGTCATCGGCATCGGCACCATCGCCATGCACCTGCGGGAGCTGGCCAAGAGCTACAAGGAGGCCCAGATCGCCATTGAGGTAGGCAAGGTCTTTGACACGGAGAAGTACGTCATCAACTATGAGAACCTGGGCATCGGCCGGCTGGTCTACCAGCTGCCCAGCACCCTGTGCGAGATGTTCCTGGTGGAGGTGTTCAAAAAGAACCCCATCGACTCCCTGGACCAGGAGACGCTGTTCACCATCCACAAGTTCTTTGAGAACAATCTGAACGTGTCCGAGACGGCCCGGAAGCTGTTTGTCCACCGCAATACCCTGGTCTACCGCCTGGAGAAGATCAAGAAGCTGACAGGGCTGGACCTGCGGGAGTTTGACGACGCCATCACCTTCAAGTTCGCCCTGATGGTTAAAAAGTACCTGACCAGCCGGGGAATTGACGCATAAGGCTTTTTCGATGCACAGAGGCCGGGGACGATTTCGTCCCCGGCCTCTGTTTCGCTGTCCGCTCTGCGCCGAAAGCTCTCCCTGCTGCCGGCTGCCGCGGCCCGGAATATAGCCTGCGTGACGCACAGGCATCATGCAGCTGCGCACCCAATTCCCGAAAACTTGTTCACGAATCGAACTGCCCAGAGACAGAAAGCCGCGATCAATACGCCAGCTTCTCCACAGTCCAGTCCCGGATGATATCGCGGTAATACGCACACTGTGCCTTCGCCAGCGACACATCCAGGTTGATGTAATTCCCGCACTCCACGGCGCTCTTCCCGGGCATCTCGCCGTCGTAGTCCGCGCCCTGGGCGAAGGTCTCCTTTACCAGCTCCACGGCATCGGCGCTGCTGAGGAGGCTGCTGTCGTAGAGAAGGTAGAATCCGGTCTGACAGCCCATGGGGCCGAAATAGATGACCGCCTCCCTGGCCCGGCTGTTGCGGAGAAGGGTGGCGATGATGTGCTCTACCGAGTGCATCTCCGCGTTGGTCAGCAGATCGCCCGTATTAGGCTTCTTAAAGCGCAGGTCCAGAGTGGTCACCTGGCCGTCCCGGCGGGAGAGGTACATTCCGGGGACCAGCTTGTTGTGGTCCACCTGAAAGCTCGCAATGCGTTCCATGCAGGTTCTCCTTTATTAAGTATTCAGTTCAGACCCGCCAGTGCCCTGGCGAAGGGGAGGACGATGCTGTTGAGCTTCTCCATAGCCTGGGGATAGTTAAAATATTCCTCCGCATTGTTCTCCTGGCACAGCCGGTCAGAAACAGACTTCAAGGCGGTGAACTTCACGCCGTTGCGCAGACAGACCTGCGCCGCCGCGCCGCCCTCCATCTCGCACAGCACCGGCGAAAAGGTCTCAGCCACCCAGTCTGCGCGGCTGCCGCCGGATATAAACGCGTCCCCGGTGGCCACCCGGCCGGTGAGGTGCTCCACCCCCAGACTGGAGAGCAGGGCGGATATCGCCTCTACATCGCTGGTGGGGAACTCCACCCGGTCCACAGTGGACACGAATCCAATGGGGTCCCCGACGGCGGTGGTGTCCACATCGTGCTGGATAAAGCTGTCAGCCAGCACCATGGCGCCGATGGGCAGATCCCGGAAGCAGCCCGCTACGCCGGCGCTGATGATCCAGTCCGGGTGGTAGCGGTCAATAAACAGCTGGGCGCTCATGGCGGCGTTGACCTTCCCCACGCCCCCCACATAGGCCAGCACGTCCGGCGCGATTTCATAGACAGCGACGCCGCAAACCGTCTCCAGCTGCCTGGCGTCTGTGGTGCGCAGGATGCTCTCAATTTCACCCTCCAGCGCATAGGCCAATCCAATTTTCATGGCAGGTCCTCCTATCAATATGGTGTGCCCATTATATCATAACATCGCTGCTTTGAAAACTCCCTTGTACCAGGAATTCTCGCGCTTCGCTGTGCAGCATATTATTACTTCCGAGCCGAAAGGTCAGAAGTAATATGTGCCATGTTTTGCAGCTGCCGCCGTTTATGGCGGCGAGCAAAACGGCTTAAATCAAATGGATCATCTCCTGCTTCTCTTAGAGCCTGTTTAAAATCTCCCCGCGCATGTCTTGGCGGCGTATTTTCCGCCCTGACTGCGTTAAAAATCCTTGCCATCCGTCAGGATGCCTGCGGATTTTTGCCTTGCAGGGCAAAAAATCCACTCGCCAATCCATACACATCGAGATATTAAACAGGCTCTTAGAGCCTGTCAACCCTTGGCGATATTTGTTATAAACAGGCTCTAAGAGAAAGATAGCCGGCATACCTGAGGAGCCGCGAAATTCGACGTTTCTCAGGTGTGCCGACTATAGCACATGGCGGGAACTGCGTCAATAGAGGAATCCGGAGGCCTCACTCCCGCCGGCCCAGGGCAAAGTCGATGAGGAAGCAGGCTCCGGCGGTCAGGGCGGTGGACACGACGCCCACCGCGTTGCCCTCAATGCCCCTGGACTGCAATATGCCGCTTATGGCAAAGGACAGGGGCGTCCCCAGCAGGAAGCTCCAACCGGCGGCCAGCCATATCCGTTTCCGCAGACGGCAGCCGATGAAGTACACCGCCCACAGGTAGATCACACCCAGCAGGGCGATCCACATGGCCCACTGCCAGATCCACCTGGGAAACTGCATGAGGAAGGGGAACACGGCAAAGGTGGCGATCAGCAGAGCGCCCCGCACCGGATACCGCTCCCAGCGCAGCAGAGGGTAGCACACCGCCCAGCCAAAGGCCACGCACCGGATGGCCAGCATCATGTAGGTGTTTCGATTGGTGGACAGATAGATGATGAACAGCACCAGAACAGCGATGAGGCACAATGCGGTGAAGGCTACAAAGGTCCAGAACCGCCAGCCGCCGTTTCGCCGCCGGGCGGTCTCCGCGTAGGCCACCGTGTCCAGCACCACGTCCTCCACCGCCGCCGGCACAACGGCCGCCGCCTCCCGCTCCCCGCCCAGCAGCTCCGACACGCTCACCGCCAGCGCGTCCGCCAGCCGCCGCAGCAGGGTGATGTCCGGACAGCTGATGCCCCGCTCCCACTTGCTCACCGCCTTGTCGGTGATGCCCAGCTTGTCCGCCAGCTGCTGCTGGGTCAGGCCCAGCGCCAGCCGCCGGTCCCGGATGAACAGGCCGATCTGTTTTTCTTCCATGGTTACGCCCTCCTTTGGGTTGTTTGGGACCAGTGTAGGCCGGCATGGGCGCAAAAGCAACCACTGATTGGTTGATTGACCGGGTAAACCGGCGGTTTAGTCCTCCTCGTCCGGCGGATTTTCCGCCTGCTTCTCCTGCCGCAGCTCCTCATAGACCTCCGAGAGGAGCCGGCGGTCCGCCTTGGTGCCCATGAAGTCCGACTCCCGGAACATGTCCGGACGGCGGCGGAGGGTGCGGAGCATGGACTGCCGCTTCCGCCAGGCGGCCACGTTGGCGTGGTGGCCGCTGAGGAGCACCTCCGGCACCCGCCGGCCGTGCCACTCGTCCGGGCGGCTGTACTGGGGGTACTCCAGAAGGCCGTTCCAGTGGCTCTCCTCCTCGTAGCAGGCCGCCTCCGGCAGCACGCCGGGGGCCATCCGGCACACCGCGTCCGCCACCGCCATGGCCGGGATCTCGCCGCCGGTGAGAACAAAGTCCCCCAGGGAGATCTCCTCGTCCACGCACTCCTCCAGAAACCGCTCGTCCACCCCCTCGTAGTGGCCGCAGACCAGGATCAGGTGGTCATAGTCCGCCAGCAGCTGCCGGGCCTTGGCCTGAGAGAAGGTGGTCCCGCAGGGGGAGAGGTAGATGGTGCGGCTCCGCTCCGTGCCGAACTGCTCCCGGATGTGGGCCCAGCAGCGGTACAGGGGGTCCGCCTGCATCACCGCTCCGCGGCCCCCGCCGTAGGGGTAGTCGTCCACCTGCTTCTGCTTGTTGACGGTGTAGTCCCGGATCTGGTGGGCCTCGATGCGGATGAAGCCCCGCTCCTGGGCCCGGCCCAGGATGGACTCGTTCATCATGTCCCCCACCGTCTCCGGAAACAGGGTCATAATATCAATTCTCATGGGTCCCCAGTCCCTCCATCATGTGGATATCCATGGTCCCCCCCTCCAGGTCAATGGCCGCGATAAAGGCGGGCACGGCGGGGACCAGATACTCGTCCGGACCGCCCCGGACGGCGTAGATCTTGTGGGCCGGATAGGCCAGCACCTCCTCCACCCGCCCCAGGTCCCGGCCCGTGGCCGCGTCCCGGACGGACAGTCCCACCAGCTCCTGGTCAAAGTATCCGCAGGCGGGCCGGGGCGCGCTCTCGCGGCGAATGGACACGTCCTTCCCCTTGAGGGCCAGGGCCGCGTCCATGCTGTCCACCCCTTGCAGCTTCACCAGCAGGCAGCCCTTGTGCTCCCGGCAGGCCGTGGGGGAGAGGGGGCGGCCGTCCACATAGAGGGGGGCGCACTGGGCCAGCAGGTCCGGCTCCACCCCCTGGGGCAGCACCTTGACCTCCCCACGGACGCCGTGGGTGTTGACAATCCGTCCGGCGGTAATAAATTCCAGTTCCATGGACTGCTCTCCTTTATCACAGATGCGTTGATGTGTTTGCGGCGATTACTGACATCTCTTATCGCTGGTACTCAAACTCCAGATCGTACATACTGACCAGATCCCCGTCCCGGATGCCCATGGCCTCCAGCCGGTCAAACAGGCCGCTCTCCCGCAGCATCCGGTCAAACCAGTTCCGGCTCTCATAGTCGCCAAAATTGGTGTTGGAGATCAGCCGCTGGAGCCAGGGGCCCTCCACCAGATATACATTGTCCTCCACCGTGATCTCCAAGGGCTGGCTCATGTCCACCTTGGGGGGGCGCTTGACGTACTCCGGGGCATAGACCGCCACCGGAGGCAGCTCCCGCAGCTTGTCAGCCACGGCAAAAACCAGCTCCCGGGTGCCCTGGTGGGCTGCGGCGGAGAGGGTGAACAGGGGGTACCCCAACGCCTCCACATGCGCCCGCAGGGCCTCCAGCAGGTTTAGGTCCGACAGGACGTCCACCTTGTTGGCGGCCACCAGCTGGGGCCGCCGGGCCAGCTCCGGGCTGTACCTGACCAGCTCGGCGTTGATGGCGTCAAAGTCTGCCACCGGGTCCCGTCCCTCGCTGCCGGACACGTCCACCACGTGGACCAGCAGACGGCAGCGGTCAATGTGGCGCAGGAAGTCGTGGCCCAGACCCGCCCCCTCGCTGGCTCCCTCGATGATGCCGGGGATGTCCGCCATGACAAAGCTGACCCCGTCGTCCACGTACACCACCCCCAGGTTGGGGTAGAGGGTGGTGAAGTGGTAGTTGGCGATCTTGGGGTTGGCCCGGCTGACCACGCTGAGAAGGGTGGACTTGCCCACGTTGGGGAACCCCACCAGGCCCACGTCCGCCAGCAGCTTCAGCTCCAGCACCACCTCCATGGCCTCGCCGGGCAGGCCGCTTTTGGCGAACCGCGGGGCCTGCCGGGTGGGGGTGGCAAAGTGGGTGTTGCCCCAGCCCCCCTTGCCGCCCCGGCAGAGGACAAAGGGCTCGTCGCCGGACATATCCTGAATGATCTCGCTGGTCTCCGGGTCCCGCACCAGGGTGCCCCGGGGGACCCGGATGGTCAGAGATTTGCCGTCCTTGCCGCTTTTTCGCTGGCCGGAGCCGTCCACGCCGTTCTCCGCCACGTATTTCCGCTTGTAGCGGAAGTCCATCAGCGTGGAGAGGTTGTCGTCCACCTGGAGGATGATGCTGCCGCCGCTGCCGCCATCGCCGCCGTCCGGTCCGCCGGCGGCGATATACTTCTCCCGGTGGAAGGAGACACAGCCGTTTCCGCCTGCGCCGGCCTTCACGGAAATGCGGGCTTTATCAATAAAGGTAGTAGCCATAGAGGGTCCTTTCTTTGCCGCGACTGAGCGGCAAGGGGGCGCGCCCCGGTGTTTTCTATAGTATTGTATCCGATAGGGGCTGAAAATGCAAGGAAATTGCCTCAATCGGTCCCGGCGGGACGATTGTTTCTGTGGCGGAAGCAGCGCTCCACATGGTCATCCACCATGCCGACAGCCTGCATGAAGGAGTAGACGATGGTGGGGCCCACGAAGCGGAAGCCCAGCCTTTTCAAGTCCCGGCTGATCCGCTCCGACAGGAGGGTGGAGGCCGGCAGATCCGCCTCCGAGGCGGGACTGCCTATAATCGGGACGCCGTCCACGTATCGCCAGATAAAGGCGTCAAAGCTGCCGTACTGCCGCTGCACGGCCAGAAACGCCCGGGCGTTGTCCACGGCAGCGGCCAGCTTCCGGCGGTTGCGGACGATACCGCGGTTCTCCATCAGGGAGGACAGCGTTTCCTCGCCGTAGAGGGCCACCCTGGCGGGGTCAAAATTGTCAAATGCGGCGCGGAATGCCTCCCGCTTTTTAAGGATGGTGATCCAGGAGAGCCCCGCCTGCATTCCTTCCAGGATCAGCATCTCGAAGAGCTTCCGGTCGTCGTGGACCGGCCGCCCCCATTCGTTGTCGTGGTAGTCAATATAGAGCGGGTCCGAGCCCGTCCAGGCGCATCTGCAAAGCTCCTCCATAGTGTTCTCCTCAGCGTAAAAAAGTACGGGCTCCGTCAGCGCGGAGCCCGTCCCTGGTAGTGTATGAATCAAGCCTCGTAGACGGAGACCTGCTTGCGGTCCCTGCCCAGGCGCTCAAAGCGGACAACACCGCTGGCCTTGGCGTACAGGGTATCGTCGCTGCCGCGGCCCACGTTGACGCCGGGGTGGATGTGGGTGCCGCGCTGACGGACCAGAATATTGCCCGCCAGGACGTGCTGGCCGTCAGCACGCTTGGGGCCCAGGCGCTTGCTCTCGCTGTCGCGGCCATTCTTGGTGGAACCAACGCCCTTTTTGTGGGCGAAGAACTGCAAACCAATGTTCATCATGATCGTATGCCATCCTTTCTGTAAGGTTGCGCAGAGGGAGAGGCCTACTCGGCCTCAAGAACTTCGATAAAGTCAGGATACTCGCCATGCAGCTCCGTGAGATAGACCATCATTCCCGTCAGAAGGGTCTGACAGGTGCTCTCAGCGGTCTGGCTCAGAGAGCCGGGGAGGCGCAGAGAGATGCGGGCGGAGGCCTCGCTGACCTTGACTGCCGCGCACAGCCCCATCACATCGTTGAGCACGCACGCAATGAGGCGTACCGTGCTGGTGACAGCGGCGCAGACAATATCCCCGCCTTCTTCGGCGTAGCCGCTGTGGCCCGCCGCATCAAAGCCGGTGATGCGGCTCCCCTGGGTGTGGAAGGTAACCGTCGTCATGCCTTAGGCGCTGATCTTCTTGATCTCAACCTTGGTATAGGGCTGACGATGGCCCTGACGCTTGCGGTAGCCCTTCTTGGGATTGTACTTGAAGATACGGATCTTCTTGCCCTTGCCGTTTTTGACCACAGAGGCCTCCACCTTGGCGCCCGCCACGGTGGGGGTGCCGATGGTGGCGTTGTCGCCGTCCAGAACAGCCAAAACCTGGTCAAAGACCACCTGATCGCCGGCCTCCTGGGGCAGCTTCTCGATAAACAGGGTGTCGCCCTCGGCCACCTTGTACTGCTTACCGCCGGTAACAATGATTGCGTGCATTCCTTTTGCACCTCGCTTTCCTTTATTATGAAGCACTAACCGCGCTCCTTTACGGGCACGCTGTCGTAGGCGGCGCGAAAAATGCGCGCGCTTAAAGCCCATTCAAAGCGGCTTGTCTAGTATATCAGTGGATGTTTGTTTTGTCAAGAGGGTTTGTTGATTGGGCCAGGGCAACAGCATTTGAAATCAGCCGAAAAGGATATCAAGAAAAGGATATCAAGAAGGCGCAGAGGATTCAAAGCGGCGGCAAAGCGCTTTTTCTGGATACTGATCCTGCGGCCAAAGTCAGCATTCTTGCAGAGCGCCAGAGCAGTTTTACGCAGCACATTCAGGTTGAGCGGGGACATATCTTTACAGGCCCTGGAGCCATCCTCGTGAAAGATAACATCCAAACACCCGTGCAGCTTAGGGCAACAGCATTTGAAATTATGCGGAAAAGAGATATAATCAGGAATATGGAACTGGAAAAATAAAAAGCGGGCTTGGAGCAGATGGAGGACCCCCGTCGAACAAACGGCG
>CAJTWF010000048.1 GCA_910579965.1 uncultured Oscillospiraceae bacterium
TCATCTTTACAGGAAAAAGTCTGCCTCTTGGCAGACTTTTTCGACAGGCTGATGCGGCGGATGGTTCCGCCGCCTGTCTCGCGCCGCTATAATCAAACAACTTGAAAAGAAGCAGAGCTTCTTTTCAAGCGCCCAGGCGTTCAGCCTGGGCAGGCCGCTTTCGCGGCCTTGGTTTGGATTTCATCGTCAAATACAGCGTGTGGAACACGCTGGCTGGCTTTGCCCGCCTGAAAAACAGCAGCGCTGTTTTTCAAGCTATTTGACAATATGTGCGCAGAATGGGCTGGATCTGCCGCCCCTCCAGGGCCGCCTGGACGGTCTCGCCGATGATAAAAAACGGAGAGCCCCGCCCCCGTTCCCGGGGGCGGGGCGGCACATCTCCAAAACCTATTTGAGCCGGGCAAAAATCCCGTCCATTTTTTCCAGCGCCAGCGCCAGGTCCTCCTCGGTGTGCTGGATGCCAAATCCGCAGTGACTGGGCGCAGGTCCCCGGCCGGGGTCCACAAAATAGAGCCCCTCCTCCAGCGCCATCCCCACGAAGCGGCGATTTCTCTCCACGTCGTAGGCCTCGCAGACCTGCCGCCAGTCCAGATCCGTCTCCGGGTCCTCCACGCCGAAATACATGCCGAACCGGGCGCCCATGCCCCGGCAGTGTCCCTTGACCCCGTGCCGCTGGAAGAGCTGATTGATGCCGCCGTACAGCTGCTCCGCCTTCCCCTCGATGCTGTCGTAAAAATCCGGCTCCAGCGCCATCTCAAAGCACTGTATGGCAGCCAGCACAGCCATGAGGGAGCCGGTGTACGTTCCGCTCATGCCCACCTTCCCCGCCGGGGCCAGGCACTCCATGATCTCCTTCTTCCCGCACAGGGCCGCGATGGGGAAGGTGCCGCCGATGGCCTTGGCAAAGGTGGCCAGGTCCGGCGTAACGCCGTAGTACCCCTGGGCCGTCCCCGGCCGCATCCTCAGGCCGCAGATCACCTCGTCGAAGATGAGCACAATGCCCTCCCGGTCGCACAGCGCCCTAACCTGCTCCAGGTAGCTCTTCCGCGCCGGATAGCAGCCGCAGTTGAAGCTCACCGGCTCCATGATGATGCAGGCGATCTGCCCCCGATACTTCTCACAGATGCGCTCCAGAACAGCGATGTCGTTAAAGGGCACGTTTTTCACCACATCCCGGAAGCACTTGGGCACCCCTGCTGTGTCCGGCAGGGTGGCCACCTCGCCGTCCCCGGCCATGTCCGCCTTGGCGTTGTGGTTGTACCAGATCAGCTCGTGCATCCCGTGGAAATGTCCCTCCATGCGTACGCACAGATCCCGTCCGGTGTACCCTCGGGCCAGGCGGATGGCCGCCTGGGTCACCTCCGTACCCGTGTTGCCCAGGCGGATGCGCTGGGCACAGGGTATCATCCGGCCCATCAGCTGGGCTAGGCGCAGGTGGTCCTCCGTGTCGAAGTTCATGACCGCCCCCCGGTCCAGAGCCTGCCGCGCGGCCTCCATCAGCCGGGGGTGGCCATAGCCGAACAGGGCCGCCCCGGCGGAGGTGTGAAAATCCAGGTACGCCTTTCCGTCCACGTCGTACAGCCGGCTGCCCTGGACCCGCTCCAGGTACAGCGGCGCACCCAGCACGGTGTGGAAGCGGTTGGCGGCGTCCACGCCGCCGATGTAATAGTTTTTTGCCCGATCAAACAGGGCCTTGTTCTTCTGCATGGCAGGCACTCCTTTCGCCTTCTGCGGCGTCAAAATCGTCCAGAGGATAGATGGGTCTCCGGCAGCGCCGGTAGGGAAGGGATTTCAGATTTCTGGCGGAGCAGCCCGGCGTGTCGGCGTACAGCCAGGAGCCCATCACCCCTTCGTAGCAAGACATAAACGAGTGGGTGGCCCGCATGGCGATAATGCCCATATCTGCGGGGTCCAACCCCATAGTCAGCAGCATGTTCCTGTCGTGGGAGATGCACACCCTCTCGCACAGGATGATGTATACCGAACCGCACCTGAGCAGCGCCCGCAGGCCGGGACGGCTGACAAAGCCCCGCTGGGCCGGCCCCAGGTGGACGAAGGGTTGGTCGTTGACGGCCAAAACCTGGGCTGTGACGGACAGGCGCTGGTTGAAGGCCCCCGCGGCCCCGTTCCCGCCGATGGAGAAATCCGCCTGCGCGCCCACCCCCAGCGCGGCAGCCCGCAGGGCGCTCTCCCGGTCGGCCACCACCACCACGGAGGAGCAGTCCAGCTCCGCCTCCAGCAGCGCCCGGAGCACCACAGTGCCGTCCCCGGTGCTGCCCGCGTTGGGCACGTCTCCGTAGTCCACCAGGCATACGGGCCTGGGCAGGCTCCTGCACCGCTCCAGGGCCTCATGGATGTCCGGCATGGGCGGGTAGAAGGCCCGCCGGTTGGACCAGATGTGGTCCAGAATCGCCTGGGCCTCCGCCTCGGCCTCCCTGCCGGCGTCCTCGCGGAGAAACAGCGCAGCGCTGCACCCCAGGTCCGGCGCGTCCAGCCAGGGCTGGGTGAGGAACAGGGACCCGGACAGCACCTCCTCCCGGGCCAGCAGCGCCTTGAGCCGCTCCACCTCCCGGACCATGGGGCTGTCAATGGTGTTGGAGTTTTCGCAGGACATAATCATAGGGATGCGCCTCAGGAATTTCCGAGGCCTCTGCGGGCTCCGCAGCAGGGACAGCAGATGGTCCGCCGCCCGATAGCCCGTGTCGTAGTGGTCCACATGGGGATAGGTGTGATACCCGGCGCAGCCATCCAGCGCCGCCATCATCTCCTCCGTCATCATGGCGTGGAGGTCAAATGACGCGCAGAGGAAGGCCCTCTCCCCAAAGATCTGCCGCAGGCGGGTGAGCAGATACCCCTCGCAGTCGTCCAGCGTCTCGCTCTGCATGGCCCCGTGGAGCACTAACAGCGCGCCGTCCACCTCCCCGGCCTCTTGGGCCGAGGCGAACAGCTTCTCGCTCATCCGGGCGAAATCCTCCGCCCGGACCGGACCGGAGGCGCAGGCCTGGGCGAAGAAGCCCGGGAGCAGGGTCAGGTCCTCCTCCTGGTCAAACCGGGCGTAGGCGCCGCCCAGCTCCAGGGACGTGCCCCGCATGGTCTCCAGCGCCTCCCCCTCCAGCCAGGTGGTGAAGGCGGCGCAGCCGGCCTTCGCCGGAGAGAAGGAGTTGGCCTCCATGTGCAGGCCGCCGAGAAAGATTTTCATTGTGATCGCTTCCTTCCGCATAGATGTCCGGACTATCCGCCCAGATTGGCCAGGCTGGGGAGCCAGGTGCAGGTCTCCTGAACCAGGGTGACGACCAGCAGGCTGCCGATCAGCAGAACGAACCAGGGGATCAGCGCCCGGATCAGGCGGGCCATGGGGATCTCCCCCACCCGATTGACGGCGAAGAGGACCACGCCGAAGGGCGGGGACAGTACGCCGATCATCAGCGTGAGGACCATGACGATGCCCAGGTGGACCAGATCCACCCCCAGGCTGGTGGCAATGGGAACCAGGATGGGCGTCAGAATGGCGATGGCGGACACCGTCTCCATAAACATACCCACCACCAGCAGCATGACGACCACCAGCAGCAGGAAGACCACCTCGTGGTCTATGCCGCCCATGACCGAGGCGGTGATGGTCTGGGGAATTCTGGCCCGGACCAGGGCCGTGCCGAAGAGGTTGGAGGTGGCCACCAGGGCGCACAGGCCTACGGAGTCCCCGATGGTCTGCCGGACCACCTCACAGATGCCCTTGAAGTCCACCTCGCGGTATACGAAAAGACCCAGCGCGGCGGCGTAGACCACGGCGATGGCCGCAGACTCCGTGGGCGTGAAGATGCCAGTGTAGATGCCCAGCAGGATGATGACCGGCGTCAGGCAGGGCAGAAAGCCCTCCTTGCAGGCCCGCAGAAGCTGCCGGAAGCCGGGCAGCGCATCCTTTGGGTACTTCCGGCGGATCGAGATGACGGTCACCAGGCCCATCATCATCAGGGCCATAATTGCCCCTGGAATCACGCCCGCCAGAAACAGCGCGCCGATGGATGCGCCGGAGATGGTCCCGTAGACCACCAGCGGCATACTGGGGGGAATGATGGGGCCCAGGGTGCTGGAGGCGCTGGTAATGGCGCAGGAGAAGTCCTTGTCGTACCCCGCGTCCTCCATGGCTTTGATCTCAATCCGGCCCAAACCGCTGGCGTCGGCGATGGCTGTACCGGACATTCCGGCAAAGATGAAGCTGGCCAGCACGTTCACGTGTCCCAGTCCGCCGGGCAGCCAGCCCACCAGCACCCGAGCAAACCGGAACAGCCGGTCCGTCACGCCGCAGCGGTTCATCAGATTCCCCGCCAGCAGAAACAGGGGCACCGACAAAATCGTAAAGCTGTTGATGCCCGCCACCATCTGTCCACAGACGGTGGCCCACTTGACGCCGCCGCTGCACGTCATGATGAACAGGGCCGACAGCCCCAGCGAGTAGGCCACCGGTATGCCCATCAGAAACAGCGCCAGCAGCAGGACAAGTCCCCACATCGGGCTCATAGGCGCTCCTCCTCTCTCGCCGCCTCCGCGGCCTCCCGGTCCGCCTCCAGCAGCTTCTCATTCTGCTCCTCCTGAGTGACGTAGACCATGTCTCCGGTGAGCAGGAAAACGCCCCGGATCAGGTTAAACACCACGCACAGCGCCAGACTGACAAGGACCACCGCGTACAGCCACTGCATCTCGAACCAACTGTTGGAGGGGGCCTTGACCCCCGTCTGCACCCCGACCTGCAGCCAAGCGCTGTAGGCGGCCGCCCCGGTGAAGCCCGCCATCAAAACCTGATAGACAACCAGCAGCGCCAGACGGATTCCTGCGGTGAACTTGTCCAGCAGCATGGTGATGGCGATATTGGTTCCATAGAGATTGGCGATGGGCCAGGCCAGGAAGGTGTAGACGACATAGGAGAATCTGGCCAGCTCTTCGGTGCCGGAGAGGGACACCCCCAGCTTCCGGGCGCATACCTGGACCAGAATCAGCAGCAATATTACCAGCAGCAGTGCGCCGTTGACGACTGTGACCCCGGTCTCAAAGCGGGCAAAGCCGCGCATCAGTCTTGCTTTCATGGGATTTCCTCCGTGTGATAGTCGTTGGAAGGAGGTCGGGGGGATGGACCCATCCCCCCGCCGGGGATATCAGACTTATGCAATGCCCGCCATTGACCGGACCTCGTCCAGAGTTGTGACCGTCCAGGTGGAGGCGAACAGATCGTTCCAGGCGGTCTCCGCGTTGGCGATGAAGCCGGAGATATCGCACGCCACCAGCTCACAGCCCTTGTCCTGCATGGTCTTGAGGTAGTCCGCCTCCTGGGCGGTGCAGTTTTCCTGAATTAAGGCGGCGGCCTCCTGGGCGGCGCGGTCCACCGCAGCCTGGTAGTGGGCGGGCAGGGAATCGTACAGGGCGTTGTCCATCCAGATGCAGGTGGAATCCGCCAAGTGCCGGGTCTCCATAATGTAGTCCTGCACCTCGTAGAGGTTATAGGTCACCATCTGCTCCCAGGGGCCCTCGGAGGCCTGAACCGCGCCGTTCTGGAGGGAGCTGTAGAGCTCGTTGAGGGAGATGGGCACGCATACTGCCCCGATGCCGTTGAACACGGCGTTCATCACCGCGTTGGTGTTCATGCGCAGCAGCACGCCCTGGAAGTCATCCACATTGGTCACGGGCTTGCTGCAGGAGGTGTTGCGGAAGCCGCGGTAGGACAGACCGCCCACATTCTTGGTGTTGTAGCTGGTCTCCATGGCGTCCAGGGCCTTCCCAATGAGATCGCTGCTCCACAGCTGCTCCATCTGGTCCCAGGAGGTTATCATGAAGGGGGCGGTGATGAAGCCGTACTCCTCCATGTGGGTGGTGATGGCGATGGGACCGCTGCCGGTGAACTCCAGCTCGCCGCCTTTGACAGCCATGATAGCGTCGGTCTCACCGTAAAGGGTTCCGTCGGGGAAGACCTGTAGGTCAATAGCGCCGTCGGTATAGTCGCTGAGAAGCTCGGCGAAGGTGAAATAGCCGTCCACCATGGGGGAGCCAGTGGCGTAGGTGGTGGAGAGGGACCAGGCGTACTTGGTATCGAAAGATTCCGCCGGCTCGCCGGCGGGCTCCTTGTCATCGGGCTGCGCG
This sequence comes from uncultured Oscillospiraceae bacterium, assembly GCA_910579965.1. Lineage (GTDB taxonomy): Bacteria > Bacillota > Clostridia > Oscillospirales > Oscillospiraceae > Pelethomonas. The sequence goes on from CAJTWF010000048.1 coordinate 6,130, forward strand.
GCGCTGGGGGCGGGCGGGTCCTTCGGCTCGTCCGGCTGCTTTGCGCAGTTATCGCCGCAGCCGGCAAGGGAGAGGAGCAGCGCAAGGAGCGTCAAGAGACTTACTAGCTTTTTCATACGTGTTCTTCCTTTCAGATTTTTATTAATAACGCCCAACGGCGCTATTGATGCGGTATGTATATAGTTTGTCCCGCAAGCTCCGGCAGCCTCGGGAGAACCGAATGGACAAAATATATCTAAAGTATACATTTGAGGCTCGGAGAGCGCTCCGCCCCGAGGGGGCGGAGCGGCGGGCCTGGTGAAATGAATGCTGATACAATTTCCCACTTAGGAGGGCATCTCATCGCCCGTGGGCCGCCTATGGCGGATTAGGGTTGGATGGGCAGAAAGGCTGGAATAGCCAGGCTTTCTGCTAAAGATTACAATTCTTTTTGATATCGCTTCAAGAAAAAGCATCAAAGCATGATGCTCCCGGCGCGGCGGCGGGCGTTGACGATGTGCTCCCGGGCCATCTCCGATGCGCCGGAAGCGTCTCCCTGGTGCATCCGCTGTAAAATCAGGGTATGCTCGTGGATGGATTCCACCAGGGAGTCCAGACGCTGGCTGTGGACCGCCTCGGAGCCTCCCACGTCGTAGTAGACGTTCTGGAATCGGTTGTATTCATAGAGATTCTTCATAATCCGCACCAGCTGGCGGTTGTCCACATATTGTAGCAGAGCCTCGTGGAGGTACTCGTCCTCCTCCTTCATCCCCTGGTAGTCGTCCCGGCGCAGGGACTCATTGCGGCGGATCAGCTCCTCCAGACCGTCTCTGGAGATACGCTTGCAGGCCAGCTGCACCACGTAGGGCTCCAGAAGGAGGCGGATCTCAAAGCCGTCCGACACATCCCGCAGGGTCAGCTCCCGGACGAAAATGCCCCGGTTGGGGAAAATCTGCACCAGATTTTCCTCGTTCAGGGCGTTGATCGCCTCCCGAAAGGGGGTACGGCTGATTTGCAGCTCCTGGATGATCTCCTTTTCGTTCAACGGCTGGCCGGGGCGGTACTGTCCGCTGACAATCCGGTCCTTGATGGCTCGGTACGCTTTTTCTCTTAAAATGACCGCCACAAAAATACCTCCAAATGTATACATTCAATATACTATCATGATACGCCCGATGACGGAAAATTGCAAGGACATTTTCTTCGGTTATATGACAGAAAACTTTCAGACGCTTTTGTTGGCTTTACACAAAAAAGAAGGGTCAGCCTTGGGGCGGCCCTCCCATTTTGTGCTGTTAAGCGGTATATCCGACCGGCGCGTCAATTGTGATGGTCCGGCTGGCGTCGTCCTAGCCGGCGCCGAAGGTCTGGCCGATATCCCGGAGCTTGAAATAGTTGCTGCCGTCGATGCTGTAGGCATCAAAGGCCTTCTACTCGCCGTTGACAAGAACGGCAGCGGAGGTGGGAGGCGCGGAGGGGGTCTGAGTCTCCTTCTTCATGAAGGGATACAGCGTCGGATCGCCATCCTTCCTAAAGAAGCCGCCCCAGTTCTTTACCTGGTGATACGCGCCGGTTCTGTCGTTTCCGTAGAGCATCCGCGCAACAAATACGAAACAGTCGCTACGGTCAACGCCAGTGCGATTTTTCGCCGAACGCGGAATGTAAGAAACCGCCGGGTAATGGTGTGCAGCTTCCGGCTCCAGGCTCTCCCTGCTGAACCGGAAAGACCACATCGCCTATATCGCCGGACGGACCAGTACCCAGGCCGCGCCCAATGCGGACATTACCCGCGCTAAGACAATCGTGATGGTCAACCGTATCCTGGGCCGTAGCGTCAACGCTGACACAGTAGTGAAGGGCTACAAGACCTTCACTACCGTACCCACCGGCGCGTGGTACTATTGGGACATTGTGGAAGCGTCCAATGGTCACAGCTTCAGTATGGATGGGTCCACGGAGAAGTGGACCGCCATCGGCTGATTCATAATACACATTTGCCCCGGAAGGACTTTTTCCTTCCGGGGCAAATATGTGTCAAAAGAGCGGCGAAGCCGCTTTTTTGACACGCAGAGAATGCCGGTGTATGCCCCGCAGGTTTACCGGTCCAGTTCAAACCGGTAAACCGCTCCGTTTTCCCCGTAATGCTCATTGGGAACCCACAGCACGGATCTGTCCGTCAGGTTATAGACAGCGCTGTGAACGGTGCAGCTGTTGCTGTCATCGTTGTTCCAGGTTCTGCGGCCCACAATGGCCAGGATGTCCATGGCCGCCTGCTCATCCTCCACCACGCCGCCGGTCCGGGCCAGCTCCTCGCCGATGCGCTGGTAGCGGTCATAGCCCTTTTTCTCCCCGTCCGATCCGTAGTAGCCGGGCTGGATGATGAAATTGGTGATCCACTGGACATCGCTGGCTGCCTCGGCCTCGCCAATATGGCTGTCCCCTTCGTTATAGGTCACCACCAGTTCCCGCCGCGTCCCATCGGTGTCCCCGGCATCGGTCTCACCCACCCACTCCAGAATGGCGCTTCTGCCGCTGGCATCAGCCACCATATAGTGATAGGAGGTCTTGGCGGAGTCGTGGAGGTCATAGCCGGAGGCGATCTCCACCGCCTCCTCCACGCTGCCGGCGTAGTCCAGAATCAGCCGCAGCAGCGTGGTGGAGGTAATATCAGGCCGGTCCGTCCGCTGGTCCGTCGGCACGGCGTCCCCGCCCTGGTAGGTCATGTAGATGCCGCACGCCACGCCTGCGTCATTGATGCCGTCCAGAGGAATGTAGGGCGCGGCCAGACAGGTGATCCGGTTGGCCAGGCCCTCCTCGTTCTTCTCCACGTCCAGGCCCAGAAACTGGAGGTCCACAGTGGAGATGGAGGCATGACGGCCCTCGTTGGCCTGGGTGCGGACAATGCAGGTGTTTGTCTTGGAGAAATCGTAGTTCCGGGCAAAAAGCCGGTCCCCCTCCGGCGTCTCCGCAGTAAAGGAGGAGCAGGCAATCTCCGACTCGCTGATGCGCATGGGAATCAGCCCCTTGGTGATATTGCCGGTGATAAAAGAGATCAACTCCGCGTCGCTGGAGGCTCCGCCCTGGGCGATGAACTCGTCCAGGTAGAATCCACCCTTCACGTCCATGATGTATACGGCCCCGTCCATATGGCTGTCGTCCCGCTCCCGGAGAAGCTTCATGCTGGCCATGGAAAATAGCTCGTTGTGCCACAGGGCGAAAATGGCGATTGCCAATGCCAGCAGCAGCGCCAGAACCGCCGCCAGAACGCCCAGGATCATTTTCTTTCCGCACTTCTGGGGCTTTACAGTGTTTTCCATAAAGGTTTCCTCACATTTCAGATGATTTATCGAAGGAATATGTGCAGCAGCCTGCCGTACAGCTTCTTCTGATAGGGCTGGTAGCGCATGGGCAGATCCATCCAGGTCTTCTTGTCTACAATGCTCTTGTAGTGGGAAAATGCCTCAAAGCCCGCCCGGCCGTGGTAGGCCCCCATGCCGCTCTCCCCCACGCCGCCAAAGCCCATGGCGCTGGTGGCCAGGTGGATGACCACGTCGTTGACGCACCCGCCGCCGAACTGGAGGCGGTCCATGGCCTCCCGGATCCGGGGCCGGTCCTCGGAGAACAGATACAGGGCCAGGGGCTTGGGCCGGTCCGCCAGCCGGTCGTACAGATCCTCGAAGCGGTCATAGGTGAGAATGGGCAGGATGGGTCCAAAAATCTCCTCCTGCATCACCGGGTCGCTTTCCACGACATTGTCCAGAATGGTGGGGGCGATTTGCAGGGTCTCCGGGGAGGACTGCCCGCCGAGAACCGTCTTGTCCCGGCCGATCAACCCCAGCAGGCGGTGAAAATGCTTTTCGTTGACGATTCTGCCGTAGTCCGGATTTTGCAGGGGATTTTCGCCGTACTGCCGCCGGACTTCCCTGCACAGTAGCTCTGCCAGCTGGTCCTTCACGCTGCTGTGGCAGAGAACGTAATCCGGGGCTACGCAGGTCTGGCCGCAGTTGAGGTACTTGCCGAATACGATCCGCCGGGCAGCCAGGGGCAGCTTGGCGGTTTCGTCCACAATGCAGGGGCTTTTGCCCCCCAGCTCCAGCGCCGCCGGAGTCAGGCGTTCCGCCGTATGGCGCAGTACCTCGCGGCCCACAGCCTGACTGCCGGTAAAGAAGACAAAATCAAACTTCTCCTCCAGCAGCGCGGCGTTCTGCTCCCTGCCGCCAGTGACCACGGCCACATACTCCGGCGGGAAGCATTCGCCTATCATCTTCGCCAGCAGGGCGCCGCTGGCGGCGGCGTAGGCGCTGGGCTTCACCACGGCGGTGTTCCCGGCTGCGATAGCATCGGCCAGGGGGGACAGGGTCAGCAGTATCGGGTAGTTCCAGGGGCTCATAATCAAAGTCCCGCCGTAAGGGGAGGGTCTCCGGAAGCTGCGGGCGGCGAACTGGGCCAGCGGCGTGGAGACGGTGCGCTCCCGCGCCAGACGGCCCACATGCCGGAGCATCCAGCTGATCTCCCCCCGCGCAAGGCCGGTTTCACACATAAAGCTCTCATAGCCGCTCTTGCCCAGATCGGCGGCCAGAGCCCTTCCGATTTCCGCCTCATAGCAGTTTACCGCGTCCAGAAGCCTTCGGAGCATCTCCCTGCGAAAGGATACCGGCAGAGTTGCCCCGGTGCGGAAAAAGCGGCGCTGGCTTTCAACAATTTCGTGGATATTCATAGGTCCTCCCGCTGTTTATTCAGAAATAGCGTCATAAAACTGCTCCAGCTCCGCCGCGCTCATCAGCCGGGGGACAGGGTAAAGGGGGTTGGCCTCCCGGGCGGCGTGGGCCGCCATGACGGGTATGTCCTCCCGCCGGATGCCAGGCAGCCTCTCCGGAATGCCCAGCCGCCGGTTGAGCTGCCGGATGGCGGAAATAAAGGCGGCTGCCCCCGTCTCCTCGGAATCCGCCGCCGGCAAGCCAGCGCTTTGGCCCAGTTCCCAGAGCTTCCGGCGGACGCAGGGGCCGTAGGCCTCCAGCACAGCCGGCAGCAGCGCCGCATTGGCCAGGCCGTGAGGCGTATTGTACTGCCCGCCCAGGGAGTGCGCCACCGCGTGAACGTAGCCCACATAGGACTTGGAGAAGGCGATGCCCGCAATGTGGGCGGCATGGAGCATATTCTTCCGGGCCTCCAGATCCTCCCCGTTCTGATATGCGGCCTCGATATTTTCAAAAACCAGCCGCACCGCCTGGAGGGCAAGCCGCCGGGTCTCCCTGGTGGTGGAGCCTCCGATATACGCCTCCACCGCGTGGGTCAGGGCATCCATGCCTGTGGTGGCGGTGAGAGGGGGCGGCAGAGTCCGGGTAACCGCCGGGTCCAGCACCGCGTAATGGGGGATCATGGTGAAGTTGTTCATAGTGTACTTGTGTTTCCGCAGGCTGTCCGTGATGACGGCGGTAACGGTTACCTCGCTGCCGGTCCCGGCGGTGGTGGGAATGGCGATCAGAGGCGGCAGGCGGCGCAGTACCCGCAGCAGGCCGCGCATCTCATTGACGCTCCGCCGGGGATAGACGATTCTGGCGCCCACCGCCTTGGCGCAGTCCATGGAGGAGCCGCCGCCGAAGGCAATGATCCCACCGCATCCCTCCGCCAGATACCGCTCCCGCGCCTCCTCTACATTCTGGACCGTGGGATTGGCCCGGGTGCCGTCATAGACGGCGCACCGGATGCCGGAGCGTTTCAGCAGCTCCTCCAGCGGTCCGGTGACTCCGGCCTCCCGGAGAGGGCGGTCCGTAACCAGCAGGACCGCGTCCAGGCCCAGCCCTTCCAGCAGAGGCGGCAGGGCCCGGATGCTCTCCAGCCGCTCCGGTTCCCGGTAGGGCAGCAGAGGCATGGCAAGCCGGAAGGCCAGCTGGTATGCTCTGCAACAGAACTTTATCAGGGGATTCATGGCCGCTTTGGGAGTCCCTCCCGGCTGATCTCCCGCAAATGCCCGGTAATGGACTCCAACGCCCTGTAAAAGCATTCTCTCTCCTCCTCTTTGAGATCTCCTCCCGCCAGCTCCACTACCAGGGCGGCCCGTTTGCAGACCTGTTCCGCCGCGGCCCGGCCCTGGCCGGTGAGCTTCAGCAGGCCCCGGTAGAGGCTCTGATTGACGCCCTCCTTGGTCACAAATCCCTTTTCCTGCAGGACAGCGATGGTGCGGGACACATCGGACTTATCCCTGCCGCACAGCTCGCACAGCTGGGGGCCGGTGACCCCGTCCTTGCAGCGGTACATGGCGGTCAGGTAGATGGCGTGGGCGCCCCTGAGTCCATAGGCCGCCATCTCCTCTGCCGCCAGCTTGTGCCAGCAGCGGGAAATTTCAAAAATAGCCAGGGAGAAACGCGCAAACCGTTCTACCATTCCGGCGCCTCCTTTGCGGGGTGTCAAAAGTTGATGATGCAACTTTCGTATCATACACCCAGAAAGTTGTGTTGTCAACTTCTTTTTGCGGATATGGAAATGCCTCCCGGGCTTTACGCCCGGGAGGCATCAGCCTGTCGAAAAAGTCTGCCAAGAGGCAGACTTTTTCCTGTAAAGATGA
>CAJTWF010000049.1 GCA_910579965.1 uncultured Oscillospiraceae bacterium
GAAATGACATTATTAGCTTCAAAGACGGCGATTGTGCGAGGGGTTGAAAATGGAAGTAATATAGTCAGACATACAAATAAAGGAATGTCGATTGTTTCAGATTATAAAGGCAGTGTGCTGGCACAGACCGATTATTTTCAGTCTGACACAAAGACATTATCAGCACAGGTTCCTATGAAAGGACGCTTTACTCTTTATTCGTATGTTGGAAATCTATTTGTTTACCTGTGCAGCATATATTTATTAGGGAGTTTCATAATTCATAAAATTAAGCGGTAATTATGAAATTTTGTTAAAATTCATAGAACAAAAATGCTGTGCCAATTTAAAGCGCAATTATCTTCCAGTTTATCGGGCAGTTACAAGCCTGTATAGGGTAACTTCCCGCTTTAGGGCATGTTTGAAAATTGACAGCATACCCAAACAGCAGACCTTTTTCCGCCATACTGCGTTATGGATTCTGCATGGCCCCACCGAGGGGCCATGCAGAATGTGGATGCCCGCGAAAGGTCGCCTTGTCTGGCAAAAACATTCCTTGCTGTCGGGCATATCGTCCATTATCAAACAAGCCCTGGGTCTTTTGACTAATCAATTTCTCAAATGGCGCTGGGCATCACCAATCTGAAAAGGGGCGCAGGCCGGGTTTTGTCTGTTTCCACAAAATTTTCTGTTTTTGTCCGAAAAAGTTTCACCACAACACCGGCTGGCGTTCATTTTTTGTCAACATTTGAAACAAAGTGCCAGAACATATATGACTAATTGACAAAAAAGAAATAACTAACTACAATGCAGTCTGTACGGTACAGTCCGCCGTCCCTGTCCGGAAAGGGGCGGCGGTACACGGTCCGGCCGGCTCCTCCTGGGCGGTACAGCCCGCAGAACCGGACGGACGGAAAGGAGAGCGCATTGGGAATCAATTTAGAGAGCATGACCACGGAGACCCGCAACCCAGACACCATGGACCTGGACCGGATGACGGCCCTGGAGGTGGTGACCGCCATGAACAGGGAGGACGCCAAGGTCCCGGCGGCCATCTCCGCCCAGCTGCCCAGCATCGCCCAGGTGGCGGAGTGGGCCATCGCCTCCCTGGAGGCGGGAGGCCGGGTGTTCTACATGGGCGCGGGCACCAGCGGCCGCCTGGGCGTACTGGACGCGGCGGAGTGCCCCCCCACCTTCGGCGTGGCCCCGGACCGGATGGTGGGTCTCATCGCCGGCGGCGAGAAGGCCTTCCTCAAGGCCGTGGAGGGCGCGGAGGACAGCCGTGAGCTGGGCAGGGAGGATCTGACCGCCTGGGGCTTGGAGAAGCGGGATCTGGTGATCGGCGTCGCCGCCAGCGGCCGCACCCCCTATGTGCTGGGGGGCCTGGCCTACGCCCGTGAGCTGGGCTGCCGCACCGCCGCCGTGTCCTGCAACGCGGGCAGCGAGATCGGCAGGGCCGCCGATCTGGCTGTGGAGGTGGTGGTGGGACCCGAGGTCCTCACCGGCTCCACCCGCCTCAAGGCGGGCACGGCCCAGAAGCTCATTCTGAACATGATCTCCACCGCCGCCATGGTGGGCGTGGGCAAGGCGTATCAGAACCTGATGGTGGACGTGATGCAGACCAACGAGAAGCTCCACCGCCGGGCGGAGAAGATCGTCATGGAGGCCACCGGCGTGGACCGGGAGACCGCCCGGGAGAGGATCACCGCTGCCGGCGGCAGCGTCAAGACCGCCATCACCATGATCCTGGCCGGCTGCGGCGCTCAGGAGGCCGCCAGCCGCCTGGAGAGGGCCCGGGGCCACGTCCGGGAGGCCATCCAATAGCGGCGCTCCGGCCCGCAGCGGCTGTTACCCCCCCTTTTTCGGGGGAAACAGCCGGAACAGCATCTGTGTGTTTTATCAAGAACTGGAGGTTAACATGACAAATCAAGAATTATCCCTGAAGATCCTGGAACTGGTGGGCGGCAAGGGCAACGTTGTCAGCGCCGCCAACTGCATGACCCGCCTGCGCATCCAGCTGCGGGACAACAGCAAGGCGCAGATTGCCGCGCTGAAGGCCACCCAGGGCGTGCTGGGCGTGGTGGAGGACGCCACGCTCCAGGTCATCCTGGGCCCCGGCAAGGCCAAGAAGGTGTGCGATCTGTTTGTGGCGGACGCGGGCGTGCAGAGCGGCCTGAGCACGGATAACGACTGGCAGACCAACAAGGCCGCCATGAAGGCTGGGCAGAAGGACAGCCCCCTGAAGCAGGGCCTGCGCACCATCGCCAACATCTTCATCCCCATGATCCCCGCCGTCATCGCCGCAGGCCTGTTCAACGGTCTGGCCAGCCTCATGGGCCAGCTGTTCCCCGAGGCCATCGCCTCCGGCACGGGCGTCATCTTCATCATCCAGACCCTCTTCAGCCTCTTCGGCGCCTCCTTCCTGGGCTATTTCGCCATCTATACCGGCGTGAACGCGGCCAAGGTCTTCGGCGCCACCCCCGCCCTGGGCGGCATGATCGGCGGCATCTCCATCGGCTCCCAGATCGTCACCATCTCCACCCTGCTGGGGCTCTATAACGCCGACGTGCCCCTCAACTCCATCCTGACCACCGGCAAGGGCGGCATCATCGGCGTGATTATCGGCGTTTGGCTGCTCTCCAAGGTGGAGAAGGGGCTGCGCAAGGTCATCCCCGACGTGCTGGATCTGATCCTCACCCCCCTGCTGAGCATGATTATTGTCGGCTCCCTGTACGTGTTTGTCCTCATGCCCGTCACCGGCTTCCTCTCCGACGGGCTGGTGTTCCTGCTCAGCTTCCTCATCAACTCCTCCAACCCCGTTGTCAGCATCATCTCCGGCTACGTCATGAGCGCGGTGTTCCTGCCCATGGTGCTGCTGGGCCTGCACCACGGCCTGATCCCCATCTACGCCGTGCAGCTGGAGACCCTTGGCGGCGTGACCCTGTTCCCCTGCCTGGCCATGGCCGGCGCGGGCCAGGTGGGCGCGGCCCTGGCGATCTACCTGAAGGCCCGCAAGGTGAAGAACCTGCGGATGCAGCAGACCATCATCGGCGCTCTGCCCGCCGGCGTGCTGGGCGTGGGCGAGCCGCTGATCTACGGCGTCACCCTCCCCATGGGCAAGCCCTTTATCACCGCCGGTCTGGGCGCGGGCTTCGGCGGCGCCTTCGTGATGCTCATGCACGTGCAGGCCATTGCCTGGGGTCCCTCCGGCCTGGTGGCCATCCCCCTGATGCGGACCCCCTCCATGATGCTCTACTTCTTCCTGGGCATCCTCATCGCCTACATCATGGGCTTCATCATCACCTGGTTCGGCATCAAGGCCGAGGACGTAGCCAATGTCTGAGAGCCTGGGCTACTCCGTATACCTGACCAGCTTTGACCAGCAGCGGGAGATGCTGGAGCGCTCCGCAGGCGCGGACGCCATGGTCTTTCTCTCCCTGCACATCAGCGAGGAGTTCTCCCCTGACTACTGCGCCCGGGCGGAACGGGTCTGCCTGTGGCTCCACGAGGCGGGGTTCCGGACTATCGCGGACGTGTCCGTAAAGACCGTGGCCCAGTTTGGCGAGCCGGATTTGATCCGGCTCGCCAAGCGGCTGCGGGTGTGGGCCCTGCGCATTGACTACGGCTTCACAGAGGAGGAGACGGCGGCCCTGGCCGCGCAGATCCCCATCGTGGTCAACGCCTCCACCGCCACGGCCCGGGCGGCCCGGCGCATCGCCGCCGCCGGCCCCCTGGTGATGGCCATGCACAACTTCTACCCCCGGCCGGAGACCGGCCTGGACGCGGCCTTCCTGCTGGAGAGCACCCGCGCCCTCCAGGAGGCGGGCCTGAAGGTGCTGGCCTTTGTCCCCGGGGATCAGAGCCTCCGGGGGCCGGTCCACTGCGGGCTCCCCACTCTGGAGGCCCACCGGGGGCAGCTGCCCTCGGCCTGCTTTGCGGATATGGTCCTCCGCTTCGGGATGGACGGCGTATTCGTGGGGGACCCGGGGCTGAGCGAGACGGAGCAGGGGCGCGTCCGCCGCTTCTGTCAGGAGGGCGTGCTCAGCGTCCCGGCCCTGCTGGCGCCGGACCGGGAGGCCCTCTACGGGCAGGTGTTTACCTGCCGGCCGGACTCCCCGGCCGGGCTGGTGCGCTTTGCCGAGTCCCGGGAATACGCCTGCTTCGGCGGCCCCAACGCGCCGGCGGACTGCCGGGCCCGGGTCCGGGGCAGCGTCACCATGGACAATGACCGCTACGGCCGCTACGCCGGAGAGATCCAGCTCTGCCGGGCAGACTACCCGGCGGATGAGCGGGTGAACGTCATCGGCCGGGTGCCGGAGCAGGCCATGCTCCTGGCGGACAGCATCCCCCGGGGCGGGCGGTTTGCCCTGGTGCGGCCGTAGCCCGCCCAGCCTTCACAGCCTGTATTCACAACCGGCGCTCGCGCTTGGACGGCCTTTCCGCCATATCCCGCCGCCCCCGGTTATGAATACAGACTTTTTTAGAATCCATGTTTCCTGCACGGAACAGACTTTTTGAGGAGAACCGCTATGAATAAAACACTCCATAGATTCCTCTGCTTGGCGCTGGTCCTGGCGCTTGGCGTTTCCCTGGCCGCGCCGGCCCTGGCGGCCGGCACAGACGCGGCTGTCAAGGCCGTATCGCTGCCCAGTCAGGACTGGCAGGGCGCGGCCGCCTTTCCTGACTGGAAGAACTGCGTGGACGATACCTTGGCGATGAACAGCCTCTACAGCTTCACCGGCTTAGCGGGCCAGGGGCGGTTGTACGTCACCCCTGCCCAGGGCGTGACCGGCTTCCGCCTGTTTGTCAACAACGCCGAGGTGGATACCTCCGCCATGGCGGCAGGGCGCACCTGGCAGGCGGACATCTCAAGCCTGACGGTGAACGGGACCAACACGCTCCAGGTCTCCGCCGTCACGCCCGGCGATATTGAAGACGCCGTGACGGTGAACGTCCCATACCCCGACGTCCTCCCCGCCGGCCCGTCGGACGTGGGGATGGACGAGAGCACCCTGGAGCTCATCGGCGATCTCATCCGCGCCGAGGTGAAGTACGGCTTCTCCGGCGCGCAGCTGGCCGTCATCAAGGACGGCAGGCTGGTGGTCAGCGAGGCATGGGGCGCGGCCAGCGGCTACCGGGCCGACAACAGCCGCATCCTGCCCGGCGACGGGGACTATGTCCCCGTCACCACCGATACCCTCTACGACCTGGCCTCCAACACCAAGATGTACTCCGTCAACTACGCCCTCCAGTACATGCTCAGCCACGAGGGCTATGACATCGCCCTGGACGACCCCATCACCAAGTTCTTCCCCTCCTTTGACCAGCAGGGGAGGACCGTGTTCAAGGAGGGGACAAGCGAGGCGGACAAGCGGCAGATCCTGGCCTGGAAGAGCCGGCTCACCATACGGGACGCGCTGATGCACCAGGCGGGCTTTGACCCGGATCCCCAGTACCACAACGACCGGTTCAACCAGCTCACCCAGACCCCGGAGGCCGGCGTGAGCAACCCCCTGTTCTCCCAGGACCGGGCCTCCACCCTGGAGATGGTCCTCGCCTCGCCGCTGACCTATGAGCCGGGCACCCAGACCAAGTATTCCGATGTGGACTACATGCTCCTCTGCTTTATCCTGGAGAAGGCGGCGGGCCAGAGGCTGGACCAGTTCCTGAAGGAGAAGTTCTGGAACCCCATGGGCCTGACCCATATCACCTACAATCCCCTGGACAACGGCTTTGACGCCTCCGGCTGCGCGGCCACCGAGCTCCAGGGCAACACCCGGGACGGGGCGGTCTCCTTTGCCAACGTCCGCACGGGGGTGGTCCAGGGCGAGGTCCACGACGAGAAGGCCTACTACGCCATGGACGGCGTCTCCGGCCACGCGGGCCTGTTCTCTAACGCGGAGGATCTGGCCAGGCTGGCCTCTCTGATGCTCACCGGCGGCAGCGGCGGGAGGAAGTACTTTGACAAAGACGTGATCGACGAGTTCACCAAGCCCAAGAGCCCGGAGGCGCCCACCTGGGGGCTGGGCTGGTGGCGGCAGGGCAGCGCGGGCCGCAACAACTACTTCACCACCCACTCCTCCAGCGCCACCGTGGGCCACCAGGGCTGGACCGGCACCCTCACGGTCATTGACCCGGAGGAGAATCTGGTGATCGCCCTGCTGACCAACAAGAAGAACTCCCCGGTGCTGGACAACGCCGTGGCCCCCAACGATTTCTACTCCGACAACATGGTCCTGGGCGCGCTGGGCTGCGTGGTGGGGTATGTCTACGAGTCCCTCCGCTCCACTCCGGACGCCATGGACGCCAGCGTCATGCAGATGGCCATGGACCGCGTCTCCATGCTGGAGGGTCACAAGGGGGCGTACGATGAGGCCCCCCACATGAACGACGCCTACGCCCTGGCGGATCTGACGGTGACCCGTGCGGAGAAGCGCCGGAGCCGGACCATGAAGGACTACGCCCAGACGGTTCTGGACGCCCTGGCCGGCGCGGCGGAGGCCTATGTGGAGGACAGGGAGAACCAGGCCAACGCCGCCCGCTGGCAGGAGGAGCTCCAGACGCGGCTGGACGCGGTGTCCGCTGACACGGACAGCGCCGGCGCTCCCGCGCTGAAGGCCGCCCCCGTCTCCTCCATGCCCTGCGCGGACGCCAGGGGCGGCTACACCGGCGGCGGCCAGAACGCCGTCTACTTCCCCAGGGCCTACGGCACCGGCGCCTCCACCTGCTATCAGAACGGCGTGACCTGGTTCGAGACCTACGAGGGCCAGGGGACCGTCTACTTTGCCGTGCGGGACGCCATTCCCTCCCTGCAGATCTATGTTAACGGCCAGCCGGTGGACACCTCCGCCATGCTGAACCTGGATCGGGTGGGATTCTTTGCCGTGGACGTGTCCTCCGTGGCGGTCAATGGCCGCAACTGCGTCCAGGTGAGCGGTATGCCCGCCGGCGCTCCCCGAGGCGAGGAGGCCCCCCTCCTGATGGTCAGCGTCAACCCGGAGGTAGTCCGGGGTGCCTGTCCGGTGCCCTTTGCGGTATGAATATCCGGCTGATTTCTCTGGATCTGGACGGCACGGCCCTGCTGCCGGATCACGCCAGCTTCTCCCGGCGCACGGAGGACGCCCTTTTGGCGGCCCACCGGCAGGGCGTGGCCATCGTGCCCACCACGGGCCGGCAGTTCGCCATGCTGCCCCCGCCCCTCCGGGTGAAGCAGAGCTGGGCCAATCTGGCGGTGCTGTGCAACGGCGCGGAGGTCCGCCGCCTGGAGAGCGGGGAGGTTCTGGCGTCCTGCTATATGACGGCGGAGACGCTCCGGCCCCTCATTGACCGGGCCGTGGCGCTGGGTCTGATGGTGGAGCTGTCCGCCGGCGGGACCCTGTACCTGACGGCGGAGGACTGGGCCCGGGAGCGGACCATTGACCGCCTGACCTTCCACCTGGGGATACTGGACCGGCGGGGCCACGTGGTAGAGGGGCCCCTGTCCGCCTTCGCGGCGGGGTCCGGTCTGGTTTTTGAGAAGATGAACCTGATGGGCCTCACGCCGGCGCTCTGGCAGGAGCTGGCCCCCACGGCCCAGGCGCTGCCGCTGTCCTGCGTGTGGTCCTCCCCCCGCTCCATGGAGGTGACGGACCGGGAGGCCACCAAGGCCAGGGGCCTGGAGAGGGTCTGCCGCCTGCTGGGGGTGGACATGGGGCAGGTCATGGCCATCGGGGACAGCGGAAACGACGTCTCCAGCCTCCGCGCTGCGGGACTGGGGGTTGCCATGGGGAACGCGCCGGAGGAGGTCCTCGCCGCCGCCGACGCGGTGACCGGGACCAACGTCCAGGACGGCGCGGCCCAGGCCATTGAGCGGTACATCCTGGGGCGGTGAGGACCGCCGCAGAAAGAACAGCAAAACGCCCGGGAGCGGATGGAGATCCGCTCCCGGGCGTGTGTTATGCCGGGGACAGAGCGCCGCTACCGGACGCTGTAGCCGCCTCGGACCAGCACCGCGGCCTCGCTGGAGGCCCGCACTCCCGCCGGGGCGGGCATGAGGTAGAGGTGGTTGACCTGGAGCGCGCCGCCGCCGTTGACGCTGCCGCCGGAGGTGGCGTCCACCATGCCGGGGACGCCGGCGCTGTCCGCCACGCAGGCGGCGCTGCCGCTGCGCAGCAGGATCTCGCACCCCGCCTCGCCGGAGAGGGTCTGCCCGGCGGAGAGGGTCACGGCGGTAAAGGCGGAGGCCGGGGCGGCCGGGGAGCCGCCGGACAGCTGGCCCCGCAGCTCCTGCTCCCGCTGGGCGATCTGCTGGTCAATCTCCCCCCGCAGTCTGCCGCCGCGCTCATCCAGGGATTTGTCCACCTTTTCCAGTACCTGGGTCAGGAAGGTGTCGTTGAGGTAGCTGAGGGTCACCAGGGGATCCCCCTGGGAGCCCGCGCCGCCGGACGCCAGAGCGGCGAAGGAGGCGAGCACCACGGCGGCCAGAAGAAGGCAGGCGGCGGTGCGGAATGTCTTTTTACGCATAGATACTCCTTATGTACACAGATGGGAAGAACAGGCCCGCGGGGCGCAGCCGCGCCGCGGGCCTGCGTGAATCGCCAGGACTGACCGGGGGCTATACGAGCCGTTCGCTGTGCAGACCGAAGCTGACGGCAATAGCCGTATCAACTCTGTCCATCAGTTCCTTGTCCACGCGCCCCATTTTTTCCCGCAGACGACGCTTATCCAGCGTGCGGATCTGTTCCAATAGTACCACAGAATCCCGGGTAAGTCCATACTTTTGTGCAGCCAGTTCGATGTGCGTCGGCAGCTTGGCCTTGCCGGTCTGGCTGGTGATGGCCGCCGCTATGACGGTGGGGCTGTATCGGTTCCCTGTATCGTTTTGAACGATGAGCACGGGACGGACGCCGCCCTGCTCGCTCCCCACGACCGGGCTGAGATCGGCGTAATAGATGTCGCCGCGTTTTACGCTTGTATCCACAAAGTTCACACTCCGCCGGAAGAAGTGCCCGGTCTGACCGGACCACTATCATTCTCCCACGCAACCGCGGAATTTATACTGCTCTCCCTTCAAATCAGCACGCCATCCCGCCGGGAGGACGCACCGCAGCACAAGAGCCGCATGACACCGGGGTTTTCCTGCCCCGAGATATCCTATGCGCCGGGGCGGGCGGAGGTGCGGCGGTTCGCCCCTACAGCATACCACGTCCCGCCGGGAGGATCCACCGGCAAATACCGGCAAAAAAAGAGGAGCGCAGGACGCAGCGGCCCCGCGCTCCCCTGTTCCTGGGGATTTTATTGAATTTCCAGCCGCCGGGCCGCCGGGACAGCCGTGGTCTGCTTGGGCATGGTCAGTGTCAGCACGCCGTTTTCATAGGCCGCGGTGATGTCCTCCGAGCGCACGCCGGAGATGTCAAAGCTGCGGGAGAAGGACCCGTAGGACCGCTCGCAGCGGATATAGTTGCCGTCCTGATCCTTCTCCTCCCTGCCGGAGGAGCGCTGGGCGCTGATGGAGAGGCGGTCACCGTCCACGTCGATGTGGATGTCCTCCTTCTTCACCCCCGGCAGATCGGCCTCCAGCACGAAGGCGTCGCCGGTGTCCTTGACGTCGGTCTGGAATCCCCCGAGACCGGCGCCGGAGAAGAGGCTCCGCTCCAGCTCCTCCAGGTCCCGGAAGGGACGGTACAGGTCCATGCCGCGGCTGCGGGTAAAGGGCATCATTTCAAACATAGTTCATAACCTCCAATGTGTTTTTGTTGATGGCCTTAGTATGCTCTTCAATTATGAACAAATCTAGCAAAAGATATGTAGCGTCTGTGAACTTTAGATAGTGTCTACTCGAGTTAAGCGTGTATAGTAGCCCAAATAGCGATACAACGAACATGTACCGCAGCGATAAAAGCATCGGAGGTCTTGGCATAGCGGGTGGCAATACCTCTCCAGCGTT
>CAJTWF010000050.1 GCA_910579965.1 uncultured Oscillospiraceae bacterium
GCGTCGATGATGCCGCGGGTGTCCTTGATGGAGATGCGCTTGCCGGTGCCGTTCCAGCCGGTGTTGACCAGGTAGGCCTTGGCGCCGGACTTCTCCATCTTCTTCACCAGCTCCTCACCGTACTTGGTGGGGTGCAGCTCCAGGAAGGCCTGGCCGAAGCAGGCGGAGAAGGTGGGGGTGGGCTCGGTGATGCCCCGCTCGGTGCCGGCCAGCTTGGAGGTGAACCCGGACAGGAAGTAGTACTGGGTCTGCTCCGGGGTCAGAATGGACACGGGAGGCAGCACGCCAAAGGCGTCGGCGGACAGGAAGATGACGTTCTTGGCGTCGGGGCCGGCGGACACGGGACGCACGATCTTCTCAATGTGGTTGATGGGGTAGCTGACGCGGGTGTTCTCGGTGACGGACTTGTCGTGGAAGTCGATCTTGCCCGCAGCGTCCACAGTGACGTTCTCCAGCAGGGCGTCACGGCGGATGGCGTTGTAGATGTCGGGCTCAGACTCCTTGTCCAGGTCGATGACCTTGGCGTAGCAGCCGCCCTCAAAGTTGAATACGCCGTTGTCGTCCCAGCCGTGCTCGTCGTCGCCGATGAGCAGACGCTTGGGGTCGGTGGACAGGGTGGTCTTGCCGGTGCCGCTGAGGCCGAAGAACAGGGCGGTATTCTCGCCGTTCATGTCGGTGTTGGCGGAGCAGTGCATGGAGGCGATGCCCTTCAGGGGCAGGTAGTAGTTCATCATGGAGAACATGCCCTTCTTCATCTCGCCGCCGTACCAGGTGTTGAGGATGACCTGCTCACGGGAGGTGATGTTGAAGATGGCGGCGGTCTCGGAGTTCAGGCCCAGCTCCTTGTAGTTGGTCAGCTTGGCCTTGGAGGCGTTGTAGGAGATGAAATCGGGCTTGAAGTTCTTCAGCTCCTCCTCGGTGGGGGCGATGAACATGTTCTTGACAAAGTGGGCCTGCCATGCCACCTCCATGATGAAGCGGATGGCCATGCGGGTGTCCGCGTTGGTGCCGCAGAACACGTCCATCACATAGAGCTTCTTGTTGGACAGCTCCTTGACGGCCAGGTCCTTGCAGGCCTTCCAGGCCTCCTGGGAGGCGGGCTTGTTGTCGTTTTTGAACTCATCGGAGGTCCACCAGACGGTGTCCTTGGAGTTCTCGTCCATGACAATGAACTTGTCCTTCGGAGAGCGGCCCGTGTAGATGCCGGTCATCACGTTGACCGCGCCCAGCTCGGTCAGCTGTCCCTTCTCAAAGCCCTCCAGGGCGGGGTCCATCTCCGCCTCGAAGAGCTGCTCGTAGGTTGGATTGTATACGACTTCCTTGATGCCGGAAATGCCGTACTGCTCTAATCCGTAAGTTTCCATAGACTATGTTCCTCCTTATGAAAAGTGGGTATTCATTTCGGACTTGTCTTATTTTACCCCTTTTTTTACAGAAAGGCAAGAGAGAAGAGACCGGAATCAAAGAAATGGTCAAAACCTTCAAACCGGACCTCAAAGAGGCCGGAGCATTTGGGCAAAATGAATGTCATCGGCAATTCCTCCTTCACCGGAGAGCTTTGACGCCGCCGCTTCAAGGAACAATGCCTTATTTCCTATCACAGTTTTTTCATGCTGTCCGCACAACCAGGGCTGGTCCATTCAGGCGGCGGGGCCAATCCGATATTTTTGCCGCTTTGCCAGTTGAAATCAAGCACGTAAAATGCTATAATACCTCCGAATTTATGGGAGGAATGGTAAACTATGATGAGACGGCTTTTCCTTTTCGTGTTATCCGCCTGTTTATTATCCCTGCTGTCCGCCTGCGGATCGCAGGAGCAGCTCCCCGAGGACAGTCCGCCGGCAGATGAGACCATTGTGCTGACGGTGTGGGGCGCGGAGGAGGATGAGGCATTGCTCCAGGAGATCTTCGCTTCCTTCCAGGCCCATTACGCCGGCCAGGCCAGCTTCCAGATCACTTACCAGCCCCAGAGCGAGTCCAACTGCAAGGACGTTCTTCTGGGCGATCTGGAGGGCGGCGCGGACGTGTTCGCCTTCGCTGATGACCAGGTGTCCGCGCTGGCCGCCGCCGGCGGGCTGGACCCGATCACTGACGGAGCGGCCATCCAAAGCGCCTCCCTCCCCGCTGCGGTGGAGGCGGCCAGTGTGGAGAACACGCTCTACGCCTATCCCCTTACCGCGGATAACGGCTATTTCCTGTACTACAACAAGTCCTATTTCACAGAGGCGGACGTCCAGCGTCTGGACCGGATATTGGAGACGGCCGCCCAGGCCGGGCGGCTGGTGGCTATGGACTGGTCCTCCGCGTGGTATGTCTACGCCTTCTTCGGCAACACCGGATTGGAGGTGGGGCTGAACGAGGATGGTCTGACCAACTACTGCACCTGGAACAGCACAGACGGCCCCATCCGCGGGGTGGACGTGGCCCAGGCCATGCTGGACGTCGCGGCCAGCCCGGCCTTCTCCAACCGGACGGACACGGCGTTCCTCTCCGGCGTGCAGGATGGCTCCGTCATCGCCGGCGTCAGCGGCGTGTGGAACGCGGTGGCTGTGAAGGAGGCCTGGGGAGACGACATGGGGGCGGCCAAGCTGCCCACCTATACCTGCGCGGGTCAGCAGGTGCAGATGGCCTCCTTCTCCGGCTGCAAGCTCATCGGCGTGAACGCCTACTCCCGCCACCCGGACTGGGCGGCGCGGCTGGCGGAGTGGATCGTCAGCGAGGAGAACCAGCGCCTGCGCTTTGAGCTGCGGGGCCAGGGTCCGGCCAACGTCAACGCCGCCAACTCCCCGGAGGTTCAGGCGTCTCCGGCCATCGCGGCTCTGCTGGAGCAGTCCAATTATTCCCAGCTCCAGCGGGTGGGCGGAAAGTTCTGGGACCCTGTGGCCGAATTTTCCGGCAGCATGGCCCAGGGGAACCCCTCCGGCGCGTCCCTTCAGGTTCAGCTGGACCGGCTGGCCGAGGGCGTAAGCGAGCGGTAACACAAAATAGGTATGGGAGGAAATGGTATGAAAGGCAGGCTGACACTACAGCAGCGCCTGGCCCTGCCCATTGTTCTGCTGGGCCTGATCGCGCTGTTATCCAACATTTTGGCGGTATTCAGCATCAACAATGTCCACGCCAACGCGGGGACCATTGTGGATGAGTACATGGTCAGCGAGGAGCGGCTGGAGGATATCCGGCAGTCGGTCATGAACATACACCGTCTGGCCCTGTCCCACATCGTGGCGGCGGACCATGCCACCATGATCCGGCTGGTACAGGAGATCAAGGCGGAGGAGGCGGCCCTGGACGAAAAGCTGAGCGCCTACGAAAGCTTCGTCTCTCAGGAGGACGAGGGGGCCTACCAGTCTCTGCTGAGCGCCTACACGGAATTGAAGCATGCGCTGGTCCATCTGGTCTGCGCCAGCGCCGACAGCAAGACCCAGGACGCCTACGCCACAGCCAACGGAGACGTTGCCAGCTGGGGCGGCGCGGCGGAGGCGGCTGTTGATGCGCTCTCCGCGTCCGTCAGCAGCAGGACGGAGGCGGCCCGGGGAAAGCTCACCCTGGTTTACATCATTTCCCTCGTCACCAGCGCCTTCACCCTGGTTGTCGGTATTTTCCTGGTGGCGGCGGCTTTCCGGATTATCCGCAAATACGTGCTCACCCCCATTCGGGACGCCATGGGCACCCTCAAGGACAGCTCCGAGCGCATCAGCGGCGTGGTGGGCGAGGTGCGCCAGCGGACCCGGACCTCCAATGGCAGCGTCCAGAATCTCTCCGGCCTCACGGAGCAGCTCTCCGCCGCCCTGGAGGAGATCGCGGGCAGCACCTCCGCCATCAGCACCAACGCCGCCGGCACCCAGGGGGACACCCAGAGCATGGCGGAGGAGTGCGCCGCCATCACGGCGTATTCTGCGGAAATGCGGGGGCGGGCCGAGGAGATGGAGCGCTCCGCCCACAGTGAGACAGAGCTCATTCGCTCCAAGACGGCAGATATCATGGCCGTGCTGGATCAGGCCATTGAGAAGAGCCGGAATGTGGAGCAGATCCGCTCCCTGACCAAGGACATTCTTGATATCTCATCCTCCACCAACCTCATTGCCGTCAACGCCTCCATCGAGGCGGCCCGGGCCGGTGCGGCGGGAGCCGGATTTTCCATTGTGGCCCAGGAGGTGCACAAGCTGGCCGACTCCTGCGCCGAAACCGCCAGCAACATCCAGGAGGTCAGCGGCGTGGTCACGGGGGCGGTGGAATATCTGGCCAGCAGCGCCCGGGAGCTGGCCGATTATCTGAGCCAGGCCGTCATAGACCAGCTGGAGCGGACTGTCCAGGCCGGCCGGCAGTACCGGGAGGACTCGGCCTATATCGGGCACGCCATGGAGGAGTTCAACGACAGGGCGGGGCGGCTGAAAAACGCCATGGACGAAATCGCCGCCTCCATCTCCAGCATCTCCGGGGCCATTGACGGCGCGGCCTCCGGCATCACCGGCGCGGCCGGCAGCACCCGCATGCTGGTGGACGATATGGCCGGCATCACCGCGCGGATGGACACCAACCAGGAGATTGTGGGCGAGCTGCAAAAGCAGATGGACGTATTTGCCAATCTCTAGCGGGAAAGCGGTGCGGAGAAGAGCGCGTTTCAAAAATATATTGGAGGAAATACAGCATGGGTGAACAGGAAAATATGCTTCTGAAGGTGGGCTCCCTTCTTATTCTGATTGGCGGCATTGCCTCCGGTCTCTTCGGCATCATCGCCTCTGCCGCAGCTCTGCTGGCGATGAACAGCCTGGATGAGAGCGCCATGAGCGGGCTGGACAGCTATTTCCAGCTGGCGAGCGGCGGCATGTTCAGCGGCGAGGAGGCGGCAGCCGTGGTGGGAATCGTCGTGCTTGCCGCGATCGCCATTTCGGCTGTCATGATGCTCATCCAGATCATCGTGGGCGTGATGGGCCTGTCCCGCGCCAGGAACCCCCAAAAGTACCGCTTTTTCCTGACCTGGGGCGTCATTCTGCTGATGATCGGCTTCCTCGGCCTGGGCCAGCTCTTCTCCCTGCGGGGAATCGCCTCCGCGTGCAGCGGCATTGCCGGCCCGGTCCTCTTCATCATCGGCGGCGCTCAGCAGAACAAGGCGGCCAACGCGGACCCGATGGATTGATAAAACAGAATAAGGAATAAAACCGCTGCCGGCGGCCTGTTGTCCTGCGCAAACGGATTGCGCTTCACAGGCTGCCGGCAGCTCCTCTATGCCTTATCCCTGCCGGGCCCAGTCCAGGATCTCCGACAGATTCTCCCGCCGGGCCCCGTCGAAGGAGTGGGAGATCCCCTCCAGCATGGCCTGGGCGTCCTTCTTCCTCCTCAGAGCTGCCCGGAGAGCGGCCATCATGGCCCGGTCCACCGCCCCCATGCGGGCATAGTCCAGCCCGCCCTGGCAGTAGAACCCGCGGAGCTGGGGCAGGGGGCCGAAGAGCTTGTCCATGCTCTCCCCCAGATCCGGGGTATCCATGGGCGCGCACCCCACGGCCAGGGCCGCTATCCGCTTCCCAGCCAGGTCCGGCAGCCGCTTCGCCAGCCAATTCAGCCCCGCCATCTGTCCGGCGTAGAGCCCTCCCGCCAGGATGATCGTATCATACTCCCCCAGGCGCACCGCGCCCCGGTCCTGAAAGGGAACCGCCCGGCACCCCAGCTCCTCCGCCATCCACTGGGCGTAGCGCTGGGAGAAGCCGGTCTTGCTGCGGTAAATGATGATGGTCTTTTTCATAGCGTCCTCCTTTTTATCTGTGCGTCCTCACGCCCTCCAGGGCCGCCCCCGGTCCAGCCAGCCCTGCTCCCGCCACCACGCCGCGTCGGGGGTGTCCGGCCAGACATACTTGTGGACCAGCCGCAGGGCGTAAAACAGACACCGGGTCTTCCATCCCGGCACGGCCGCGCCCCGCCGCAGGCGGGCCGCCGTCCGCTCCGCCTGCCGGGCGATCCTCTTTTTCAGTCCGGGGGACAGCCGGTCCCAGCGGATCTCCATCAGGGCAAAGCCCATTTTCCAGGTGCGGGCCGCGCCCCAGAAATCCAGGCTGTCCTTCATCTCCCGCAGGGCGGCCCGGTACACCGGCCCGCTGGCGGCGGCGATCACCAGCCCCTGCTTGTGAAACATCTCCCGGTTTGGCTTGTGGACCATCCACATGCCGCAGTAGTGGTCCAGGAAGGTCTTCATGGGCCCGCTCACGTGGAGGGCGTACACCGGGGAGGTGAGCAGGATCACGTCCGAGGCCAGCATGGCCTCCAGAATCCGCCCCGCGCCCGGGCTCTGGCAGCAGCGGTTTCCGCCCTCAAAGCACCGGAAGCAGGAGACGCAGGCCTCCGGGCAGTCCCGGGGCAGGAAAAACTCCGTCACCTCCGCCTCCGGCAGGCGGCTGAGCACCTCCTGGGCGATGTGCCAGGTGCAGCCCCGCCGCTCCGTGCCGTAGACCGCGCAGATTTTCATGACCGGTCCCTCCAAGCGTAATTTTTTTGGAACTGCTCCACGTGGGCCCGGATCAAGGGCCGGGCCTCCTCAAAGCTGTCGCAGGTGTGGATGAGCATGAACATAGGCCCGTGGAACTCCGCCGCCACCGCCAGGGGGTCCTCACGCCGGAGCTCCCCCCGGTCCATGAGGGCGGAGAAGATGAACGCCTGGACCTGGACGCACTTGTCCCGGTAGAGCTGCCGGTAGATGTCCCGGCAGCGGGGTTCGGTAAACTGGCTCAGCAGCAGCAGGCGGCGGAACCGGGCGTTCCAGGGATCGTCGAAGAAGTACCGGAAGGTGCGCTCAATGAGCGCATGCAGGCGCTCCGCCGGTATGCCCTGGTACAGAGACGTGTCGTCCCCCTGGTCAAAGGGCAGTCCGCTCCCCCGGAAATACAGCTCCGCCTGCTGGACGCAGAAGTCCACGATCCCGTCAAACAACGCCCGCTTGCTGGGAAAGTGGTTGTACAGAGAGCTCTCCCGGATCCCCACGGCCCGGGCGATGTCCCGCACCGACGCCCCGTCGTATCCGTGCCGGGAAAACAGTTCCAGGGCCGTGTCCAAAATCTTTTCCTTTGTGGTCATGGCGCTCTCCTTCACTTGCTAACGATCGTTCGTTTTTAAAGTATATACCGGCAGAGCCCCTCTGTCAAGGGCAGCGGAATCCTTTTTTGCGGCGCGGATACAAACAGCCAAATTTCCTCTTGACATTTTCGGCCATCTGTTCTATATTATTGTCAGAACACTTGTTTGCAGGAGGCCGGACCCATGGACGTGATGGACAAGCTGACAATTCTCACCGACGCCGCCAAATACGACGCCGCCTGTACCTCCAGCGGAGCCCAGCGCCGCCACCGGGCCGGCGCCATCGGCAACACCTCTGCCTCAATAGCCGGGTGCTGCCACACCTTCTCCGGGGATGGCCGGTGCGTGACCCTTCTGAAGGTGCTCATGACCAACTGCTGCGTCTACGACTGCAAGTACTGCGTCAACCGCTGCTCCAACGACACCCGGCGGGCCGTCTTCTCCCCGGAGGAGCTGGCGGAGCTGACCATTCAATTCTACCGGCGCAACTATATCGAGGGCCTCTTCCTCTCCTCCGGCGTGCTGGTGAGCCCGGACTACACCACTGAGCGGATGATCCGCTGTCTGGAGCTGCTGCGCAGCCGCCACCGCTTCAACGGCTACATCCACGCCAAGGCCATCCCCGGCACATCCCCGGAGCTGGTGACCCGGCTGGGGCTGCTGGCGGACCGGCTGAGCGTGAATATCGAGCTGCCCTCGGAGCGGGGGCTCAACGCCCTGGCCCCCAACAAGAGCCGCCAGTCCATCTTCCGCCCCATGGGCCTCATTACCAACACCCTGCGGCAGAACAAGGAGGAGCTGGTGAAGTACCGCTGCGCCCCCCACTTCGCCCCGGCCGGCCAGAGCACCCAGATGATTATCGGCGCCACACCGGACTCGGACCGCCACATCCTCTCCCTCACCCAGGCCCTCTACGACAAATACCGCCTCAAGCGGGTCTTCTACTCCGCCTATGTGCCGGTGGTGGAGAACACCCTTCTCCCCTCTCTGGACACCAAGCCGCCCCTGCTGCGGGAGCACCGGCTGTATCAGGCGGACTGGCTGCTTCGGTTCTACGGGTTCCGGGCCGAGGAGCTGCTGGACGAGGAGGACCCCAACTTCAACCCCCTGGTGGACCCCAAGTGCAGCTGGGCCCTCAAGCACCCGGCCTTCTTCCCCGTGGAGGTCAACGACGCCGGCCGGGAGGAGCTGCTGCGGGTGCCGGGGGTGGGCACGGTGTCCGCCGGCCGCATTCTGTCGGCCCGCAGGGCCCGGCGGCTGGACCACGAGGACCTGCGCAAGCTGGGCGTTGTCATGAAGCGGGCCCAGTATTTCATCACCTGCAAGGGCAGGGTGGCGGAGGGCGTGAAGCTCCACGCAGACAGCATCCTCCGCAATCTGATCGCCGCGGAGCGGGCGGCCCTGCCGGGGGCGGAGCCGGAGCAGCTGAGCCTGTTTGACCGGGCGGTATAGACTGTAAGATCCTGTTTAAAATCTCCCCGCGCATGTCTTGGCGGCGTATTTTCCGCCCTGACTGC
>CAJTWF010000051.1 GCA_910579965.1 uncultured Oscillospiraceae bacterium
AAATCGTGAACACTCTTTTTGAGCAAGGAAACGCTTAGTTTTGTTACCCCCCCCCGCCGAAAAACTACAAAATTTCTTCGGCGTTTTCTTACAATTTCAAATTGGCGTTGACAGAACACACGGTTTAGCGAACTCACAGAACTTCTTGAGGAAATCAAAGACCTGGCGAAAGAGTCTTAACAAGGGCTCTTTCTTTTGTTTTTCCCGTTTATTTTGCTTTTCCCGCCATTTCCCTTTCTTTCGCCCCAATAATCATATATGATAGTGTAGGAATTTGTCAAGTTATTGGCATAAAACGCCATCAATGCAAATGTTTTTGATTTTGCTGGTCCCCTGAATTTTTTGTCCATTTTTAATAAATTTTGTTTCAATAAGCAAAAAATCATTAAGACAATTTTAAGGGTCCGCCTATTGACAGTTGGCCTACATAGTGTTATCATACAATAGACGACAACCTGTAGGCAAAGGAGGCGCACAGCATGATTCAGCAGATTTCCGACTCGGAGCTGGAGCTGATGAGGATCGTCTGGGCCAGGGGGGGAACCGCCCTGTACGCCCACATCATGGAGGATCTGGAAAAGGCGGGGCGCACGTGGCAGAAGAACACCGTCATCACCCTGCTGTCCCGGCTGGTAGAGAAGGGGCTTCTGCGCACCAGCAAGCTCGGCCGCCGCAACCAGTACACGGCCCTGGCGACGGAGGCGGACTACCAGGCCGCCCAGGCCCAGACCCTGCTCAACAAGCTCTACGAGGGCAGCGCCAAGGGGCTGGTGTCCACGCTGATTGAGCGGGAGCTGCTCTCGGCGGCGGACTATGAGGAGCTGCGCTCGTTCTGGAGGGACGGTGGGACATGAGCGAACTATTCAAGGGATTTCTCTCCCTGTCCCTGTCCGGCTCCCTGGTCATCGCGGCCCTGCTCCTGTGCAGGCCCCTGTACCGGGACCGGGTCAGCCGGCGGTGGCAGTACTACATCTGGCTGGTGGCGGTGGCCCGGCTGCTGCTGCCCCTCGCGCCGGAGACAAGCCTGATGAACGCGCTCTTCCGGCAGGCGGAGGAGCCCCAGGCCTCGTACAGCGGCATTTCCGGGGAATACGCGCCCATGCTGCCATCGCCGGCCGCCGCAGAGGAGGACCAGAAAAGCGCCGTCCCCGCCCGGGTGGATCCGGCGGCGCTGGTTCGGGCGGCGGCGGAGTGGGCGTGGGTGGTCTGGCTGGCGGCGGCGGCGCTGCTGGCCATCCGGAAGATCACCATCTACCAGAGCTTTGTCAAGTATATCCGGGCCGGCCGGGAGGAGGTGTCGGACGTGGCGCGGCTGGACGCGCTGGCCCGGGCCGGGGAGGAGGCTGGCGTGGGGCGGCCGGTGGAGCTGTGCGTCAACAGCCTGATCTCCTCGCCCCTGCTGCTGGGATTTTTCCGGCCCTGCATCGTCCTGCCTGGCGGTGATCTGTCGGAGGAGGACTTCCGGTACACGGTCCGCCACGAGCTGATCCACTGCCGGCGGCGGGATATGCTCTACAAGTGGCTGGTCCAGGCCACGGTGTGCCTCCACTGGTTCAACCCCCTGGTGTGGTGGATGGAGCGGGAGATCAGCCGGGCCTGTGAGCTCTCCTGCGACGAGGCGGCGCTGGAGGGCCTGGACGGGCGGGAGCGGCGGGCCTATGGGGACACCCTGCTGCGGGCCATGGAGGGGGGGACCTACCAGGATTCCCTGGCGTCCCTGCCCCTCCGGGAGAGCGGAAAACGATTGAAAGAGAGGTTGAAAGCGATTATGGAGTACAGGAAAAGAACCCGGTGGATGACCGCCCTGTCCGCTGTGCTGGCGGCGGTGGTGCTGATGGGCGCGGCTGCGGCGGGGGCCTACACGGGCGCCGCCCCCGCCCGGGCGGTGCCCCAGAGCGTGAAGACGGAGGGGAAGGGGGAGCCTTCCATGTCCTTCCGCTACACGCAGGAGGGCTACAGCCAGCCGCCCTACATCTTCGAGCTGGGCTGGAACATCAACAAGAAAGCTTGGAAATACTATACTGACAAGGAAATAACCTTGTCGGATGGGACCAGCATGACCGTGTACTGCACCGACGAGTGCGGGACGGACCTGAAGGATGGGGAGACCGTCAGGGCCCTGGCAAAGCTGCTCTCCCGGCTGCGGCAGGAGACCAGGGACACGGAGTTCCCCCTGACCGCGCCCCTGGTGGTCAGCGTGCAGAAGGTGGGGGACACGGACCCGGCGGAGCTGGCGGCGCGGTACTACCAGGAGGGGGCGCTGCCCCAGTTCGGGGCCGTGTTTGCCCAGCTGACGGAGGACCAGCAGAGGACCCTGCTGACGGAGATCTGCGAGGACGGCAGCAGCGCCTTTCTCTCCACGGCCGTCAACAAGCTGGAGGCGGATAGCCCTCTCATTGGGCAGTACGCGGAGAAGACCTACGATGAAGGGGATATCGCGGCCTTCTCCATCCTGGCAGGCCGCATGAGCCGGGAGGCCCTGGAGGACTGGACAGACCGGGCGGAAACGGACGGGCGGACCGCCTTCCGGTCCGTGCTGTATTCCATGACAGATAAGGACCAGGAGCTGGAGGACATGAAGGCGGCGCTGGACCGGGCGCAGGCGGAGGAGTACGCCGCCCACGGCCTGGTAAAGAGGAGCGGGGCGTACTACTATAAGGACCAGCCGGTCCGTATTTTCATGGACCAGCGGCAGGACGATCAGTCCTTCCGCACCCTGGACGTGAATCCCCGGGGCGCGGTGGACGTGGAGGTGGTCCGGGACGGGGATGACCAGATCCTGTCTGTGGGCCTCATGTCCCAAGAGGCGGCGGCGGAGCTGCTGGAGGACTGGGACGACGATGACGATTGGGGCGATTGGGACGAACCGGAGCCCCTGTCCGCCGATGAGGAGAACGCCTTGCCCGTGGAGATCGACAGCATGAAGGGCGGAGAGATTGTCTGGCTGGGGGAGTATCAGCTCTCCCACGGAGATCGGGTCAGCTATGACCTGTCGGCGGACGCCGGGAGGGGCCTGGAGGTGGGCTTTGCCAAGCCCGGAGATATGTCCCTCAACATCCGCTATTTCTCCGTGTCCAACAAGCGGCAGGGGAGCGAGGACCTGCGGTGCGCCGCCGGCTTTACGATGAAGGAGAGCTCCCCGGTCAAGCCTGGGCGGTACGCCCTGTATGTCCATGCCACGGACGGGCCTCTGACGGACGTGACCGGAAAGATCGCGGTGACCTCCGGCGGGGAGGGGGTGGTCAGCCTGACCGTGGAGGACCTGCCGGAGGCGGTCCGGGAGGCCATGCGGGGCTGCAGCATTCGGGAGTGGTACGTGATCCCCTATGACGGACGGCAGTATATCTCCTGCAACGGCTTTGCCTGGAGCTTTGGCTATCAGCCGGTGCTGACGGAGGAGGGCTGGCGGGTGAATGTGGTCCGGTTTCAGAAGAAGGACAGCGGCAGGCTCCTGCTGTCAGCGCCCGGGGAGGAGGGGCTGGCGCTCTGCCTGGACGGGGAGCCGGTGGCGTATACGGTTCTGACGTGCGGCCAGTGACCGCCTCCAAACGCCTATAGAATAGCGAGACGCCGGATCGGATGTGTCCGGCGTCTCGCTGCAATTTTCACACGGAGAGAGGTAAAATTTACGCATAGGTCCCAAATCCGGAAATATTTGCTACAATGGCAGATAAGCGGTCCATAGAGAAGCGCGATTGCAGGCGCATATGGGAGGGAGGGCGGCGTATGGCGAGGACCAGGCTGGGCTTTGACATGGGAAGCAGCAGCTTAAAAGTCGCGGTGCTTCACGGGGAAAGCCTCCGGGTGGAGCAGGTGGGGCTGCCGGAGGAGCTGAGGGATGAAAACGGCGCGCTCCGGACACAGGACGTTCCCCCGTTTCTCCGGCAGGTCAGGCGAAAGCTCCGGCTGCCTATGGCCCCGGCGGCGCTGGTCCTTCCCCGCAGCCAGACGGTGTGCAGGCTGGTGGCCATGCCCCCCATGCCGGCGGCGCAGATACAGGCGAGCCTGCCCGGCGAGTTTGCCGGCGTCCTCCAGGGAGGTCCGGACCAGTACCAGTGGGGCTGCTGGGCCTGCACGGCCACGGCGGAGGAGCGGGAGAAGGGGCGGCTGCCGGTGATCGCCGCCGCTATGGCCCGGCAGAAGCTGGAGGCATATGGGGAGATGTTCGCCCGGGCAGGCGTCAGGATCCGGGAGTTTCTGCCCCAGGAGCTGTCCATCCTCCGGCTGACGGCGGGCAGGGGGGAGGAGGCCCTGTGCTTTGTGGATCTGGGCCACCGGCGCACCCGTGTCACCGTGGTGTGCGGGGACCGTCTCCGGGTCACGAAGCGGATCACGCTGGGAGGCCGCCACCTGGACCGGGTGGTGGCGGATGAGCTGGGGGTGGACGCGGGCACAGCGGACGACTATAAGCGGAGCAACCACCAGAACATCCTCTCCGCCCCGTCGGTGCAGGCGCTGTGTGAGCGCATCGCGGCGGAGATCCTCAAGAGCGTCAGCTACTACCACCGCGCCTACCGGCCCGGCCGGCTGCGGGGCGTCTATCTGACGGGCGGCGGCGCGTCTCTGCCGCCGCTGCGGTACGCCATCGCCGCCGCCACAGGTCTGGAGCTGCTGGACCCGGGGACCCTCATACCAGGAGCCGGAGAGATGGCGGCGGCGGCCCTTTTTGCCGTAGGCGCGGCGCTGCCGGGGCTCGGGTAGCATGGCAGCAAAAGAAAACAGCAGCCCCGCAATCGCGCCTTTCCAGCGATTGCGGGGCTACTTTGCGTATTCTGTTGTCAAATTGCTGATCCGCCTTTCTGAAATCGTGCTGTGCCCCCGTGGGCGTGGGATCTCTTTTGCAGTACGCTCTGTCAGTTTACTTGTGAGGAAAGAAACACCTCCGGGATAAAGATATCCATGCTGCATTCGTATGCGGAAAAGGATCTCTGCTGCGGGGGAGACGCTTTTGGGTGATCCGCCGGTACAAGCTCTGTCCTGCTCCAGTGGATCAGACTTCGTTGTACATTGGACCGTACCTCCTTTATCTGTCTGACTAAAATATACTACAGATCGGAGTAAATGTCAAGCGTTTTTGTGCAGTTTTTTCAAAAAATTTCAAAGACAGAACGTCACTTTGAGCGGTGTTCGTGGTATACTGGAGCAGCAGAAAAAAGGAGGACAGGAGCATGTATGACGAGCTGACGGAAGTGGACATTCGGAAGATGCGGGAGGAGATCGACTACAGGACCCGGGTGCTGCGGCCCAAGCTGATCGAGGATGTGCAGACGGCACGGGCCTTTGGGGATCTCAGCGAGAACTTTGAGTACAAGTGCGCCAAGCAGGAGAAGAACCGGAACGACAGCCGTATCCGCTACCTGGAGCGGATGATCCGCACGGCCCGGGTGATCTCCGACGGCTCGGCGGAGGATGCGGTGGGCCTCTATGACCAGGTGACGGTGTTCAACGAGAAGCTGGAGCGGGAGATGACCTTCCGCATTGTCACCACCGTGCGGGCCGACACCGCCAAGGGGCTGGTCAGCAAGGAGTCCCCGGTGGGGAAGGCCCTGCTGGGCCGCCGGGCCGGGGACCGGGTGCATATCCGGGTCAGCGATGCGCTCCAGTACGACATGGTGGTCCGTTCCATTGAAAAGGGGGAGGACGACGGGAGCGCCTCTATCCGGGCCTACTAGCTCCGGCTGTGAATACAGGCGCTAAGTGGGGAAAGGGGCGGTTTGCCCACTTGCTTTTTGCGGGCTTCCATAGTACAATAGGGGACAGTACCAGCCCTTCGGGGAGGAATGAGGAGGAAAAACGCGATGGAATATCAAGCCATGAGCGCAGCCCAGCTCCAGGCGGAGTATGAGGCTGTCACCAAGCGGTTCGAGGAGCTGAAGGGGAAGAACCTGAAGCTGGACATGTCCCGGGGAAAGCCTGGAAAAGAGCAGCTGGATCTGGTCAGCGACATGCTGACCGTGCTGAAAACGCCGGAGGACTGCGTGGAGGCGGGCTTCGACGTGCGCAACTACGGGGAGCTCACGGGCCTGCCCTGCGCGAAAAAGTACTTTGCGGAGCTGCTGGGCTGCCAGCCGGAGGAGTGCTTCATCGGCGGCAACGCCAGCCTGACCCTGATGTACGACACCATTGCCAAGGCATACACCCACGGTCTGCTCCACAGCGAGAAGCCCTGGAGCAAGCTGGACACGGTGAAATTTCTCTGCCCCTCTCCGGGCTATGACCGCCACTTCAACGTGACCAAGTCCTTTGGCATGGAGCTGATTACCATCCCCATGACCGGGACCGGACCGGACATGGACGCGGTGGAGGAGGCCGTCAAGGACCCGGCGGTGAAGGGCATCTGGTGCGTGCCCAAGTACTCCAACCCCGAGGGGATCATCTACAGCCCCGAGACCATCAGCCGTATCGCCCGCCTGAAGCCGGCGGCGCCGGACTTTGTGGTGATGTGGGATAACGCCTACTGCATCCACGAGTTTGAGGGGGACTACGTGCCCTTCCCGGACATGCTCTCCCTGTGCCGGGAGGCGGGCAATCCGGACATGGTGTTCGAGTACGCCTCTACCTCCAAGGTGACCTTCCCCGGCGCGGGCGTGTCCGTGATGGCCGCCAGCGTGGACAATATCAAGTATATGGTCAGTCTGATGACCTATCAGAGCATCAGCTACGACAAGGTCAACCAGCTGCGCCACGTCCGCTACCTCAAGGACAAGGCCCACACCCTGGAGCTGATGAAGAAGCACGCGGCCATTCTGGGCCCCAAGTTCCGGGCGGTTCTGGACGCGCTGGACCGGGAGATCGCCCCTCTGGGCATCGCCACCTGGAAGCGCCCCACCGGCGGCTACTTCGTCAGCCTGGACACCAACGACGGGCTGGCCAAGCGCACCCTGGCTCTGTGCAAGGAGGCGGGCGTGGTGATGACCAGCGCCGGCGCCACCTACCCCAACGGCGTTGACCCCAGGGACCGCAATATCCGCATCGCCCCCAGTCTGCCTCCGGTGGCGGAGCTGGAGGAGGCCATCGATGTGTTCTGCGTGTGCCTGCGTCTGGCGGCCCTGGAAAAGCAGCTGGGCAAGTAGTTCCTGTCCTACATATATAAATAGAAGCGGCCCTTCAAACGCACAGTATTTGGCGGGCTGAAAATCCCCGGGAGAGGCGTAAGCCTCTCCCGGGGATTTTAGGAAGTGTCCCCGATCAATTGCGAGGGCAGAGCTATTGTCTCCGCACCGTAAACCCCGCCGCCTCACCCCACTCCGTGGCGCGGCGGGTAAAGGTCTTCCGCGAAACGCCCAGCTGTTTCCCTGCATCTGTGGCGGTGATGTATCCGTTCCACCAGTCCTCGGCCAATTCCTCGAACTCCTCCGGCATCGGGATGCGCTCAGGTCCGAACCGAACGCCCCGCTCCAGCGCAGCCGCGATCCCCTCTGCCTGCCGCTGGTGGATGAACTCCCGCTCCGTCTGGGCCACGTAGCTCAGGAGCTGGAGCACAATATCCGCTACCAGCGTCCCGGTCAGATCCCGGCCCTCCCTGGTATCCAGCAGCGGCATGTCCAGCACGACAATGGCCGCCCGGCAGGTTTTGGTGATGTAGGCCCACTGCTCCAGGATATCATCGTAATTTCTGCCCAGCCGGTCAATGCTTTTGACAACCAGAATATCCCCAGGCCGGAACAGCTTCACAAGTGCCTGATACAAGGGCCGATCAAAGTTTTTCCCGGACTGCTTCTCAACCACAATATCCTTTGCGGCCACCCCAAACTCCCTCAGCGCGATCAGCTGCCGGTCCTCGTTCTGCGTCCTGGTAGATACGCGGGCATAACCGTACATAATACCTGACATTCGATCTCTCCTCCTTGCTTTCGCGGAATATCGGTATTATAACGGTATTTTCTGGGTGTGAGGACTTGTCTCGCTAAAAAAATTAAAAAAACATCCAAAAGTGACTGCTTTTGGATGTTTTTTATACATTTATGAAACACAATTGCGGGCAAATTGTATATAATCTGTCCGTACATTTCCTTCTGCTTTTCATTTATCATATCGGCT
>CAJTWF010000052.1 GCA_910579965.1 uncultured Oscillospiraceae bacterium
CAAGATCATCGCCGCCATTGAGAACATCGCCTTCCAGACCAACATCCTGGCCCTGAACGCGGCCGTGGAGGCCGCCCGTGCGGGCACCGCCGGCAAGGGCTTTGCTGTGGTGGCCGACGAGGTCCGCAATCTGGCCTCCAAGTCCGACGAGGCCGCCAAGGCCACCAAGGAGCTCATCGAGGGCTCCATCGCCGCCGTCACCGAGGGCGGTCAGGTGGTGAGCAAGGTCACCGAGTCCCTGGAGCGGACCAGCAGCATTGCCGGCAACGTGACCACTCAGATGAATATTGTGGTCCGGGCCGTGGAGAGCCAGACCACCGCCATCGCCCAGGTCACCGAGGGCGTGGACCAGATCTCCAGTGTGGTGCAGACCAACTCCGCCACCGCCCAGGAGAGCGCCGCGGCCAGCGAGGAGCTGTCCGCAGAGGCCGCCGGCCTGAAGCAGCTGGTGGACCAGTTCACCCTGGCGAAGTGAGCGAGAGGATTTGAGAGCGTCGGCGGATACAGCATCACCCAAAAGGATCAGACCGGCCCCCTGCCCGCGGCGGCAGGGGGCCGGTTTTCTGCGCCAGGGACCGCCCCTCGACAGGATGCACAAAATCCACCCCCTATTTTTGTGCGGCCTTGGACAGAATCCACCCAATAATCGCAGTTTTGTCCCGTTCCGTTTTGGCACGGGCCACCTTATAATATATCTATGGAAGATACTGTCCCAGCGTCTAAATTCATGAAAAGGAGAACACACCATGAAGAAAGCTCTTGCCATTCTGCTGGCCCTGGTCATGACCCTGGCCCTGGCAGCCTGCGGCGGAAACAACGACAAGCCCGCCGATCCCGCCCCCGCCGATCCCGCCCCCGCCGAGCCGGCCAAGACCCCCGATCCCGCCCCCGCCGACGGAGGGGACAAGGACTACTCCGGCTACACCATCCGCATCTACTCCAACTCCAACTCCACCGAGCGCACCACCTGGCTCATCAACGAGGCCAGAGACGCCGGCTTCACCATCTCCATTGACGACAACTCCGTCATCTCCGGCGACACCGCCGCCATCCAGGCCGCCAACGAGAACAAGGACGGCGACATCCTCTTCGGCCTCAACGAGACCCGCTGGAGCCAGGTGGCGGGCGGCACCTACGAGAACCTGAAGCTGGTGGACTGGACCCCCTCCTGGTCCGCTGACGTGGGCGAGTACGTCTACCCCGGTCAGGCCTACGGCCTTGTCATCCAGAATGTGCTGATGCTCTACCGCACCGACGAGCTGGGCACCAACGGCGCGGAGCTCCACTTTGACCACTGGGCCGACATCGTGGACTGCGGCTACAGCTGGTACCGCCAGAACAAGGTGGGCGGCACCACCAACGCCAACATCAACTCCGCCATGCTCTACGCCTTTGTGGATCCCGCCTCCCCCGCCGGCGGCATCAGCGTGGACGGCTGGAAGACCCTGTGGAAGTACTGCGAGGAGGGCAAGAGCGGCGGCGACGACTACAAGTACGGCTTTGACCCCCTCAACAAGGGCGACGTACAGGTCTCCACCTTCTACTCCTCCTCCCTCTACGGCAAGATCGACGCCGCCGGCGAGGACTCCAGCACCCCCCTCAAGGGCACCATGGAGCCGGAGAACTGGGCCCTGGTGGACATCGCTGACGGCACCTACTACATCGCGGAGTACATCGGCGTGCTGGACAAGGCAGGCCGCAGCGACGAGGAGACCGAGGCTGTGAAGGCCTTTGCCGAGTGGTTCGGCTCCGCCGACGTTCAGGCCGCCTGGGGCGAGGAGTTTGACTCCTATCCCTGCAACCAGGAGGCCGCCAACATCCTCTATCCCGACGGCGTGCCCGAGATCTACACCCTCAAGAACTTCGCCCTGACCAAGGTGGACGGCGACACCACCTATGCCGAGTACGTGGCCAGCCACTCCAGCGAGTGGACCAACATCATGACCAACCTGGGCTTCTACTGGGCGGACGCCAGCGGCGCGGCCTCTGAGCCCGACTGGGACAGCCTGGATTGGGCCACGCTCACCCAGTCCGCCGGCTGATACAGTATCCATACAGGCGGTTAGACGGCAAATTCCATTTTGCCGGCGCCTTCATCGGGGTGCGGGGCGGTTTTATGCCCCGCACCCCTGTTCCAGCCAGGAGAGAAGAACCAATTTCGAGAGAGAGGGAGAGGCTTCTATGATTCGCTTGAACGACATTGTGGTCAAATTCGGCGACTTCACCGCCCTGCACAGCATCAGCGTCCACGTGAAGGAGGGGGAGTTCTTCACCTTCCTGGGCCCCTCCGGCTGCGGGAAGACCACCACCCTGCGCACCCTCACCGGCTTTATCGAGCCCGTGTCCGGCAGCGTGGTGGTGAAGGGGAAGGACATCACCCATGTGCCCATTGAGGAGCGCAGCATCGGCATTGTCTTTCAGTCCTACGCCCTGTTCCCCACCATGACCGTCTATGACAACATCGCCTTTGGCCTGAAGCTGAAAAAGCTGAAGAAGCCGGAGGTGGACCGCCGGGTCCGGGAGATCGCCCGGAAGGTGGATCTCAGCGACGAGCAGCTGGCCAAGGCGGTCAGCCAGCTCTCCGGGGGCCAGCAGCAGCGGGTGGCCATCGCCCGGGCCCTGGTCACCGGTCCGGCCATCATCTGCATGGACGAGCCCCTGAGCAACCTGGACGCCAAGCTGCGGGTGCAGCTGCGCAACGAGCTGAAAAAGATGCAGAAGGACTTCGGCATCACCACCATCTACGTCACCCACGACCAGGAGGAGGCCCTCACCCTCTCCGACCGGATCGCCGTGTTCAACAAGGGGGTCATCGAGCAGGTGGGGACGCCCAACGAGGTCTACAACCACTCGGCCACGGAGTTCGTGTGCAACTTCATCGGCGACATCAACCGCCTGGAGCCGGAGGCGGTGCGGGCCCTGAACCAGGCCGGCGGCTCCATTGATCCGGCGGCCCGCAACTATATCCGCCTGGAGCGCATCCACGTGAACGTGGAGCCCAAGGCGGGGGCGGCCGTGCTGGAGGGCACGGTGGACAGCCGGGAGTACTACGGCCTGTACATCAAGTACTATATCCGTCTGGCCGGCCAGACCATCAAGGTGATTGAGAAAAACGACGGCGTGAACATCTACGAGGCGGGCCAAAAGGTCCGGGTTGTCATGGACCCCCGGGACGTGATGGCCTACCCCGCGGCCGCCCAGCAGTAAACGGGATCAATAGGAGGTGTGCCCCATGAGCGCGACACGTTCCCAGCGCCTCAGCCCCAAGCTCCTGGCGAAGGTCTTTGGCTTCGCCTTTTTCGCATACCTGTTTCTGGGCTTCATGCTT
Source organism: uncultured Oscillospiraceae bacterium (assembly GCA_910579965.1). Classification (GTDB taxonomy): domain Bacteria; phylum Bacillota; class Clostridia; order Oscillospirales; family Oscillospiraceae; genus Pelethomonas. Next base: position 3,329 of record CAJTWF010000052.1, read on the forward strand.
CTGCCCTGCCTGAACACCCTGGCCAGCGTGTTCAACACCGTCAACGCCGCCGGAGAGCGGGACCCCCTGGCGGTGATCCGCTTCTTCTTCGCCGGCAGCATGGGCTCCTACGTGTGGAACTCCCTGAAGCTGGCCGTGTGCCTGGTGGTGACGGTGAACGTGGTGGGCGTGTCCACCGTGCTTCTGACGGAGTACTTTGACATCAAGGGCGCGCGGATCCTCCGCCTGGGCTATATGACCACCCTCATCTACTCCGGCGTGGCCCTGGTGACCGGCTACCTGTTCCTCTACGACAGCAACGGCATCATCACCACCCTGCTGGTCAACGCCTTCCCGGGCGTGAACCCCAACTGGTTCTCCGGGTTCAACGCCGTGCTCTTCACCATGACCTTCGCCTGCACCAGCAACCACATGCTCTTTTTGCGAAACGCCATCCGGGGCATCGACTACAACACCGTGGAGGCGGCCCGGAACATGGGGGCCAAGCCCTTCAAGGTCCTCTGGAAGGTGGTCTTCCCCACCCTGGTCCCCACCATGTTCTCCCTGACGGTCATGACCTTCATCACGGGCCTGTGCGCCATGTCCGCCCCCACCCTGCTGGGCTACGACTCCATCAACCCGGAGATCGTCCGCCTGGCCGGCTCCTCCTCAGCCGACGAGGCCTTCCCCCAGGCCCGGGCGGCCCTGCTGAGCATCATCCTGGCCATGTTCACCATCGTGCTGCTGACGGTGCTCTCCTCCTACGAGCGAAAGGGCCACTACCTGTCGGTTTCCAAGACCAAGGCCAGGCTGCAAAAGCAGAAGATTGCCAACCCGGTCTCCAACGTCCTGGCCCACATCTACGCCTATGTGCTCTTCATCATCTACATGATCCCGGTGGTGATGATTATCGTCTTTTCCTTCCAGACCTACGGGGCCATCCGCATGAAGAAGCTGGATCTCACCAACTGGACCCTGGTGAACTTCTTCGGCTCCGAGGACTACCAGTACCTCACCAACCGGGGCACCTACAAGACCCGCAAGGGCTCCATCTCCGGCCTCTTCGCCAACGAGGCCACCCTGGGGGGCATCAAGCTCAGCTTTGTGCTCTCCGCCATTGCCGCCGCCCTGGCCTGCGTGATCGTGGTGGCGGCATGCAGCTACATCTTCAAAAACCGCAATAAGAAGTCGGGCACAGTGCTGGAGTACGCCCTCCTCTTCCCCTGGCTGCTGCCCACCATCCTCATCTGCTACTCCTACCGCATCTACTTCAACAGCGAGGACGTGTGGTATGTGGGGGGCAGCAACCTCTACTACGGGGAGCACGTGCGGCTGCTGATTATCCTGGCCTACACGGTGGTGAAGCTGCCCTTCTCCCTGCGGATGATCAAAGCGGCCTTCTACGCCATTGACGAGGAGCTGGAGGACGCGGCCAAGAACCTGGGGGCCAGCGCCCTGGTCACCTTCCTGAAGGTGAAGCTGCCCATTATCCTGCCCTCGGTGCTGGCGGTGTTTGCCCTGAACTTCAACGCCCTGTTCACGGAGTACGACATGTCCGCCACCTTCGCCAGCTCCTACGGCACCACCTACGCCATGGTCATCCAGTCCATGTGCGCGGAGGAGGGGCTCTACGGCTACAACGTCAACGCCTCGGGCCGCCGGTGCGCGTCCACGGTGTTCATCATGATCGTCTCCGGCGTGATCCTCTATCTGGTCTACGGCGTGGGGGCCCGGGACCTGGGGGAGCGGCTGGAGATCCGGGACCGCCGCCGCAAACGGCTGGAACGCATCCAGGCAAAATTCAAGAGATAGGAGATCACCATGATTCGCAATCTTGTCTTCGACATGGGCAACGTGCTCATCCACTACATCCCCCAGGTGTTCATGGACCGGCTGGGGGTGCCGGCGGAGGACCAGCCCCTGCTGGCCCGGGAGGTGTTCGGCTCTGTGGAGTGGATCCGCATGGACCGGGGGACCCTGGGCCAGGAGGAGGCCGTGGCCGCCATGGAGGCCCGCCTGCCCCGGCGTCTGTGGGAGTACGCCCGCCGGCTGGTGCTGGGCTGGTGGCTGGACGGCCCCCTCATGCCCGTGGAGGGTATGGCGGCGCTGCTGGAGGAGCTGAAGGGCCTGGGCTATGGCCTCTACCTGCTCTCCAACGCCACGGTGCGCCAGCCGGAGTACTTCCCCGGCATACCCGGCAGCCAGTTCTTTGACGGCGCGGTCATCTCCGCCCACTGGAAGGTCCTTAAGCCGGAGCGGGAGATCTACGAGATCCTGTTCCGGGAGTACGGCCTGGAGCCGTCGGAGTGCTTCTTCGTGGATGATCTGAACATCAACGTGGAGGGGGCCCTCTGCGCGGGCATGGACGGATATATCTTTGACGGCGACGTGGGCCGCCTCCGTCAGGCCCTGTGCCGGGCGGGCGTGATGGTGAAAACGGGAGAAGACTGATAAAATCCCCGGGAAATCGAGAAGTGTCTTTGGACATATTGACATTTTCCGCCGGAAGCACTACAATAAAAATACTGACCGGAGGGGGAGCGCCCTCTCCGGTGGGAAATACGATTGGAGGAACAAACGCATGAAGAAGTTTTTATCTCTGCTGCTTGTCCTGCTGATGGCCCTGTCTCTGGCGGCCTGCGGCGGCAAGGACGACAACAAGCCGGCGGACCAGACCCCGCCGCCCGCCGATAACCAGACCGACAGCCAGAAGCCGGCGGACAGCAATGAGCCCGCCGCCCCCGCTGAGCCCGCCGATCCCATGGCGGAGCTGGTGGCCGCGGCCCAGGCCGAGGGCGAGCTGGTGGTCTACGGCTCCTGCGAGGAGGAGTACCTCTCCGCCGCCTGCGAGCACTTCCAGGAGCTCTACGGCATCAAGACCACCTATCAGCGCCTGTCCACCGGCGAGGTCCAGGCCAAGATTGAGGAGGAGAACGGCAACCCCTCCGCCGACGTGTGGTTCGGCGGCACCACCGATCCCTACAACGTGGTGGCGGCCGAGGGCCTGCTGGAGGCCTATGACGCGGTCAACGCCTCCCACCTGCTGGACGCCCAGTACCGGGACGCTGACGGCTACTGGTACGGCATCTACAAGGGCATTCTGGGCTTCATGGTCAACAAGGACGAGCTGGCCCGCATGAACCTGGAGGCCCCCCAGGACTGGCAGGATCTGCTCAAGGAGGAGTACAAGGACCTGATCTGGCTGTCCAACTACAACACCGCCGGCACCGCCAAGCTGGTCATCAAC
>CAJTWF010000053.1 GCA_910579965.1 uncultured Oscillospiraceae bacterium
ACACCATGCAGTCCCACGAGCGCTGCTCCGTGGTGGAGGTCATGGGCCGCCACGCCGGTTATCTGGCGCTGTCCGTGGGCATATCCGTAGGCGCAACCGCCGTGTTGATCCCCGAGCGCGAGCTGAATTTCGAACAGGATATTGTGGAGAAAATCCGCCGGGCCCGCCTGGCCGGGACCACCCACTACATGGTAGTGGTTGCCGAGGGCGCGGGCAGCACCATGGAGATCAGCCAGCGGATCCACGAGGAGGTGGGCATTGATCCCAGAGTAACCGTGCTGGGCCACATCCAGCGGGGCGGCTCCCCCTCCGCCAAGGACCGCGAGACCGCCAGCTGCATGGGGTACAACGCGGTGCAGGCCATTGCCGAAAACCGCGGCAACTGCGTGGTGGCCACCCAGGACGGACGCCTGACCATCCTTGAGATGGAGGAGGCACTGAAGATGAAGAAGACCTTCCACATGGAGCGCTACCAGATTCTGGAGTCCCTGACCAACAACTGCGGCCTCATCTGATACATACGCAGACCGCTTTTCTTCCGCACCCGGGCGGAGACCCCTCTCCGGGAAGCCAGCTGTCTGACACAAGCAATATGCTCCCCACAGCGCAGATGAACAGAGTGCAGGCTCTGAAAGCTGCGCTGCGGGGAGCGTTTGTCTATGCGGGGATCAGTCGTCAAAAAAATCAATTTCGTCAGATTTGCGGCAGCAGCCTCCCCGGGACCTCTTGCATCCGCGGGAAAAGTATAGTATATTTGAGAAAACCCACAGGATCAGAGGAGGTTTTTCCGTGAAAAGAAGTTTCTTTCTGGCAGCGCTGGCGGTATGTCTGGCGCTGACGGCCTGCGGCAGGGCCAGACCGCCCGCGCCCCAGCCGGACGTCCCCCCTGCCTCCGCGCCGGCAGACCGTCCGGCAGACGGCGAGCCGATGTCCCTGGGGATCCTGACGGTGGAGCTGGTGGTAGCGTGGGAGGAGGCGGACCGCCTGCTGGAGAGCCTGGACCAGCTCTCCGGCCTGCTGAGCAAGGCGCTGGAGGAACAGGGCTGCGCGCCGGAGGAGGTGCGGGTCACCCTCAGCACCGCCGGGGGCGTGACGGCGGACGCTCTGGCAGAGGGCGGCGTGGACGCGGCGTGGCTGCCGGCGGAGGACTTCGCCTCCTGCGGGGACCGGGCCATCGCCGCGCTGTCCCAGGACACGGGCGGCGGCGTGGCGGCGGTCACAGCGGCCCGGGAGGAGCTGGACGGCAGCTTCCGGGAGCTGCTGGCCCGGGCGGTGCTGGACACGGAGCCGGGCCGGGAGTTTACCCAGCTGTGCTACCCCGGCGCGGCCTACATCCCCGCCCCGGAGGCCCAGAGCCAGGAGGCGGACCATGGGGAATAAAAAGCTGCGCCTGCTGTACGTGGCCCAGCTGCTCTGGGAGCGGACCGACGAGGAGCACACGGTCACGGTCAACGACATCATCGCCTACTTAAGCGGCCTGGACCTCTCCGTGGAGCGAAAAACGGTGTACGACGATCTGGATCTGCTGCGGTTGTTCGGCATGGACATCGTCCGCACCAGGACCAAGACCCACAACTACTACCTGGGCCAGCGGGCCTTCCAGCTGCCGGAGCTGAAAATGCTCATCGACGTGGTGCAGGCCTCCCCCTTCCTGACCGTGAAAAAGAGCATGGAGCTGATCGGAAAGCTGGAGCGGCTGGCCAGCACGGCCCAGGCGGGGAGCCTGCAGCGGCAGGTGTATGTGCTCAACCGGGTGAAGACCCGGAATGAGCAGCTCTACTACAACATCGACGGCATCAATCAGGCCATCAACCAGGACCGGTGCATCCGATTCCGGTACTTTGACTGGTCCACCCGTGGAGAGCGGATCTACCGCCACGGGGGGAAGGTGTACCAGGAGTGCCCGGCGGCGCTGTGCGTGGACCGGCACTACTACCTGGTGACCTACCGGCCGGAGGAGGACAAGTTCATCCACTTCCGGGTGGATCGGATCGGCGATCTGCGGACGACGGACACGCCCCGGCCCCCGCTGCCGGCGGACTTCGATCCGGCCGTCTATGTCCGCGCCATCTTTGACATGCACAGCGGCGACACCCAGTTTGTTACCCTGGAGCTGGACAGCCGCCTGCTCAACGTGGCTATGGACCGTTTTGGCCGGGAGGCCCACTACCGGACCGGGCCGGAGGGGACGGTGCTTGTCTCCGCCCAGGTGGAGGTCAGCCCCACCTTTCTCAGCTGGGTGCTGTGCTTCGGCGGTCAGGCGCGGATCCTGGAGCCGCCCTCCGCCAGGGAGGCCCTGCAGCATCTGGCAAGGGAGGCGCTGGCCCGCTACGAGCAGGAATCCCTCAGAGTGGAGCCCAGCGGCGAGCAGTGATTTTTATGAGGCGGGCGGAATGCCCCGCTGTGGAGGTGCGATGGATGGAGGACTTTACCCATTTTGACGACAGGGGTCAGGCGCGGATGGTGGATGTGGGGGAAAAGGCCCCCACCCGCCGCAGGGCCCTGGCGGGAGCCCGGGTATATGTGAGCCGGGACACCCTGGCCCTGATCCGGGTCGGCGGGATGAAGAAGGGGGACGTGCTGGCCGTGGCCCAGGTGGCTGGGATCATGGGCGCCAAGCGGACGGCGGAGCTGATCCCCATGTGCCATCCGGTGCAGGTGGAGGGCATTGACCTGACCCTCACCCTGGACGAGGCCCGCTGCTGCGTGGACATCCGGGCGGCGGTGCGCTGCGATGGCCGCACCGGTGTGGAGATGGAGGCCCTGACGGCAGTTTCCGCGGCGGCCCTCACGGTCTACGATATGTGCAAGGCCGTGCAGCGGGACATGGTGATTTCGGACGTGCGGCTGCTGGAGAAGACAGGCGGCGTCCACGGCGACTTCACAAGGGAGGAGAATTGATATGGCGTATACGGCGGCGGTGCTGACCATCAGCGACAAGGGGTTTCGGGGGGAGCGGACGGACACCAGCGGTCCGGCCCTGCGGGCGATGCTGGAGGATACGGGCTGGGAGGTGGTCCACAGCGCTGTCCTCCCCGACGAGCGGGAACAGATCCAGGCGGCGCTGATCGACTGCGCCGACAGGCTGCGGGTGAATCTGGTGCTGACCACCGGCGGCACGGGCTTCTCCCCCCGGGACGTGACCCCGGAGGCCACCCTGGCGGTGGTGGAGCGGGAGGCCCGGGGCATCCCGGAGGCCATGCGGGCGGAGAGCCTGCGCATCACCCCCCGGGGCTGCCTGTCCCGCTCCGCCGCGGGTATCCGGGGCAGAACGCTGATCGTAAACCTCCCCGGCAGCGAGAAGGCCGCCCGGGAGAACCTCCTGGCGGTGCGGGACGCCGTCGGCCACGGGATCGACATGCTGCTCTCCGCCGGCTCGGCGGACTGCGCCGCCCCGGCCGCTGGGAAGACCCCGCCCTCCATGGACCAGTGGCTGCGGGAGGCCAAGGCCGGTCCGGACGCGGGAAAAATCGGGATGTATCTCACCCACAACGGCGTGGTCCGGGAGACCGCCCGGGCCTTTGTCCGGGACGGGGCGCAGACCGCCCCGGTGCGGGGGATGCGCTTCTCCTATGACCGGGAGCGGATGGAGGCTGCCCTGGCCGAGACCCGGGCGATGGAGGGGATCCACTGCGTCCGGGCGTGGCTCAACGAGGGGGAGCTGGCGCCTGGGGACGACATCATGTACGTCCTTGTCGGCGGTGACATACGCCCCCGGGTGGTGGAGGCCCTGCAATTTCTGGTGGAAAAGCTCAAGAGCGAGTGCGTCAGCGAGGAGGAACTCTTTACGTGACATAGCCGGACAAAAAGAGGCCGTCAAGGGGCGTTTATCCCCTTGACGGCCTTTCTCCGCCGTAAAATTCCAGAAATTTTCCCGTCTCCGGCCTCTCCGGCGCGAAGAGGACCCGCTCCGCAGGACCGGATTCCCAGAGCTGTCCGCCGCAGAAGAACAGCGCCTCATCCGCCATCCGGCGGGCCTGCTGGAGATCGTGGGTGATGAGCAGCACCGCGCAGCCCGTCTCCTCCCGGTACGCCGCCACCAGCCGCTCCGCCAGGATGGCGGCCTCCATGTCCATGGAGGCGGTGGGCTCGTCCAGGATCAGCAGCCCGCAGGGCCGCATCAGCACCCTGGCCAGGGCCATCCGGGCGGTCTCGCCGCCGGAGAGGCCGTCCGCCCGCCGGCCGGCCAGGGGCGTGAGCCCCAGGGCCTCCATCAGCGCCTCCGCCCGCTCCGGCTTTGGGCCGGAGAGGCGGATATTCCGCCGGACGGTGAGTCGGAAGGCGAAGCTCTTTTGGGGCATGTATCCCACCCGGACCGGCGATTCCAGGACCTGGACGTTCCCGTCGGGCCGGACCGCGCCGGAGACCAGCCGGGCAAAGGTGGACTTGCCGCTGCCGTTGGCCCCCACTACCGCGCAGATGCTCCCTGGCTCCAGGGACAGACCGGGGAAGCGCAGCACTGTCCGGCCGCCGTAGGTCTTGGTACAGGCGTTGATCCTCACCGGCTCAGCCTCCTTTGCAGCAGGGATACCGCGATGTTCACCAGCAGGGACACCGCCATGAGGATGATCCCCAGGGCGATGCCCAGGGAGAAGTTCCCCTGGTTGGTGTACTGCATGATGGCGGTGGTCATTACGTTGGTCTTCCAGGCAATGGCTCCGCCCACCATGGACACCGCCCCCACCTCCGCGATGGCCCGGGCGAAGGCCAGGAGGTAGGTGGAGAAGATGGGATAGACGCACTCGTTGGCCAGCAGCAGGAGGGTCTGTCCGGCCCCCAGGCCCAGCCCCAGGGCGGTCTCCCGGACCGCCGGAGCCACGCCGGAGACATAGGTCTCCAGATTTCCCACCACCAGGGGCGTGATGAGCAGCACCTGGGCCAGGATCATGATGGGCACCGTAAACAGCAGTTTCATTTTCCCGAAGGGCCCCGCCCCGGAGAACAGCAGGTACAGGAGCAGTCCGCACACCACCGGGGGCGTGCCCATGAGGGTCCGGTTGAGGATCACCAGGATCTGCCGTCCCCGGAACCGGCAGGCCCCCAGCCAGACGCCCAGGGGGACCCCCAGCAGCAGGGCGATGAGGGAACTGGACAGACTGGTCCTGGCGGTCACCAGCAGAATATTCCCGAGCTCACGGTCCCCGCTGAGGAGCAGAGCCGCGGCCTTTGCCAGAGCCGTCTGCACAGAGCGTTCCCCCTCTCATAAAAAGCCGGGGCGAAGCGCCGGCTCCGCCCCCCTGTTTCGCTCCTGTCCTCACAGCCGATGGACGCGTCCCGGCGGCAGGATCCTCCGCCAGTCCCCTATCCCCGGTCAGGAAAACAGGTGTTTAGTTCATGATACCACCATTGGCCTGGAAGGTCAAGAAGGTAGCCTTATCTGTAAGGATGTAGCCCTGCATCTCCTCGGCCATCATCAGGCACACGCCCATGCCGGCGTTGGCGGAGGTGTACCAGCCGGTGTAATTGACAAAGCTCTCCGCCCCGGCGGTGATGCCCAGCGCCTCCGGCCACAGGGACAGCTCCTTGGTGTGGGTACCGGAGCCGTCGCCCCGGGAGATGAAGGGGTGCCCGCCGTCCGCAATGGCGGCGAAGGCGTCCAGGACGCTGGCGCAGTCCTTCACCCCGGCGGGATCGCCGGAGGGACCGCACAGCACAAAGTAGTTGTACAGGAAGGACAGGCGCTCGCTTTCAAAGCCGGGCAGCACATAGGAGAAGCACTCCTCCACAAACGCCTCCTCCTGACTCTTGGCGTGGACCAGGATGAGGTCAGCGTTGCCGTACTTGGCGGCGGCGATCGCCTTGCCGGTGCCGACGGACTGGATCTCCACGGTGTAGCCGTACTTCTCCTCAAACACCGGCAGAAGGTTCCCCAGCAGGCCGGAGTCGTTGACGGAGGTGGTGGTGGACAGGCGGATGGTCCCGGTCTCCCCGGCGGCGGGGGTGATCTCGCCGGTATAAGCGGGCGCGCCGTCCAGCAGGTAGAAGAGGCTGTCCCCAAAGTCCGCCTGGCCGTACTGAGCGGCCATGGCCCTCCCCTCCTCGGAGAGGAACCATTGGATGAGCGCCTGTGCCCCGGCGGTGTTGATGTCCACGCCGGTTACGGCGCTGCCATCGGCGTTGGTGAAGGGCGCGTCGGGGTTCACCGCCAGCAGGGTGTAGATGTTTATCATCTCGTCGTCCGCCTCCTTGAGGATCACGGTGTCCACGGCGGGGGCGGGGTCCTGGATGACGGCATGGATGACAGACTCATGGCCGCTGCCGCCGCAGGCAGACAGCAGCAGCGCCAGAAGGCAGGCAAAAAGTTTTTTCATGTGTTGTTCCTCCACGTTCCAAAAATAAAAACAGCGCCAGCCGGGATCTCTCCCGGCCGGTCAATGCTTGGAAAGAGGCTCGTCCACCGCTTTCAAAAACATCTATTTATGTTCTGTGGGGTATTTTTCCTATCATATCACAGGGGCGGCGGCTTTGCAAGGGTGGTTTACCCCGGAAGCAGGGCAACAGCATTTGAAATCAGCCGAAAAGGATATCAAGAAAAGGATATCAAG
>CAJTWF010000054.1 GCA_910579965.1 uncultured Oscillospiraceae bacterium
ACAAGCGCCAAATCGACGAACTGGCCACCATGCGCTTCCTGGAAAATGCGGAGAAGGTGTTCCTGATTCTGGACAATCTGAACGTCCATCACGGCAAGCTTGCTGCGTCCTGGCTGGAAAAGCACAAGGATAAAATTGAAGTGTTTTTCCTGCAGCCCTATGCTCCGGAATATAATCCGGATGAATACCTGCATCATGCTTTGAAGATTTCCGTTCATACAGGCCAACAGCCCTATACCAGGGAAGATCTCTGTCATAAGATTCACTTATTCATGCGGAAATTATAGCTCGGCAAAGTCAAAGAAGAGGTGAGATGGAAAGTGCGCATTGGGCGGGTTGAATCCCTTGGCCACTGAGGGTCCCGGCGGGCAGGGGGTATGCACGCCAAAGGAGTGGTCGTTTGATTACCGATTTGCCTGGTTTTATCTGTCCGTTTATTCAGAACTTTTTATTTTCGCAAGAGGTCTATTCAATTACCCTATGCGCCCTCCTGTCCGGAAAACTTCTCCCCATTTGCCAGAGAAAAGCGTCGAAAGAGCGGTTGCCCTCCGCCTTCGGGTGTGATATAATGCGGATATTCATCACCTGGGGGTACCAATATGAGAAAAAAGACATATCATCTGCTGGCCGTCCTCACGGCCCTGCTGGCCGGGGCGGCGCTCTCCGGGGCCGCCCTGGCCGCCGGCGGCGCACCGGAGCGGGCGGTGGTCCGCTTTGACCGGCAGGCCGATCCGGAGGCACTGACCGCCGCTTTGGAAGCTCTGGAGGGGGTGGAGGTCTTGTGGACCTACGACAGCCTCTTCTCCGGCGCGGCCATCGAGGGGGACCCGGAGGCCCTGGAGGCGGCGGAGGCCCTGCATGGCGTGGAGGGGGTGGGCCTCGCCCGCACCTACGCCCTGCCCCAGAGCGGCGGCGCAGCTGCCGGAGAGGACGGAGGCCTGGCCATGATGGGCCTGGAGGAGATGTGGGACCAGGGCTATGACGGCGACGGCATGGTCATTGCCGTGCTGGACAGCGGCATGCGGGTCACCCACGACGCCTTTGCCGACTACGGTCTGGCCCAGTCTCCGGCCCTGAGCCGGGCGGACGTGGAGGCATTCAGCCGCAAGGGCGGCACCAAAGGGGCCTACCTCTCCGCCCGCATCCCCTTTGCCTACGACTACTTCGGCCGGGACACGGACGTGTCCACCATAGATGGCCACGGCAGCCACGTGGCCGCTCTGGCGGCGGGGTACGTCCCCGAGGCGCAGGGGGCCTTCCGGGGCGCGGCCCCGGCGGCCCAGATCCTCAGCATGAAGGTGTTTCCCGACGGCACTGTGGGCGGCGCGGACGACGCGGTGATCCTGCGGGCCCTGGAGGATGCGTGGAATCTGGGGGCGGACGTGGTCAATCTCTCCCTGGGCACGCCCAACGGCTACACCCAGGACGACGTGCTGGACGGCCTGTACTGTCAGGCCTTTGCCCAGATGCGCCGGGCGGGGGTCATCATCTGCTGCGCCGCCGGCAACATCGGCGGTGCGCTGGACATGAAGATGGAGGGCTCCTCCCTGCCCACCGCCAGCTACACCGACTACGGCACCCTCTGCTCCCCTGCCTCCTACATCGGTGCCCTGGGCGTGGGCGCGGCGGAGTGGAGCGCCGGCGTGGACAGCAATCCCGTGACAGCCGGGTACTCCAACTGGGGCACCACCTCTGATCTGCGCCTGAAGCCGGAGCTGACCGCCTTCGGCGGCATGACCTTGTCCGCCGGCAGCCGGGACGACAGCTATTTCTACCAGGAGAGCGGCACCTCCATGGCCTCCGGCAGCGCGGCGGGCGCCTTCGCGGTGCTGCTGCAATCGCTGCGGGAGCGGGGCGTCACCAACCGGCAGGAGGCCGCCAATCTGGCCCAGAGCCTGATGGAGAGCGCCGCCCGGATCCTCCGGGATGGCGCCGGCGTCCCCTTCTCCCCCCGGAAGCAGGGGGCGGGGCTGGTGGACCCGGCGGCGGCCGCAGCCAGCGATCTGACCATTCTGGATCCCCTGCTGGAGCTGGGGGACAGCGAGATGGGCAGCTTTACCGCCTCCTTCACCCTGCGCAACCTCTCGGACCGGGAGCTGACCGTTCAGCTGGCGGCGGAGGTGGTCACCGACGCCTATGAGAAGCAGGGGGATACCTACTACAGCCGCATGACCCCCATGGACATCACCAGCGAGGTCACTGTCTCCGGCCTGGAGCCGGTGACCATCCCCGCCAGGGGGGAGAGGACCGTGACTGCGGAGATCTCCGCCGGCCTGCCCCGCCTTCGTTCGGTGTTCTCCAACGGCTATTTCGTGGAGGGCTACATCACCGCCGGCGCCGGGGAGGGTCAGGCGGTCCACGCCACCTTCCTGGGCTACTGCGGCGACTGGAGCGCCGCCCCCATCCTGGAGCCGGTGGACTTCCGGGACGTGCAGAACGCGCTGCTTTCCTCCGGCGGAAAGGACTCCTACTGGGACCTGCTGGCGGTGAACATGGGGGCCAACCTGCCCCGCCTGGGCCAGTCCGGCGAGACCACAGACCGCCTCCTGGGGGAGAGCGGCCTGAACCCGGGCCGCCACAGCGACCTGTATAACGACCTGTCCCGGAAGGACGTGCAGGCCATGTACAGCGCCGGACATCTGCTGAACATAGAGCTCTTCACCCTGCGCAACGCCGCCCGGGCGGTGATGCTGGTGTCCGATCAGGACACGGGGGCCGTCTACGCGGTGCAGGACAGCCCCTGGCTGGTGAAGTCCCAGTACAACGGCTATGACCAGCGGATAGGCGGCAGCGCCAACTACCAGTGGGACGGTACGGACAGCGGCGGCAATCCCCTGCCCGCCGGCACGCGGGTGCGGGTGGACTTCTACGCCTGGCTGGACTGCGACAAAGAGATGGAGGCCGTCTACGGCCAGAGCGGCAGCGACTACGGCGCGCCGGAGACCTACCGCTGGCTCCTCTCGGAGGAGTACGCGCCCTACCGGGAGTGGAGCTTCCCCGTGACCATCGACGGAGCGGCCCCCTCGGTGAACGTATCCGGGGAGGCGGGAAATCTCACCGTGACCTTCCAGGACGATCTGCATCTGGCCTATGCCGCGGTGTGGGACAGCGGCGGCCGCCTGCTCTCGGAGAAGCGGCTGACTCCCCAGACCGCCGGGGAGAGCGTCAGCGTGACCGTGGATGTCTCCGGCGCGGAGGCGGTCTACGTGGCGGCGGAGGACTACGCCTCCAACGCGGTGGGGTATGTATATGATCTGGAGACCCTCTCAGCCGCAGAGTGCCCGGCGGCCATTCTCACGGACGTGAGCAAGGGCGCGTGGTACCACGAGGCGGTGGACTATGTCCGCGCCAAGGACCTGATGGCGGGGGAGACGCCCTTCACCTTCCAGCCCCAGGACAGCGCCACCCGGGCCCAGGTGGTCTCGGCCCTGTACGCCGCCGCCGGCAGCCCCTCCACCTCCTTCAGCGCCGGGGACCTGCCCTTTACCGACATCAGCGCCGAAACACCCTACCTGCCCGCCCTCACCTGGGCCTACGGCCAGGGCATCGTGGACGGCTACAATGAGAACACCTTCGGCGGCATGGCCAGCGTCACCCGGCAGCAGCTGGCAGTCATGCTCCGCCGGTGCGCCCAGCTCTACGGCACCGTGGACCCGGCGGGGGATCTCTCCGGCTTTGCGGACCGCTCCAGCGTGGCGGACTGGGCCCGGGACGGCCTCTCCTGGGCTGTGGGGGAGGGCCTGATTGCCGGCCGGTCCAGCGACGCCCTGGACCCCCAGGGCCTCACCACCCGGGCAGAGCTGGCCCAGATCGTCATGCGGTTCGTGGAGGGGTAAGGCCCCGGATCAAACGCTAGAAAAAAGTGAAGCCCGCGCACACCAAGCGGTGTGCGCGGGCTCTTTTCCTACAGCAGCATGAGGATCACGCCGTAGAGCACGCTGGCGGTGACGCCGAAGACGATGACCGGCCCGGCCACGGTGAACATCTTCGCCGCCATGCCTGTGATCAGGCCCTCGCTCTTGAAGTCGATGGCCGGGGAGGCCACCGCGTTGGCAAACCCGGTGATGGGCACCAGGGTCCCCGCGCCGCCGTACCGGGCCAGCTTGTTGTACAGGTTCAGCCCCGTCAGCAGCACGGACAGGAACACCATGGTGATGGACGTGGCCGTGCCGGCGTCCGTCTTCTCCAGGCCCAGGCCGGTGTAGCCGTCCATGACCAGCTGGCCTGCCACGCAGATTCCCCCGCCGATGGCGAAGGCCAGCAGGCAGTCCTTGATCAGCGGAGAGCTCTGGGCCCGCTCCTTCACGTACTTCTGGTACTCCTGCTTGGACATTTCCATATTGCATCACTCCCTGCCGGTAGTGTGTCCCATCCGGCGGCAGAGTATGCGGCCTTCCTGCGCCAATTATTTCAAATCCTCCAGCCCGTTTTTGCAGAAGGACTGGAAGTACTGGTACACGGGCTCCAGGAAGATGAAGCCGTCCACCAGCTCGTCTACCAGCGCCGGGGAACACACCAGCTGGTCAAACTCCCGCTGGCAGCCTACGGAGATGTCCCGCTTGTTGTACCACTCCGCCGTCAGAGGGGACGGGTTTCCCTTGGGCCGGGCGTAGTCCCTGCCCTGGACCTGAAACCGGCCGTCCCGCCTGAGCCGCCGGACCAGCTTCTCCAGCCGGGCGGGGTTCTCGTCGATGTCCCTGCGCATGGCCGCCAGGGTCTGGGCGCTGGCGTTCCAGAAGCCCACCCCGTAGCTCCAGCCCTCCGGGGTGATCTCGAACCAGAACACCGGCTGGCGGCTCCAGATGTCGTTTTCCGGCCGGATGGTGAGCCAGAGATGGTCCTTGTAGGGGCCCTGGCCGTGGAGACGGCGGGCGTCCCGGTAGATGCGGCAGACGTGGAGGTTCAAATCCAGCTTGGGGAATTTGTCCATGAATCGATCGTACACCTCCCGGCCCAGGTCCATGGTGGGCTGGTAGAGATGCTGCAAATAGTCGTCCTTGTGGGCGGTGAACCATGTCCGGTCATTGTTGAGGCGGATGCCCCACATAAATTCCAGGGTCTTGTCGCTGTAGCCAGTAAACATGGCAGGCACCTCTTTCTTTTTCTCTGTGTACCTATATTGTAGCACGTAATCCGAAAAAAACAAGTGTGACAGGTGGTATGAGCCGGAAAGGGACGCCGCTGATTGTCAGCAGTTTCTGTATCATTGACAGAGAGAAGCGACGGGGCAAACCTGCATAGATGCGCAGCCGGAGCCGTCAGGCCGACAATCCATTCACACTATTTCTTAATTAAAGGCTTTGATTATCCAATCTCTGCCCGAGATACTGGAAATGACTTGGTTAGGGCTTGTTTGAAAAATAAATATTGCACAAATCGATGGTAAGTGCGAAAATA
>CAJTWF010000055.1 GCA_910579965.1 uncultured Oscillospiraceae bacterium
ACCCGGCGGTGGCCTGGGCGATCTTGTTCAGATCCACGTCCTCCGCCATGCGGATCTTCCGGGTGTGGACCTGGAGGGTGGCCAGACGGCCCGCCAGATTGGGCCGGTCCACGGTGATGCGCCGGTCAAACCGGCCGGGGCGCAGCAGGGCCTTGTCCAGCACCTCGGGCCGGTTGGTGGCGGCCAGGACGATGATGCCCTTGCTGGGGTCAAAGCCGTCCATCTCCGCCAGGAGCTGGTTGAGGGTCTGCTCCCGCTCGTCGTTGCCGCCGCCGTAACGGGAGTCTCTCGTCTTGCCGATGGCGTCGATCTCGTCGATAAAGATGATACAGGGGGCCACCTTGGCCGCCTCCTGGAAGAGGTCCCGGACACGGCTGGCGCCCACGCCCACGAACATCTCCACAAAGCCGGAGCCGGAGATGGAGAAGAAGGGCACCCCCGCCTCCCCGGCCACGGCCTTGGCCAGCAGGGTCTTGCCGGTGCCCGGGGAGCCCACCAGCAGCGCGCCCCGGGGCAGCTTTGCGCCGATGGCGGTGTACTTGCCCGGGTTGTGGAGAAAGTCGATGATCTCCACCAGGGACTCCTTGGCCTCGTCCTGGCCGGCCACGTCATTGAAGGTGACGCCGGTGGATTTCTCCATGTACACCTTGGCGTTGGACTTGCCCACGCTGCCGATGCCGCCCAGGCCGCCACCCTTCCGGGCCATGAGATTCATCAGGAGCACGAACCCGCCGATGAGCAGGGCCGTGGGCAGGATGTAGGCGATCATGAACTCCAGCACCGGGCTCATCTGGGGCACGTAGGGGTTGGTGAATTCCACGCCGTGCTCCGTCAGCAGGGGGATCAGGTCCCGGTCCAGGCTGCCCAGCTGCATGGTGAAGAGGGTGAAGTCCTTGTCAAAGGTGTTGCCCAGCTCGTCGGTGAATACGTAGCCCTCCGCCGGGGTGATCTCCAGCTTGCCCTCCACGAATTCCACAGCCGCAACCTTGTCCTCCTCCACCATGGAGAGGAACTGGCTGTACTTGATCTCGTGGGTGGTGGCCGCCGTGCTGGCCTGCCGGCTGTAGGCGGACAGGTAGTTGAACGCCACCGTCAGCACCAGGGCCCAGGCCACCATAATCAGCAGTCCGTTGAGATTTTTTTTGTTCTTATTATGGTTGGAATTTTTATTATGGTTGTCGTTCATCACTTTCTCCTTCTATATTCAGCAGGCCGACCCTGACACACATTTCATCAGCCATTGTGCATAGTACCACAAAATCTGACCGGCCACAAGGACTGACTGTGGATTTTCTGTGAAATTTCTGTGAATCCCCCTTTCGAAACCCCTGCACTTTGTGGTATACTGGCATTGATACACACGATTTCCCACATGCAGGGGGCGCGCCGCCCCCGGAGAGAGAGGAACAGCATGAGAGAACATGAGTGCCCCGGCGAGGGACTGATCGAGGGCCGCAACGCGGTGACGGAGGCCCTGCGGGCCGGGACCGCCCTCGACAAGCTGTATATTGCCAAGGGGGACACGGACCGCACCCTGGCCCGCATCGCCGCCGAGGCGCGGCGGGCCGGCGTAGTGGTGGTGGAGGCGGACCGGCGGAAGCTGGACGCCATGAGCGCCACCCACAGCCACCAGGGGGCCGTCGCCGTGGCCGCCGCCGCGCCCTACGCGCCGGTGGAGGATATTCTGCAAATCGCGGCGGACCGGGGGGAGCCCCCGCTGCTGGTGGTGTGCGACGAGATCTCCGATCCCCACAACCTGGGGGCCATCATCCGCACCGCCGAGTGCGCCGGAGCCCACGGGGTCATCATCCCCAAGCGGCGCAGCGCGGGCCTCACCGCCGTGGTGGCCAAGACCAGCGCCGGGGCGGTGAGCTACCTGCCCGTGGCCCGGGTGCCCAACCTGCCATCCGCCCTCAAGGCGCTGAAAAAGCAGGGAATCTGGATTTTCGGCGCCGCCGCGGGCGGCTCCGCCAGCCTCTATGAGGCGGATCTGCGCCTGCCGGCGGCCATCGTCATCGGCAGCGAGGGGGACGGCATGGGCCGGCTGGTCCAGGAGAGCTGCGACTTCCTGGTCAGCATCCCCATGAGAGGGCGGATCTCGTCCCTCAACGCGTCTGCGGCAGCGGCGGTGCTGCTGTATGAGGCTCTGCGCCAGCGGCGCTGACAGTACAGCGCCCCATCCCCCGTGGGAAAAGGAAAGAGATTTTTATGGTAGACAGACACGACAACCAGCCAAACAGCCCCATTGATCCCTCCCTCATGGACACCCAGCGTCTGCTGCTGGGCGTGGACCCGGCAGCGGGGGAGCTGTTCGATCTGGAGGACATATTGGCCGAGTACAGCGGCAGGAGTGAGCCCACGGAATCCCCGGAGCCCCCGGCGGACGCGCCTCCCCAGGAGGACGCCGCTCCCCCGAAGCCGGAGGAGCGGCAGGACGAGCCGCTGCCGGAGGCCCATGCGGCGCCGGAGGAGCCCGCCCCCTCCCTGCTTCGCCGCCTGTTCCGCCGCCGCGCCCCGGCAAAGGGGGAGACCCCGCCGGCGGGGGAGGTCCCGGAGGAGGCGGAGCGGCAGGAGGTTCCGGCGAATCCGATTCCGCCGGAGGCGGCTGCTCCCGCCCCGCCGGAAGCGCCCCCGGTCCCCGTCCCGCCGCCGGAGGAGGAGGACGAGAGCCTGGAGGACGACGGCAATCTGGAGGAGCTGCTGGACATGGTCTTCTGGGAGGGCCTGGGGGTGACGGAGGCGGGCCTCGCCGGGTCCGCGCCGCCGCCGGAGGCCACAGCCCCGGCGGTCTCGGAGACGCAGAGCGCCCCGGAAATCCCGCAGCCCCCCGGGACGCCGGCTGTCCCGGCAGTCCAGGAGGTTCCAAAAACGCCGGAGCCCCCGAAGGCTCCGGCTGCCCCGGCAGCCCGGGAGGTTCCTAAAACGCCGGAGGCCGGCGAGGAGGAGCCGCCCGCGTCTCCGCCCGCCGTGTCCATGGAGGACGTGGTGGCCAACACGGTGGACGCGGTGAAGGAGGCCCAGGAGAAGCGCCAGGAGCGGCTGCGCCGCCGCCTGGAGAAGAGCCGGAAGGAGCGGGCCGTCAAGCGGCGGGAGCCCCAGCACACCCTGCCGGAGATCCAGCGGGAGCCCCCGGCGGGGGAGACGGCCAACCGCCACCGCCGCCGCCTGCGGGAGTGCAGGAGGAGCCTGCGGCTGGCCGTGCCGGTGGTGGCGGGACTGTGGCTGCCCTGGGTGCTGGAGCGGTTCGGCGTAGGGACCCCCTTTTTCAGCGACAGCGCGGAGAACGCCGCCCTGTGCGTGCTGGTGGCCCAGGCCATGACCAGCATCCTCTGCTGGCCCGTGTACCGGGCGGCTGTGGAGGGGTTCAAGGAGCGGGCCTGGACCATCTACGCCACGGCCCTGCTGTCCACCCTGGTCACTCTGCTGGACGAGATGACCCTGCTGCTTCTGCCGGAGCGGTGCGACGCGTCCCCCCTGGGGGGCATCGCCGCCGCCCTGACCCTGTTCGCCCAGTGGGGGCTGACCAGCTACCACCGGGGCATGTCCGAGACCTTCCGCACCGCCGCCATGGGCGAGCCCAGCCGGGTGGCGGACCGCTGCGAGCAGGGCGTGGCCAAGGGCGCCGGGGGCGTCGCCGGATTTTACACCCGATGCTCCATGGAGGACACCGCCTCCCAGTGGCAGCGGCTTCTGCTGCCGGTGCTGGCAGCGGCCTCGGTGGTGTTCGCAGTGCTCTCCTCCGTGGGCCGGGAGCGCAGCCAGGACTTCCTCTGGTGCTGGTCCGTGGTGCTGTGCGCCGGCTCCTCCCTGGCCTTCCCCCTGGCCTATCTGGTGCCCTTCGGCCGCGCCGCCCTGCGCCTGGCCCGGGCAGGGGCCGCCATGGCCGGACACTACGGCGCGGCCCGCCTGTCCTCCTCCCGCCGTCTGGTGGTGACGGACACGGACCTCTTCCCCCCCGGGGCGGCGGTCCTGGCCGGGCTGAAGCTCTACGGCGAGGAGAAGAACCGGGCCCTCTCCTACGCCGCCACCCTGGCGGTCCAGGGGGGCGGGGTGCTGGGCCGGGTGTTCGCGGACGTGTGCCGCTCCAGCCGGGTGGAGTACCAGGGCCTGGAGCACTTCCACATCCACGAGGACGGCGGCCTGAGCGGCATGATCCGCGGGGAGACGGTGCTGGTGGGCACGGCGGCCTTCATGCGCCGCAAGGCGGTGCGCCTGCCTCCCCGCCTGCCCTCCAAGACCCCGGTGTGCCTGGCCGTGGACGGCACCCTCACGGCGGTGTTCGCCGTGAAATACACCGCCGCGGACACGGTGGATCTGGCCCTGCGGGCCATGCGGCGCAACGGCCTCCAGCTGACCCTGGCCGTGCGGGACGCCTCCGTCACCTCCAAGCTGCTCCGGGCCCGCTTCGGCTCCGACTGCGGCGCGGTCCGTCCGGAGCTGGGGGAGCGTCTGTCCCTCAGCGATCCCGAGCGGGAGGCGGAGGGACCCAGCGGCCTCCTGTACCGGGAGGGCCTGCTGCCCTTTGTGACCCTGGCCGTGGCCAGCCGCCGCCTGTGCCAGACGGCGGCCGTGGGGAACCTGCTGTCCCTTTTCAGCAGCATCACCGGGACCCTGCTGGGGTTCTACCTCACCTTTACCGGCAGCTATCAGGTGCTCACGCCGGTGCTGCTCATGACCTACCTGCTTCTCTGGGTGGCCCCCATGCTGCCGCTGGTGTGGACGGCGGACAAGCTGTGAGAGCAGGGCTGTAAATAAAGGATCTAAATCTAAAAGGAATGTAAAATAGTTTCAAAAGAGGTGATAGACTATGGATGTACTTGGACGGATAGAACAACTCATGGAACAGCGGAATTGGAGCGTATATCGCCTATGCAAAGAATCCGGCTTGGCACAGTCCACACTGTCACACGTTTTCCGCAAAGATTCGGAGCCAACGATCTCGACACTGGAAACAATCTGCAAGACGTTTGGTATAACGCTGGGCGAGTTCTTTGCTGAGGGGGAGCTTGTGCCATTGACCGGGGAACAGCGGGGACTGCTGGATAAGCGGGCGCTGCTGACCGCTGAACAGAAGCAGCTTGTTTTGAATATGATTGACAATATGAAATAAAGCATTTGCCAGTAAGAAATGCGTCTCACCATGAGCAATGCCATTAAGTTAACCAATAAATTCCAAAAGCAAGAAAAAAGCCCTTG
>CAJTWF010000056.1 GCA_910579965.1 uncultured Oscillospiraceae bacterium
TTTCCTGACTCCCTTTCCGGGCTCTTTTTCGCCCTGATTGGGAGTCTATCTTTTTCCCTTCACCTCCGCCACAAAACTACATTTTTTCCTCGGCGTTTTTTTACATTTTATCACTGGCGATGACAGTATCGACTACGATGTGCCGTTTGCGCCCGTTTGGGTTCCCCGTCTATTCCACGTTCTTCTGCGGCATAGGTGGTCTTTACGCTTTGCGAGTCAATAATTGCGTAGCTTGGACTGGGGTTTCACCCTGCGTCTCTCATTTTTCTTTATCATGCCTGCATTATATCATCTCTTTCGCTATTGGTACAGCTTCTGAGTTGTAAACCATGTCTTCGGACTTTTTGCAAACCATGTTACCTGACTAAACATATCATCCACCCTCACGATTTCTGGCATTTTTCGCCGGAAACGGGCAGGCAATATCCGCCCCTACAGGTCCGTGCAGTGAAAATTGATTTCCGTGGCAGGGTCACAGCCAGAAGTTGACATTTGTAGAATGACGTGTTATACTGCGCTCCAGGGGTCCGCTCCAGGCGGCCTCTGGTTTTCTGCTGCAAGCCTACTCGGAGGTATGACGATGACCCGAAGATATTTAGCTGCCCTTCTGGCGCTGCTGACGGTGATGGTCCTGCTGCTGGCGGACATCTGGTATGTTGCCCGGGGCGGCGGATGCTGCCGCCTGCCGGTGCTGATGTACCACCACTTTGCCCAGGAGAGCCCCTATGGGACCATTGTAAGCTTTGACAAGTTCCGGGAGCAGATGACCGCCCTGCGGGACGCGGGATATCAGGCGGTCACCATCCCGCAGATCATCGACTATGTAGAGAACGAGACGCCCCTGCCGGAGAAGCCTGTGCTCATCACCATGGACGACGGCTACACCAGCAATCTGGTCAACGCCGCCCCGGTGCTGGAGGAGCTGGGCCTGCGGGCCACGGTGTTTGTCATCGGCGTCAACGAGGGCGAGGAGATCTACATCCACAACGGAGAGCCCCTCTCCCCGCCCCGGTTCTCCTACGAGGAGGCCGCGCCCTGGGTGGAGAAGGGAGTCATAGACGTGCAGAGCCATACCTTTGATATGCACCAGGTTGCCTCCTACGGCTACAGCTGCCGGGACGGGATGCTGGCCATGGACGGCGAGACGGACGAGGACTACCACCGGGCCCTGCTGGCGGATCTGGAGCAGTTCAGCCGGCGGCGGGCGGGCCGCGTATCCACGGACCTCATCGCGCTGGCCTTTCCCTTCGGCTACTATAACCGGGGCCTGGACGACGCCCTGCTGGCGGAGGGAATCGCCGTCACCTTCACCATTGATGAGCGGATCAACCGGCTCACCCCCCACGATGGACGGTGCCTGCGGATGATGGGCCGCTTCAATGTCACCGAGGACTGCAGCGGCGAGGAGCTGGTGCGCCGGCTGAACTGGAGCGCCGGACACTGAGTAATCATTCTTCGCTTTTAGAAAAGAATCAAAAGAAAATTTTAGAAGTTGTATGATACTTGCCGGCATACAGCCGACAGCCCTATAAAGTCCTTTATGGGCCTTTTTCCTTCCAGAAAGGCTGACTGCTTAAAAATCTACGGAATGAGGAGCGAGGTACGTATGGACAACCGTATAGAGACCATCTGCGTCCAGGGCGGATACCGTCCGGGCAGCGGCGAGCCCCGCCAGGTGCCCATTATCCAGTCCACCACCTACAAGTACGACTCCAGCGAGGAGATGGGCCGCCTCTTTGACCTGGAGGCGGAGGGCTACTTCTATAGCCGCCTGCAAAACCCCACCTGTGACCACATAGCCCGCAAAATCGCCCAGCTGGAGGGGGGCGCAGCGGCCATGCTGACCTCCTCCGGTCAGGCGGCCAACTTCTACGCCGTGTTCAACATCGCCTCCTGCGGGGACCACGTGGTGGCCAGCAGCTCCATCTACGGCGGCACCTACAACCTCTTCGCTGTGACCATGAAGAAGATGGGCGTGGAGTTCACCTTTGTCTCTCCGGACTGCACCCCCCAGGAGCTGGACGCCGCCTTCCGGCCGAACACCAAGGCGGTGTTCGGCGAGACCATCGCCAACCCCGCCCTGACGGTGCTGGACATTGAGAAGTTCGCCGCCGCCGCCCACCGCCGCGGCGTGCCCCTCATCGTGGACAACACCTTCGCCACCCCCATCCTCTGCCGGCCCCTTGCCTGGGGCGCGGACATCGTCACCCACTCCACCACCAAGTACATGGACGGCCACGCCGCCGCCCTGGGGGGCTGCGTGGTGGACGGCGGACGGTTCGACTGGATGGCCCATTCGGACAAGTTCCCGGGCCTCTGCACCCCGGACGAGAGCTACCACGGCGTGATCTACGCGGAGAGGTTCGGCGGGGAGGGCGCCTTCATCCAGAAGGCCACGGCTCAGCTCATGCGGGATTTCGGCTCCATGATGAGCCCACAGAGCGCCTTCATCCTGAACCTGGGCCTGGAGAGCCTCCATGTGCGCATGGCCCGCCACTGTGAGAACGCCCAGGCCATTGCGGAGTTCCTCCAGAGCCATCCCAAAATCGCTTGGGTGCGCTACAGCGGCCTCGCCGGGGACCCCTACTTCCAGCTGGCCCGGAAGTACCTGCCCAACGGTTCCTGCGGGGTGGTGAGCTTCGGGGTGAAGGGCGGGCGGCAGGCCGCAGAGACCTTCATGGCCCGTCTGAAGCTGGGGACCATCGCCACCCACGTGGCCGATGCCCGTACCTGCTGCCTCCATCCCGCCAGCTCCACCCACCGCCAGATGAACGACGCCGAGCTGGCCGCGGCCGGCGTGCCGGCGGATCTGGTCCGGCTGAGCGTGGGCCTGGAGAGCAGGGAGGATCTCATGGAGGATCTGGCCCAGGCCCTGGACGGGGTGTAAAAAGAACAGCCCTTTTTATCAACTCTACGACATTGAGGTGAACCCATGCCCATCCGAATCCCCAATCAACTGCCCGCCGCCAGGACGCTGAAGGACGAGAACATCTTCGTCATGACGGAGACCCGTGCCACCACCCAGGACATCCGGCCCCTGCGGATCCTGCTGCTGAACCTGATGCCCACCAAGATCGCCACGGAGACCCAGCTCAGCCGCCTGCTGTCCAACACACCCCTCCAGGTGGAACTGGAGCTCATCTGCCCCCAGGGCCACGTGCCCAAGAACACCCCCCAGGAGCACATGCTGGCCTTTTACCGCCACTTCGCGGACGTGAAGGAGAACAACTACGACGGCATGGTCATCACCGGTGCACCGGTGGAGCACCTGCCCTTTGAGGAGGTGGCCTACTGGCCGGAGCTGTGCGGAATCATGGAGTGGAGCAAGAGCCACGTCCACTCCACCTTCCACATCTGCTGGGGGGCTCAGGCGGGGCTCTACTACCACTACGGCATTCCCAAGTATCCTCTGGAGCAGAAGCTCTTCGGCGTGTTCCCCCACGTGGTGGAGCGGCGCAGCAACATGCTTTTCCGGGGCAGCGACGATGTGTTCATGGTGCCCCACTCCCGCCATACCACTGTCCGCCGGGAGGACGTGGAGCGGGTCCCGGCCCTGAAAATCCTGGCCACCTCCCCGGACGCGGGGATCTACGCCCTGTCCACGGAGAGCGGCCGCCAGATCTTCATCACCGGCCACTCAGAGTACGACGCCCGCACCCTGGAGCAGGAGTACCTGCGGGACAAAAATCTGGGCAAGCCTATTGAGGTTCCCAGAAACTACTACCCCGATGACGACGATACCCAGCCTCCCCGGGTCACGTGGCGCTCCAGCGCCAATCTGCTCTACAGCAACTGGCTCAACTACTTTGTCTACCAGACGACCCCCTTCGATATCGCCGCCATCCAGGACCACGGAAATCCGTGAGAGAATGGCAAAAACAGTTGAAAAAAGGCAGGAGAAGGGGTAGGATAAGAGCATAAGCTATTCAAAAAGATATAGGAAATGCATAATTGAAGCAGAGTTGGAAAAGCACTCATTCTCCGGTTATCTATAGCAACCATCAAAAGTTTTCCAAGTATTGACAGTGATGGTATAACGGAAGCAGGAGATGATAATATGCTGCACAGCGAAGCACGAGAATTACTGGTACAAGGTTATGAGGCGGCCCATGATGCGAAAGGGATTGCTAAGGCATATTCGGTGAGCAAATGGACGGTGTACCGGCCGGCGGAACAGATCGGAAAGCAGGCAGCGTTGCTCTGCGGACCAGCCAACGAGGCTGGAAACCAGTCTTGGCAGCAGAGGACAAAGAAAATATCCAGCACTGTATGGATGAGATTCCGGACGTCACAATAGAAGAGATACGGGAGAAGCTGAATCTTCCTGCCAGCTATTCAATAGTGGACCGGGCAATAGCCGCAATGGGCTATACGGTGAAAAAGAAATCACTCTGCGCAAGTGAGCGTGTTCGATGTGCGGGAAAAGAGCAGAGAATGGAAAGTGACCATAAAACCTGAGATGGCGGAACAACCAGAGAACGTTTTGTCCAGTATTTGAAAGAGACGTTACTTCCAACCCTTCGGCCGGGTGACACGGTGGAACAACTCAAAAAATGCACGAGGCAGCAGCTTTTTCCGCTGCTGGACAA
>CAJTWF010000057.1 GCA_910579965.1 uncultured Oscillospiraceae bacterium
TCACCGATCATGGGGGGCAACGCATGGACATTACAACCGATATGACGCCCACGCTCCGTGCGCAGATGGGCGTCCATCTGCCGCTGATCTGCCTCAACGACCAGGGCGGCGGCGTCATGTCCTGCTCTGAAGATGTGGCGGGAACGCTGCGGGCTCAGGAGCATGGACATCAGCCGCTGGTCATGGGTACGCAGCAGGGCGGCGCTGAGATCATGGTCGGGATATTCCAGACTATAACCGCCGCAGCCGGGATGAGCGGAAACAATCAGCCGGCCCTATTTGAGAACCACGGTATTGATGCCCGCTACACCGGCCCGCATCCGGTATCACCCCACCATCACTGCCCGCGCGGGAACTGGAGGCGGGAACCTCCCTCTGGCGCTGCAGTCAGTAGATACAATTTGTATCTCAGGCAACGCCATCGACCGCCAGCCTCAGAACGGCGGCAACGGCCTTGGCTGTCAGGAGGGCATCGCCTACACGCTGACCGCCACAGATCACCATGCGGTCTTTTCGCGGCAGAGAGTGGATGTGTTCAAAGACGACGATGTTGCGTCTACCGAGAGCGCCCGCCAACATAAGGACGCTACCGACCTCGTCTGTCAGCCAGCGTATCAGGAAACGGTGGGCGCACTGACCAGCAGCGACCGAAAAGGCCCCAACAGCCAGTATGTGGGACAGGATAAGCTGATTGTGGATGGTCCTCTGCTCATCCGGAGACTGACACCGCTGGAATGTGAGAGGCTCCAGGGTTTTCCCGATTTTTGGACAGAACTGCCGGGGGCCTCCGATGAACTGAAAAACACCTATGCGGAGTATCAGATGGCAAAGCACATCCTCGCAGATCCCTCTGCCAAGCCGGAGCGGACTCGTCAGGTGGTGGGCTGGCTGACCCATGCGGCGGAGGCCGGACTGGACTGCGCTCAGTACGTCCTTGGCAAGCTATACCGTGACGGCGGGCCGGTAGCGCAGAACATGACCCAGGCAGTGATGTGGTTCTCCCAGGCAGCCGAGCGGGGCAATCAGTACGCCATGTACGCCCTGGGCAAGCTGCGTCTGGAGGCAGACGATCCCGCCGCTGCCCGGCGCTGGTTCCGACAGTCCGCCGATCTTGGAAACCAGTTCGCGCAGTACCAGCTGGGCAAGCTGCTGTTGTGCGGCGATGGCGTGGCAAAGGATACAGCGGGCGCTGTCCGCTGGCTGACGGAATCTGCGTGGCAGGGAAACCAGTACGCCCAGTATGCCCTCGGAATGCTGTATCTGATGGGCAAGGACATTCCCCAGGACAGGGAGTCCGCCGTCCGCTGGTTCACACTGGCGGCGGAACAGGGCAATGAGTACGCCCGATATTTTCTCGACCACATGGGCGACTCACCCTCCCTCTTCACCAGCGCCACCCGGCTCCTCCACCACATGGACCGCATCTTCCAGGAGCAGGCCCCGCCTCCCAGCGGTGGGATCTCCTTTGTGGACAGCAAGCTGAGGAGAAAGATCAGAGAGAAGAAGATCGCCATGGGCCACAAGCCCGACGACCATGAGGAGCCAGTCCAGCAGCTTCGATAGCCGCCGCTCCAGAAGCCACACAAAACGAGCTGTCTCCAGATACGGAGGCAGCTCGTTTCTCTTTCGCTCAAATTACCGTATCTCCACGAACCCCATAATCATATCAACCGCTTCTGCCGTCAGGGGCGCGGGCGCCTTCTCTACAAAGGAAGCGTTGCGGCTGGTCAGGTCCAACATCCTCGCCTGATCACAGAGCACTACCCCGTCAGTCTTCGTTGTGTCATCCAACCGGATGTGAAACGGATGCCCTTTGTCAGTATGGGTGATAGGACAGACCATTGTAAGACTGCTGACACGGTTGAACAGGTTGTTGCTGACCACAAGCGCCGGACGGCGTCCCCTCTGCTCATGGCCGGCCTGGGGATCAAAGTCCAGATAGACAATATCCCCCTGCTCAAAAACGGTCACCACACCTCATCACCTGTCCTTTTGCCCCAGTCGATCTCCTGCGTCTCCAGACGGGGAATCTCGTCAACAGGCTTGCCGTAAAAGGCGACCAGCCGTTCCTCCAGCGTGCGGTGTCCAGCTGCAGCCTTTTTAATCTGGATGCCATCATCGGACTGGATCAGTTCGACCCGGTCATTCTCCCGCAGTCCAAGCGCGTCCAACAGCGCCTTGGGGATTCGCAGTCCCTGACTGTTGC
Organism: uncultured Oscillospiraceae bacterium; assembly: GCA_910579965.1. Classification (GTDB taxonomy): domain Bacteria; phylum Bacillota; class Clostridia; order Oscillospirales; family Oscillospiraceae; genus Pelethomonas. The sequence continues at coordinate 2,207 of CAJTWF010000057.1, forward strand.
CCCACCGTTGTATCGTAGCATACATGAGAAACACCTCCCAAAAGCAGTATATACAAAGTATAAACAAAAGTCAAGTGAACATGCACAGCAACGAAAAGAGGTGAAGCAAGTGCCCTATATCCATTTTACCGAGGAGCAGAAGCTCCGGGCCAGCGAGGTGGATCTGGTAGAGTTCCTACGCCATCAGGGGGAGAAGCTGATCCGTTCCGGGCCGGAGTACCGCCTGGCCAGCGACCGCAGCGTCACCGTCCGGGGCAATGGATGGTACGACCACGCTGTGAAGGAGGGAGGCGGACCTATCTCCTTCGTCCAGCAGTTCTATGACCTCTCCTACCCCGAGGCCATCACCCGTCTGCTGGGCGGGGAGCAGGGGACCGTCTATGCCTCCGCCCCAAAGCAGGAGGAGAAGCCCAGGAAGGAATTTGCACTGCCCTCTGCCGGCCGGGAGATGCGGCGGATGTACGCCTACCTGCTCAAGCACCGATTCCTGGACCGGAACGTGGTCAATGCCTTTGCCCGGGCGGGACTGCTGTATGAGAGCTGTGAGAAATTCAAGGACAGAGAGTATCACAACGCCGTCTTCGTCGGTAAGGATGAAAACGGCGTCCCGCGCCACGCCCACAAGCGCAGCCTCAACAGCCTCGGCAAAACCTTCCGCATCAACGTGGAGGGCAGCGATCCCCGGTGCAGCTTCCACTACACCGGGACCAGCAACCGCCTCTATGTCTTTGAGGCGCCCATTGACCTGATGTCCTTCCTCTCCCGCTACCCCCGAGGCTGGCAGGAACACAGCTTCGTGGCCCTGTGTGGGACCGCGGAACACGCCATGCTCTGGATGCTGGAGCGGAACCCCTGCCTTCGCACCGTCTGTCTCTGCCTGGATCACGACGAGGCGGGCATCGAGGCCAGCGGACGGCTGGCGGAGATCCTCCATGAACACGGCTATGACGATGTGGGGATGCTCCAGTCCGAACACAAGGACTGGAACGAGGATCTCAAGGCCCGGCGTGGTCTCCCTGCTCAGGAGGCGGAGGAGCATCCCCAGCTTATTGCCGCTACGGAGGTTTGCGGCAGGATCAGCGTCTGTATGGAGGAGTGCGTTATTCCAGACCGGCTGGGCCGGGAGCTGACAAATGCACTCTGCGGATACGAGATGAATCTCCACAGGGACTACCCGGAGGGAGCTATGAGCTGCATCGAGCTGGCCTCCGCGCTGGCACTGTACGCCTATGGCCGGGGACCGCGCCAGCTGGGTGAGCCGCGCTCCGGAGAAGAACTGGTGGATGAACTGCGGGGCTGCATCCGCCCCCACCAGAACCGGGGCAGCGTAAAGAACCGCATCAATGAACTGGCAGAACAGGCTCAGAACGTTTTGGAAAAGGCCTCCAAGTCCGGCATCCGCAGTGAGGCGGAAAAACGGGAGCTGACCCGTGACGGGAAATCTATTGCCATGCCGGAGGGCTTCACCAAGGACGGCGGCATCTGCTACTTCATGGAGGCTGGGCGGTATGTGCTGCGCGGCACCGTGGAGAACATCGGCGGCACCGCCTACTGCGAGAAGATGGTGGAGGTCCTGCCCATCGGTGACATTGCCTTTTTCCTGCCGGAGTACGGCTACACCGACCGGGCGGAGGATGTGAAGCTGCTGACCAAGAATGACCTGACCGGCTCCGTGGTCTGGACGCTGATGAAGGACGGCGCAAACCAGCCCCTCGCCAGCTTCACCAAGGAGGGCGGCACTCTGGCTCTGGCCGAGACGGGCAAGTACACCCTGACGGCCACCCTCACGGACGCCGCCGGGAAGCAGTACACCGCCAGCCAGTCTATCACCATCCTGCCGGTAATCGTTCCCACCGTGACCGCCAGCACGGAGAAGGTGCATGACGGCGAGACGGCGGAGATCGGCCTGACGGTGGAGGGCGGCAAGCCCGAATCCGTCCGCTGGACACTGACCAGGGACGGCAAGGAGGTTCCCGTGACCCTCTCCGCCAACGGCGGGACGCTCACCTTTGACGGCGCTGGGGACCACATCCTCACCGCTATCGCCAAGGATTCCCAGGGCCGGGAATTTTCTTCTGAGCCTGTGACAATCCGGGTTATCCCGAACCTGCCCCTCTCCCTGACCTCCGACCAGGAAAAACTGCATGAGGACGAAGCGGCAGAAATCAGCCTGACCGTGGAGCATGGCACACCCTCGACTGTCCAATGGGCCTTGACCCGTGACGGCGAGGGTGCTCCCGTTTCTTTGGACGATAACGGTGGTACGCTCACCTTTGATGCTGCCGGGGACTATGTTCTCACCGCCACCATTACGGACG
>CAJTWF010000058.1 GCA_910579965.1 uncultured Oscillospiraceae bacterium
CCTTGTACTCCTTCTCATATTTCCTCTGTTCCTGCGCCATTTCATGCACCTTCCTCACTCTCGTTATTTTACTCCTTTTCCGTGAGTTGGAGGTGTCTACTTTTTTTGTACCATATCACTGTCTTAAATCGGCCGGCCGCCCAGCCTACGAACACATACCCGGCGTACTCGGTGTCTACGATCATCTCCTTGCCCATATAGAGCCTCCTTTCTGGCATCCTGTGCCCAATTTCTTTTTCTTTGCAGTCCTGGTTTATTTCTGCATAAATCAACAGTCGGACCCGTCGGTCCGACTGTCCATTTACATATTAAAACCTGCCTTTCCGTGATATAGACAAAATAAGGCTTGACATTTTATTTCTTATACAATAGAATTAATCTAAAATATACCGAATAATTCTAATATAAACTCCACCGGATTTAAACAGGAGTGCATATGACCACATATGAGCGCGAAATTTACGCTATTATCAATACATCCCATGACCACTTGACCGTTGAGCAGATATTCGCGCAAATTCGGGAAAAATATCCGAAAATTGTCCTTGCAACCGTCTATAACAACGTCAACAAGCTCTGCATCGCCGGGCTGATCCGCAGAGTGTCCGTAGAGGGGATGGCGGACCGCTATGACCGCATCCGAAAGCATGACCATCTGGTATGCAGGCGGTGCGGCCGCCTGGAGGATATCACCTTCGATGATCTCACAGACTCTCTGCGGAAAATGGTTGGCGCTCCCTTCTTGTCCTACGATTTGCAGGTTTTCTATCTGTGCCCCGACTGTAGGGAGCAAATCAATGGCAATACAGATCCATAGTATGCCTCGACAGAAGCCGAAAAGGAGCCCTGACCCAGTACGCTCCGCGGCCCTGCCGGCGGAAACCACCCGAATTTCACCCGCACAGTACCCACATCGCCGTACCATACGCCGGCGGGGAAACGCCCCGCCCGGCGCTGGAATATAAAGAAAGGATATGTTTATGATGAGCAAGTATGCTGGCACCCAGACCGAGAAGAACCTGGAGGCGGCCTTTGCCGGAGAGTCCCAGGCCAGAAACAAGTATACATACTTTGCCTCCAAGGCCAAGAAGGAGGGCTATGAGCAGATCGCGGCTCTGTTCCTCAAGACCGCCGACAACGAGAAGGAGCACGCCAAGCTTTGGCTGAAGGAACTGGAGGGCATCGGCTCCACTGCCGAGAATCTGGGCGCCGCTGCTGCCGGTGAGAACTACGAGTGGACGGACATGTACGCCGGATTTGCCGAGACGGCGGAGAAGGAGGGCTTCCCGGAGCTGGCGGCCAAGTTCCGTATGGTTGCGGCCATTGAGAAGCACCACGAGGAGCGCTACCGCGCCCTGCTGCGGAACGTGGAAATCCAGGCGGTTTTCAAGAAGAGCGAGGTCAAGGTCTGGGAGTGCCGGAACTGCGGCCACATCATTGTGGGGGAGAAGGCCCCGGAGATCTGCCCCACCTGCGCCCATCCCCAGGCATACTTTGAAATCAGCGCGGAAAATTATTGATCTCAGCTAAGTCCGCACAAGAAACATCCCCCCGGGGCCTTGGCCCCGGGGGGATGTCTGCACGTTTCTGCTGATTGTCAGGATTACTCCTCCGCCAGGGCCTTGGCCTCGGCAATGGCCTTCTCCTGGGCGGCGGCGGGGCACTCCTCGTAGCGGATAAAGTGGAGGGTGAAGGTGCCCCGGGACTGGGTCATGGAGCGCAGATCAATGGCGTAGGTCATCATCTCCGCCATGGGGACCTCGGCCTCTACGATCTGGTCACCGCCGCCGGTGGGGTTCATGCCCATGATGCGGCCCCGGCGCTTGTTCAGATCGCCCAGGATATCGCCCATGTAGCTGTCAGGGATAGTGACCTTCAGCTCGCCGATGGGCTCCAGCAGCACCGGAGATGCCTCAGGCAGAGCGGCCTTGTAGGCCAGCTGGGCGGCGGTCTTGAAGGCGATTTCAGAGGAGTCAACGGGGTGGTAGGAGCCGTCCACCAGGGTGGCCTTCAGGAACACCATGGGGTAGCCGGCCAGCACGCCGTGTACACAGGCCTCCCGCAGGCCCTTCTCCACAGCGGGGAAGAAGTTCTTGGGCACGCTGCCGCCGAAGACCTCCTCGGCAAAGATCATGTCCTCCTGCTCCTCCTGGGGCTCAAAGACAATGTGTACGTCGCCGAACTGGCCGCTGCCGCCGGTCTGCTTCTTGTGGCGGCCCTGCTTGCGCACCTGCTTGCGGATCTTCTCGCGGTAGGCCACCCGGGGGGTGTCCAGCTCCGCATCCACGCCAAAGCGGCTCTTGAGCTTGCTGACCAGCACGTCGATCTGGATGTCGCCCGCGCCGGAGACCACCACCTGATGGGTCTCCGCGTTGTTGACCACGTTGAAGGTGGGGTCCTCCTCGTTGAGGCGGATGAGGCCCGTGCCCACCTTCTCGTCCTGCCCTCTGGTCTTGGGGGCGATGGCCCGGGAGTAGCAGGGCTCGGCAAAGGCCACCGGGGCCAGCTTCACAATGCTCTTGGGGTCGCAGAGGGTCTCGCCGGTCTTCAGGCGGTCCATCTTGGCGATAGCGCCGATGTCGCCGCAGGCGATCTCCTTGACCTCCTCGTTCTTCTTGCCCTTGATGGTGTACAGGCGGCCCAGCTTCTCGGTCTTGCCGGTGGCGGGGTTGTAGAGGTTCATGTCGCCGGTGATCTTGCCGGAGATAACCTTGACCAGGGAGTACTTGCCGTACTGGTCGGAGATGGTCTTGAAGACGATGGCGGCGGTGGGGCCGTTGGGATCCCGCTTGACCTCCACGGCGTTCTCACCGGACTCGTCCATGGCCTCCTCAGCGGGCATCTCCAGGGGACCGGGGACCAGATCCACGATGGTGCTCAGCAGCATCTCCGTGCCCAGACCCGTCAGGGCGGAGCCGCAGACCACGGGGGCCAGGGTGCCCTCGTGCATGCCCACCTTCAGGCCGGTCATAATCTCCTCCTTGGTGAAGCTCTCGCCGGCGAAGAACTTCTCCATGTTCTCCTCTGTGGTCTCGGCCACGGCCTCCATCAGCTGGCCGTAGAGCTCGTCAACCACCTTCATCTTGCTGTCGGGAATGGGGATCTCCTCCCGCTTGCCCTTCTTGTTCTCGGGCATCTTGTAGGCCTTCTTGTTGAGCACGTCAATGATGCCGATGGTGCGCTTGTTCTCGTCCCAGATGGGGGCGACAACGGGGGCGATGGACTTCGAGAGCTTCTCCCGCAGGGCGTCCAGGGTGGTGGAGAAGTTGGCGTTCTCCTCGTCCTCCTTGGAGATGTAGACAATGCAGGGCTTCTTCTGCTCCTTGAGGTACTTCCAGCACCGCTCCGCGCCCACGCTGAGCCCGTCCTTGGACGCGCACACCAGCACGCCCACCTCGGCGGCCCGGACGCCGGACTGCATCTCGCCGGCAAAGTCGAAGTTGCCCGGGGTGTCCAGCACGTTGATCTTCACCCCGTTGTACTGCACGGGGGTCATGGCCAGGGAGATGGAAATCTGGCGCTTGATCTCCTCCGGATCGTAATCGCAAACGGTATTGCCGTCCGCCGGCTTGCCCAGGCGGTCGGTAACGCCGGTGATATACAGCATACTCTCCACCAGGGAGGTTTTCCCGCTGCCGCCGTGGCCCAGCAGGCAGATGTTGCGAATGTCCATAGAGTTTGTCTCCTTCCGTTTATGGTGTTCCCTGGGCGGGAACTTGCCTAACGTAAGTAATTATAGTACTTTTTCCGTTTTAGCACAACTGGAATTTTCTAATCCCCCGCATTTTGGACAGATTCACCAAAACACTGCCTGCATTTTTGACCAATCCAGCAGGAGAGGGGCCTAGAGGACATACTCCAGCGGAACATCGCAGGGCTCCTTTTCCGCCAGGAGCTGATTGACCTCCGCCGCCTCCGCGCAGCCCAGGGCGCGGTAGGCGGCCATGGGTTCCCGGGCGGAGTGGGCGGAGATATACAGCCTGGAGGCCCCCAGCTCCCGGGCCCCGGCGCAGGCCATGGAGAACAGCCTCCTGCCGATCCCCCGGCCCCGATAGGGCAGGGAGACGTGGAACTGGGCCAGATCCACGTACTGGCTCTGGCTGCCGAACCGAACCGGGTCCAGCCGGGCGAAGCCCGCAAGCCCGCCCTGGTCCCAAGCGCCGTAGGCCAGTCCGCCCTCCCGGATGGAGCGGAGGATGATCTCTGCCCGCTTCCGGCGGGCCTCCAGGTCCCAGTCCTCCACATAGGCGATGGGCAGCAGCTTCCACTGGCCCTCCACCCTGCGCCAGCACTCCCGGACCTCCTGGCGGCGGACAAAGCCGTCCAGGGAGTGGGGATTGAAGTTATCTGCGCTGAGCTTTTCGTAAGCGATCATCATAATCTATCCATCTTTTGAGAAGGGCACCTCGGGCTACGCTGAATTTGTGTGTTTTGGGTATAAGCGTGGAGATGATGGAAGGCTGGTCATTGATGA
>CAJTWF010000059.1 GCA_910579965.1 uncultured Oscillospiraceae bacterium
AGCTCGTGGATCCGGCTCTCGCCGTACACGGCCACGCCCCGGTCCGAGAGCAGCTCCGCCGTCACGCCCTGGCCGGGGATCACCCTGCCGGTGAAGGCGCCGTCATAGATCTGCCCGCTGCCGCAGGAAGGGCTCCGCTCCTTGAGCACCGCCCGGGTGATCCCCTGGGCAAGGGCCGTCTCCAGGACCCGCTCCGCCCCCAGGCGGAAGGCCGCCGTCACGTCGGTCCCGTCCCGGGCCGTCACCCGCTCCCCGGCCCGCTCCGAGGGCGCCCGGGGGGTGGGCAGGCCCCCCAGAACCTCCGGGCACACGGGAATCAGCTCGTAGCGCTCCCCCAGAGCTGCCGCCGCGGGGCAGTAGTTGTTCCCGCCGCTGTACCGGCAGTTCTCCCCCAGCAGGCAGGCGGACACCAGCAGCTTTTCCCTCATAGGGCAAGCTCCTCTCCGTCCAGCACGGCCCGGCGGAGCACGTCCCCCCTGTCGTAGCTCAATTTCAAAGAGAAGAAGGGCCGCTCCTGCTCCAGCAGGCGGAAGAAGATCTTGTCCCCCTCCCAGATGGGCAGGTCATAGACCTTCTCCTTGGGCACCCACTCCAGCTCCCCCTCGTCGCAGTCCGTCAGCTCCCCGGTCCAGCCGGAGGCGGTGAACAGGTGCATGTACAGGGTCTCCTGGCCCTCGCAGTCAAAGGTGACGATTCCCCGGAAGCGGCAGTCGGTCAGGGTCAGTCCCGTCTCCTCCCGGGTCTCCCGGAGGGCGCACTCCTCGGGGCTCTCCCCGTGCTCGAAGCCGCCGCCCACGCCGATCCATTTGTCGTGGTTAATGTCGTTTTTCTTCTTTACCCGGTGGAGCATCAGGTATTCCCCCCGGCTGTTCTCCAGGTAGATCAAAGAGCTGTTGCATTTGCTGCGCATGTCAGCGTCACCCCCAGATAAGATAGCTCACACCGAACAGCACCGGCTGGTGGAGCACATAGATAAGCAGGCTGTGCCGCCCCGGCCAGGTGAGGAAGCCGGGCAGGGACAGGGTGAGGAGCCGGTTGTCCCGGTGGTCCAGGCACCAGCCTCCCAGCACGGTCCCCGCCAGAAAGAGGAAGAACCAGGGCAGCAGAGGAAAGTAGTCCGCGCTGTGGAACCCCGGGGACAGGAGGCCCAGGGGATAGAGCCAGCCCACGGACACCGTGGTCACGGAGGTCCACCAGGCGGTGAGGCCGTAGAGGACGGCGCTGACCGCCAGCAGGATGGCGGGCGGGCATTTTTGCAGGGATTTCCCCAGAAAGTGGTAGAGCACCATGGACACGCCCATGAAGTGCAGGATGCCGAAATGGATGATCTGTCCCCCTACCAGGGCCCCCAGCTCCACCGCGATCCCCGCCGCCAGCACGATGATGCCCCGGCGCAGGTTGCTGCGGGAGAACCGGGCCGAGGCTCCGGCCAGGAGGATGAAGCTGCCGCAGGTGATCTTCTGCATCACGTTCAGGGCCGGGGAGAAGAGCTGCTGCCAGCTGATGACGCCGAACAGGGCCAGATCGTAGAGGAAATGGTAGACCGTCATCAGCGCGATGGCCAGGGTGCGCCACCCGTCCAGAACGTCAAACCGGCGGCCCATTACACGTTGAAGCGGAAGAGGATGATGTCCCCGTCCTTCACCACGTACTCCTTGCCCTCGGAGCGGATGAGGCCCTTCTCCCGGGCGGCGGCCATGGATCCGGCGGCCATGAGATCGTCGTAGGCGATGACCTCGGCCCGGATGAAGCCCCGCTCAAAGTCGGTGTGGATCTTGCCGGCGGCCTGGGGGGCCTTGGTGCCCCGGGTGATGGTCCAGGCCCGGCACTCGTCCTCCCCGCTGGTGAGGTAGGAGATGAGGCCCAGGAGGGTATAGCTGGCCCGGATGAGCCGGTCCAGGCCGCTCTCGGCCACGCCCAGATCCTCCAGGAACAGGGCCTTCTCCTCCCCGGGCAGCTCCGCGATCTCCGCCTCCAGCTTGGCGCACACGGGGATGACCTGGGCCCCCTGGCTCTGGGCCCGCTCCTCCACCAGCCGGTAGTAGGGGACGCTTTCGCAGTCGGAGAACCCGGCCTCGTCCAGGTTGGCGGCGTAGATGACAGGCTTGAGGGTGAGCAGGTCGCTGGTGGCGATGAGGGCCCGGGCATCGTCGTCGCAGTCGTAGGCGCGGGCGGCGTTGCCGTCGTTGAGCCAGGTGAGCAGGCCCTGGAATACCTCCGCCTCCCGCAGGAACTTCTTGTCCCCCTTGGCGGCCTTCTGGGCCTTCTCGATGCGCCGCTCCACCATCTCCACGTCCGCCATGATGAGCTCCAGGTCGATGATGTCGATATCCCGGAGGGGGTCCGTGGTCCCCTCCACGTGGATGACGTTCTCGTCGTCAAAGCAGCGGACCACGTGGACGATGGCGTGGGTCTCCCGGATGTTGGAGAGGAACTTGTTGCCCAGGCCCTCCCCCCGGGACGCGCCCTTCACCAGTCCGGCGATGTCCACGAACTCGATCACCGCCGGGGTGGTCTTCTTGGGGTGGTACATCTCCGAGAGCCGGTCCAGCCGGGCGTCGGGCACCGCCACCATGCCCACGTTGGGGTCAATGGTGCAGAAGGGGTAGTTGGCGCTCTCCGCGCCGGCGTTGGTGATGGCGTTGAAAAGGGTTGATTTGCCCACGTTGGGCAGTCCCACGATGCC
>CAJTWF010000060.1 GCA_910579965.1 uncultured Oscillospiraceae bacterium
GGTGATATGCTCCGATTTCAGCCTATTTCAATAGGTTTTCAGAACTTTTTACTTGTTTTCGGTCGCTCTGGGATTTTTTATAGCGGCCTGAGCGGCGGCCAGCCGGGCAATCGGCACCCGGAAGGGGGAGCAGGAGACGTAGGTGAGGCCAACGTTGTGGCAGAAGTCCACCGTGGAGGGGTCTCCGCCCTGCTCGCCGCAGATGCCCAGCTTGATGTCCGGGCGGGTCTGGCGGCCCAGCTCGCAGGCCATCTTCACCAGACGGCCCACGCCCACCTGGTCCAAACGGGAGAAGGGATCGGCCTCGTAGATCTTCCTGTCATAGTAGCTGGCCAGGAACTTGCCCGCATCGTCGCGGCTGAAGCCGAAGGTCATCTGGGTCAGATCGTTGGTGCCGAAGGAGAAGAACTCCGCCTCCTGGGCGATGTCATCGGCGGTGAGGGCGGCGCGGGGGATCTCAATCATGGTGCCCACCTTGTAGGTCATGTCGCTGTCCGCGTCGCGGATAAGCTTCCGGGCCACCTTGTCAATGGTCTTCTTCACATACGCCAGCTCCTTGGCCTCGCCAACCAGGGGAACCATGATCTCCGGCACAATGCGCCACGCCGGACGGCGGGAGCGGACCGCCAGAGCGGCCTTGATGATGGCGGCAGTCTGCATCTTGGCGATCTCAGGGTAGGTGATATCCAGGCGGCAGCCCCGGTGGCCCATCATGGGGTTGAACTCGTGGAGGCTGTCGATGGTATTGCGCAGGTGCTCCTCGGTGATGCCCATCTCCTTGGACAGGGCCTTGATATCGGCCTCATCGGTGGGCAGGAACTCGTGGAGCGGCGGATCCAGCAGGCGGATGGTGACAGGCCTGCCCATCATGGCCTCGTAGATCTCCTCAAAGTCCTTCTGCTGCATGGGCTCCAGCTTGGCCAGGGCCCGCTCCCGCTGCTCCACGGTCTCGGACACGATCATCTCCCGGATGGCGGCAATGCGCTCGGGATCAAAGAACATGTGCTCCGTGCGGCACAGGCCGATGCCCTCTGCGCCGAAGTTCTTGGCCTGCCGGGCGTCCTTGGGGGTGTCGGCGTTGGTGCGGACCTCCAGGGCGCGGAACTTGTCCGCCCAGTTCATAATCCGCTCAAACTCGCCGGAGATCTTGGCCTCGGCGGTGTGGAGACGCTCGCCGTAGATGTTGCCGGTGGAGCCGTCCAGGCTGATCCAGTCGCCCTCCTTGTAGGTCTTGCCGCCCAGAGTGAAGCACTTGTTGACCTCGTCCATGACGATCTCGCCGCAGCCGGAGACGCAGCAGGTGCCCATGCCTCTGGCCACCACGGCGGCGTGGCTGGTCATGCCGCCCCGGACGGTGAGGATGCCCCGGGCAAAGTGCATGCCCTCGATGTCCTCGGGACTGGTCTCCAGGCGGACCAGGATCACCTTGTGGCCCTTGTCCACCCACTCCACCACGTCGTCAGCGGTGAACACCACCTGTCCTGCGGCGGCGCCGGGGGAGGCGGCCAGGCCCTGGCCGATGGGGGCCACCCGGTCCAGCTCCTCCTTGGGGAAGGTGGGGTGGAGGAGGCTGTCCAGGCTCTTGGGGTCGATCATGGCCACGGCCTCTTCCTCGGTAATCATGCCCTCGTCCACCAGATCGCAGGCGATCTTCAGGGCGGCGGCGGCGGTGCGCTTGCCGTTGCGGGTCTGGAGCATGAACAGCTTCTTGTTCTCAATGGTGAACTCCATGTCCTGCATGTCCCGGTAGTGGTACTCCAGCTTGCTGGAGATCTCCACGAACTGCTTGTAGGCCTCGGGCATGACCTCGGCCAGCTGGTCGATGGTCTGGGGGGTGCGCACACCGGCCACCACGTCCTCGCCCTGGGCGTTCATGAGGAACTC